>NC_022438.1:671604-1343209 GCF_000470775.1 Leifsonia xyli subsp. cynodontis DSM 46306
CCTCGACGATCGTGTAGTCGTCGCTGCGGTCCGGCGGCGCGAGGAACAGCTCGCGCTCGAGCGGCACGAAACGGTGGAAACGCTTGTCCCCGGGCAGTCCGAGAGCCTCGATCGCCGCGGAGTGGATCGCGTCCGACAGGGCGCCCACTCGCTTCCGAAGGACGGCATCCACCCCGTACACCACGATCTGAGCCATGGCGTCAGCATACCGGGCGGCCGGCGATGCTCAGCCGGTGAGCGCCTTGCGGATGCGCTGGAGCGACACGGTCTCGGCGGTGCCGAGGGACTGGGCGAACAGTGACACGCGGAACTCCTCGAGCATCCAGCGGGCGTGGACGAGGTTCGCGGGCGCACCGGGTGCGGGCGGGATGCGCCCGCCGGCGTCGGCGTACAGCGCGACGGCGGTCTCCACCTGGGTCTGCCACGCGCGGTCGCGGCCGGGGTTGGTGGGCAGGGCTTGCAGCCGCTGGGTGATCCCGGCGAGGTAGCGGGGGAGGTTCGGCAGCCGCTCCAGACCCGTCGCGGAGACGAATCCCGGACAGACGAGCCCGGCGAGCTGCCCGCGCATGTCGTTCAGCGCCGGCAGGTAGGCGAGCGCGGTCGTCCCGGCGATCGCTTTCTCGGCGGCGCGGGCGGCGGTCAGGATGCGCGTGACGAGGGCGACTGTCTCGAACAGGGAGTCCATCACGACGCCGGAGACGCGGTCGCGGACCGCCTCGAACTCGGCGCGCATGAACAGCTGCCCGTCCGGTCTCATGCGGTACAGCACGGAATCGATCACCGCGAGCAGGCTGTCGTCGAACAGCGCCTTGGTGCTCGGGTAAGGGCTCGCTGCCAGGGTCAGCTTCTCGTTCGCGGTCAGGTGCTGCTGCACGTAGGCCACGGGCGACGGGATGCTCGCGAGCAGCAGCCGGCGCACCCCGCCGGGGAGGGTCCTCGCCTGGTCGGCGGGAGTGGACATGAGCCGGACGCTGACGCTCGCCCCGTCGTCCACGAGCGAGGGGTAGGCGCGGATCGTGTTCGTCGCCCCGCCCGGTCCCCGCTGGGCCGTGTCGAGGAAGCGGGGAAGCTCGTCCAGGTCCCAGCTCGTCAGCCCCGACCGCTCGATGGCGTTCGGGGTCCGCGCCTCTGCGACGCGCGTCACCGAGTCGCGCGCGCGAGCGCAGTCGCTCCTGCAACTCGGGAAGCGATTTCCCGCTCGCCAGCGGCCGGCCGCGCTCGCCGACGACCACGAAGGTGGGCCGGAGGTGGGCGGGCAGGCGCTCGCGGTCGAAGTCGCTGCCGCTGACCCGTGAACCGGTCAGCCGCGAGATCGCCGCGGCCACGGTGTCGGGGAGGGAGGCGGCGGGCCGCTCGCCCTCGTGCGCGCGCATCCCGGCTGTGCCGCCCAGCTCGCCGAGCAGGCGCTTGGCCCAGTCGGCGGCCGGGACGACCTGGCGGCGGATCGTCTTCGGCAGCGACTTGATGAGCGCTGTGACGAGTTCGTGGCGGAGCCCCGGAACCTGCCAGTCGAAGCCGTCGGGGAGGAGGCCCGCGAGCAGCGGCAGGGGTACTTGCACGGTGACGCCGTCGTCTTCCGCGCCCGGCTCGAAGCGGTAGCGGAGGGTGAGCCGCTGGTCGCCCTGCCGCCACACGGGCGGGAAGGCGTCGTCGTCCACAGCGGCGGCGTCCTCGTCGAGCAGCGCTTCCTGCGTCATCGTGAGCAGCTCTGGCGTCTCGTGCCGCGCTTTCTTCCACCAGCCTTCGAACGACCGCGTGGAGACGACTTCGGCGGGGAGACGGCGGTCGTAGAACTCGAACACCGCCTCGTCGTTCAGGAGGCCGCGGCGGCGGGTCCGCTCCTCCCGTTCGCGCAGCTCGGCTCGCAGCTTCCGGTTGGCGCGCTCGAACGCCTGGTGCGAGTCCCACTCGTCGTCGACCAGGGCGTGCCGGATGAACAGCTCGCGCGCGAGCCCGGCGTCGATGCGGGAGTACGGGATACGGCGGCGCGGGACGATCGGAACCCCGTACAGCGTCACCTTCTCGTACGCGACCGCCGCGCCTTGGCTCTTCTCCCAGTGCGGCTCGCTGTACTGCCGTTTGCACAGCTCGCCGGCGATCGGCTCGGCCCAGGCAGGGTCTACGCCTGCGTTCATGCGAGCGAACAGCCGGGAGGTCTCGACCAGCTCCGCCGACATGATCGCGTTCGGCTGCTTCTTCGCGAGCGTCGAGCCGGGGAAGATCACGAAGCGGGCCTGGCGGGCGCCGAGGTATTCGGACTGGCGCGTGCGCGCGCCGCCCTTGTTGCCGCTCTCGCGCAGGTCCTTCAACCCGATGTGCGAGAGCAGCCCGGCGAGCAGCGAGCGGTGGATGCCGTCCGGGTTCACCGACGCCTCGCCGATCGTCAGCCCGAGCGGCTTGGCGAGTTGGCGGAGCTGACGGTAGACGTCCTGCCATTCGCGCACGCGGAGGAAGTTGAGGTACTCGGCCTTGCACAGTCGGCGGAACGCGCTCGAGGAGAGCTCCTTCTGCTCCTCCTCCAGGTAGTTCCAGAGATTGAGCAGGGTGAGGAAGTCGCTGGTCGGGTCGGCGAAGCGCGCGTGCTTCTCGTCGGCACTGCCGCGCTTCTCGACCGGGCGCTCGCGCGGGTCCTGGATGGTGAGGCCGGCGACGATCGCCATCACCTCGCCGGAGGTGCCGTGCCGTTTCGACTCGACGACCATGCGGGCGAAGCGCGGGTCGATCGGCAGCAGCGAGAGCGAGCGGCCCACCTTCGTGAGCGCCGGGTCGCCGCCGCGCGCGGCGGTGACCGCGCCCAGCTCCGTCAGCAGATCCAGGCCGTCCTTGATGCCGCGCGAGTCCGGCGGGGTGAGGAAGGGGAAGGCGGCGACGTCGCCGAGGCCGAGGGAGATCATCTGCAGGATGACCGCGGCGAGGTTCGTTCGCAGGATCTCCGGCTCGGTGAACTTGGGACGCTTCTCGAAGTCCTCCTGCGAGTAGAGGCGGATGGCGATGCCGTCACTGGTGCGGCCCGACCGGCCCGAGCGCTGGTTGGCGCTGGCCTGCGAGACCGCCTCGATCGGGAGGCGCTGCACCTTGGCGCGCGTGCTGTAGCGGCTGATGCGGGCGGTTCCCGCATCCACCACGTACTTGATGCCCGGGACCGTGAGGCTGGTCTCGGCGACATTGGTGGCGAGCACGACGCGGCGCCGGACGCCGGGCGTCGAGGACGGCTGGAACACCCGGTGCTGCTCGGTGGCGGAGAGGCGTCCGTACAGGGGCAGCACCTCGGTGCCGGGGAGGTTGCGGCCGCGGATGGCGTCGGCGGCATCCCGAATCTCGTTCTCGCCCGAGAGGAACACGAGCACGTCGCCGGGGGACTCGCGGGCGAGCTCGTCGAGGGCGTCGTTGATGCCCTGGAGGTAGTCGCGGTCGGCGGAGGGGACCGGGTCGGGATCGTCTTCGTCGTCGAGCGCCTCGGCCACGAGGGGGCGGAAGCGGACCTCGACCGGGAACGTGCGCCCGGAGACCTCGACGATCGGCGCGGGCGACCCGTCCGGGGCGGCGAAGTGCGCGGCGAAGCTCTCCGGGTCGATCGTCGCCGAGGTGATGACGACCTTGAGATCGGGACGCTTCGGCAGCAGCTCGCGCAGGTACCCGAGCAGGAAGTCGATGTTGAGGCTGCGCTCGTGCGCCTCATCGATGATGATCGTATCGTACTTCCGCAGCAGCCGGTCGCGGTGGATCTCGTTCAACAGGATGCCGTCCGTCATCAGCTTGATGCGCGTCGCCGCCGAGACCCGGTCGGTGAAGCGCACCTGATAGCCGACCAGCTCGCCGACCGTCTGCCCCAGCTCCTCCGCGACGCGCTCCGCGATCGTGCGCGCGGCGATCCGCCGTGGCTGCGTGTGGCCGATGGACTCTCGCCCGAGTTCCAGGCAGATCTTCGGCAGCTGCGTCGTCTTGCCCGAACCGGTCTCGCCCGCGACGATCACGACCTGGTTCTCCCGGATCGCGCGCGCGATGTCCTCCCGCTTCTGGCTGACGGGCAGCTCCGGCGGGAAGACGATGCGGGGGAGAGCGGCGGGGGAAGGCATTAGCCTTCCAGTCTACTGGCGGGGATGGCCGTCGCCGCGGGGCGGACTGTTACGCGCGCTCGACCTTGTCGAGCATCCCCCAGACCGCTTCGCTCAGTTCCGGGTGCTCCAGTGCGATCCGTCGCAGCAGACTGTATTCGAAGGCGTTCGAAGCTCGCCTGGCCGGCCGCGGGATGGTGCGCCCGCGCCCGCGCCTTGCCGAGGTCGATGTCTTCGAGCGCCCCGGCGCGCAGGGCGATGACGACCTGCTCATCCACGCTCGGCATGTCCGGGATGAACTGCCACGGGTCTTCGCCGGCCCGGCAGCGCTGCTCGATGAGCGAGGCGAGTTCGTCCCGCGCCTGCTGGCGCAGCACCTCGACACTGCGTGGAACCTGGTCGGTCACGGTGCGGCCTCCCCCCCGCTCGCGGATGGAGCCGGCGTCGGCGCCGGACTGAGTGGGTACAGCCTAGGTGTGTTTCTCAGGGACGTTGGTCAATCTGCTGATGGGTGGCTGGCTGCCGATGGCGGTGTGGGGCCTGTGGTGATTGTAGGAGTGCAGCCAGGCCGGGAGTGCGTTGCGGCGGGCTGATTCGGAGTTGTAGTGCCGGGCGTATGCCCAGCCGTCGGCGAGGGTGCGGTGGAAGCGTTCGATCTTGCCGTTCGTCTGCGGATGGTAGGGCCGGGTGCGTTTCGGTTGGATGCTGAGCTCGGCGCAAGCGTCGCGCCAGGCGTATGAGCGGTATGCGGAGCCGTTGTCGGAGAGCACCTGTTCGACGGTGACGCCACGGCTGGCGAACCAGCCGACCGCTCGACGCAGAACAGCGATTGCAGTGGCGGCGGTTTCGTCGTCGTGGATCTCGGCGTAAGCGACACGGGAGTGATCGTCGATGACGGTATGAACGAACGCTGTGCCGGTGATCATGTCGCCGGTGATCCCGTGTTTCCCGGTCCGCTTCGCGGTGATGGCCTTGTTCCGCTCTCCCTGGAGACGTCCGACGTAGCGCCAGCCGCCACCGTCGGGGATGTTGCCGAGTTTCTTGATGTCGACGTGGATCATCGATCCGGGATGCTCGTGCTCGTAGCGGCGGGCGGGTTCGCCGGTGCGGACGTCGACGTGGCTGGGCCGATTGATCCGGCACCGGGAGAGGACCGTGTGAACGGTCGAGGCGGGCATGCCGAGCTGGGCGCCGATACCGACTGGTCCCAGCCGCTTCTTCCACCGCAGATGCACGACCTTGCGGACCAGTCTTCGCGGGGTCTTGTTCGGGCTGTGATGCGGCCGTGACGAACGGTCCAGCATTCCCGCCTCGCCCATCTCCACGTAACGACGAGCCCATCGGTCCGCGGTGCGTCAGGACACTCGGAAGTAGGTCGCCGCCGCAGCAACGGACCAGCCGTCGTCGACGACTTGGCGGGCCAGGCGGAGGCATTCGCGAGGAGTCAAAGCAGCATTAGCGTGGGTCACGAGGACCTCCTAAGAGGTGGTTTCAGTAGTCGGCGTGGCGGTGGTTGTTGTGGCTGGTTAGCGGGGATGCTGGTCGAGTGTCGACGCTTGCTGAGGATCGGTTCATTACGGATATGTTGTGGGAGCGGCTGGAGCCGTTGATTCCGCCTCGGCCGCCTGTGGTCAATGGGCGGGCTGGGCAGCCTCGGGTTCCTGACCGGAAGGTGTTCGCTGGGATCGTGTTCGTGCTGCTGACGGGGATCCCGTGGAGAAGCTCCCGCCCGAGTTGGGGTATGGGTCCGGGGTCACTTGTTGGCGGCGTCTGCGTGAATGGTCCGAAGCGGGCGCGTGGGATGCACTGCGGAAGATCATGCTCGACGAACTCGGCCAGGCTGGCATGATCGACTGGTCAAGAACCTGCCTGGACTCCGTAAGTGTCCGGGCGAAAAGGGGGGCGATCTCACTGGACCTAACCCCACGGATCGTGGGAAACGGGGCACCAAGTACCATGTCCTGACCGACCGCAACGGACTCCCGCTGCATGTGGAGATCTCCGGCGCCAACCGACACGACTCCATGCTCGTGGAACCTGTGTTAGACAACATCACCGCGATCAAGGGCGTCGGCCGCGGTCGGCCCAGACGCCGCCCGGTTATCTTCCACGCCGATAAGGCTTACGACAACCGCCGCGTCCGCTGTTACCTGCGTTGTCGTGGGATCAAGGCACGCATCGCACGAACGCACCGCCTCAACGATCACGGCGCTCGTCGCTCTAGCAATCGCGATCACCAGCGCCCGCAAACTCACCAAAAACGACTACTGAAACCATCTCTTAGAGGTCACGCTGCCGATGGTCCACGAACCCTGGATGGCCATGGCCGCCTCGCCCTGGGCGAAGTGGTCGAGCACATCCGTCTCCTTCCAGGTGGCCGCGCCCGCGGTAGAGAAGCCGTGCGCCAGCGCCAGGTCGGTGTAGAACCGCAACCCCTCGCGGGACTCGGCAGAGTCGAGCCGGCTCGTCCAGGTTCCGTCCGCCGCCTGCGTCGCGATCTCGCCGCCCGCGCCCCACACCCACGGGTAAGCGGAGAACTCCGCGTCCCCAGGCACCGGGAACGCGATCAGCCCGGGATGCGCCGCCGTGACGGCCGCGGCTATGGTCACCAGCTCATCCCAGCTGGTCGGCGCCGAGAGGCCGAGCCCCTGCAGGATGTCGGTGCGGTACATCAAAGCGCGGATCGCCGTGTAGAACGGCATCCCGTACAGCTCGCCGTCGAGCTCGCCAGACTCACGGAGGCCGGCGACCATGTCTTTCTCCATCCCGGCCTTCCGCACCCGGTCGGTGAGCGGCACCAGCACGCCGGCGTCGGCGTACTCGGGTGTCCAGGTGTTGCCGATCTCGGCGACATCCGGCGTGGTCCCACCGGCGATGGCCGTCTGGAAGCGGTTCTTGGCATCCGCCCAGGCGACCTCCTGGATCGTCACGGTCGCGCCGCCGGTCTTGCGCTCGAACGCACGCGCCAGATCGGCATAGAAGCCCTCCATCGGCGGCTGGGTGCTCTTCATCAGCCAGACAGTGATCGAGCCGCGGCTCTCGCCGGAGGTCGGACCGGTCGCACACCCCGCGAGGAGAACGACCGCTGCGACCGCCGAAAGGACGGAAAGACGACGACGGATTCTCATGACATCGACGCTAGCCTCCGGAACAGACCATCTCAACGTAGGCATTTCTCATTGCACGCATTGCGGTCTCACCGGAAAGCCGGAAAGGGAGGAGATTCCCTCATCGAACCCGACCAAAGGCGGCAAACGGAGGAATTTCCAGCGCTTTCCGCCCAGAAGTCCTCCGTTTCCGACAAGGGACGGGCCAGAGCAGGGGGCCAGCAGGGACGAGACGGCGGCCAGCACGGGGCCAGCAGGGACAGGGCGGGGTAGGGGGCCAGCAGCGGAGGCGGCTACGCGGCGCCGTCGAACATCGAGGTCACCGAGCCGTCGGTGAAGACCTGCTCGATCGCATCGGCGAGGAGGGGGGCGATCGGGAGGACCGTCAGCTTGTCCCAGCGCTTGTGCCCGGGAAGGGGCAGTGTGTCGGTGACCACGACCGAGTCGATGAACTCCGACTGGAGGAGTTCGACGGCCGGATCGCTGAAGACAGCGTGCGTCGCGGCGACGACGACGCCGGTGGCGCCGCTGGCCTTGAGCGCCTCGGCCGCCTTGACGATCGTGCGGCCGGTGTCGATGAGGTCGTCCACGAGCAGGCAGACGCGGCCGTGTACATCGCCGACGATCTCATGCACGGAGACCTGGTTCGGGACCAGCGGATCGCGGCGCTTGTGGATGATCGCGAGCGGGGCGCCCAGCTTGTCGCTCCAGATGTCGGCCACGCGCACACGGCCCATGTCGGGCGAGACGACGGTCAGCGTGGACGGGTCGAGCTCGCGGCGCATGTGCTCGAGCAGCACCGGCATGGCGAAGAGGTGGTCGACGGGGCCGTCGAAGAAGCCCTGGATCTGGGCGGCGTGGAGGTCGACCGACATGATGCGGTCGGCGCCCGCCGCCTTGAACAGGTCGGCGACCAGGCGGGCCGAGATCGGCTCGCGACCGCGGCCCTTCTTGTCCTGGCGGGCGTAGGGATAGAACGGGGCGACCACGGTGATCCGCTTGGCCGAGGCGCGCTTGAGCGCGTCCACCATGATCAGCTGCTCCATGAGCCACTCGTTGATCGGGGAGGTGTGCGACTGGATGACGAAGGCGTCGGAGCCGCGGACGCTCTCGTCGAACCGCGCGTAGATCTCGCCGTTGGCGAAGGTGCGGGCGTCCGTCGGGACCAGCTCGCTGCCAAGGCAGGCGGCGATCTGCTGCGCGAGTTCGGGATGGGCGCGCCCCGAGATCAGAACGAGTCGTTTCTGGCCGGTGGCAGTGATCCCTGACACTTACTCTACGCTCTCTTCCGCAGCATTGCTGGCCTCAGCGGCCCCGGTCCGGTGGGCGGCCCTGGCGGCGTCCGTGCCCGGCCGCTTCTGAGCGACCCAGCCTTCGATGTTCCGTTGCGGCGCGACAGTGATGGCGAGAGAACCCGCCGGCACATCCTTGCGGACCACCGTCCCGGCCCCGGTGTACGCTCCGTCGCCCATCCTAACGGGCGCGACGAAAACCGTGTTCGTGGCGGCCCGGACGTGCGACCCGATCTCGGTGCGGTGCTTGTTCACGCCATCGTAGTTCGCCGTGATGACGCCCGCGCCGAGGTTGGACTTCTCCCCGACCTCGGCGTCGCCGACGTAGTTGAAATGAGCGAGCTTGGTGCCCGCGCCGATGACGGCGTTCTTGGTCTCCACGAACGTCCCGATCTTCCCGTTCGCGCCGAGCACGGTCCCCGGGCGCAGGTACGCGAACGGTCCGACCGTCGCGGCAGCGCCGATCACGGCGAGGGTGGCGTCGGTGCGCTTCACGGTCGCGCCCGCGCCTACCTCGGTGTCGAGCAGAGTGGTGTCGGGGCCGATCGTCGCCCCCGTCTCGACGGCGGTCGCCCCGCGCAGCTGCGTGCCGGGCAGGAGGGTCACGTCCGGGGCCAGCTTCACCCTCACGTCGATCCACGTGGTCGCCGGGTCCTGCACGGTCACCCCGGCGAGCTGCCAGGCGCGCACAGTCAGGGCGTTGAGCTTCGCCGCCGCCTCGCTGAGCTGCGCGCGGTCGTTGATGCCATCGACCAGCCACGAGTCGGAGACGGGCAGCGCATCCACATCGAAGCCGGACTCGCGCAGCAGCCCGATCACATCGGTGATGTACTTCTCGCCCTGCGCGTTGTCGGTGGTGATCGCCGCGAGCTTGTCACGCAGCGCCGCGGCGCCGAACACGTAGATGCCCGCGTTGATCTCGCCGATCGCGCGCTCGGCCTCGGTCGCGTCCTTGTGCTCCACGATCCGGTCGAGGCGCCCGGTGGAGGTGCGCACGATGCGGCCGTAGCCGGCGGCGACCGCCGGGAACGCGGACAGGATGGTCGCGGCCGAGCCGCCCGCCCGGTGCGCCGCGATCAGCTTGCGCAGCGTTCCTGCGTCCAGCAACGGGACATCGCCGTTCACCACCAGCACATCGCCGGAGAAGTCCGCCGGCAGCGCCGCGACGGCCTGCTCGACCGCGCGCCCGGTGCCGGGGGTCTCATCCTGGTCGACGATGATCGCCTCGGGCAGCTCCACGCCGATCACCTCGGCCAGACGGTCGCGCTCGTGCCGCACGACCGCCACGACCTGGGCGGCCTCCAGCGCCCGGGCGGTCTCCAGCACATGGGCGATGACGGGGATGCCTCCCAGCAGGTGCAGCAGCTTGGGCGTGGCGGACTTCATCCGCGTCCCCTGCCCCGCCGCGAGCACGACGATGGCGAGATTCTGGTCGGTCATGGTTCTCCGTGGCATTCGGTCGGACAGACGGGTCGGACGGTGGGCTCCGCCTCCAGGACTCGAACCTGGACCTTACAGCTCCAAAGGCTGTCGTGCTGCCATTACACCAAGGCGGAACGCGCGACGCGCACACACAGTCTGCCAGACCGGCATCCCCGGCGACGCCGAATAGCATAGAGGGATGGCGGAGACACGAGACGGAATCCCGCGCGATGACGTCGATCGCATTGTCGACGCCTGGCTGCGCGAGCGCAGCGACCTCGATTTCTCCCCGCTGCAAGTCCTCAGCCGCGTCGCCCGCCTCTCCCGGCATCTCGACCGGGCCCGCCGGAGCGCGTTCGAGCGCTCGGACCTCGACTCCTGGGAGTTCGACGTGCTCTCCGCCCTCCGCCGCGCCGGCTCGCCCTACCAGTTGAGCCCGAAGGCGCTGCTGCGGGAGACGCTGGTCTCCAGCGGCACCATGACCAACCGCATCGACCGGCTGGCCGAGCGCGGGCTGGTCGAGCGCCGCACCGACCCGAACGACGGGCGCGGCATCCTGGCGCAGATGACGGCGCAAGGACTGGCGCGGGTGGACGCGGCGATCGCCCGGCTGGTGGGTGCGGAGGCCGAGCTGCTGAAAGGGCTGTCGGGGGGGGAGCAAGAGCGGTTGGCGGGGCTGCTGCGGAAGCTGAGCCTGGGATTCAACACGGAGGCGTGAACCGCACCCCTGTCCCCTCGGCCTCGCTTCCTCCGGCTCCCAGGAGACTGTTATCCCACGCTCATAGACTCGGCTCCCGATGAAATTCTCCCGCCTGAAACGCCTGCCCTCCCGGCTCAGGCGCGCCGCACGCTTTGAGATCCACGCGCACTGGCGGCGGCAGCCCATCGCCCTCGGCTCCGTGCTCTACGAATCCTTCTCCGGCAACGGGATGCTGGACAACCCGGAGGCGCTGTTCCGCGAGCTGCTGGCCGCGCCGGACCTGAGGCACCTGACGCACATCTGGGCCCTCTCCGATCCGAAGCAGTACAGCGCCACCGTCGCGGAGTTCGCCGGCGACCCGCGGGTCAGCTTCGTGCGCTCCGGGTCGGCGGCGTACTACCGCGCGCTCGCGACGAGCCAGTACCTCATCAACAACGCGACGTTCCCGCCGGACTTCTCCAAGCGTCCCGGCCAGGTCTACCTGAACACCTGGCACGGGACGCCGCTGAAACGAATGGGCTACGACATCGAGAATGGCGCCCTCGCCACGGCCAACATCGTCCGGAACTTCGTCCAGGCCGACTACCTCCTCGCCGCGAACGCGTTCATGGCCGAGCAGATGTACGAGAGGGCCTATAAGCTGACCGGGATCTACCGGGGGACGCTGGTCGAGGAGGGCTACCCCCGCATCGACCGGCAGTTCCTGGACGGGGCCGCCCGCGAGGAGGTGCACCGGCGTCTGACGGCGAGCGGCATCCCGCTCGGGGATCGCAAGATCGTGCTGTACGCGCCGACGTGGAAGGGCACGAGCTTCGGACGCCCGGAGGACGACCTGGACGAGCTGATGGCGCATATCGCCCAGGTCGAGGAGCGCATCGACACCAGCCGCTACGCGGTGCTGCTGAAGACCCACCAGACCGTCCACAGGCTGGCCGCTGGCCGTCCCGAGCTGCAGCGGATGCTGGTGCCGAACGAGATCCCGACCAATCTGGTCCTCGGCGCGTCCGACATCCTGATCTCCGACTACTCGTCGATCTTCTTCGACTTCCTGCAGACGGGCAGGCCCATCCTGTTCTTCACGCCCGATCTCGCCGACTACGCGGGCACGCGCGGACTCTACTTCGAGCCGGAGGAGTGGCCGGGCCCAGTGTTCGAGTCCGCTCGCGAACTGGGCGACGCGATCGCGGCGATCGCGACCGACGGGGATGCCGTCCCGGCCGAGGCGCGCGAGCGGTACCTCGCCATGCAGCGGCGGTTCACCCCCCACGAGGACGGCTCGGCCTCGAAGCGGGTGGTCGACCTCGTCTTCCGCGGCAACCGGGAGGGGCTGCGGCTGCGCACCGACCTCGACCAGGACGGCCGCGAGAAGATCCTCCTCTACCTGGGCGGGATGCGGCCGAACGGCATCACGACCTCGGCGCTGAATCTGCTCAACACCATCGACCACGACCGCTACGACGTCTCCGCGTTCTTCGCGCAGAGCCGCAACCGGGCGGCCATCGGGAAGCAGCAGCAGATCCATCCGGCCGTCCGCCAGTTCCCGCGCGTCGGCGGCATGAACGGCGCGAAGCTGCTGCATCTCGCCCGACACCTCGACTTCCGCCGCGGGCGCACGGCGCGGCACGCGGAGGACATCGCGCAGAACCAGCTGTGGGACGACGAGTGGTACCGCTGCTTCGGAGACAGCCGCTTCGGCTACGTGGTCGATTTCTCCGGCTACGGGCCGTTCTGGGCCATCCTGCTCCTGCACTCCCCCGACGCGCACCGCGCGATCTGGCTGCACAACGACCTCGCCGCCGACGCGCACCGCGAGGTAAACGGCGAGAAGCGGATGCTGCACAGCCTCACCGAGCTGTTCTCGCTGTACAGCCAGTACGACCACCTGGTCTCGGTCTCGCCCACCCTCTCGGACATCAACCGCGCCTCGCTGGCGGACTACGCCGCACCGGAGAAGTTCGTTTCGGCGCTGAACACGGTGGATGCCGATCACATCCTGGAGAGCGCGGCCGCCGACCTCCGCGAGTTCGCCGTGGACGAGGAGACCGGCGTCCTCCCGGACTGGGCGGAGGCTCTGCTCGCGGACGACGGCGTGAAGACCTTCGTCAACGTCGGACGGCTCTCGCCGGAGAAGAACCAGGCCCGCCTCATTCGGGCGTTCGCGGACGTGTACGCGGAGGACCCGAAGACACGGCTGCTGATCGTGGGCTCGGGCCCGCTCACGGGCGAGCTGGAGGCGCTCATCGTGGAGCGCGGGCTCGCCGGGTCCGTGTTCCTGACCGGGATGCAGCCCAACCCGCACGCGATCATGGCGAGGGCCGACTGCTTCGTGCTGTCGAGCGACTACGAGGGCCAGCCGATGGTGATCCTGGAAGCGCTCGTGCTCGACCTGCCGATCGTGACGGTGGAGTTCGCCTCCGCGAAGAACGCGCTGCCGGCCGGGAGCGGACTCGTGGTGCCGCAGACGGACGCGGGCGTCGCCGCCGGTCTCCGGGCCTATCTCGCCGGCGATGTCCCCGCCAACCACTTCGACGGCGCCGCCTACAACCGCAAGGCCGTCGCCCAGTTCTACACCGCCATCGGCGCCTAGCCATCGCTTCCTCAGTTCTTCCGGCCCGCTGCGGCGTGTCGGCGGGAAGAACTGAGGAAGCGATAGTCGTTATGGTGGAAGGATATGGCGCATCTTCTGGGGGCGGAGTCCCTGCATCTTGAGTTTCCCACCCGCGTTGTCTTCGACTCGGTTTCGCTCGGGGTCGACGAGGGCGACCGTATCGGCATCGTCGGCCGCAACGGCGATGGAAAGTCGAGCCTTCTCGGGATGCTGTCGGGCCGCATCCCGCCAGACTCCGGCCGGGTGACGGTGCGCGGCGGTGTCCGGATCGGCGTGCTCGACCAGGCGGATGCGCTCGCGGACGACGAGACGATCGGGCACGCCGTGGTCGGCGACGCGCCCGAGCACGAGTGGGCAGGCGACGCCCGGGTGCGGGAAGTGATCGCCGGCCTGCTCGGCGACCTGCCGTGGGAGGCGCGGCTGGGCAGCCTCTCCGGCGGTCAGCGCCGCCGGGTCGCCCTGGCCCGGCTGCTGACGGGTGACTGGGATGTGCTGGCCCTGGACGAGCCCACCAACCACCTCGACGTCGAGGCGATCGCCTGGCTGGCCGAGCACCTGAAGCGGCGCTGGACAGCCACCGCGGGCGGGCTGCTGGTCGTGACGCACGACCGGTGGTTCCTGGACGAGGTGTGTACGGCGAGGTGGGAGGTACACGACCGGATCGTGGAGCCGTTCGAGGGCGGCTACGCCGCCTACATTCTGCAGCGCGTCGAGCGCGACCGCCAGGCTGCGGCGATCGAGGCCCGGAGGCAGAACATCGCGCGGAAGGAGCTGGCGTGGCTGCGCCGCGGCGCTCCCGCCCGCACATCTAAGCCGAAGTTCCGCATCGACGCGGCCAACGCGCTCATCGCGGACGTCCCCGAGCTCCGCGACCGGGTCTCGCTCCAGTCGCTCGCCGTCTCCCGGCTCGGCAAAGACGTGGTCGACATCCTGGAGGCCTCGGCCGGCTACGGCGACCGCGAGATCCTGCACGGGGTGGAGTGGCGGATCGCCCCGGGCGAGCGCACCGGCATCCTGGGCGTCAACGGGGCCGGCAAGTCGACGCTGCTGGGCCTCGTGGCGGGGACGGTCGAGCCCACCTCCGGTCGCGTGAAGCGGGGCAAGACGGTCCGTGTCGCAACCCTCACGCAGCGGATGGACGAACTCGACCAGCACCGCGACGACCCGGTGCGCGTGGTCGTCTCGGGTCTGCGCACCAGCTACACCCTCGGCAGCGGCTCGAAGGCCCAGGAGCTCACCCCGGGCCAGCTGCTGGAGCGGATGGGCTTCGCCTCCGCGCAGCTCTCCACCCCGGTGAAGGACCTCTCCGGCGGACAGCAGCGCCGCCTCCAGCTCCTGCTGATCCTGCTCGACCAGCCGAACGTCCTCATCCTGGACGAGCCCACCAACGACCTCGACACCGACATGCTCGCCGCGATGGAGGATCTGCTCGACTCCTGGGCGGGGACGCTGATCGTGGTCTCGCACGACCGGTACTTCCTGGAGCGCGTGACAGACCAGCAGTTCGCGATCCTGGACCGGCGGCTGCGGCACCTGCCGGGCGGGGTGGACGAGTACCTGCGGCTGCGGAAGGACCAGCGGCGCCGGGACGCCGCGCGAGCGTCCGAGCCCGCCAGGGGCTCGGGCCCCGCAGCCGCCGCCGCGACAGCCGCCCCCGCGCTCAGCGGCGGCGAGCTGCGGGCGGCTCAGAAGGAGCTCGCCGCGATCGAACGCCGCCTCGCGAAGCTCACCGGCCGGATCGACGCGAAACGCACAGCGCTGGCCGAACACGACCCGTCGGACTACGTGGGGCTGGGCGAGGAGATGACGGCGATCGGCGAGCTGGAACGGGAGGCGGAACAGCTCGAGGAGCGGTGGCTGGAGCTGTCGGAGCAGGTATAGCCCCCCAGACGGAGCGAACCGCTGCCGCCCGCGCATATGCGAGTATTCTCCGAGGCGGCCCGCTCGCTTCTTCCCTCCCGGCCAGCGCGGGCGGACAGGAGCGTAGTGTGGCGGACGGGGGGAGCGCTGTTCGGACGCGACGGGGCGCGAGACTCGTTGCTGCTCATGGCGCACCGGGCGCTCGATCAGGGCGGGACCGTGCTCGTCACCGGGGAGGTCGGGCTCGGCAAGACATCGCTGCTGGCGGAGGCAGCGGAGCGGCTCGACGGCTGGACAGTGCTGTGGGTGCAGGCCGACTCGTTCGAGTCCGATCTGCCGTATGCGACGGTGATGACGCTGCTGCGCAGGCTGTCCGCCCTGGGCGTACCCGTCGGAAGGACGCCCGCTGCGAGCGACGACGCGCTCGGCGTGGGCCGGACGCTGCTGGACGCGATGGACGCGCTCGAGCGGCCCGTGTGCCTGATCGTGGACGACGCGCAGTGGGTGGACGAGCCCTACGCCCGCGCGCTCCGCTTCGCCGTGCGGCGGATGATGGACCGGGGCTTCTTGTTCACGGCGGCGACGCGGCCGCAGCCGAACGGTGCGGCCGCGCTGTTCGACGGCTTCGCCGCCGCGGCCGCGAACCACGCGCGGATCGACCTGAGCGCGCTCACCGTCTCCGACACCCAGGCGCTCGGCGAGCATCTCCTGGGTCACGCGATCTCGCGGCGCACCGCGGCCCGGCTGACCGAGGCGACGCAGGGCTCGCCGCTGCTGCTGACGGTGCTGCTCGGGCAGGTGCGCGAGACCTTCGCGCAGGCGCTGCACCCGGCCGGCTGGGACCTGCCGGAGACCGCGCTCGCCCCGCTCGCCTCGGCCGTCTCGGCCGCGCTGGACGGCGCGACCCCGTCGGCGCGGTCCGCCTCCGAGCTGATCGCCGTTCTGCGCGACCCGCTGCCGCTGCCGGTGGCGGGCAGCATCGCCGCGCGGCTCGGGATGGCACTGGACGTCCCCGGCGCCGTCTCCCGCGGGCTCGTGCTCGGGCGGGAGCGCGACGGAGTGGTGTGGGTCGAGCCGGCGCACGCCCTGCTGGCCGATGCCGTGGCGAGCGGGCTGAGCCTGGAACGACGGGGCGACATCCACCGGGTCGCAGCGGAGGTGCTGACCGGGCACCGGGCGCTCCGGCACCGGGTGGAGGCGGCGGAGGCGAGCGACCCGGCGCTGGTGGACGAACTGCTCAGCGAAGCGCTCGCAGCGGCCGACCGGGGGCAGGCGGAGCAGGCCATGAGCTACGCGCGCTCCGCCGTCCATCTCGCCGCCGACGGCGAGCACGAGCGCATCCTGGAGCTGCGGACGCTCTGCCACGATGCGCCCGGCGCGCTCGACCTCACACGGCGGCGCACGGCGGCGGAGGCGATCACCCCCGACGAACGGGCCATCCGGACGCACATCGCCGAGGCGCTGCCCAAGGTGCTCATGGCGATGGGAGACTTCCCCGGCGTGCTCGACCACCTGGGCACCGCCCGCGCGCAGATCGCGGAGTGCCCGCGGCCCGAGGAGATCGCTGATCCGGCGCTGCGCTGGATGGCCGAGCCGGAGGAGCACCTCGTGCGGCTTCTCGGCTGGGCGCTCAACTCGGCCGCCCACGCACGCCGGCCGGAGCTGTTCCCGCCGCTCACCGAGGAGCTGGACGCGCTGCTGGCCGGGCACGAGTCGCCCGCGGCAGTGGATGCCCCGGTCGCCCGCTCGCGGGTCTTCGTGCTCGGCGGCGACATCGAGCGCGCCCGGGCCGACCTCGCGCGGGCCACCGGGCTGGTGCGGCGGTTCCCGTCCAGCTGGACAGCCGGGTTCGCGCGCACGATCTCCGCGCACATCCTTTTCCTCGCCGAGAGTGGGAGGAGTCGGTCACGCTGGCCGACACCGCCGTCGCGCTCGCGCTGGACGAGACGGATCTCTCCTGCTGGCCGATCGCGCTGTGGGCATCGACGCTCGTGCGCGCCGGCCGCGGCGAGAAGGAGGGCGTCACCGAGCGGTTGCGCACCGCTGCCAAGGCCGATCCGCGCATCACAGGCTCCTACGACGGCGATCTGCCGTTCCTGGCCCGCGCGGAGCTCGCGAGGGCGCTGGGCCGCCCGGAGGATCAGCTCGCGGCGACAGCCGACGCCGAGACAGCGGCGAGTCGCTCCTCCACCCTTGGCTGGCTCACCTACCGCGTGGACGCGCTCGCGGCGCTCGGACGGGCGGCGGACGCCCGCGCGGCATACCAGCGCTGCGCGGCGCTGGGTCTCTGGCGGCCCTTCTACGGCTCGCTGCGCTGGCTCGAGGGCCGGTGCGGGAGGCCGAGGGCGACACCGCCGCCGCCGCGGTCGCCTACCGGGAAGCGGCGGCGGAAGGACGCTTCCCGTTCCCGCAGGCGATCGCGGCGCTGGACGCGGGCCGGCTGCTGGCCGCGACCGAGCCGGAGAGAGCGGCGGAGCTGCTGGAACGGGCAGCCGCGACCTTCCGGCAACTGGGCGCGGCCACCTATCTGACGAAGACCGCGACGCTGCTCGACGGTATCGGGAGCCCGCACCGGATGCCGGAGGAAGGGGACGCCGCCGCCGACCCGCTGAGCGCGCTGACGACCCGCGAACGGCAGGTGGCGCACGCGCTGGCGGCGGGGATGACAAACAAGGAGATCGCGGAACGGCTGTACGTGTCGGTGACGACCGTCAACTTCCACGTCCGCAACATCCTGTCGAAACTGGGCCTGCGCTCGCGCCGCGAACTGCGCGCGCTCGACGCGCTACGGAGAAGGCCCGTCAAAAGTTGACGGTTTTCCGTCCTTCAGGTGGAGGACAACCGCATCGGCCGCTACCTTCTTAACACCTGGGATGCCCGGACCCACCGCACGGAAACGACTCCGACCCGACGAATCGTCTCACCCCGAACGTGCGGAAGGTCCGGGCATCCTCGGGATGCTCACGCCCCCGCAGGAGACCCCAGCTCAGTCCGAGAGGACCCGGGCGCCGTGAACCGGGCCGGTCGCCCGCACCGCTCGCACCCGGGCCGCGCTGAGCGCGATCTGCACATCCAGCGCGTTGTCGAGATCCGCGGCGAGGAAGGCGACGGTGGGACCGGAACCCGACACGATCCCCGCGAGAGCGCCGTTCAGCTCGCCGAGTTCCAGCACCTCGGCGATGGACGGAGCCAGGTGGATGGCCGGGGCCTGCAAGTCGTTCGACAGCACCTCGGCGAGCATCGCCGCATCCCCCGCGCGAAGCGCCTGCAGCACCCCGGCGTCCACGCCGGGTGTGCGCTGCGCGGGCGGGATCTCACTCGCGTGCCGCTCGCGGTGCCGATCGAGTTCGCTGTAGACAGCCGGTGTGCTGAGCTGGCCCTCCGGGAGCGCGAGGACCCAGTGGAACTGGCCGGTCGCCAGCGCCGGACTCAGCCGGTCTCCGCGGCCGGTGCCGATCGCGGTGCCGCCCACGAGCGCGAACGGGACATCCGCGCCGAGCCGCGCGGCCAGCGCGAGCAGCTCCTCCCGTCCGAGCTCGGTTCCCCACAGCGCGTCACAGGCGACGAGGGTGGCCGCGGCGTCCGCCGAACCGCCGCCCATCCCCCCGGCGATCGGGACGTGCTTGTCGATCTCCAGGCGCACGCCACCGGTGAACCCGGTGCGCTTGGCGAGCAGTTTCGCGGCCTTGACCGCCAGATTCGTGCCGTCCGTCGGCAGTCCGGACGTGTCGATGCTGCCACCGGCGAAGCTCACCGAGATGTCATCGGCGGGGTACGCGCGCACATCCTCGTAGAGCGAGAGCGCCTGATAGGCGGTCGCGACATCGTGGTAGCCATCGTGGCGGAGCGGGCCGACGCGCATGAAGACATTGACCTTGCCGGGTGCGCGAACATGCACCGCATCCACATCCCACCGGGCGCCCACGTCGACCATGACTCAAACCTACACAGCTTCTCAGGGTGGCGAGGACGTCCGCGTGCTCGCGAGGAGCCTCAGCGCGCAGCGAGCCGCACGAAGTCGGCGAGGGTGAGCTGTTCGCCGCGCCGTCCCGGAGCCACCCCGGCCGCCGCCAGCGCCGCGCCCGCTGCGGCAGGGTCGCCGTAGACGGAGGCGAGGGACTGGCGGAGGGTCTTCCTGCGCTGCTGGAACGCGGCGTCGACCAGGGCGAACGTCCGCCGCCGCAGCTCGTCGTCGCCCGGTTCGGTCTCGTGGCGCTCGAAACCAACCAGGATGGAGTCCACATTCGGGACCGGCCAGAAGATCTGGCGGCTGACCGTGCCCGCGGTGCGCCAGAGGCCGTACCACGCGGCTTTCACGCTCGGGGCGCCGTAGACCTTCGAGCCCGGCCCGGCCGCGATGCGCTGGCCCACCTCCGCCTGAACCATGACGACACCGGAGCGCAGCGACGGGAGGTGCTCCAGCAGGTGCAGCAGCACGGGCACCGAGACATTGTACGGGAGATTCGCGACGAGTCGGCCGGGCCGCTCCGGCAGCTCCGTCACCGCGAGCGCGTCGCTGTGGACGACAGTCAGCCGGCCCGCGGCCTCCGGCGCGAGCTGCGCGACGGTGAGCGGGAGCCGCTCGGCCAGGCGGCCGTCGATCTCGACGGCGACGACACGCGCTCCGGCCTCCAGGAGGCCGAGCGTGAGAGAGCCGAGGCCGGGCCCCACCTCGACCACAGCCTCCCCCGCCTCGACGCCGGCGACACGGACGATGCGGCGGACGGTGTTGGCGTCGATGACGAAGTTCTGCCCGAGCTTCTTCGTCGGTGTCACACCGGTCAGCTCGGCCAGATCGCGGATCTCGGCGGGTCCGAGCAGTCGCAGTTCGCTCACGCGATGATCCCGATGGGCGCGGCGGGCGGCGGCGCGACCGGCTCGCTGTCCCAGCGGCCGTAGACGAGCTCGGTGTTCGAGGCGATCTGGGCCGCGACCGTGGCGATGTCGGCGCCGATCGTCTCCGCCATCGCGCGCACGGTGTGCGGGATGAGGTAGGGCGCGTTCGGCCGGCCGCGGAACGGCGCCGGCGTGAGGTAGGGAGCGTCCGTCTCCACCATGATCAGCTCCCGCGGAGCCGCGCGCAGAGCCTCGCGGAGATTCGGCGCGTTCTTGAACGTGACCGTGCCCGCGAAAGACATGTACCAGCCATTCTCGGCGCAGAGGCTCGCGAGCTCGGCATCCCCCGAGAAGCAGTGGAAGACCGTGCGAGCGGGCGCGCCGACACGTTTCAGGGTCGCAACGACAGCGGCGTGGGCGTCCCGGTCGTGGATCTGGAGGGCGAGGCCGTTCTGCTTGGCGATCTCGATGTGCGCCTCGAACGCGGCGAGCTGCGCGTCCCGGCGCGGGCCCGCCTCGGTGCGGAAGAAGTCGAGGCCCGTCTCCCCGATCGCCCGCACTCGCGGGCGGGTCGCCAGCTCCGCGATCGCGGCGAGGGCGTCGTCCAGCTCACCGCGCTCCGCGTAGTCAGGGGCGTCGTTGGGGTGGAGGGCGACAGCGGCGAGCATCCGAGGCTCGACGGCGGCCGTCTCGGCGGACCAGCGCGAGGTCTCCACATCCGTCCCGACCTGCACGACCCCGCGGACGCCGACGCTCGATGCCCGGTCGAGGTGCTCGCGGTAGTCCAGAGGCTCCGTCCCGTCTGGGCCGCTGAGCGGTGTCGGGGCCGTGCCGCCAGAGAACATCTCCAGGTGGGTGTGGTTGTCGTAGACGGGGACGAGCAGCGCCTCCGGGAGCGGAGGGTAGGTGCGGTCACGGCCGTCGGCCGGGCCCCGCTGCCGGAGGAACGCCGGGTCCGTCATGCTCCCAACACCGCGTCCGCCTCGATGCGGGGGAACAGCGCCTCGAGACCGTTCACCGCGGTTCCGGCGGGGACCTGCCCCCAGTCGCCTGCGCTGCGGAGCCGCTGCGCGTCCAGGCCGCCCAGCTCGCCCGCCACGCCCAGCGCAGTCCACAGTTTGGCCGTCGCCTTCGGAACGACCGGCGAGAGCAGCACGGCGAGTGCGCGCAGGCCCTCCACCGCGGTGTAGAGCACGGTCTGAAGCCGCTCGCGCTTCGCCTCGTCCTTGGCGAGCGCCCACGGCTCCTGCTCGGTGATGTACCCGTTGAGCTGGTCGACGATCGTCCAGACGGCGGCGATGCCATCGTGGACGGCGAGGCGCGCCATCGCGGCATCGGCGTCAGCGGTGGCCTGCGCGACGACGCGCTGAACCTCGAGGTCGGCCTCCCGATACTCGCCGGCGGCCGGGACCTCGCCGCCGAAATAGCGCGTGACCATCGCCACGACCCGCGAGGCGAGGTTCCCGAAACCGTTCGCCAGCTCGGCCTGATAGCGGACGGACAGGTCCTCCCAGCTGAACAAGCCGTCCTGGCCGAAGGTGATGGCGCGCAAGAAGTAGTAGCGGAACGCATCCGACCCGAATGTGTCCGTGATCTGGGTCGGCGCGATGCCGGTCAGCTTCGATTTGGACATCTTCTCGCCGCCCACCAGCAGCCAACCGTGGCCGAACACCCGGTGCGGCATGTCCAGGCCCGCCGCCATCAGCATGGCGGGCCAGATGACGGCGTGGAAGCGCAGGATGTCCTTGCCGACTAGGTGCGTCGCCGGCCAGCGCCGTTCGAACGCCTCCTCGTCCTGCCCGTAGCCGATCGCCGTGATGTAGTTGAGCAGCGCGTCGAACCACACATAGACGACGTGGGACTCGTCCCACGGCACCTTGACACCCCAATCGAAGCTCGACCGCGAGATGGACAGGTCGGACAGTCCCTGCCGCACGAAGCTGACCACCTCATTGCGGGCCGACTCCGGCTGCACGAAGTCCGGCCGCTCCTCGTAGAGCGCCAGCAGCCGGTCGGCGAAGTCGCTCATCCGAAAGAAGTAGTTCTTCTCCTGCAGCAGTTCCAGCGGCTTCGAGTGGATGGCGCAGACCTTCTGCCCCGCGTACTCCCCCGTGCCGTCGACGATTTCGCTCTGCGGTTTGAACTCCTCGCAGCCCACGCAGTAGAGCGCCTCGTACTCGCCGGCGTAGATGAAGCCGTCGTCGTAGAGCTTCTGCAAGAACTTCTGCACATTCTTCTCGTGCCGTTCGTCCGTGGTGCGGATGAAATCGTCGTTCACGATGTCTACGGTCGTCAGCAGCGGCAGCCACTCGTCCCTGACCAGCCGGTCGGCCCATTCCTTCGGCGTGGTCCCGTTCGCGGTCGCGGTGCGCAGAATCTTCTGCCCGTGCTCATCGGTGCCCGTCAGCAGCCAGGTGTCGTCGCCAGCCTGACGGTGCCAGCGCGCCAAGACGTCGGCGGCGACCTCGGTGTAGGCGTGCCCGATGTGCGGGACATCATTCACGTAGAAAATCGGCGTGGTGATGAAGAACGAAGAGCCGTCGGACATGCTGACTATCCTACGGTCGCCCCGCCCCCTGTTACCCCGGCCATCGCTCCCTCGCCGCCAGGACCGCGACCGTCCTGATCGCCCAGGATGCGCGATGCTCGTCTGCGCATCGTCAGAGGAGCGCGGAGAAGCTCCCCTTTCAGTCTGTCTCCGATTGCAGCACGCTCTGCCTATACACGGTCACGGAGCCGTCCGGTCCGGGGGTTTCCGATGAGCCTTCCCCGGGAGAGGTGGACGTGGTGGGCGGGATCTTCACATTCGCACTGTGCGATGTGCGCATCGGCGAAGATCTGACTGTAGTCCCAGACATCGACGAAAACCCTCACGTTAATTCCTTCTGGCCGGGTTCAGGTAGAAGAAATATGGCGGGGTCGAGGACCAGATCGGGTCCCCGCGCCACACATCCGATGCGTCAAGGCGACCGCGTTGTACTCGGACGCGGGGAACCGCGTCTGGCGCTACGCGGTGCGCTCGACGGCTCTCATTGGGGCGGGCCCTCGAACGCGGAGCTGTCAAGCCTGACCACGCGCGCGGGCCTGAGTGCCGAACGAGGGAGTGAGGAGTGACGGTGCCATACCACGGCGGGCCTGCCCGGGGCTTCGCTAGCAGTGGGGTTGCCGACGATCGCCACCGCTGCGGCCGCATCGAAAACCTGTAAAACCGACTGGCCATTGTGATAATCCACGCAATATTATCCTGCGTCATGCTGCTATACGGCAGCGCGATCGACACGAGAGGTAACCCCTTAGAGGTGGTTTCAGTAGTCGGCGTGGCGGTGGTTGTTGTGGCTGGTTAGCGGGGATGCTGGTCGAGTGTCGACGCTTGCTGAGGATCGGTTCATTACGGATATGTTGTGGGAGCGGCTGGAGCCGTTGATTCCGCCTCGGCCGCCTGTGGTCAATGGGCGGGCTGGGCAGCCTCGGGTTCCTGACCGGAAGGTGTTCGCTGGGATCGTGTTCGTGCTGCTGACGGGGATCCCGTGGAGAAGCTCCCGCCCGAGTTGGGGTATGGGTCCGGGGTCACTTGTTGGCGGCGTCTGCGTGAATGGTCCGAAGCGGGCGCGTGGGATGCACTGCGGAAGATCATGCTCGACGAACTCGGCCAGGCTGGCATGATCGACTGGTCAAGAACCTGCCTGGACTCCGTAAGTGTCCGGGCGAAAAGGGGGGCGATCTCACTGGACCTAACCCCACGGATCGTGGGAAACGGGGCACCAAGTACCATGTCCTGACCGACCGCAACGGACTCCCGCTGCATGTGGAGATCTCCGGCGCCAACCGACACGACTCCATGCTCGTGGAACCTGTGTTAGACAACATCACCGCGATCAAGGGCGTCGGCCGCGGTCGGCCCAGACGCCGCCCGGTTATCTTCCACGCCGATAAGGCTTACGACAACCGCCGCGTCCGCTGTTACCTGCGTTGTCGTGGGATCAAGGCACGCATCGCACGAATCGGAGTCGACTCCAAACAGTGACTGGGTAAACACTGTTGGGTAGTCGAACGCACCATGGCCTGGATCCTCGCCTTCCGGAAACTCGCCACTCGCTACGACCGCACCGCCTCAACGATCACGGCGCTCGTCGCTCTAGCAATCGCGATCACCAGCGCCCGCAAACTCACCAAAAACGACTACTGAAACCATCTCTAAGTCATCGAGTGCGGGGAACTAGACAGCCCCACTCTCGACCGGGAGGTCCTCACCCATCTATCGCGTCACACCTCAACCAACGTCCCTGGGCAACACACCTAGGCTGGCAGGCGGGCCATCGCGAATCGGGGCGTAACGGGGGTCTACCAGGGAATGAATAGTTGGTGTTCAGTAGGTTCTTTCCAACAAATACTTGTTTAGATTGGCGGTGAGAGTGGCGTCGAAAGGGTATTTTTCCCCGTTGATGTGTGTGATTGGGGCCGCTTGTCGCAGGCTGGACACCAGCCAGAGTGCATCAGCGGTGAAAAGCTCCTCAGTGCTGATGCGACGGTATTCCGTCTTCTGCCCGCGCTCCTCGAAGAACGCGAACGCCGCCGCCTGGGTGGTCCCGGCGAGGATGCCCTGATCCGTCTGCGGGGTGACCACGGCATCCCCCGTGAGCAGGAGGACATTCGAGGTGGGGCCCTCCAGCGCGTAGCCGTCCGAGCTGAGGAAGATCACATCGTCCGCTCCGCGCCGGACGGCCTCCCGCTGGGCGGCGCGGTTGACGGCGTACGAGAGCGTCTTCGCGCCCGCGAGCAGCCACGGTGAGGTCTCGGCGACGTCGTGCCGGAGGCCGCGGTCGAGAGTGACGACACGGATGCCGAGGCGTTGCTGGGTGAAATCCTCGCCCCGGTCGACGTGTACCCATCCGCTCGGCCGCCCCTCGCCCTCGACGCCGCGCGTGTAGATGAGCTTCGCGTACAGCTCGCGCTCTGCGCCGTTGCGCTCGCGGTAGTCGGCGACCCCGGCGAGAACGGCCTCGTGCCAGATGCGCTCGGCGGGCGCGGGGAGGTCGAGCATCGCGGCGGAGTGCGCCAGACGGATCAGATGCGGGCCGAGCGCCTGCGGGTGGCCGTCGATCACGGCGATGGTTTCGAAGACCCCGTCGCCGCGGGTCACGGCGAGGTCGGTGACCCTGACCTGCGGGGCGGCGAAGTCGGCGACGGCGTAGCCGGGGCCGCCCGTGGCGGTGTCTGCGTCGGGCGCAGCGATCGTGATCAGTGTGGCGCGAGTCATGAGCCCATTGTCGTCGCAGCCGCTGCCCATGTCAGGCGCGATGGCTCAGCCGCGCTCTCGTGGCGGTGCGCCGCGGTGGCCTGTGTGCCCGCTCCCCGGGAGGGGAGAGGCCCCGTAGGCTTCCCGTGTGCCTTCGTTTCGCGTGATCGTCTCCGTCGGCCGGCTGCGTCCCGGCGTCGCTGCCCCGAGCGTCGAGCCGGCGGCGTCGGAGGCGGCGGCCGGACTGACCGTGGTCGAGGCCACCGGCGTGGACGCCGTGGCGGGGGAGGCCCGCCTCACCGTCCGCTTTCTGGCGGAGGGGATCGAGGAAGCGCTCCGCATCGCCGAGCACACGGTCGGCGCTGTCCAGCAGCGCGCGGAGGTCGGCCGCTGGCAGCTCACCGAGCGCGTCGGCGGCCGGTGGTTCCGGCGGGCCTGATCCGGCGCCCTCCGGTTCCGGGTCACACCGCCGTCGGCAGCGCCTCCTCGATGAGCCCGATGATCTCGGGAGCGTCCGGCTCGGTCGTCGGGCGGAACCGATGCACCGCGCCGCCCGGGGTGATCACGAACTTCTCGAAGTTCCACTTTACCTTCCCCGCTTTGCCGGCGGCGTCGGGGTGCGTGGTCAGCTCCGCATAGAGCGGGTGCGCCGAGCGGCCGTTCAATTTCACTTTCTCCATCATCGGGAAGGTGACGCCCCAGGTGGTCGAGCAGTATTCCTTGATCGCGTCCGTGCTGTTCAACTCCTGTAGGAACTGGTTGCTCGGGAATCCGACCACGGTGAAGCCGCGGTCGCCGTAGGTCTTCTGCAAGCGTTCGAGCTTCTCGTACTGCGGGGCGAGCCCGCAGCGGGAGGCGACGTTGACGACGAGGATGACCTTGCCCGCGAAAGCCGCGAGGGAGGTGGGTTCGCCGTCGATGGTGTGGAACGGGATATCCATCAGGCTCATGATCGAAAGTCTACGTCCGCTGCGGTTCCGGTCCTCCGTGACTCAGCGAAGACTCAGCCGGCCCGATGCCGGGTCGGAGGCAGCCGGTGCGTCTGCACCGCGTCGTAGGTGAGCTGCAGCGGGGGCAGCGTCCGGCCGTGGAGCCCCTGCACCAGGCGCACGAAGAGGAAGTCGACCACCGCGAGCTGCGCGATCCGGCTGGACATCGCGCCCGGCCGGTAGCGAGTCTCCGAGGCGCTGGTCACCAGCACATGGTCGGCTTGCTCGGCGATCGGCGAGGCCGGGAAGTTCGTCACCGCGACGGTTGCGGCCCCGGCGCGGCGCGCCGTCGAGAGGCTGTCGACTGTCTCCACGCTGAGACCCGAGTGTGAGAAACCGACCGACACCGAACGGCCGGTGAGCAGCGCGGCGCTGGTCAGGGCGAGGTGGATGTCGCTGTTGTAGAAGGAGACGAGACCGATGCGGTGCAGCTTCTGCTGCAGGTCGATGGCGGCGAGGGCGCTGGACCCGACGCCGTAGATGTCCACCCGGTCGGCCTTCGCGATCGCCCCGGCCACGGCATCCAGCGTCGGGGCGTCGATGGACGCCGCGGTCGACTCGATGGCGTGGGCCTCGTGATAGGCGATCTTCGCGAGCACGTCGTGCGCGTCGTCGTCCGCCTCGATCTCGCCGTCCGAGACGCCGAAGCGGCCGAGCGAGACTTCTTCGCGGCCGCGCGTCGAGGCCAGTTCCAGCCGGAGCTCGCCGTAGCCGGCGTATCCGGCCGCCTGGCAGAAACGCACGACCGTCGCGACCGAGGTGGAGCAGCGCTCGGCCAGCTCGGTGATCGGCAGGTCGACGATCGACGCGGGTTCGGCCAGGATGGCGTCCGCCACCCGTTGTTCGGAGGGCCGCAGCCCCGGTCGCGCCTGGGCGATCCTCGCCACCGCGTCTCCGCTCATCCCCGACCTCCTGCCGATTGCTCCCGCACGATTCTGCCTCAATGCTTGTATTGACCATCCGCACCGCGGCCATGTAAAGGCTATTCCTTTGGCTTGAATTCTTTGGATATTTAAGACAAGATCGACGCATGACCATCCCCGCACCCACCGCCAGCCACCCGCTCCCGCCGACCGAACTCCGCAGCCCGGACTCCACGGGCCTCGACGAACTCAGCGCGCTCGAGCGGCTCCGCCTCCTCAACGCGCACGACCGGCGGGCGATGGAGGCGGTGGCCGAGGCGCTGCCGCGGGTGGCCGAGCTCGTGGACCAGGCGGCCCCGCGGGTGCGTCGCGGCGGTGTCGTCCACTACTTCGGCGCGGGGACCCCGGGGCGTCTCGCGGTGCTCGACGCCGCCGAACTGCTGCCGACGTTCCATCTGGAGCCCGGCGTGGTCACCGCCCACATCGCGGGCGGCGAGCGAGCGCTGACGGTCGCCGTCGAGGACTCCGAGGACTCCGTGGCCGACGGCGAGCGGGATGCCGACCTCCTCGGCCCGGACGATGTCGCGATCGGCGTCACCGCCTCCGGCAGCACGCCCTATGTGGGCGGCGCCCTCCGCCGCGCCCGCGAGCGCGGAGCGTTCACGGCGCTGATCACGAGCAACCCCGACGCTGCGCTGGCCGGCCTCGCCGACATCCTGATCGCGGTCGAGACCGGTCCCGAGGTGCTCACCGGCTCGACGCGGCTGGGCGCGGGCACCGCGCAGAAGACGATCCTCTCCGGCTTCTCGACGGCGCTCATGATCGCGCTCGGGCGCACATACTCCAACCTCATGGTCTCCGTCGTCGCGACCAACGCCAAGCTCCGCGACCGCACCCTCCGCATCCTGCGCGAGGCCGGCGCGCCCGAGGGCGAAGCCGAGGCGCTGCTGGCCGCGGCCGGCGGCGACCTCAAAGCGGCGATCGTCGCCCTGCTGACCGGGGCCGACGCCGATCGCGCGTCCGCGGCGCTCGCCGCCGCCTCCGGCTCGGTCCGCGACGCCGTGGCCGCTCTGCACGACTGACCCGCACCCGCGCTTCACCACCTGTCGAAGGAGATCGCAGTGAAGAGACGATTCAGCGCCGTGGCCGCCCTGGCGGCGGCCGCCCTCGCCCTGGCCGGGTGCGCCCCGGGGTCCGGCTCCGCGGGTCCGGGGGAAGCGGCGACGGCGAGGTCATGCTCGCCGTCTGGTCGTGGCGACCCGAGGACAAAGGCGCCTACACGAAGATCTTCGCCGAGTACGAGAAGCGGCATCCCGGGGTCACCGTGAAAGTCTCGGCGTTCAAGAAAACCGAGTACCCGCAGGTGCTCACCACCGGACTGACCGGCAGCAACGGTCCCGACATCGCCCAGGTGCAGGCCTACGGCAAGTTGCAGCCGTATGTCGACGGCGGCAACCTCGTCGCCTTCGATGGCGCGATCCCGGGGCTGAAAGACATCGATGAGGCCGCCCTCGCGGGCGCCACGGGCAAGAAGGACGGCAAGGTCTACGGCGTCCCGTTCGCGATGCAGACGCTGCAGATGTTCTACAACAAGGACATCTTCGCCAAGCACAAGCTCTCGGTGCCGACGACCTGGGACGATTTCCTGCGCGTCAACGCCACCCTGAAGCAGAACGGCATCACACCGATGGCCGTCGGCGGCAAGGACACCTGGACGCTCCCCATCCTGCACGACACGCTCGCCGCGGCGGTCTACGGCGGCAGCGCGTTCCAGAAGGAGGTCGTGGCCGGCGCGACGACGTTCGAGGACCCGGTCTACGTGAAGAGCATCCAGACCGTCGCCTCGGTGCAGGGCGATACACCTATCGCACCCTGGAGTCCCTCGTCGTCGTGCTCCCCAGCGGCACCATCCTCGACACCGGGGACCCGGCTGCCGACGACGTCCTCCGCCGCGCCGAGCCCGAGCTGCACGCCGGGCTCGCGACGCTGCGCGACCGCGTCCGGGCGGACCCCGCCTCCGTGGCCACCATCCGCCGCCTCTTCGCCCTGAAGAACACGATGGGCTACGGCGTGAACGCCTTCCTCGACGTCGAGACGCCGGTCGACATCCTGACGCGCCTGCTGATCGGCAGCGAGGGCACTCTCGGGTTCGTGGCCGAGGCGACCTTCCGCACGGTGCCGCTGCTTCCGGCGACGACCGCGCTCGCGGTGTTCCCGATGCTGCGCGAGGCGACGGCTGCGCTGCCAGCGCTGGTCGGCACGGGCCTCGCCACGATCGAGCTGATAGATGCGACCTCCCTCCGGCTCGCGCAGCGCGCCGCCGATGCTCCCGCCGCCCTCGCCGCGCTGCCGGTCGACCAGCACGCGGCTTTTCTGATCGAGTTCCTGGGGGCCGACGCCGCCGAAGCCGAGCGTCAGCGCGTCGCCGCCGCGGATGTGCTCGGCGCGCTCGACCTGGCCACCCCACTGCGGTTCACCACCGATGCCGGCGAGCGGGCCGCCCTCTGGCACATCCGCAAGGGTCTCTACACGACCGTCGCGGAGGCCCGCCCGGCGGGGACGACCGCGCTCCTGGAAGACATCGTGGTGCCCGTCCCCGCGCTCCTCGGCACTTGCGCGGGACTTGCGGAGCTGTTCGAGAAGCACGGCTACGAGGACAGCGTGATCTTCGGCCACGCGAAGGACGGCAACATCCACTTCATGCTCGGCGAGCGTCTCGGCGACCCGGAGGGCGTTCGCCGGTACCGGGAGTTCACCGACGAGATGGTGGAGCTCGTGCTCGGCTTCGGCGGCTCGCTCAAGGCCGAGCACGGCACCGGCCGGATCATGGCGCCCTTTGTCCGCCGCCAGTACGGCGACGAACTCTACGCCGTCATGCGAGAGGTCAAGCGCCTGTTCGACCCGCGCGGCGTCCTCGGCCCGGGCGTCCTCCTCAGCGACGACCCCGGCTCCTATCTGCACGACCTCAAGACCGCGCCGGAGGTCGAGCCCGAGGTCGACCGCTGCGTCGAGTGCGGCTACTGCGAACCGGCCTGCCCGTCGAAGGATGTGACCCTCACCCTGCGGCAGCGCATCGTGCTTTGTCGCGAACTGCGCCGGGCGGAGGAGGCCGGCGACGCGGAACTGGTGCGCGAGCTCTCCCGCGACTACGACTACGAGGGTGTCCAGACCTGCGCGGTCGATGGCATGTGCCAGGCCGCGTGCCCGGTCTCGATCAACACCGGCGACCTGGTGCACCGGCTGCGCGCGGAGTCCGTGGGACGCCTCGGGCAGTCCGGCTGGGATGCCGCCGCGCGCGGCTGGGCTGCGCTCACCCGCGTCGGCGGCGCAGCGTTGACCGTCGCGGACGCGCTACCCGCGCCCCTGGTCACCGCGGCGAGCGAAGCCGCGCGCGCGGTGCTCGGGCGCGACACCGTCCCACGCTACGATTCCGGCTTGCCCGGCGGCGGCCGCCGCCGCACGCCCTTGGCGGCCGACAACCCCGTCGCCGTGTTCTTCCCGGCTTGCATCGGCACGATGTTCGGCCTGGACGGCGACGGCGACGGCTCGACCGCGGCGTTCCTCGCCCTCTGCGAGCGCGCGGGCGTCGCGGTGACGGTGCCCGACGGCATTGCCGGGATGTGCTGCGGCACGCCGTGGAAGTCGAAGGGCTTCACCCGCGGCCACGAGACGATGGCCGGCCGCGTCGCCCCGGCCCTCGCCACGGCCACGCGCGGCGGCGTGCTGCCGGTGGTGTGCGACGCCGCCTCCTGCACCGAGGGGCTCACGGCGCTCGGGGCCGGGGAGGAGCTGCGCTTCGTGGACGCGGTGGCCTTCACCGCCGAGGTGCTGCTCCCGCGTTTGCGCGTGACCCTCCCGCTCGGCTCCCTGGTGCTGCACCCGACCTGTTCGACCGCCCGCCTCGGCGAGGACGCCGCCCTGCGCGCGCTCGGCGAGGCCATCGCGGACGAGGTGCTGGTGCCGCTCGACGCCGGATGCTGCGGCTTCGCGGGTGACCGTGGCCTGCTGCACCCCGAACTCAACGCGTCGGCGACTGCCCGGGAGGCGGCGGAGGTGGCCACCACCGACGCGGACGCCTACGCGTCGGCCAACCGGACCTGCGAGCTCGGTCTCATGCGGGCCATGGGGAGGCCGTACCGGCACATCCTGGAACTGCTGGAGGAGTCCACCCGGCCGTGAACGGGCCTTCTTCTCCGGGGCCGTCGAAACGCTCAAAGGAGACCGGTCGATCACCGCGCGGGAGGCCGTTTGCCACTCTAATGAGGGCGTTCGCCACTGATTCCGCGTCCGGCTGGCCTATCTTTGATCAATAAGTAATATCACCCGCCTAATGTTCATCACTATCAACTCAACAGACGATCTGTATCTTCTCCCTTCTCCCGATCTATGGAAGGTTCTCCTGGCATGATTGACAACGACAGCAATCCGACGTCCGCTGTGGGGCGGCGCTCTGTCCTTAAGGCCGCTGCGTGGTCCGCTCCGGTGGTGGCGTTGTCGGTGGCGACGCCCGCGATGGCGGCGTCCACGTCGACTCCGCGTGTGTTGGGCGTCGGCCCAGTGGACAGTGCGACGCTGCCCATCCAGCGCTGTGAGAGAGTGCCGTTGGGCGCGATCGCTTTCCGCATGCTGGTCAACGGCGTTCCGGGACCGGTGAACGGCGCCGATGGCCCGGTGACCGTGGAGCTTCCGGATGGCCTGCGTTTCACGGGCACGGGCACGGGCACGGCGTCGACGGTGTCGTTGCCGCCGGAAGCCGGCACGGGGCTGGTGAAGGTGCCGGCTGTGCAGGCGGTGGGCGCTGCGGGGCGGTATTCGGTCATCGCCCGGTTCCAGGGCGCGACGGCGACCATCAGCGTCGATGTCACCGCCGGCGGGACGTCCGACATCTACGCGCTGCCCTTCCCCCGGTCCACGATCAGGGGCGCGGTTCCTCTGGCGGATGTGCGCCACGTCAGCGTCTCCGATTCCGCGTACGCGTTCGTCGACGGTTCCGGTGCGCTGTACGTCTCTGGCGGTGCGTACGGTGTTGCCGTTCGATCAGCCGCGGCAGATTTTCGCCGGGCAGCTTCCGCCGGTCATCGGACTGGATCTGGACGCGATCCATGAGGATGCTTACTTCAACAACCTTACTGGTACACACCGCGGACAACCAGGTGTTCTTCATCTACAGCCAGAGCAGTATGCCGTCTGCGCTTCGCGAGGCAGGGGGCTTCTCTGGCACTGTCACAAAGGTCCACTCGCGGGATGGCATGTACTACGTGGAGACCACGGAGGGTGTGTTCTACGCGGGCGCCGGTTTCGGCGGGTCCACGGTCGAGAGGATGCGCAAGCTGCCGGGCAGCGAGGGGGCGACCTCGCTGACGGTGTGGGGCGAGAACCACAGCGGCCGGCGCACCGGCGGCGCGTTCGTGAACTCTGCCGGCGAGATCGTCTGGTTCGGTGCCGTGGACGCCACCTCGACGTATCTCAACATCGGCTCGGTTCCGAACGGGGTGCGCAGCATGGTGGCGGGCAATGACAGCCTGATCGCGCTGGACAAGCTGGGCAATCTGATGGTCCGCGGCAACGCCTGGCGGGGCGTGGGCGCGCAGAGTGCGTTCAAGACGGTCAAGCAGGATGTCGCCGACCTCTCCGGCTGGACCCGCTACCTCAACGGCACGATCAACGGGTACGCGGTGCTCGGCACCGACGGTTCCGTGTGGGAAGGCTTCGGAAGCAACGCGCTGTACTTCGCTCCGGAGAAGATCCAGGGCCTGGACTCGGTTGTGATCACCCGCGTCTTCGCCAACGACGGCACCTACCAGGCGCTGGCCTCGGACGGCTCGATCTGGTCGTGGACCGGCAACAACGACTGGGTGCAGACCGGTTACGGCCGCATCAGCGCTGCGGCCAAATCCTCTCTCCCGGACGGGTTCATGGTGAGCGACTTCCTCTCCCGGGGATACCACGTCTGGAGCAACAACACCTACTGGGGCTGGGGCCTCGCGTTCGGTCAGACGACCTGCGCCCTCGCCTGACCCCGCATCGCCGACAGGGCGGGAGCCGTGACCCGGCTCCTGCCCTGTTCTGCACCTTCGACCCGGCTGCGTGGCCGGGCTCTGCCGTCAGCACTCGACGACGTTCACCGCGAGACCGCCCTCGCTGGTCTCCTTGTACTTGGTGGACATGTCGAGGCCGGTCTGCCGCATGGTCTCGATCGCGGTGTCCAGCGAGACGAGGTGCGAGCCGTCGCCGTGCAGGGCCAGCCGCGCGGCCGACACCGCGGTGGAGGCGGCGATCGCATTGCGCTCGATGCACGGGATCTGCACCAGCCCGCCGACGGGATCGCAGGTCAACCCCAGGTGGTGCTCCATCGCGATCTCCGCGGCGTTCTCCGCCTGCCGCGGCGTCCCGCCGAGCACAGCGCACAGCGCCCCCGCCGCCATCGCGCAGGCCGAGCCAACCTCGGCCTGGCACCCGCCCTCCGCGCCCGAGATCGACGCGTTGGTCTTGAAGAGCGAGCCGATCGCCGTCGCCGTCAGCAGATAGCGGCGGATGCCGTCGGGCGACGCCCCCGGAACGAACCGCAGGTAGTAGTGGGCGACCGCTGGAACGATCCCCGCTGCGCCGTTCGTCGGCGCCGTCACGACCAGCCCGCCGGAGGCGTTCTCCTCGTTCACCGCGAGCGCGAACGCGTGCAACCACTCCAACGAGGTCGCACGGCCCGGGTCGTCCTGAACGCGCTCGAGGTGTTCCCGCACCGCGGCCGCCCGTCGCTTCACGCCGAGGCCGCCGGGCAGCGTCCCGCCGCCCGCGAGCCCGCGCGCGACGCACTCCGCCATCGCCGCCCAGATGAGGTCCAGCCGCTCGTCCGTGGCGTCGGCGCCGTGCAGCGCCTCCTCGTTCCGCCGCGCCACCTCGCAGATCGGGATGCCGAGCCGCTCGCAGATCCCGAGCAGCTCCGCGGCGGTGCCGTAGGGGAGCGGGTGCGGGGCCTGCGCGGCCAGCGCCGCCTCCTCGCCATCGCGCCGGATGAAGCCGCCGCCGATCGAGTAGTAGGTCTCCTCGTGTACGGGCAGCGGTGCGCGTCCGCCTCCCGCCGACCGGCCCCACGCCCGGAGCGTCAGCGCGTTGGGGTGCCCGGGCAGGCGGGTGCGGGGCTCGAAGGCGATGTCCTCCCGGCCGAACGGGATGTCCCGCGCGCCCGCCAGCCGCAGCGTCGCCTCTCCCGTGCCGGGACCCGGCCACGCTCCGCGCACGTCCTCCGGCTCGCAGTGCTCGGGTTCGACCCCGCGGAGCCCGGCGACCACGGCATCCGGCGTCCCGTGCCCGATCCCGGTCGAGCCGAGGGAGCCGTACAGGGTGCAGGTCACCCGGTCGACCCGGTCGAGCGTCCCGTCCGCGATCAGCCGGTCGGCGAACGCCTTCGCCGCCCGGAGCGGCCCGACGGTGTGAGAGCTCGAGGGGCCGATCCCGATCGAGAACAGGTCGAAAGCGGAGACATACGCTGTCACGTCATCAGTCTAAGTCTTCTCGGCGCTGAAATCCTCTGTTCGGGCACGTCTTCGCGCGCATTCTGCGGAGGCTGACCGCCACCGTCTCCCCGTTCGCCGCCCTGCCCGACCCGGGCGCCGGCGGGTCCTGTCTGCTGGGGACAGATCGCGCCGTGTGCGATCCCGGACGACGGTTCAGTACCCGGTGTGCGACAAGACTGGCCAGGGAGTCTCTGCCGTGTCCTGGATCGTCCTCATCCTCTCCGGTGTCCTCGAAGCGGTCTGGGCCACCGCCCTCGGAAAATCAGCCGGCCTAACCCGCCTCTGGCCGACCGTCCTCTTCGCCGTGGCCCTCGCCGCCTCGATGGCGGGCCTCGCCGTCGCCATGCGGACCATCCCCACCGGCACGGCGTACGTCGTCTGGGTCGGCATCGGCGCAGCGCTGACCGTGCTCTTCGCGATGGTGTCCGGCGGGGAGGGGCTGTCGGTTGTGAAGCTGCTGCTCATCGCCGGGCTCGTCGGCTGCGTCATCGGCCTGAAGCTGGCGCACTGATCGACCCTGCCGCTGCCGCACCGAGCGGCCCCGGCCGCCACCCGCCCCGCCCGAGCGCGAGCATCGCGACGCCAGCCCCGCCGCTCGTGGCCTGCGGCAGGGGGACGGCCGCCGACGGCGTCCCGGGTCAGACCCAGCTCGGCAGCCACATGTGCATCTGCCAGAACCAGAAAGGCACCTGCTGCCCGGTCCAGAGCGGCCAGAAGAAGACGCTGATCGCTGTCGCGGCCACGAGAAACGCGGCCGTCCACGCGATCCCGCGTCGGCGCCGACGCTCTGGGTCTGTGCGTTTCCCGATCACCAGGGCTGCCACGGCCGCCAGCCCGAGGATCAGATACGGTTCGAACGCGATCGAGTAGAAGGTGAAGATCGTGCGGTTGATGTAGATCAGCCACGGCACGTAGCCGGCCGCGAAGCCGGTCAGGATCAACCCGATCCGCCACTCGGGATACCGGACCAGGCGGTAGGCCAGGTAGAGCAGCGCCGCGGTCGCCGCCCACCAGATCAGCGGGTTGCCGAGCGAGGTGATCGCCTCGGAGCAGCCGCCCGGGGCCGTGCAGCCTCCCCGACCCTGCGGGTCGCCGACGTAGTACATGCTCGTCGGGCGGATCATGAGCGTCCACGTCAGCGGGTCCGACTGGTAGGGATGCGGTGTGTGCAGGTTGATGCTGTAGGTGTACATCTGCGTCTGGTAGTGCCAGAAGTTCTGGAACCACAGCGGAACCCAGGAGAGCCCGTCCGCCCACTGCGCACGCACCGACTGCGCCCAGCCGCGATAGTAGCCGCCGCTCGTGACCAGCCAGCCCGTCCACGTGGCGAGGTAGGAGGCGAATGCGATCGGCACCATGAGCGCGAACGTCGCCGGTGCCTGCTTGAGGAGGCCGCCCGACGCGGAGAACGCGAGCCTCTCGCGGCGGCGCGCCACGATGTCCACCACCAGCGTGTACACGGCGAAGAACGCGAGGAAGTAGAAGCCCGTCCACTTCACACCCGCGCACAGCCCGGTCAGGACACCGGCCGCGATCAGCCACGGCCGCCACCAGTGTACCGGTCCCCAGGCCGGGTCCTTCCCCGCCTCCCGCGCGGCCAGCCGCGTCGCGTGCGCGTCGCGGTCGAGGAGCACACAGCCGAACGCGAGCAGCGCGAGAAGCATCACGGAGCTGTCCAGCAGGGCGACCCGGCTCATCACGATCGCGTGCCCGTCGATCGCGAACAGGAACCCGGCGATGGTCGCTATGGTGGTCGACGCGAACAGCTTCCGCGCGATCAGGAACACGACCAGCACGGCCAGGACGCCGACGATAGCCATCGACACCCGCCAGCCGAACGAGTTCCCGGCGCCGGTCGCGGCCATCCCGAGCCCGATGATCCACTTCCCGAGCGGGGGATGAGCGACGAACGACGGACTCGAGCTGAACACATTCACATCGCCCGCGGCGAACGACGAGTCCGCTTTCTCCGGCCAGCTGCCCTCGTAGCCGAGGCGCCACAGCGTCCACGCATCCTTCACATAGAAGGTCTCGTCGAACACGAGCGTGTGGGGCCAGCCCAGGTTCCACAGCCGCAGCGCGGCGGCGAGCAGCGTCACCGCGGCCGGCGCGCCCCAGTGCCAGACGCGCAGCCGGGCTGGCGTGCGCAGCATGCGCGCCCCCCAGTCGTCCAGGCGGCTGCCGGTGCGCTCGGCGGCGCGATGCGCGGCACCCGAGGGCGCGGCCGACGCGGCGTCGACGGGCGAAGGCGAGGTCATCGCCTCATCCTGACAGACTGAACCTTATGATCATCCTCGCGGCGACCCCGATCGGCAATCTCGGCGACGCTTCGGCCCGCCTGGTCCAAACCCTCGCTGCCGCTACCGTCGTCGCCGCCGAGGACACCCGCGTCGCCCAGCGGCTCCTCGCCGGGCTCGGCGTCACGGGCCGTCCGCGTCTTCTCCCGCTTCACGAGCACAACGAGCGCGACCGGGCCGCCGAGTTGGTCGTGCTGGCGCGGGATCGGGACATCGTCGTCCTCTCCGACGCGGGGATGCCGACCGTCTCCGACCCCGGTTTCGCGCTCGTCTCCGCCGCTGTGGCGGCGGGCGTCGCCGTGACCGCCCTTCCCGGCCCCTCCGCTGTGCTGACCGCGCTCACCGTCTCCGGGTTGCCGACCGACCGCTTCGCCTTCGAGGGCTTCCCGCCGCGGAAGCCGGGGGAGCGGGCCGCCGCCTTTCGAGCGCTGGCGGCCGAACCGCGGACCATGGTGTTCTTCGAGTCGCCCAACCGGCTCGCCGCTTCTCTCACCGGCATGGCGGCCGGCTTCGGCGCCGACCGGCGTGCGGCCGTCTGCCGCGAGCTGACGAAACTCTACGAAGAGGTGCGTCGGGGCACGCTCGGCGAGCTGGCGGAATGGGCGCACGAGGGGGTCCGTGGCGAGATCGCGGTGGTCGTCGCCGGGGCGCCCGCCCGTCAGGCGGACCCGGAGACCGCGCTCGCACAGGTGCTCGCCCTGGTCGCCGCCGGGATGCGCCTCAAAGACGCCGCCGCCGAGGTGGCCGAGGCCACCGGCCTCAGTCGTCGCGACCTCTACCAGGCTGCCCTTGCCCGCAAGCCTTGACCCTGACTTCGCGGAGGCTGCCGGGGCTGAAGGTGGCGCCGGTGTTCCGGCATCCCGAGACGGTCACCCGCGCAGGGACGAAAATCGGCGCCGGGTGGCGGCTGGCTCTGCCGGTCGGACGATCGGCAGAGCCAGCCTGTCCCTCTTCAATCGAGTGAGAACGCCTCACCGAGTGAGAATGGCCTCATCGACGAGAATGGTCTCATCGACTAGAACGGCCTTCTTCTCGGAATCTCGCGCGGCTTCCACGGTTTCACGGATATTTTGGTCTGCACTCCCGGATAGGTGTTGAGCGCAGAGGACTGCAGCGTCGCGAGCGTCGGCCAGGAGCCGGGGAAGTATCCGCGCAGCGTGTAGTCGAACCTGACGGTGCCGCCGGCGACCGGCGGGCTGGTGTGGATCGCGTAGCTCAACGCCGGGTCGACGACATCGACGGTCTTTCCGCTCGTGCCGTCGCGGTTCTCCACGCCGGTGAGCGATCCGCCGGTGGGATTGGCCTGCGGCTTCCCTTGTAGAACACCCTTTGCGCCTCGGTGTCCCCGACGCGTATCCACAGCTGGAAGGTGTTCGTGCCCGTTCCCTCGGTGGTGGGCACCCGGTCCCACTCCGCGACGAACCACGAGATGCCCGTGTCGTTGTCCGTCATCACGTTGACGCGGATGCTCGCACCCTGAGCGAGCCGAGGCGATGACGGGTCCATGTCTGTCCAGAACGGTGCAATCACGTTGTTCGATGTAGCGGTGTTCGGGATGACGTTGGGGTACGACGGGAGGAAGGAACCCTGCTCGATATCTCCCACGATGATGTAACCGTTGCTCATCACAATCAGCGAGGTGTAGATTTCTCCGCCGTATTTGAAGGCAGGGGTATTTTAATTCCATCCATTGTCGTTCAAGTATTTCGGATCTGGCTCTTGGCCGTAGTTCGCGAGACTGTCGAAGCCTTGCGGCCAATCGCCCACGGTTTCGGGTGCGAAGGAATCGATCGTCGGCGGTTTGGTAGCCGAGAGCGTCCCGCTCCAGTCCGCTCCTGTGAAGGACCGCTTCGCCGGGGCCGTGACGCGGTCAACCGGCAAAAGCGGACTCGCGAAGGTTTTGATGTGGGCGTCCACGTCAACCGGCATTTGGTTGCTCGCCGAGACGGTGCAGGTCGTCTTCTCGCCGAAATCGATCTCCGCCGGAGTGCAGCTCTGGGTCAAGGCGATCGCCGCGTCGCCCTTGTTGACGGCGACCGGAAGCACGACCGGCGTTCCTCTCCCGTGAGGCGCGATCGTGATCTGGCCCTCGTGCCAGCCCTTCGCGGCCTCCAGACCGTTGAGCATGATCGTCAGTTCGCGGCTCTTTCCCGGGGCGAGCGAGAACCACGACGAGGACACCCCGATGGAGAGGCCGTCTGCCCCTTCGCCGTCACCGAGAAAGACTGCCAAGAACTCGTCACGTTCATCACGGTGCGCTTGACCACGGCCGCACCGGGGAGCGGGTCGACGGAGACACTCGGGAGGTTCAGGTTGATGCGGCTGAGCCGATCGGTCAAACCGGTGGCGAACTTCGCCGCCGTCTCGCTGATCGTCAGCGTCGGCGACAGCGCCCTGTTCGCGCGGATCGATCCCGCCCCGCGCTGGAACACCCCGGCGGCCGAACCATCGGGGTTCACGACGCTCTGCACGGACGACGTCATGAGCGCCGACTTGATCTGCCCGGGCGTCCAGCTCGGATGCGCCGCCTTCACCAGCACCGACACCCCCGTCGCATGCGGCGCCGACATCGACGTGCCCGACCACACTGCATACTGCTCCCCGCTCGGCCCCGACGAAGGATCACCTTGCGACGTGGGGACCCCCGCGAGGATGTCCACACCGGGGGTGGTGACGTCGGGTTTCAAGAAATCTCCATTCGGTCCACGCGAGCTGAAACCTGCCATCGTGTCGCCGGTCGCCTTGAGCAGCTTTCCTGCGTCCCAGGTCGCGGTCGCGTCCGGGTGCGCCTTGAGGAAAGAGACCAGATCGTCGTTCGGCCCATCGAGATGGATCGCGCGGACGAAGTGGCTGTCGGCCTCCGTATCGCTGGCGACCGAGTTATAGAGGATCATCCCGGCCGCGCCGCCCTGCAGGGCGTTCCAGCTTTTGTCTGTTCGGTTGTTCACATCTCTTGCACAGGCAACAACTTTGCCTGTCAGCGTCCCCGCAGCGAAGGGGGCGGTGCATTCTGCGCCCCCCTCGTAGCCTGAGACCGCGGAGGCCAGAACCACCGGACTCGGCTCGACACCCTGCGTGAGCGTCTTGCCCGCCTTACGGTAGGAGGCGCCGTCGGCAGCAGTCAGGGTAAGCGTCGAGGTGTACGTTTTGTCCAAGGTCGACGCTCCGACGGTCGTCACCCACGGACCGACGTTGTCGACAGTGCCCGCATCCGGGCCTGAGTTGCCAGCGGAGGCGTTCACGGAGATGCCTGCTGCGTACGGCATCGAGGAAGGCCAGAGCGACGGGGTCCTGATGCGTCGAGTTGTCGAAGCCGCCCGCGGAAAAGTTGATGACGTCGACACCATCGAGGATCGCCTGCTGCACAGCCTCCACAGTGTCAGAGGCGAAACCTCCTTCCGGACCGAATACCCGGTACGCGATGACCGAAGCGCCGGGAGCGACACCACTCACCGGCCCCTGATTCCTGCCGCCCACCGGAGCGTCCGGGACATAGTCGCCGACGGCGGTCGTCGCCGTATGGGTGCCGTGCCCTTCGGAATCGCGTGCGGAGCACGCGGTCGCCGAGCAGAAGTCTTCCGCCCCGGGCTGGCTCATTTTACGGTAGGTGTCGAGGAAGGCGTATGCCCCCACCAGTTTGTGGTTGCACAGGAACGCCGCATCGCCGCCGTCGCCGAACTCGCACTTCCAGGGCCACCGGCTGGCGCGGGAAGCCCATGATCGGCGAGCATCGGATTCTCCGGCCAGATACCCGTGTCGATGTCGCCCACGATCACTCCGGCGCCGGCCCTGTCGCGTCCGCCGAGAGAGGGCCACGCGGCGTCGGCGCCGATGAAGGTGGAGGAGCCGTCGCCGAGCGGCGATGCTTTGTCCGTGGCCAGTCGCGCGCTCGATGCCGCAGCGGAGGAGTTCGGTGCCGCAGTGGATGGCGGGGAAGGCACAGCGACGGGGGCGTCCGTCACCGCGGTGGGCAGTTTCCGCACCGAATCGTTCTGCACCGCAGCGACTCCCGGCACCGCGAGCAGCGCCTTCGCGTCACGCGCGGGCACTGTGACGACAAGGCCGCCATACGTGACCCCATAGGTGGACATAACGGACACCGATGGCATCGCCTTGTGGATCGCGGCCGTTGCGGCCGTCATCTTTTGATCGACGTATCCGAGATACGCCTTGACCGCTGGGTCTGAGAGAGAAAGCTTCTTCCCGGTGACCTCCGGGCTCGTCGCGGCGAGTCCCTTCACACCGCCGGTGTAGGAAGCCACGGGGTCCACGTCGATCTTGACCATCGCGGGGACGACCGCAGTGTCTGTGCGATTCACAATCGCTCCATCGCTCTGCGCAAGCTGACCTGATTTGGACTTCGCGTTCCGGATTCGTTGGCCGACGGGTGCGTCGGGAGTGACGGAAGAGACCTTGTACCGATGCGCATCTGCCGTGACCGCGGACGGGGCGGCAAGCCCGGTGGTCAAAACGGGCGCCGTTACTGACGCCACAGCAAGAAAATGAAAGAGACTTCTTCGCATTTAGAGATGGTTTCAGTAGTCGTTTTTGGTGAGTTTGCGGGCGCTGGTGATCGCGATTGCTAGAGCGACGAGCGCCGTGATCGTTGAGGCGGTGCGGTCGTAGCGAGTGGCGAGTTTCCGGAAGGCGAGGATCCAGGCCATGGTGCGTTCGACTACCCAACAGTGTTTACCCAGTCACTGTTTGGAGTCGACTCCGATTCGTGCGATGCGTGCCTTGATCCCACGACAACGCAGGTAACAGCGGACGCGGCGGTTGTCGTAAGCCTTATCGGCGTGGAAGATAACCGGGCGGCGTCTGGGCCGACCGCGGCCGACGCCCTTGATCGCGGTGATGTTGTCTAACACAGGTTCCACGAGCATGGAGTCGTGTCGGTTGGCGCCGGAGATCTCCACATGCAGCGGGAGTCCGTTGCGGTCGGTCAGGACATGGTACTTGGTGCCCCGTTTCCCACGATCCGTGGGGTTAGGTCCAGTGAGATCGCCCCCCCTTTTCGCCCGGACACTTACGGAGTCCAGGCAGGTTCTTGACCAGTCGATCATGCCAGCCTGGCCGAGTTCGTCGAGCATGATCTTCCGCAGTGCATCCCACGCGCCCGCTTCGGACCATTCACGCAGACGCCGCCAACAAGTGACCCCGGACCCATACCCCAACTCGGGCGGGAGCTTCTTCCACGGGATCCCCGTCAGCAGCACGAACACGATCCCAGCGAACACCTTCCGGTCAGGAACCCGAGGCTGCCCAGCCCGCCCATTGACCACAGGCGGCCGAGGCGGAATCAACGGCTCCAGCCGCTCCCACAACATATCCGTAATGAACCGATCCTCAGCAAGCGTCGACACTCGACCAGCATCCCCGCTAACCAGCCACAACAACCACCGCCACGCCGACTACTGAAACCACCTCTAAGGGACCTCGAATGTGGGTAGCGTGGTGTGGAAGTCCGCTGCTTCCGATCTCGAACTCGTCCGGGTCTCGCCGCGGCCGGACGATATGCAATTCTGGTGCGCAGGCAGTAGCGATAGGGTCAGTTGCCTCACGCATCAGACGTACTCCCCCGCGCCGTGAACCAGGTTTTCATGCTGAGTGGAGGACAGGAGCGGCGCTTGGCCGTGAGGGGTTCGTCCGCCGCGCCCGATGGGCTTTTCTGCACGAGCGGGTCGGTCACCGGCGTCAATTGCGTTTGGCAGGGAATCACTCTGCCCCCTGACCGGGAACTCTACCCACTGCCCTTCGACCATCTGCTCGCCGCTCAGTCCTCACGGCCGGACGTCCTTCGGGATGGCGATTCGGGTGGGCCTCTCGTGAGCTATGACTTGAATCTCATCGGCCTCATCTCTCACGGTGACAGGGGCCACCGAGGGTTTCTCCTATATACCCCAATGCAGCAGGTTCTCCACGAACTGCACTCCTACACGCTGGTGCCGGCGGATGTGCCCGACGCCGCAGGGGAAGGCGATCAGCTTCCGGCCGGCGGTGTCAGTGCAGATTGGGAGCTCTCCCCACCCGAGTCCGGCGCCAGGTCGGCGGATACTTCGGGTGACTCTGGTGCTCGGCCGGTGAGCTGGGGCGCTGCCGCGTAAGGGGCATGAGCGGTGTCGGGTCCGCGGACTCGGTGTTCCCTCCTGACCTGGCTGGGAACTCGCCCCGATGGGGACTCCGGTTGGGCGGGCCAGAGTGATGCTGGTGGTCCGCCGGATCAGGGCGATGGCGGATCGGTGGACTCTGGGTGATCGGGCAGTATGAACGCGGTCAGGGACGGCTGAAGCGTCTGTGTATCCGCTTTCTCGCGATCGCGACAGCGGTCGTGGCGGTTCTCACGTTCTCGGTCGTCTCTGTTGGGACGGCATCGGACCCCATGCCCCGCCGCCTCGATCGCAACGAATACCCGATCATCTCGAGGGCCAAGGTTCAGATCTCCGGCGCTTTCAATACCCAAGCCGGTTCCTGCTCCGTGGGTGCTGTCGTTGTGCCATCGAGCATATTTTCCCACATCACATCACAGGGCTATGAGGTTCCTGGTCTTGGTGAGCCACTGCGCTCCGCAGGACGCGACCATTGTCCTGGGACACTCTTTTGCGGGGACTGTGGTGTGGGGTCCCCCGCTTCCGATATCGAACTCGTGAAGGTCGTGCCGAAGGTGGACAATATGCTGTTCAGGTGCGGCACCTCCAGCCATCGCGACTACTGCCTCGCTAATCCGAGGTACATTGGCCCGCGCCGAAAACCGGGTTTTCATGCTGAGCGGAGGATAGATGCGGCACCTCTCCGTGTGGGCTCGGGTGCTTGTCTTGCGATGCTTCCGGTGGAGTTTCCCCGGCGCTCCGCGGGGGTCCTCGATGCGTCTTGACGGCCCCGTCGCGCCGCAGTACATTCCATGTATGTTCAAAAACAAATGTATTGTAAACATAATTATCGCGCCTTCCGGCGCCGCGGTCGCAAGCGCTTCTCCTGCGATGCCGTGCGTTGTGGGGACCACCGAGATCGGCGTTGTGAGGGGCAACGCGTGAACGCGACCAGGGGCCGGCCGAAGCGGAGGGGCATCCGCTTTCTTGCGGTCGTGACAGCGATCGTGCCGGCTCTCGCCTTCTCGGTCGTTTCCGCTGGTCCGGCGTCGGCTTTCGATTCCCCGCGTCCGGACCATCGAGCCGAATATCCGTTGATCGCGGGTACGAGGGTGAAGAGCCCTGGTGATGCGGAGAACCAGAGCCACTTCTGCACCGTTGGCGCCGTCCTGGTGCCGAAGAGAGCGTCTTCGAGGATCTCGTCGTATGAGCAGGCCAAAAGGTGGTTCGTGACGACGACGGCCTGCGCTCCGAAGTCCGCATCGGTCTTCCTGGGGCGCTTGGGCAAAGACAGTGTCGTCGGCACCGTGGTGTGGCGGTCCTTCACTTCCGATATTGAACTCGTGCAGGTCCTCCCGCGGGCGGACAATATGAAGCGCCGGTGCGCCGGCTCCAAAAACCCGTCTTTTTGCCTTAAGCGCCCGACGTACTCTCCTCGCGCCGACAACCGGGTTTTCGCGCTGAGCGAAAGCAAAGAGCAGAGCACCCTTGTGAAAGGTTGGGAGGAAACGCCCAAACAGACTTTCTGCACGAGCGGCTCGGCCAGCGGTGTCCGATGCGTTTGGCAGCGAACAGGGGCCCCTCGCCAGCACGTCGGCTTCATCCTGCAGTTCGCCGATTCCTCCGGCGCGAACATCCTTGTCGGAGCCGACTCGGGTGGGCCGCTGGTGAGCGATGACAGCCATCTCATCGGTATCGTCTCGTCCGTCCGGGTTGGACGCCTCTTGGCGTACACCTCAATGGGGCAGGTCCTCAAGGAGTTGTCCGGCTTCAGACTGCCGGGTGCGTCCGCCGCCGTAGGGAAGGGTAACCGCTTCGCCGCCGGCGGTGTCGACGCCGGCTGGGAACTCGCCCCTAGCCGGGTCCAGCTAAGCGATCCGTCGGCGGACCGGCGACGCCGCCCGGCCGGCGGTCAGAGCGGTGTCGCCGGAGAGGGTGTGTTGTCCGCCTCCCGTTCCGTACCCCCGGGCGTCGCCTGTTCGACTCGGCGGGTGGAATCCGCCTGGCCTTATCGAGACTGTCTTTCTGAAGAGGACCTCTCGACGAAGAGGGGCGGTTGACACCCTCCGCCGTTGTGCTCCGGTCGGGTGGAGTGCGCTGCGGCAGGCTGTCGGGCTGCGAAACGTTCGGCCCTCCGTTCCCGCCTCCTGGAATCTCCGGTACCGTAGTGACTCGAGTTCGTCGCGTTTCCCGCGCGGCGGCGAGATCTGAATAGAGGAAGTCGGCATGGACATCGACCTCAGCGTCCTGCGTCTGATGGAGCGCGAGAAGGAGATCCCGTTCGAGGAGCTGGTGCAGATCATCGAACAGGCCATTCTGACCGCTTATCTGAAGCACACCAACCAGGCCGACCACCGCCATGGCCACGGCGAGCCGCCGGTCGCACGGGTCCACCTGGACCGCAAGACGGGCCATGTGACCGTCTACGTCCCCGAGCGGGACGAGGAGGGCAATGTCATCGGCGAGGCCGAGGACAGCCCGAGCGACTTCGGCCGCATCGCCGCGTTCGCGGCCAAACAAGTGATCAACCAGCGGCTGCGCGACCTCGCGGACGACGCAGTCCTCGGTGAGTTCCGCGGGCGGGAGGGCGACATCGTCGCCGGGGTGATCCAGCAGGGCCCCAACCCGCGGATGGTCCATATCGACCTCGGCAGCGTGGAGGCCATCCTGCCGCCGGAGGAGCAGGTGCCCGGCGAGGAGTACCCGCACGGCTCCCGCATCCGCGTGTACGTCACGAGTGTCGCCAAGGGCATGAAGGGTCCGTCGATCACCGTCTCGCGCACGCATCCGGCGCTGGTCAGGAAGCTGTTCGCCCTCGAGGTGCCGGAGATCGCCAGCGGCGTGGTGGAGATCGTCTCGCTCGCCCGCGAGGCCGGGCATCGCACCAAGATCGCCGTCCGGGCGACGGAGCCCGGCGTGAACGCCAAGGGCGCGTGCATCGGCGAGCTCGGGCAGCGCGTTCGCGCGGTCACGGCCGAGCTCAACAGCGAAAAGATCGACATCGTCGACTACTCGCCCGACCTCGCGACCTTCGTCTCGAGCGCACTCTCTCCGGCGAAGGTGACGAGCGCGTTCGTGATCGACGAGAGCCTCAAGGCTGTGCGTGCGCTGGTGCCGGACTACCAGCTGTCGCTCGCGATCGGCAAAGAAGGGCAGAACGCCCGCCTCGCCGCCAAGCTGACAGGGGCGAAGATCGACATCCAGCCGGATTCGATCCTGGATCGGGAGTGATCCGTGGGTGCGAGGGCGGATGTCGATCTTCGCCTCGTGCCGACGCGGCGGGGCCGGGAAGGACGACCCTCTCGCGGGTGTAAGATGGAATCTGTCAGAACGTGCGTCGGATGCCGTTCTCGCGCTCCGCGGCTTTCTCTTCTGAGAGTCGTCGTCCGGAATTCGGAACTGGTGGTGGATCCGTCCGCTGCTCTCCCCGGTCGTGGCGCGTGGCTGCATCCGGTCGACGGGTGTCTTGACCTCGCCCTCAAGCGCCGTGCCTTCGGGCGTGCGCTGCGGGTGGACGGGACGCTCGACCCGACGGCCCTCCGGGCCTACTACGAGAACAGGCTGAAGAATCAGTGACTTCACATGAGTGACAACCGATGAGCGGCTCGAAATGAGTTCCGTCCGCTAGTAACGCCTGCCCTGTCTGGGGTGGGCCCAGACAGGAGAATTGTGGCTGCAAAACCACGCGTACACGAGGTGGCGAGCGAGCTCGGCGTCGACAGCAAGCTCGCACTCGCGAAACTCAAGGAGATGGGCGAGTTCGTCAAGGGCCCGTCTTCGAGCATCGAGCCTCCGGTGGCCCGCAAGCTGCGCGCTGCCCTCGAGGCGGAAGGGCACCTGCCCGGCGTCGGTGGCGACAAGGCCCCCGCGCAGACCTCCCCGGCGCCGCGTCCGCCGCGCCCCGCGGCGACCGATGGCTCCGCCGCGCCCAAGCCGCAGGCGCCGATGTCGGTCGCCGAGCGTCAGGCAGCGGCCGAGAAGGCCGCCGCTGAGAAAGCGGCGGCCAGCGAGGCCGCCGACGCGAAGCCCGCCGCGGGCGCCCCGGCGGACACGGCCAAACCATCGTCCGCGCCCCGTCCCAGCGGCGGCAGCGCCCCGCGTCCCGGTGCCCCGCGCCCGGGCAACAACCCCTTCGCCTCCAATCAGGGCATGGGTCAGCGGCCCAGCACCCCGCGGCCGGGGAACAACCCGTTCTCCAGCTCGCAGGGGATGGGCCAGCGTCCCTCTCCCAGCAACATCCCGCGTCCGGCCCCGCCGCGTCCGGGCTCGCCCCGCATCGGCGCTCCGCGTCCCGGCGCTGGCGGCGGCCAGCGCCAGGGCGGCGGCCGCCCCGGTTTCCAGCAGCGCCCTGGCAGCGCCGGTGGCGGTGCGGGCGGCGGCTTCCAGCGGCCCGGCGGCGGCGCCGGAGCCGGCGGTTTCAGCGGTCCCCGTCCCGGCGGCGGCGGTCGCGGCCGTGGACCGGGCGGCGGCACCGCGGGCGCCTTCGGCCGCGGCGGCGGCAAATCGAAGGCCCGCAAGTCGAAGCGCGCGAAGCGCCAGGAATTCGAGATGCGGGAGGCTCCGTCGCTGGGCGGTGTGACCGTTCCCCGCGGCGACGGCGGCACGGCCATCCGGCTGCGCCGTGGCGCGTCCATCTCGGACTTTGCCGACAAGATCGACGCGAACCCCGCTTCGCTCGTGACCGTGCTCTTCCACCTGGGCGAGATGGCGACCGCCACCGAGTCGCTCGACGAGGCCACGTTCCAGATCCTCGGTGAGGAACTCGGCTACAAGGTCCAGGTCGTCTCCCCCGAGGACGAGGACAAGGAGCTCCTGGAGGGCTTCGACATCGACCTCGACGCCGAGCTGGAGGGCGAGTCCGACGAGGATCTCGAGATCCGCCCGCCGGTCGTCACCGTCATGGGTCATGTCGACCACGGTAAGACGCGACTGCTGGACGCGATCCGCAGCGCCAACGTCGTGGAGGGCGAGGCCGGCGGCATCACCCAGCACATCGGCGCCTACCAGGTGTGGACCGAGCACGAGGGCATCGAGCGTGCGATCACCTTCATCGACACCCCGGGTCACGAGGCGTTCACCGCCATGCGCGCCCGCGGTGCGCAGGTGACCGACATCGCGATCCTCGTGGTCGCGGCCGACGACGGCATCATGCCGCAGACGATCGAGGCGCTGAACCACGCCCAGGCGGCGAATGTGCCGATCGTGGTCGCGGTGAACAAGGTCGACAAGCCGGAGGCGAACCCCGCCAAGGTGCGTCAGCAGCTCACCGAGTTCGGCCTGGTGGCCGAGGAGTACGGCGGCGAGGTGATGTTCGTCGACGTCTCCGCGCGGAACAACATCGGCATCCAGGAACTCCTGGACGCGGTGCTGCTGACCGCGGACGCCGGGCTCGACCTGCGTGCGAACCCGAACAAAGACGCCCGCGGCGTGGCCATCGAGGCCAAACTCGACAAGGGCCGCGGCGCGGTGGCGACCGTGCTGATCCAGTCGGGCACGCTGCGCGTCGGCGATGCGATCGTGGCGGGCACCGCCTACGGCCGTGTCCGCGCGATGGCGGATGAGAACGGCGACCCCGTGCTCGAAGCCGCGCCGTCCCGTCCGGTTCAGGTGCAGGGCCTCTCCAGCGTCCCGCGCGCCGGCGACACGTTCATCGTGACCGAGGAGGACCGCACCGCCCGGCAGATCGCTGAGAAGCGCGAAGCCGCCGAGCGCAACGCGCAGCTGGCGAAGGCCCGCAAGCGCATCTCGCTGGAAGACTTCACCCGCGCCCTGGAGGAGGGCAAGGTCGAGGCGCTCAACCTCATCATCAAGGGCGATGTGTCCGGCGCCGTGGAGGCGCTGGAGGAGTCGCTCATGAAGATCGAGGTGGACGACTCGGTCTCCCTGCGCATCCTGCACCGCGGTGTCGGCGCGATCACCGAGTCGGACATCGACTTGGCGACCATCGACAATGCGATTGTGATCGGCTTCAACGTCCGCCCGGACGTCAAGGCCCGCGAGCGTGCGGCCCGCGAGGGCGTGGATGTGCGCTTCTACTCGGTCATCTACAACGCCATCGAGGACATCGAGAGCTCGCTCAAGGGCATGCTCAAACCCGAGTTCGAAGAAGTCCAGTCCGGTGTCGCCGAGATCCGCGAGGTGTTCCGCTCCTCCAAGTTCGGCAACATCGCCGGTGTCATTGTCCGCAGCGGCACGATCACGCGCAACGCCAAGGCGCGCGTCATCCGCGACGGCGTGGTCATCGCGGACAACCTGGCCATCGAGTCGCTGCGCCGGTTCAAGGACGATGTCACCGAGGTCCGCACGGACTTCGAGTGCGGCATCGGCCTCGGCAAGTACAACGACATCCAGGTGGGCGACGAGATCGAGACCACCGAGCTGCGCGAGAAGCCGCGCGTCTGATCGACGCTGGAGGCCCGGCGGTTCGTCCGCCGGGCCTCGCTGCTTCTCTATCCCCCGCCGTACGAAGGAGACACACCATGGCCGACCCGGCACGGGCGAGGAAGCTCGCCGACAGAATCAAGGTCATCGTCGCCGAGCGGCTCGACCGGGGCTTGCGCGATCCGCGTCTCGGCTTCGTGACGATCACCGACGTCCAGGTGACCGGTGATCTGCAGCACGCGACCGTGTTCTACACGGTGTATGGAACCGACCAGGAGCGCGCGGACACCGCGGCCGCGCTGACAGCGGCCACCGGGATGCTGCGCAGCGAGGTCGGCAAGAACATCACCGCCCGCCTCACGCCGACGCTCCAGTTCCAGCTGGACGCCATCCCCGAGAACGCGGCACACATCGAGGATCTGCTGCGCCAGGCGCGCGACCACGACACCGAGGTGGCGGGTCTCGCCGAGGGCGCCGCCTATGCCGGGGAAGAGGACCCCTATGTGAAGCCGCGCGAGGCGGACGAGGAATACTGATTTTCAAACGTAAGTATAAACATGTAGAATAGTGTTCTCCTGAAACCCCGAGGACACCCGAATGCGTACCTGGTTCCGTCCGGACATCGAGGGCCTCCGCGCTCTCGCTGTCCTGCTCGTCGTCGCAAATCATGCGTGGGGATTCCCCACCGGCGGATACGTCGGTGTGGACATCTTCTTCGTGATCTCCGCGGCTACCTGATCACACGCGCCCTCCTGCGCGAAAAGGAGGAAAAGGGCGCGATCTCGCTCGGTCGTTTCTACACCCGGAGATTCGCCCGGCTCGCACCGGCCGCGATCGCGACGATCGCCGTCACCGTGGCGATGTCCAACCTTCTGTTCTTCGGGGCGACGAACGCCTCCTGGAACCAGCAGGCGCTCTCATCGCTGCTGTGGGTCCAGAACTGGAACCTGGTGCATTCGGGAACGGTCTATCTCGACGCCAATGCGTCTGTCTCACCGTTCCAGCACTTCTGGTCGCTGTCGGTCGAGGAGCAGTTCTACGCCTTCTGGCCGTGGGCGCTCATTCTCGCCTGGCTCGCTGTGGCCGCCGTGGCGAAGCGTCGCGCTCCCCGCCTGCGCGGCACGGTGCTGGTGGTCGGCATCCTCGGCTTCGTCGGCTCGCTCGCCTTCTCGATCTGGCTGACCGACTCGCGTCCCGCTTCGGCCTATTTCGCGACCCCGACCCGCATCTGGGAGTTCGCGGCCGGTGTGATCCTCGCTGCCAGATTCGCCGGTGTCTCCCGCCGCGCACCGGCGACGGCCCTCCGAGCGGCCGGACTGGTGGCGATTCTGGTCTCCGCCGTGCTCTTCGACACGACCACGCCTTTCCCCGGCGCCGCCGCGCTCCTCCCTGTCCTCGGCACGGCCGCGGTGATCGTGGCCGCCGAGCGCGCCACCACGGATCGGGACTACGGACGGGCTCTTACGCTGGCCCCCATCCGCTACATCGGCCGCATCTCCTATTCGCTCTACTTGTGGCACGCCCCGGTCATCATCTTCGCTGCCGCGCTTGTTCCCGGGCGAAGGCTTTCTCCACGGTCTGCTCTGCGTGGCGGTGTCGGTGGCCATCGCCGCCCTGTCCTACCACGTCATCGAGCAGCCGGCGCGGCAGGCCGCCGTCTGGAAGCGCCTCGGGGCGTGGCTGTCGAAGCGCGGCAACGTGGCCCGCGTGGGCGGATTCGCCGTGACGGCTCTGCTGGTGGCCGTCCTGTCCGTCGGACAGCTCCGCGGGGTCGAACTGCTCCCGAAGCCCGCTCCGGCGACCACCGCCCCGGCAGCCTGGTCGTCCCCCGAGGAACTCGCGGCGGCGCTGGCCGAGTCCTCGGCCGGCGACTCCTGGAAGCCGTTCTCGGCCGAGCTCTCCGGACCGCTCCAGCCCGTCGATTTCCAAGGGTGTCTGCGCGACGCGGTGGCTCCGGGCGACCACTCGCGTCTCCGGGAGCCCTGCGTCCTGTCGGGCGACGGAGGACGCCGGACGGCCTACGTCGTCGGCGACTCGATCGCGCTGAGCTGGGTTCCCGCTCTCCGGTCGGCCCTCGGCTCTGGCTGGGACGTGGCCGAACTCGGCCTGCAGGGGTGCCCGGCCGCATCGACGCGGGTCGGCGAAGTGCGCGACCGCGCGACTTTCACCGACGACTGCGAGAGGATATGCGCGAGTCCGATCTGGCCGCCGTCGCCGCGGCGAAACCCGATCTGATCGTCTTCGCGAGCGCTCTCGGACCCTACAAAACGCTGGAGAGCGGCAAGACCCGAGCGCCGGCCCAAGCCGAGTGGACGAGCGCGACCCTGCGGAGCATGGAAGCCGTGCGTTCGGTGGGAGCGCCGGTCGTGGTGATCGGCAATCCCCCCGAAGGGCGGCGGGTGACCGACTGCTCCCTCCGGATCTTCGGGCCCGACCGATGCGTGTCCACGATCGACGCTGTCGACCGGGAGGAACGAGCCGCCGAGGTGGAGGCCGTCCGGCAAGCCACGGCCCAGGGTCTGCCTGCGGTTTACCTCGATCCGGAGCCGTGGTTCTGCACCAGCGACGGCAGCTGCCCGATCGGGGTCGGCGATGTGATCGTCCGGCTCGACTCCAGCCACCTCACGCAGAGCTCCTCCGAGTCCCTGGGCGGTGTGCTGCGCTCGGCCCTGGTGGCGGCTCGGGTGGTGTGAGCGCGCCTCCGGCCGCGGACCCGGGGGCGCAGCCGGAGAGTCAGGGGAGCGTGTAGCCGCCCTCGGCCGCGACCGCCAGGCCGTCGGAGAGGAGGCCGGCCAGTGCGCGGTCTCGCTGTACGGCATCCGGCCATACCGACTCCAACTCTGCCGCGGTGACCGGGAGGTGCGCGGCGCGCAGCTCGGCCAGGATGCGGCCGCGCACCTGGCGGTCGCTGCCCTCGTACTTCTTCTGGACGGCCTTTCGCGGACCGGCGTAGGGCGGGAAACCGCCGGCGCGCCAGGCGCAGGCCGCAGCGAGCGGGCAGGCGTCGCAGCGCGGGGCGCGGGGGACGCAGACCAGGGCGCCGAGCTCCATCATCCCCGCGTTGAACGCGGCGGCGGCCGGGCGATCGCGGGGGAGGAGCGCCTCCATGGCGGCGAGGTCGCGCTTGGCGCTGGGCGGTCCGGGCTCGCCCTGGCCCTCGACCGCGCGGGCGATGACCCGGCGGATGTTGGTGTCGACCACGGGGTGCCGGTTGCCGTAGGCGAAGACAGCGACGGCCCGCGCGGTGTAGTCGCCGACGCCCGGGAGGGCCAGGAGCGCGTCCACATCGTCGGGGACCACTCCGCCGTGCTGTTCCGTGATCGCGACGGCCGCGGAGTGCAGCCACAGCGCGCGCCGCGGATAGCCGAGCGAGCGCCAGGCCCGCACAGCCTCGCCCGGGGGCACGGCGGCGAGGTCGGCGGGAGCCGGCCAGCGCGCCAGCCACTCCTCCAGGCGGGGGATCACCCGGGAGACGGGCGTCTGCTGCAGCATGAACTCGCTCACCAGCGTTCCCCAGGCGGTGAAGCCGTCGCGGCGCCAGGGCAGGTCGCGCCGGTTGGCGTGGTACCAGTCCACGACGGCGCTCGCGAAAGGTTCACGCATATCTGCCGAGGCTAGCCGGTCGGGGCTCGTTCCCGGAGGCCGACGCCGAAGGGCGCTCATGCTGCGCGATCTCCGTTCGCGGGCGCTCGCGGTGCGGCCGGCGGCCTCCCCGCTCTCAGGAGCGGCCGCATCCGCTCCGCGACGGTCTCGGGCGGCAGGAACGCCCCCGAGCGCTCCACCTCGTGGACGAGCGCGGTCAGCGCGGCGTTGACCGGCGCCTCGCCGCCGGCCTCCCGCGCCTCCGCGACGACGGCTCCGTTCAGGTAGTCGATTTCGCTGGGCTGCCCCCGGCGGATGCTCTGCAGGGTGGAGCCCGGGTTCGGCGTCGCCCCCATCCGCCGCCGCATCAGCAGCGGCACGGCCTGAGCCGCCCAGCGCGGCGCGCGTGCGACGAAGCGCAGGAGGCCGTCGGTCAGGCCCTGGACGCTGCCGTAGCGGATGCCGCGCGCGTACCCGACCCGCACCGCCTCTTGCAGGCTCGCGGTCATCAGCCGTCGCAGCCGCCGGTCGCCGAGCGTCTCCTGGGCGCTCAAGCCGGTGATCGCGGGCAGGGCGTTCACCTGGTTGACGATGAGCTTGGTCCACTGGCAGCCCGCGAAGTCGTCGACAGCGACGCTCGGCAGGGCGGCGTCGAGGATGCGCGCGGCGGCGACCGCGGCCTCGGGCGCGGGGCCCTCGCCCGCGCCGAGATAGGTGTTCGCCGTCGTCGTGACGACGATGCGGCCGGGGGAGAGGAAGCTCGCCGCGAACAGCGCGAGGGCGCCGACGCACTCGGAGCCGCGCAACAGCCCGGTCGCGAGGCGGAGGCCGGCGAGGCCGTTCTGCACGACGACCACGGGGATGCCGTCGAGGAGGGAGGCGTTGTCGCGGAGGGCGGACGCGGCATCCTGGGCCTTCGTGCAGAGGAACGCCAGCTCGGGCCGGGTCTGTAGTGTCTCGGCTGCGGCGACCCGTGCGGTGTGCGCGCCCCAGCCGCCGTCGAGGCGGAGCCCCCCGGCGCGGATCGCTGCGAGGTGCTCGCCGCGGGCGGTCACCTCGACCAGGTGGCCGACGCGGTCGAGGAGGGCCGCGATGGTCCCGCCGATGGCTCCCGCTCCGATCACGCCGATACGCACCCGACAAGCTTAGGCGTGTCTCCTCCGGGTGCGGTGGGGGTGGGCCGGCGGGGGTGGGATGCGAGGAGGACAGCGGGAGGCGGTCAGCGCTCCAGATCCCTCAGGAGCAGGGAGACGACCTCCCAGGGCTCGATGGAGGTCCCGATGGGGAGCGGGTCCGCCGACCCGTATCGGCACAGGGCGAGGAAGGACCGGGGCAGCACCGCCTCGCCGCCGCCGTGCCCGCCCTCGTCGAGGTGGCCGTGGTCGGTCGTCAGGGCGACGAGCCATTCTTCCTCCGCCCCGGTGCGGGCGACCCGGGCCTCGATCTCGGCGAGGAGGCGCCCGAGGTGCGCGTCGACGCGGCCGATGGCCGCCGCGTACTCGCGGAGAGCTGCCGCCGTACAGGTGTCCGGCCTCGTCGACCTCTCCGAGGGAGACGAACGAGACATCCGGTCCCGCTTCCCGCAGCGCGAGCCGCGCGCAGGCGGCGATCTCGCCGTCGGCCCAGCGGTAGCCGTAGGTCTCGCCGTCTCGCACGACGACCCGGTGCTGCCCGGTCCGCGCCTGATCCGGGCGGCTCGCGATGATCGGTCCGGGGCCGGCGGGGTCCACGATCGGCGGCCAGCTCGACGCCGCGAAGGTGCGACGGAACGTATCGGCGATGTACGCGCGGCTGAGGAGGTCGAGGTGGCGCTCGAGCGTGTGACCGCGAAACGAGTTGTCGAAGACCGAGTGCTCCGCGTGCGCAGCGCCGGTCAGGAGCGATGACCAGCCGGGACCGGAGATCGTGGGGACCTCCATCGTCATGGTCAGCATCGTTCCCGCGCTCGCGCATGCCGACAGGATGGGAGCGAGCGGCGGGGCCGAACCAGCCGGGGATCGGCGCAGCGCGTCGTCGACGCGCAGACCGTCGATCCCGATCAGGAGGAGTTTGCGGCGGATCATCGCGGCAGCTCCCCGGCCGCGGCGAGCAACTCGGGCAGCGCCGCCACACTGGCGAGCAGGTGGGTGTGCGCGTACCGGCCCAGCTCCTCCGCGCTGCTCGCGCCGCTGAGGACCCCCATGACGAGCCGCGCTCCGGAGGCGATGCCCGCACTAAGAGGTGGTTTCAGTAGTCGGCGTGGCGGTGGTTGTTGTGGCTGGTTAGCGGGGATGCTGGTCGAGTGTCGACGCTTGCTGAGGATCGGTTCATTACGGATATGTTGTGGGAGCGGCTGGAGCCGTTGATTCCGCCTCGGCCGCCTGTGGTCAATGGGCGGGCTGGGCAGCCTCGGGTTCCTGACCGGAAGGTGTTCGCTGGGATCGTGTTCGTGCTGCTGACGGGGATCCCGTGGAGAAGCTCCCGCCCGAGTTGGGGTATGGGTCCGGGGTCACTTGTTGGCGGCGTCTGCGTGAATGGTCCGAAGCGGGCGCGTGGGATGCACTGCGGAAGATCATGCTCGACGAACTCGGCCAGGCTGGCATGATCGACTGGTCAAGAACCTGCCTGGACTCCGTAAGTGTCCGGGCGAAAAGGGGGCGATCTCACTGGACCTAACCCCACGGATCGTGGGAAACGGGGCACCAAGTACCATGTCCTGACCGACCGCAACGGACTCCCGCTGCATGTGGAGATCTCCGGCGCCAACCGACACGACTCCATGCTCGTGGAACCTGTGTTAGACAACATCACCGCGATCAAGGGCGTCGGCCGCGGTCGGCCCAGACGCCGCCCGGTTATCTTCCACGCCGATAAGGCTTACGACAACCGCCGCGTCCGCTGTTACCTGCGTTGTCGTGGGATCAAGGCACGCATCGCACGAATCGGAGTCGACTCCAAACAGTGACTGGGTAAACACTGTTGGGTAGTCGAACGCACCATGGCCTGGATCCTCGCCTTCCGGAAACTCGCCACTCGCTACGACCGCACCGCCTCAACGATCACGGCGCTCGTCGCTCTAGCAATCGCGATCACCAGCGCCCGCAAACTCACCAAAAACGACTACTGAAACCACCTCTAAGGTCATTGGGGGTGTCGCCGGCCACGAGCACCTCCTGCACGGAGCGCGTCGCTGTCGACTCCATGGTCCGGAACACCAGATAGGGCGCGGGGCGGGACGCGGAGACATCCTCCGAGGTCGCGAGGGCGTCCACGTCCGCGCCCACTGCCCACCCGACCCTCGCGAGCAGCCGCTCGGCCACGGCCCGCTCGTACCCCGTTTGCAGTCCGACCTTCACTCCGGACGCGCGCAGCGAGGCGACGGCCTCGCGCACACCGGGGAAGAGGCGCGGCGTGGCGGCGGCGTAGGCGGCGTCCAGACGCTCGGCGAAGGCGGTGTGGACCGCCTCCGTCCTCGCCGGGTCCGCCCCGAGGGCCGTCAGGAGCCCCTCGATCGCCTCCCGTTTGTCGGTGCCGGTCCAGTCGTCGAGCGCCTCGGCGGGGACGGGCGCCCCCACGGCCTCGGCGACGCTCTGCCGGAGCACATCGTAGACGATGCCGCCCTCGTCGATCGTGGTGCCGGCCAGGTCGAGGGAGACGAGAGAGATGGTCATGCTGTGCCTTCCGAGGTCATGCTGCGCGCCACCAGGGGCCGGGGCAGGGAACGCGAGCGGGAGTTGTGGATGATCAGCGCCGCTCGATCGGGCCGATAGCGATCGTCGGAGACTTCGAGGATGTCTCCGTCGTCCGAGGTCGTGACACGGCGCACCCGCAGCAGGGGAGCGGCCAGCGCGACGCCCAGCTCTGCGGCGTCGAGCTCGTCGGCCGCGACGGCGTCGATGGTGTGCTCGCCGCGGTCGAGCGGCGCGCCCCTCGCGAGCAGTGCGTCGAAGAGCGATCCGGCATCCGGGTCGAACTCGAACAGCAGCCGCCCGACCCGCTCGGCGAACGCGGTCCGTTCGATCATCACCGGCTCTCCATCGATCGAGCGCACACGCACCAGTTCGACGGCCTGCTCGCCGTCGGCGAGGGCGAGGGCGAGGGCGATCCGGGCCCGGGGCTGGCGCAGGGCGATCTCGATCGTGCGCTGGCCCGGGGTGCGGCCGAGGTCCCGGACCCAGGACGAGAACGAGAAGAAGTCGTCGATCGCGTGCGCGAGGGGAGCACGGGCGACGATCGGCACGCGCCCCTGGCTGGTCTCGATGAGCCCCTCGGTGCTCAGCGCTGTCAGGGCTTGCCGCACCGGGCCGCGAGACGCGCCGAACTGCGCGCACAGCTCTGCTTCGCTGGGCAGCGACGCACCGGCGGGGAGCCCGCCGTTCAGGATGCGCTCTCGCAGAGCGGTGCGGACGGTCTCATGCAGGGGCACCTTCATATCTTGACAATACAGGTGGATCGTGTGACGGCGATTTCGGAGCTGTTCTTCCGCCGTTCACCTCTTGTTACCCCGGTTATTCCTCATCAGGAGTGGGGTGAACATCTCATGACAAGTTGGCTGTTTTGTTCGGAATCTGACATTTTTCGGGGACTGTGGAAGACAGCCGGGCCGGTCTGTCCGTCACCGTGCCCGACCGCAATGCGCAGGTCCGCCTCTCCCGGCCCCGAACCCCGACGGCCCCTCACCACCGAAACTCCGAAAGGAACATCCCCATGGAACAGCACCCGATCGAACGCCGTCCCCGTCGGCGTGCCGTGCGCGTCGCGGCCCTCATCGCGACGACGGCTGCGATCGCAGCGACGCTCAGCGCCTGCGCGGGCGCCTCGTCGGCCAGCACGAACGGTTCGAGCCTCACGCTCGCTCAGAAGCAGAAGGCGGTCAGCGTCGCCGACTTCGGCGGTATGGACGCTCTGGTCGCCGCGGCGAAGGCGGAGGGCCACCTCAACGTCATCACCCTGCCGCCGTCCTGGGCCAACTACGGGAAGATCATCGCGGGCTTCCAGAAGAAGTACCCCGGCATCCAGGTCACCTCCGAGAACCCCAACGGCTCCAGCGCCGACGAGGTCGCCGCGGCGCGGGCGCAGAAGGGACAGAGCACCGCTCCCGACGTCTTCGACATCGGCACCGCCGTGCTCAGCCAGAACCTCGACCTCGTCGCGCCGTCAAGGTGTCGACATGGTCGGACATCCCCGCCGAGTTCAAGGACCCCAAAGGCGCGTGGTACTACGATTACACCGGCCTGATGTCGATCGGCTACGACTCGAAGGCCATCACGACGGCTCCGGCCTCGATTGACGATCTCCTCGGCGCCGCCTACCACGGCAAGGTCGCGATCAAGGGCAACCCCACCCAGGCCAACGAAGCGGCCAGCGCGGTCTACTGGGCCACGCTGCAATCGGGTGGCACCGCGGACGACATCACCCCCGGTGTCGACTTCTTCGCGAAGCTGAAGCAGGCCGGGAACTTCATCTCGGTGCTGCCGACGCAGGCGACCGTCTCGTCCGGCGAGACTCCTGTGGTCATCCAATGGAGCTACAACAACCTCGCCTGGGGGCCGGCCGGAGGCTCCTCGGGCAACCCGAACTGGAAGACCGTGGTGCTGCCGGGAAGCGCGCTCGGCAGCTACTACAACCAGGCGATCAACGCGGACGCTCCGAACCCGGCCGCCGCGCGCCTGTGGGAGGAGTATCTGTACAGCCCGGAGGTGCAGAACCTGTATCTCGCCTCCGGCGCCTACCCGTCGACGCTGCGGGCGATGATCGCGAACAAAACCGTGGACCAGAACGTCCTGAAGAGCGTCGGAACGCCGCCGAAGGACTTCGTGCAGCTCACGAGCGACCAGGCCGGCGCAGCGGCGAAGGTCCTCGCCGCGAAGTAGGCTTCGGCCGTCGGCTGATTCGCACATGACCGCAGCATCCCCCGGATCGCGACGGCCCTGTCCGCCCCCGGCGCCGGGACATCCCGGCGCCGGGGCGCGGGCTGGCTGGGCTTCGCGCCATTCGCCGTCTACGTTCTGATCTTCCTCGCCGTTCCGACGTTCTACGCTGTCGGGAGCGGCTTCTTCACCGCCGATGGCGAGTTCACCGTCGCGAACTTCGCGGCCTACGCCGACCCGGCCATTCTGACCGGTTTCGTCAACTCGTTCTGGGTCTCGGCTGTGGTGGCCGTCCTCGCCGCCGCGATCGGTGCGGTCATCTGCTTCGCACTGCTCGGTGTCAAACCCGACGGGACGCTCCGCACTGTCGTCGACTCCGCCAGCAGTGTGCTCGCCCAGTTCGGCGGCATCATGCTCGCGTTCGCCTTTATCGCCCTCATGGGCGTCCAAGGCGCGATGACGGTCTTCCTCAAGCAGACATTCGGCTTCGACCTCAACGCCCTGTCGTCCCGAGGGCCGCTGCTCTATCAAGTCGGCGGCCTGGTGTTCCCCTACCTCTACTTCTCCGTCCCGCTCATGGTCCTGACCTTCATGCCGGCCCTCGAAGGGCTCAGACCGCAGTGGGGCGAGGCCGCCGCGACGCTCGGAGCCTCGCGGCTCACGTACTGGACTCGGATCGCGATGCCGATTCTCGCCCCGGCGTTCTGGGGGTCCACGATCCTGGTCTTCGCCAGCGCCTTCTCTTCGTTCGCGACGGCGGCCGCGTTGATCGACCAGGGCGTGATCGTGCCTTTGGCGATCAAACAGCAGCTGACCAGCGAGACGATCGTGGGCGTGGCGAACACCGCGGGCGTGCTGGCGCTGGGGATGGTCGTCGTGATGGTCGCCGTGATGGGCGTCTCCTCACTCCTCGACCGGCGAGCGCGGCGGTGGCGGCGATGAGCGTGCGCATCGGTGCGGCCCCGGGCCGTGCGACGAGCGCCGCCATCCTGACGGTCGCCGGCGTCGCTTTCCTGCTGCCGCTGCTGGCGATGCTGCTGTTCACCTTCCGCGTGCCGGGCAGCCCGGCCGATTTCACGCTCGGCCACTATGCGGCGGTGGTCGACCCGCTACAGGAGCTCACCGACGACCAACTGCTCACCGGCATCGTCAACTCGCTCGCGATCGCGGCCATCACCGTCGGCCTGGTGCTGTTGATCCTGCTTCCGACGATCATCCTGGTGGAACTGCGCTACCCGGCGGCGCGCCGGGCGATCGAGTTCGTCTGCCTGCTGCCGCTCACCGTGCCGACGGTCGTTCTGGTGGTGGGCTTCGTCCCCGTCTACCGGGTCGTCGCGGGGGCTTTCGGAAGCGTCGCCTGGACCCTGTCGTTCGCGATCGGGGTCATCGTGCTGCCGTACGCCTACCGTCCGATCCAGACGGCCATCGCCGCGCTCGACGTGGTGGTGCTCAGCGAGGCGGCGCGCTCCCTCGGCGCGAACGGGCTTCAGGTCGTGGTGCGCATCCTCCTCCCCACCCTTCGCCGCGGCATCCTGTCGGCGTGCTTCCTGACGATCGCGGTCGTGCTCGGAGAGTTCACGATCGCTTCCTTCCTCAACCAGACAACCTTCCAGACCGCCCTCTTCCTGCTCCAGCAGACCGATCCCTACGTCGCCGCGATCTTCGCTCTGTTCGCGCTGGCGCTCGCGTTCGCCCTGCTGCTGGCGATCGGGCGTCTGGGTTCGTTCCGACCCACCAGGAGAGCAGCACGATGAGCGCGCCCACACCGTCGACCCCATCCGCTGCCGGTGAGATCACCGGTCCATTGGCCGTGACCGGAACCGCGGTGTCGCTCGTGGACATCGTGAAATCCTTCGGCGCCCATGTCGCCCTGCGGGGCGTGAGCCTCGACATCCACCCGGGCGAGTTCGTCGCCCTGCTCGGCCCGTCCGGGTGCGGCAAGACGACGATGCTCCGGGCGCTCTCCGGGCTCGATCGCCTGGACGCCGGCAGCGTCCTCGTCGACGGTCAGGATGTCTCCGGTGTGCCCGTGAACCGCCGGGACATCGGCATGGTGTTCCAGTCCTATTCACTGTTTCCCCATCTCACGGCGGCGCAGAACATCGAGTTCGGTCTGCGCATGCGCAAAGTGGACGCGCGCCGCCGCGCCGCGCGCACGGCGGAGGCTCTCGAACTCGTCGGGCTCGCGGAGCGCGGTGGCCGGTACGCCCACGAGCTCTCCGGTGGGCAGCAGCAGCGCGTCGCGCTCGCTCGCGCCCTCGTCACGCGCCCGCGTGTGCTCCTGCTCGACGAGCCCCTCTCCGCCCTCGACGCGAAGGTGCGGGTCCAGCTGCGCGAGCAGATCCGCCGCATCCAGCGCGATCTCGCATCACGACGCTGTTCGTGACCCACGACCAGGAGGAGGCGCTCGCCGTCGCCGACAGAGTCGTGGTCATGAACGCGGGGGCCATCGAGCAGATCGGCACGCCCGAGGAGCTCTACCGCACACCGGCGTCGCCGTTCGTCGCGGATTTCGTCGGCCTGAGCAACCGGCTCGACGGCGTGGTCCGCGACGGCGAAGCCGTGGTGCAGGATCTGCGGCTTCCGGTTCTGGGCGGGGCGAGCGACGGCCCGGTCGTCGTCTCTGTCCGCCCGGAGGACATCGTGTTCACCGACGGCGCGGACGGGGTGGAGGCGGTCGTCGTGGCCTCCAGCTTCCTCGGGTCGCTCCGGCGCACGATGGTGCGGCTGAGCGACGGAACGCTGTTGTCGGTGCAGCACGCGGCGTCCGACCGTACCGTCCTCGACGCCCCCACGCGGATCGCCTTCGCCGGCCGTCCCGTCGTCGTGCGCGCCCGGAGCGCGGGAGCCGGGCAGGCCGGGCGCGACGATCGCGGCGAGGCCGCGATGAGGCCGGGCCCGGACGACCAGGGGCTGTAGCGATCGGCTGATAGCCTGTCGACCATGACGGCGGCGATCAGCGAGCGGACACCCTTCGCCGAGCGGCGCGGGCGGGTCGCCGGCGCGGACGCCGCGGGCGGGCGGGCATGATCGGCAGCGGTCTCCTTCTGATCGACAAACCCGGAGGCTGGACGAGTCACGATGTCGTCGCCCGCGTCCGGCGCCTGGCGGGCACACACAAGGTCGGTCACGCCGGGACGCTCGACCCGATGGCGACGGGGCTCCTCGTCCTGGGCCTGAACTCCTCCACGCGGCTGCTGACGTACATCGTCGGCGCCGAGAAGGAGTATGTCGGGACGATCCGGCTCGGCACCGCCACGACGACCGACGACGCCGAGGGCGAGATCCTCGAGCGGGCGGAACCGGCCGCCCTCGCCGCGGTCGCGGAGTCGGCCATCGCCGAGGGCATCGCGGCGCTCACCGGCGAGATCGAGCAGGTTCCGAGCGCCGTCAGCGCTGTCAAAGTGGATGGCAAGCGCGCGTACGCCCGGGTGCGGGCGGGCGAGGAGGTCGTCCTCTCGGCGCGCGCGGTGACGGTGAGCGCGTTCCAGATGCTTTCCGAGCGCCGGGAGCGGGACGCCATCGACCTCGAAGTCCGCGTCGTCTGCTCGTCGGGCACCTACATCCGCTCGCTCGCTCGCGATCTCGGCGCTCGGCTCGGCGTCGGCGGGCACCTCACGGCCCTGCGGCGCACGCGGGTGGGCGGCTACGATGTGCGCCGCGCCCACGAACTCGCTACGCTCGAGCCCGCGGCGGCGCTCATCCCGGCCGCCGAGGCGTCGTCGTCCTTGTTCGAGCGGCTGCGGCTGACCGAACAGCAGGCGATCGACCTCGCGCACGGGAAGCGCCTCCATCTCGTCTGCTGGGAGGGTCCCTGGGGCGAGCCCGTCGCGGCGATCGCCCCGAACGGACGTCTGATCGGGCTCATCGAGTTCCGGGGAAAGGAAGCGAGGACCCTCGTGAACTTCCCGACGGAGGAGATCGCGTGATCCCCGGCCCGCGTACGATCGCTGGAGCGGCATGATCGACTGGTTCGTCGCGGCGCAGCTCGCCGTCGCTGTGATCGCGGGAGTGGTCTGCGTCGCCCTCGGGCTGGCCGGGCGCGCGCCCAGCGACCTCTCGATGGGAGCCGTCGCGCTCGTGCAACTGCTGCTGATCGCGCAGCTGGTCATCGCCATCGTCGCTCCCGCGGTCGGAAACACCCCGTCCGGCAGCCTCGCGGAGTTCTACATCTATCTGATCTCGGCGCTCGTCCTGCCCCTCGCGGGCGGCTTCTGGGCGCTGATCGAACGGAACCGCTGGAGCACGGTCATCCTGGGCGGCGTCTGCTTCGCGATCGCGGTGATGGTGTACCGGATGGGGCAGATCTGGTTCGTGCAGGGCGCTTGACCCGCGAAGAGCGCCCGGTCGTCACGCGAATAGAATCGGTAGCGATGTCTCACCACACCCTCCCCGCGCGCGATCGCGACGGCGCCGCCTCCCGTCGTCGCCTCTCCGGAGCCGGCCGTCTGCTGGTCTTCATGTACGGCGTGCTCGCGCTCGCCGCGACCGGGCGCAGTGTGTTCCAGATCCTCGACCGCTACCACGAGGCGCCGGTCGCGTTCACCCTCTCGGCGGTCGCGGCCGTCGTCTACATCGTCGCGACGGTCGCGCTCGTGGCGCCCGGCCGTGTCTGGCGCCGGGTCGCGTGGATCACCATCGGCTTCGAGCTGGCCGGCGTGCTCGCGATCGGGACGCTCAGCCTGTTCGCGCCCGACGCCCTCGCCCTGCACGACATCGACCCGTTCGGGCGCGACGCGACGGTCTGGTCGGTCTATGGGATGGGCTATTTCTTCGTCCCGCTGGCCCTGCCGGTCCTGGGGCTGCTCTGGCTGGCGAAGCGCCGCCCGCGCGAGGCGGCCGGGGCCGCCTCGTGAAGGTCTTCACCGCGGTCGCCAACGTCCCCGCCGGATACGGGCCGAGCGCTGTGACGATCGGCAAGTTCGACGGTGTCCACACCGGGCACCGTGCCGTCATCGCGCGCCTGCGCCAGGTCGCGGACGAGCGCGGTCTCGCCGCGACGGTGGTCACCTTCGACCGCAATCCGCTTGAGGTGATCGCTCCGGAGAAGTGCCCGGCCGCCCTGGTGAGCAACCGGCAGAAGCTCGATCTGCTCGCCGGCACCGGGATCGACGCGACGCTCATGATCGCTTTCGACCGCGCCCTCGCGGAGCTGAGCCCCGACGAGTTCGTGCGCCGCATCCTGGTCGACCGGCTGCGCGCGGCCGTCGTGCTGGTCGGCAGCGACTTCCGCTACGGGCGTCGCGGCGCGGGGGACGTGGCGTTTCTGCGCGAGCGGGGGGAGAGGTACGGCTTCGCCGTCGAACTCATCGACGACGTGCGGCCGGAGCGCGGCCGTCGGGTCTCGTCCACCTGGATCCGCGAGCTGCTGGCGGAGGGGGATGTCGCGCACGCGGCGCTCTTGCTGGGTCAGGCTCCCACGGTGTGCGGCGTCGTCGTCCACGGGGCCGCGCGCGGACGGGAGCTCGGCTTCCCGACCGCGAACCTGTCGCCGGAGCTGGAGGGCCTGATCCCGGCCGACGGTGTGTACGCGGGCTCTCTGACCGACGGCGGCCAGTGCTACCCGGCGGCGATCTCGGTCGGGAACAATCCGACCTTCGAGGGTGTGCCGCACAAGCAGGTCGAGGCGTATGTTCTCGACCGGGAGCTGGACCTGTACGGCCACACGGTCGAGATCGCCTTCCAGGAGCGCATCCGGGGGATGGTCGCGTATGCGGGGATCGAGCCGCTGATCGCGCAGATCCGCGACGATGTGGAGCGTGCCCGGCGCATCCTGGCGCCCGGGGCCGCCGAGTGAGCGCAGAGACTCCTGCGCGCTCGCTGTGGCGCGGGCGGGCCGTGGCGCTCCTGGGCATCCTCCTCGTCGCCGCCAATCTGCGCACGGCCGTCGCCGCCCTCTCCCCGATCTTCGCGGAGATCCGCGTCGAGTTCCCGGTCTCCAGCGTCGGTGTCGGGCTGCTCGGGATGATGCCGCCGGCCTGCTTCGCGCTGTTCGGCCTGATCGCCCCCCGGTTCACCCGCCGCGTATCCCTGGAGGCCGTGCTCCTGATCGCGCTCGGCGTCATGCTCGCCGGGCACCTCGTGCGGGCCGCCTCCGGCTCGTTCCTCCAGCTGGCGATCGGCTCGGCGGTCGCCTTCGCCGGCATGGGCGTGGGCAATGTGCTGCTGCCGCCGCTCGTGAAGCGGTACTTCCCGGACCGGATCGGCCTCGTCACCGCGCTGTACGCGACGGTCATATCGTTCAGCACACTGCTGCCGCCGCTCGTCGCGGTGCCGGTCGCCGACGCGTCGAGCTGGCATGTCTCGCTCGGGATGTGGGCGCTGGTGAGCGTGCTCGCCATCGTGCCGTGGCTGCGCATCCTGCTCACCCGCACCCCCGCGCACCCCGGCCGCGATGTCGAGGTCGAGCAGGCGGGGCACTCGGCGGTCGCGCGGGTGTGGCGGTCGGGGCTCGGCTGGGCGATGGCCATCGTGTTCGCGACCTCGAGCCTCAACGCCTATGCGATGTTCGGCTGGCTGCCGCAGATTCTGCACGATGTGGCGGGAACGCCGCCTGCGGAGGCCGGAACGCTCCTGTCGGTGTATGCCGCTATGGGGGTCCCGGCCGGGTTGCTGGTGCCGCTCCTCGCCGCACGGATGCGGAACGTCGCTCTGCTCGTCTACGCCGGGGTCGCGTTCTTCGTGATCGGCTACCTGGGGCTCATCGTCGCCCCGACGACCGCGACGCTGCTCTGGGTCGCCATCGCCGGTCTCGGACCTCTGCTTTTCCCGCTCAGCCTGGTGCTCATCAACACGAGGACCCGCACGCACGCCGGCTCCGTCGCCCTCAGCGGCTTCGCCCAGGGCATCGGCTATGTCATCGGCTCGTTCGGCCCGCTCGCCGTCGGCCTCCTGCACGAGCTGACCGGCGCCTGGACCCTGGCCCTCGCGTTCCTCACCGCCACTGCCCTCGCGGCCGCCGCGGCCGGAGCCGTCGTCGCCCGGCCCGTGCCGCTCGAAGACCGGTAGGCGGTGCGGGGAAGCGCGGCCACTCGTCTGCTCACATGAGCATCCATCGCACAAACGTTGTGCTCCCGTCTAGGCTTGGATGTGTGGCCCTGAACGACACCGACGAGATCCTGGCTGTGAAAGCCGCGGAGCTCTACTACGAAGCGGGCAAGACGCAGGATGAGATCGGCGCCGCTCTCAGCGTCTCCCGCTGGAAGGTCGGCCGGCTGCTGACGGCGGCGCGCCAGCAGGGGTTCGTGCGCATCGAGATCGTGCATCCGAGCGCGAGGAAGTTCTCGCTGGAGCGCGAGCTCTGCGGTTTCTACGGGCTGGCGGACGCGGTCGTCGTCCCCTCCGCCGAATCCGACGCCGAGACCCAGGCCCGGGTCGCGCAGGCGGCGGACTACCTGACAACGCTCCGCCCCGTTCCGCGGACGCTCGGCGTCAGCTGGGGGCGGACACTGCACGCCGTCGCGGCGCGGCTGCGCCCCGGCTGGGCGACCGGTGTCAATCCGGTGCAGATCAACGGCAGCGTCTCCAGCACCCGCCAGGCGACGGCCGCAGCGGACACGGCCGTCGTGATCGCCAGGAAGGCGCAGGGAACGGCGACGCTGCTGCCGAGCCCGGCCATCTTCGAGCACGCGGCCACGCGACGCGCCATCGAGGCGGACCGATCCGTGCAGTCGGTGCTGGAGCTCGCCCGCACCGTCAGCGCCTTCCTCTTTCAGCGCCGGGGTCGTGGACATCAGCTCGGTGCATGTCGACTCCGGCTACCTGTCCCCGGAGGATGTCCGGGCCCTCGCCGCGAAAGGCGCTGTGGGGGATGTCGTGGGCCGCTTCATCACCGGCGAGGGCCGGGTGGCCGACCCCGACCTCGACAGCCGCACGCTCGGACTGGGCCTGGACGATCTGCGCAACGCACGCGTCTCCATCGCGGTCATCGCGGGCGAGGCGAAGCACCGGATCGCGCACGCCGTCGTCGCGAGCGGGCTCTGCACGACGCTCATCACCGACGAGGCCACCGCCGGCGATGTGCTCGGCCGCGCGCCGGACGACAGAACGCCCACCGACACCATGCCCATCGACAGAGAGCAGGCCGCACTGTGACCATCGAGACCTCCCCGCCCGAGCGCGCCCTCGCGCCGGCGGCCCGCGCCGTCGAGGTCCTCGGCGGAGACCTCACCGAGGCGTCCCTGCGGCGCTACCTGAACGGCATCCCCGGGGTCGACGCGGTCGGCCTCGAGCAGCGGGCCGCCGGGCTCGGCACCCGCTCCATCAAGACGTCCAGCAAGCGCTGGGCGCTCGACACCATCATCCGGCTCATCGACCTGACGACCCTCGAAGGCGCCGACACCCCGGGCAAGGTGCGCTCGCTCGTCGCCAAGGCGCTGACCCCGGACGCGGGCGACGCGACCACCCCGCGCCCGGCCGCCGTGTGCGTCTACGGCGACATAGTTCCGTACGCCGTCGAGGCGCTCGGCGCCGCGCACGCCGAGGCGCCGGAGGGCGTCGCCGTCGCCGCGGTCGCCACCGCGTTCCCGAGCGGGCGCGCGTCCCTCGCGGTCAAGCTCGCCGACACCGCCGACGCGGTCGCCGCGGGCGCCGACGAGATCGACATGGTCATCGACCGCGGCGCCTTCCTCTCGGGCCGCTACGGCCTCGTGTTCGACGAGATCGTCGCCGTCAAGGAGGCCTGCCGCCGGGCGGACGGAAGCTACGCGCACCTCAAGGTCATCCTCGAGACGGGCGAGCTGAACACGTACGACAACATCCGCCGCGCGTCGTGGCTGAGCATCCTGGCCGGAGGCGACTTCATCAAGACCTCCACCGGCAAGGTCTCGCCGGCGGCGACGCTGCCGACGACCCTCCTCATGCTCGAGGTGGTGCGCGACTGGCGCCGGCTCACCGGCGAGGAGATCGGCGTGAAGCCGGCCGGCGGCATCCGCTCCTCGAAGGACGCCATCAAGTACCTCGTGACCGTCGCCGAGACGGTCGGCGAGCACTGGCTTCAGCCGCACCTGTTCCGCTTCGGCGCGTCCAGCCTTCTGAACGATGTGCTGCTGCAACGCCAGAAGCTCCGCACCGGCCACTACTCTGGCGCCGACTACGTGACCATCGACTGAGACGGGACCCCACCATGAGCTTCCTCGAGTACGCCCCCGCCCCCGAGTCGCGGTCGATCCTGAACCTCCGCGTCGAGTACGGCCTGTTTATCGACGGCGAGTTCGTCGCCGGGCGCGGCACGCCGTTCCCGACGATCTCCCCGGCGACGGAGGAGCGTCTCGCGACGATCTCCACGGCCGGCTCGTCCGACGTGGATACGGCGGTCGCCGCCGCCCGCCGCGCCTACGAGAAGGTCTGGTCGCGGATGAGCGGCACGGACCGCGGCAAGTACCTGTTCCGCATCGCCCGTCTCGTCCAGGAGCGGGCGCGCGAGCTCGCCGTGGCCGAGAGCCTCGACAACGGCAAGCCGATCACGGAGAGCCGCGACGTCGACGTGCCGCTCGTCGCCGCCTGGTTCTTCTACTACGCCGGCTGGGCGGACAAGCTGGAGCACGCCGGCCTCGGCCCCGCGCCGCGCGCCCTCGGCGTGGCCGCGCAGGTCATCCCGTGGAACTTCCCGCTGCTGATGCTGGCGTGGAAGATCGCCCCGGCCCTCGCGGCCGGCAACACGGTCGTGCTGAAGCCGGCCGAGACCACCCCGTTGACCGCGCTGCTGTTCGCCGAGATCGTGCAGCAGGCCGACCTGCCGCCGGGTGTCGTCAACATCGTCACTGGAGCCGGGGAGACCGGCCGCGACCTCGTCGCCCACCCCGACGTGAACAAGGTCGCCTTCACCGGATCCACGGCCGTCGGACGAGAGATCGCCCGCTCGGTCGCCGGCACCGACAAGAAGCTCACCCTCGAGCTCGGCGGCAAGGCGGCGAATATCGTCTTCGACGACGCGCCGATCTACCAGGCCATCGAGGGCATCGTCAACGGCATCTTCTTCAACCAGGGCCACGTCTGCTGCGCGGGCAGCCGTCTCCTGGTGCAGGAGAGCATCCACGACGAGGTCGTCGACCGGCTCAAGCGCCGCCTGGCGACGCTACGCCTGGGCGACCCGCTGGACAAGAACACTGACATCGGCGCGATCAACAGCGCCGCGCAGTTGCAGCGCATCCGCGAGCTCTCCGACATCGGGGAGGCGGAAGGAGCCGAGCGCTGGAGCGCCGACTGCGCCATTCCCCAGAACGGGTTCTGGTTCGCGCCGACGATCTTCACCGGCGTCTCGACCAGCCACCGCATCGCGCGGGAGGAGATCTTCGGCCCGGTGCTCTCGGTGCTGACGTTCCGCACGCCCGCTGAAGCGATCGCCAAGGCGAACAACACTCCCTACGGTCTCTCGGCCGGTGTCTGGACAGACAAGGGCAGCCGCATCCTGGCCGTCGCGGACAGGCTGCGCGCAGGCGTGGTCTGGGCCAACACCTTCAACCGGTTCGACCCGGCCAGCCCGTTCGGCGGCTACAAGGAGTCTGGCTACGGCCGTGAGGGCGGCCGTCACGGCCTCGGCGCCTACCTCGTCCCCGGGCGTTCGCTCTCGCCGGCCGCCGTCACCGCAACCGCCTCGACCCGCAAGGGAGCCAAGAAATGAGCAGACTGGCCGTGCCGAAGACCTACAAGCTCTCCATCGGCGGAAAGTTTCCGCGCAGCGAGTCCGGACGCACCTACGAGGTGCTCGCCGCCAAGGGGGATTTCCTGGCGAACGCGGCCAAGGCCTCGCGGAAGGACGCCCGGGATGCGGTGGTCGCCGCGCGTGCCGCCGTCTCCGGCTGGTCGGGTGCCACGCCGTACAACCGCGGCCAGGTGCTCTACCGCATCGCCGAGCTGATGGAGGGCCGTCGAGCCCAGTTCGTGGACGAGATCCAGCGCGCGGAGGGCGTCGCCGCTGCTGCTGCGGGCGCCCAGGTACACGAGGCGATCGACCGATGGGTGTGGTACGCAGGCTGGGCTGACAAGTTCGCCCAGGTCGTCGGCAACGCCAACCCGGTCGCCGGTCCCTACTTCAACATCTCGGTGCCGGAGCCGACGGGTGTCGTCGCCATCGTCGCGCCGCAGGACTCCAGCCTGCTGGGGTTCGTGAGCGCGGTCGCCCCCGCCCTCGTGTCGGGCAACGCGATCGTCGCCATCGCCAGTGAGCGCTTCCCGCTCTCGGCGATCAGCTTGAGCGAGGTGCTGGCGACCAGCGATGTCCCCGGTGGCGTGGTCAACATCCTCACCGGTTCGCCCGCCGAGGTCGCGCCCTGGCTCGCCTCGCACGCCGACGTCAACGCGCTCGACCTGGTCGGCGCGGGCGACCTGGAGTGGATCGACCTCCAGATCGCCGCGGCCGACATGCTGAAACGCGTCCTGCCCCCGGAGAACGGCCCGGATGCCGCCGCCCCCTCGCTCGACCGGATCGCGTTCTTCACCGAGACGAAGACCGTGTGGCACACCAAGAGCCTTCTTTAGCCCGGGGTCGCCAGGAGGAGTTTGCCCTCTGGTCCGCCATCGCACGAGTGCGGACGATCGTCCCGGTGTGATTCGCTCAGAGCGAGCAGACCCATGCGATTCCGAACATCAGCGCATATCCGCCGAGGGGCGCCGCGTTCAGGACCAAGGCGATGACGGCTGGCCATGTCGTCTGCCGCGGTGAGGCGATTCCCGCGACCGCCAGGCCGATTCCCCCGGCGGAGAGGACCACTGTCGCGTTCAGCGACAGGATCAATCAGGGCGACGAAAAGGATCCCGCCCCCTTCGCCCTCAGGGGCGGAGAGAAGCAGGATCCACAAGACCGCGCATGGCAGGAAGTTGAGTCCGCCGAGCGATGCGATCGTGAGAGACGAAATCCATGCCCAATGGCCCCGCTCGCGGCGCGAGGCCCCCACTGTCGTGGCGACGGGCGCGGGCAGTCCTCGAGAGTCGGCCCCGTGGATCGTCATCGCCGGCGTCCTGCCATTGCCTGGTCCAAACCGGCGTGGAAGCGGGAGGTCATGTGAACAGTATCTCCGCCTCTCCCGCGAGATGACATGCAGAATTCTTTAGGTTAGCCTATCCTCAGTAAGGTCACCCTAAGGAGTTTCACCCCTATGCGCCTGCCAGCCGCCTGTCTCCTCCCCGCCGCCGCCCTCGCGCTGCTCGCCGGGCTCACCGCGTGCAGCGTCCCCGCCGACCCCGGCTCCACAACCGTCCCGTCTGCGACGCCCCTCGCCGACGGTGTCGACCCGGCCGCGCTCGCCGAGGCGCTCGGACAGTTCCCGGCCGAGCCGCCCTCGAGCGTCGTCAGCGCGTCCGTGCCGCTCGCCGAGATCCTCGGCGAGCTCGGGGTCCCGGTCGCCGGGGTCCCGTCGACCACGACGCAGCAGCTGCCTCAGTCGCTCGCCGATGTTCCGCGCATCGACAGTTCGATGGCGCCCGATGTCGAGAAGATCGTCGAACTCGCCCCCGGCCTCGTCGTCGCGGCCGAGTCGGCGCGATCCACCGTGGAGGCGTCGCTGACGGACACCGGCACACCGAGCGTCTTCCTCCAGACCGATACGCTCGCGGACGCAAAGCTCGCGGTGAAGACCCTCGGTGCGGCGTTCGACCGCCAGGAGCGGGCGAGCGCCATTCTGGACCGGCTGGGCGCCGCCGAGGCCGAACTGCGCGCCCTGCGGCCGACCACAGCGGGGAAGCCGACCAAGGTGCTCCTGCTCATCGGCGCTGCCGACTCGTTCATGGTCATGAGCGACGGTTCTTACGCCGGCTCCCTGGTCGCGCTCACCGGGGCCGACAATATCGCCGGCTCCCAGCTGGGCGCGACCGGCGCCTTCACCGCGGTGGACCTCGAAAAGGTCATCGCCGCCGCACCGGATGTCGTGCTCGTCCTCTCCTCGAGCGGCGCGGATGCGGCCCAGCGGGCCCTCGACGCCGAATTCGCCGCACGGCCAGCGTGGCGGAGCGTCCCGGCGGTCGCGGACGGCCGGGTACACGTCCTCGACTACGGCCGATTCGGCTACACCTCGCTCGCGGCGCTTCCGGCCGCTGTCGGCGAGCTGAGCGGCTTCCTGCGGTGACGAGCACTGTGCTCGGGGCGCGCTCCCGCCGGCGGGCGGTCGTCCTCCCGGCGGTGGGTGTCGCGTTCGCCGCGGGGGTGGTCCTCGCGCTCGGCGTCGGCAGCGTGGTCATCGCCGCCCCCGATGTGCTCGCCGCGCTCGCCGGGCGGGCCGCTTCCACCGTCCACGCGGCGATCGTGTGGGATGTGCGGCTGCCGCGCATCCTGCTCGCCCTGCTGGTCGGCGCCTGCCTCGCCGTCTCCGGCGCCTTGCTGCAAGCGGTCGTCGGCAACCCGCTGGCCGACCCGGGGCTGACCGGGGTGACGGCGGGCGCGGCCTCCGTGGTTCTCGTGATCCTGCTCGCCGTCCCGGCCGCGACCGGGCTCGTGCCGCCGGCCGCCTTCGCCGGCGGATGCGTCGCCGCCGGGCTCGTCTACGCGCTCGCGTGGCGTCGGTCCGGGATGCGGCCGCTCGACATCATCCTGGCCGGCGTCGCCGTCAACGCGGTCGCCGGCGCCGTCATCGGGCTGCTCTCGCTGCGGTTCAGCGATCGTCAGCCGGCCGCGATCCAGCGGCTGAACGGCAGCCTGGCGGCGAAGGGCATGGACACCGTCCTGCTGCTCGTGCCGTATGCCGCGGTCGGTCTGGTCGCCGCGCTGGCCTGCTCCGGCAAAGCGAACATCCTGCGCCTCGGCGACGCCGTCGCCGGAAATCTCGGCGAGAACGTCGCCCGCACACGCCTGATCCTCTCGGCCGTCGCCGTGTTCCTCGCGGCGGTCGCGGTCGCCGCGGTCGGTGTGCTCGGCTTCCTCGGTTTGGTCGTCCCGCACCTCGCGCGGCTGCTCGTCGGCTCGGACCATCGCGTGCTGCTGCCGCTGAGCGCCCTCCTCGGCGCGCTCCTCCTCCTCGTCTCCGACACGATCGGCCGTACCGCGTTCGCCCCCGTCGAGATCCCGGCGGGGATCGTCATGGCCTTCGTCGGGGCGCCGTACTTCCTGTTCCTCCTGCGGCGCTCGGGGGCGCCGCGATGAGCGCCGCTCCTCCCGCCGCGCTGGTCTCCGCCCGGGAGATGTACGTGGGCTACGGTCGCAAGCAGGCCGTCCGCGGCGTCTCCCTCGATGTCGCCGCGGGCGAGACCATCGCGCTCATCGGTCCCAATGGTTCGGGGAAGTCGTCGCTGCTGCGCGCGCTCGCTGGCCGGGTGCCGGTCGACGGCGGCTCGGTCCGCATCGGCGGCCGGGACATCGCTCGCGCCGGCCCTCGCGAGCGTGCCCGCGCCGCCGGGCTGCTCGAACAGCGCAACCCCGCTCCGGCCGACCTCACCGTGCGCGAACTCGCGAGGTATGGGCGGCATCCGCACCGCCGCTGGTTCGAGCGCGGGGGCGAGGCCGACCGCGACGCCGTCGACTGGGCGCTGGCGCACACGGAGATGCTCGCCGACGAGGATCGCGTCGTGGCCGAGCTCTCCGGCGGCGAAGCGCAGCGCGCCTGGCTCGCCATGGTCCTCGCCCAACGGCCCCGGGTGCTGCTCCTCGACGAGCCGACCACCTACCTCGACATCGCCCACCAGGCCGATGTGCTGGAGGTGGTGGGCGAACTGCGGAGAGTGCTCGGGATGACCGTCGTCTTGGTGCTGCACGACCTCAACCATGTCGCTGCGGTCGCCGATCGCGTGCTCGCCCTGTACGAGGGCGTGGCGCTCGCGACCGGGACGCCCGCCGAACTGTTCACGCCCGAGACGATCCACGCCCTCTACGGGGTCGCCGCCGAGGTCGCCCCCGGTGTGGACGGCGGGCCGCCGCGCATCCACCTCGATCACCGTGCGCGGCGCGACCAGCGCACTCAGCGCACCCACCCCGACCAGAAGGAGAGACCATGACCGCCCCAGCCTCTGCCTCCGCCCTCGAGCACGCTGCCGAGCGCGAGCGCTACCGCGCCTTCCTCGCCGAGCGTGCGACGCTGACCCTCGGCGTCGCCGACCGCGACGGCGTGCCGATGGTCGCCGTCACTCCGTTCGCCGCGGTCGACGGTGCGCTCTATCTCTATGTCAGCGCCCTCGCCGACCATCACGACGCCCTCGCCGCCGCCGACGAGGTCGCTGTGCTCTTCCGTGCCGATGAGGACGGCGCGCCCAATCTGTTCGCCCTCGAGCGTGCGCGGTTCCGCTGCGCCGTGCGGGTCGTACACGATGAGGGCAACGAGGCCGTGTTCGACCGGTTCGCGGAGGCCACGAGCCCTGCGCTCGTCCGGCTGCTCCGCGGCCTCGACTTCGGTCTCTACCGGCTCGAACCGCTCGCCGGCCGATACATCGTCGGGTTCGGGAAGGCTTACGATGTGGACTGGGCCGGTGACCGCTTCGACCATGTCGTCATCGACAAGACGCAGAGCTGATGCGTCTCTGCCTCACATCGCCGCGGAAAGTGCGAGAGGATGGCTCAGGACGCGCGAAGGAGGTCGCGATGACGCACGGGACAGGCGGAGCGCTCGCGCTGGTGGGCGACAGCCTGACGCAGGGCGGGGACTGGGCGGTCTTGCTCCCCGGTGAGGATGCGCGGAACTTCGGCGTCGCGGGCGACACCACCGACGATCTCCTCGCCCGCCTCGACGCCGTCATCGATTCCCGCCCGGACACGCTCGCCCTGCTGATCGGAACGAACGACCTTGCCTGGCGGCGTTCGGCCGAGCATGTCGTGCGGAACACCGAGACCATCCTGGTCACGCTCCGCAAGGAGCTGCCGGAGGCGCGCGTCCTGATGCAGTCGGTGCTGCCGCGCGGGCACGATTTCGCCGAGCAGATCCGCGACATCAACCGGCACCTGTGGCAGTTCGCGCCGACCGTCCACGCCGGATGGCTCGATCTCTGGCCGGCGCTGGCCTTGGAGGACGGCGAACTCAACCCCGCGTTCAGCGAAGACCGGCTGCATCTGAACGACGAGGGCTACCGCGCGTGGGCCGGTGAGCTCGTCCCGGGGCTGGAGCGCCTGCGCCAGCTTCCGCCCTCTTCCCGGGCGATCTCCCCCTCCCCGACCTCGGCGGCGCCGCCTAAGCCCACTCCACCGGACCCCGCCGCGCCGAAACCGAGGATGTTCTCACCCGTGAGCCCGGCGATGTCCTCCCTTTCCTGATATCCATCGGTCTCCGGGCGAGAGCTCCTCCCTTCTATGCGGCGGCGATGGGAGGGAATCGCACCGCGATCCGGGTGAGCACATCCTCCGATTCCGGCGCCCCGCCCCGTTCACCCGCCCGCCGCCGCGCGGAAGGCGGCGAAGGCGGCGTCCCGGAAGAGCACGAACCGAACGCGTTCCACCGATCCGACTCCGGACGACAGCACGGCGCGTACCGTGCTCACGGCGATGCGCGCGGCCTCGTCCATCGGCCACCCGTAAGCGCCCGCCGAGATCGCGGGGAAGGCCACCGTCGCCGCGCCGAGTTCGCGGGCGACCCGCAGCGAGGAGCGGTACGCGTTCTGTAGCAGCGGAGTCCTGTCCTCCTTCGCCGTCCACACCGGCCCGACCGTGTGGATCACCCAGCGCGCATCCAGGTCTCCCGCGGTGGTCGCGACGGCCTGGCCGGTCGGCAGCCCGTCCGGCAGGGCCGTCGCGCGCACTTCTCGGCAGGCGGCCAGGATGGCGGGCCCCCCGCGCCGATGGATGGCGGCGTTGACGATGGCGTCCGCGCTCTGTTCGGTGAGGTCGCCGAGGACGAGTTCGGTCGAGTCTGTCATCTCAGCCCCGGTTGTTCGAGAGCTCGTAGATTTTCAGCAGTTCCAGGATCGCGGTGTCGCGCTGTTCCCCGCCCTCCTCGAACATCTCGGAGACATGGGTCTTCAGGTGGTTCTCCACGAGCAGTTTGTTGAGGGAGCCGAGGGACTTCTGGATCGCGAGCGACTGGGTGATGATGTCGATGCAGTAGTCCTCGTTCTCGATCATCTTCTCGAGTCCGCGGAGTTGGCCTGAGAGGATGCGCGTGCGGTGGAGGGCCCGCTTCCTGATGTCTGCGATCACTCTCTCAGGGTACTCTTATATACCCCTAGAGGGTATCAGTGGTACTCTCGGCGGAATGAAGACCACCTATGACATTCTCGGCATGACCTGCGCCCACTGTGCGCGGGCCGTCAGCGAACACCTCGGCGCCCTCGGCGGCGTCACCGGCGTGGACGTGGATGTCGCGGAAGGCAGAGCGGTCGTCACGAGCTCCGTCGCCCTCGACCCGGTCGCCGTCGCCGTCGCCGTGGGAGAAGCCGGATACACACTCGGCCGTCCGGACCGTCTCCGGCTGCCGTGATGGAACCGGCGCTCACCCGCATCGACCTCGCGATCGAGGGGATGACCTGCGCGAGCTGTGTGGCCCGCGTCGAGCGACGGCTCGGACGCCTCGACGGGGTGGAGGCGGTCGTGAATCTGGCGACCGAGCGCGCGAGCGTCCTGGCCCCGGCCGGGGTGGGGGCCGAAGCGCTCGTCGCGGAGGTGGAGAAAGCGGGCTATGGCGCGCGGGTCCTCGCCGACTCCCGGGACATCGTGGGGGAGCAGGGGCCGGACGCCCGGCGGCTGCGGTTGCGGCTGCTGGTCGCCGCAGCCCTCAGCGTCCCGATCGTGCTGCTCGCGATGGTCCCCGTCCTGCGCTTCCCGGGGTGGGAGCTCGTGTCTCTGGCGCTGGCGGCGCCGGTCGTGCTGTGGGCCGGCTGGCCGTTCCACCGCTCGGCTGCGGTGAATCTGCGGCACGGTGCGACGACGATGGACACGCTGGTGTCGCTCGGGACGCTCGTCGCGTTCGCGTGGTCGGTCGCTGTGCTCGCGCTCGGCGCAGGCGGCCACATCTACGTCGAGGTCGCGGCCGTGGTGACGACGTTCCTCCTGCTCGGCCGGTTCGCCGAGGAGCGGTCGCGGCGCCGGGCGGGCGCCGCTCTGCGCGATCTGGTCGCGGCGGGGGCGCGCGAGGTGTCCCGGGTGGACGACGCGGGCCGCGAGCGCCGCATTACCGCCGATCTCCTGGGCGCTGGCGAGCGGTTCGCCGTCCGTCCGGGGGAGTGGATCGCCGCCGACGGGATCGTGCTGGAGGGCGCTGCGGCGATCGACGCGAGCGCTGTGATAGGGGAGTCCGTGCCCGTCGAGGTCGCCGTGGGAGACGAAGTGACCGCGGGGACGATCGCAGCGGGCGGCTCCCTCATCGTGCTGGCCACCCGTGTCGGGCCGGACACCCGGGTCGCCCGTCTCGTCGCGGGGGTGGAGGCGGCGCAGCTCGCGAAGACCCGGGCACAGCGCCGGGCGGACCGGGTCTCGTCGGTGTTCGTCCCCGTCGTGCTCGGACTCGCCGTGCTGACCTTCTTCGTGTGGACCCTCGTCGCGGGGGACCCGGCGGTGGCGCTGTTGCCCGCGGTCGCCGTCCTTATCGTCGCCTGTCCCTGCGCGCTGGGGCTTGCGACACCGACCGCGCTGCTGGTCGGGACCGCCCGCGCCGCGCAGCGCGGCATCCTGCTCTCCGGCCCCGACGCCCTCGAGCGCGCGGGCCGGATCGACACGGTGGTGTTCGACAAGACCGGCACGCTGACGACCGGCCGGATGACGCTTCTGGAGACGGTGGCCGGGGCGGGATGGGCGGCGGACGAGGCGCTGCGGCTCGCCGCCGCCGCCGAGCGGGTCTCGGAGCATCCGCTCGGGCGCGCCATCGCGGCCGAGGTCCCGGCGGCCGGCCCGGTGACCGTCTTCCGTTCGCTGCCCGGTGTCGGAGTGACCGCGTGTGTGGCGGGCCGGGAGGTCTCAGTCGGGAAAGCCGGCGAGTCCCTCCCGTCCGAACTGGCGGACGCCGCTTCGCGCATCAGAAGCGCCGGCGGAACCGCCATCGCTGTGAGCGTCGACGGTGTCCCGGCGGCTGTTCTCGGAGTCGGCGACCCGCTGCGCCCCGACGCTGCCGAGGCCGTCGCCCGCGTCCGGGCGGCCGGCGCGGAGCCGATCGTTCTCAGCGGCGACCACCCCGCGACGGTCGCCGCTGTGACCGCGCGGCTCGGCATCGCACGCACGCTCGGGGGAATGAGCCCGGAGGGGAAGGCCGCTGCGGTCGCGAGCCTGCGCGCCGAGGGGCGTCGCGTCGCGATGGTCGGCGACGGCGTCAACGATGCGGCGGCGCTCGCCGGATCGGATCTGGGCATCGCGCTCGGCTCCGGCACGGATGCGGCGATGGCCGCCGCCGACATCACCCTGCTGCGTCCTGAGCCGGTGATCGTGGGCGAGGTCCTGAGTCTGTCGCGCCGGATGGCGGCCGTCATCCGGGGGAACCTGTTCTGGGCGTTCGCCTACAACGTCGCGGCCCTCCCGGTCGCGGCCTTCGGCCTGCTCGACCCCATGATCGCTGGTGCGGCCATGGCGTTCTCCAGCGTCTTCGTCGTGCTCAACAGCCTCCGCCTCCGCCGCTTCTGAGCACGGCATTCCGATGCGGGAATGCGCGCGGGACGCCGCGGCCCGCGGCGGATGGGAGGTGGTGGCGGCGGGAGCGCGCGGGTCGTCGTCCGCCGTCGGACCGGCGTGCCGGGGCCGCCGCCCCTAACGGGGGGTGGGGGAGGACATACCGGTAGGTCTATCCCCCCTGTAGGGGTTGAGAGATATTTGTTATTACAGGAAAGGCCCGACTTTGCTGAAGAACCTCAGCCCGCTGCTGTCCGGTGTGCTCCTGAGCGCGCTGGATGCGATCGAAGAAGGCGGAACGCTCACCCTCGTCGGCAGCGGTTACCCGAATGAAGCACTGACAGCGCCCATCGTCCACCTGGGGGAGGAGGTGACCACCGAGGCCGCCGCCGAGGCGATCCTCAGCGTCTTCCCGCTCGCGGACCCCGACGCCTCGCCGATCGTCTTCCTCGACCTCACCGACGAGCCCTACGACGTCCCCGATGTCGTCTTCGCGGTCACGGGCATCGCCTCCGACGCCGAACTCCGCCGCATCCCGATGATCAGACTGGGGCTCGCGCCGTTCCTCGAACTCGCCCGACAGTCCTCTGTGATCGTCAGCGTGGGCTCCAGCGCTCCGCCGTGCGCCTTCCTCTTCCGGAAGGGCTCGCTCTGACGCGGTGGCGGCGCTTGCCCGAGGCGGTCCACGTCACCCGTGCCTCACCCGTGCGTTCGTGTTCCTGTTCGAGGGTCAGACGGGCTCCGCCGGCACGCACGCCGGGAATGCCGGCCAGCGCGGCCGAGACCGCCTGCCGTGTCGCCGTGCTCAGCCCGCCTTCGGCCGGGGTCAGCGCTGCCTGGACGATGAGGACGTCGTCGACGCTGGCCGCGCGGATCATCGGCCGGACGCCCTCCGGCAGCGCGCGTCCGGCAGCGTCCATGGCTTTGTCCAGCCGTTGCTCGATCGCGTCGAGGTCGGCGCCGAGGTGGAAACCGGCGAGGACCAGTGAATTCGATGCGCTGCTCACCGTGGAGACCGAGGCGAGTTCGTCGACCGAGCCGATCGCCGTGGCGATCGGCTGTGACACGCGCACGTCCATCGCTTGTGGGTCCGCGGCGGTGTACTCGGTGACGATCGCGAAGCGTGGAGCCGTGGTGGGCGGCAGGAGTTCCCGCGGCAGCATCGCCATCGCCAGGGTTCCCGTGACGCAGAGGACCCCGGCGAGCACGAAGACGAAGGGGCGGTTGTGGAGGGCCGAGCTGAGAAGCTTCCTCATCCGGCGTTCAGGGGTCGATCCGAAGTGCGCACCACCCGATTATAATATAATATATGTAATTATACCGACGATGATTGCTGAAGGGAGAGGGAGGCGTTCCGGCGCCATCGCTGCTGCTGGGCTCGCGCTCGCGGAGGGCGGCCGATGCGTCGCCCGCCGACACTAACCGCTGAATTCTCAGCGCTTGCGCCGTGTCGTGCGGTAAGGTAGCACACGCACGTCCATCCCGCGTCGTGCTTCCGGCGTCCTCGCGCCGGCTCGGGACCGTTCGGCTCCCAGCCGCTGCCGCGCCGGCCCTCACGCCATAACAGCGCCGCGCTCTCGGCAATCGCGCGACGCCCCCACTGGAGGACCATGTCTCGATCGGGTCAGCGCACGTCTGGACAGCGCACCGCGTCGCGGCCGCAGCAGCGGCGGAGCAAGCACGCCAACAACGACGGTCTCATTCCGGTCCTCGCCCGCAAGGTGCGCGAGGTCGAGGCGAAGGCTGCCGACGGCAAGAAGCTCGGGCCGACCAATCGAACCAAGTTCCAGGTGATCGCCTTCCTGATGCGCGAAGAGCGCGCCCGGGTGAAGTCCGACGTCAAGCTGATCGACGCCCAGCGCGCCGAACAGCTCAAACGCCTCGATGGCATCGCGACGATCCTGGCCAAGACCGCCGCGCGCGACACCTCCCTCCTCTCGCTGCTCGAGAGCGAGGCCCCGCCCACTGCCACCGCGCAGAAGATGCGCCGGGACTGGCTGTTGGAGTCGGGGACGGAGCTCAGCCCGGACGAGCTGATCATCACGGTGGAGCGCCCTGTCCGCACGGAGACCGTCCTCCCGCCGGAGCTCGCCCAGAAGCAGGTCGTGCCGCAGAGCGTGAAGGCGCGCCAGCTGTCGAACCCGTTCCTCGCCCCCGATTTCTCCCGTGCAGCCCCCGCCCCCGCGCCCCGGCGGCGGCTCGACTCGTGGGAGCTGCTCGGGCCGCTCTTCAAATCGTTCGAATACGGTTCCGGCAGCCAGGCGGCCAGCATGGAGCTGCCGCCGGCCCCGGGGACCGACCGCTACTCGCCGCACGGCCTGGAACTTATGCACCACCAGTCGCGGTTCATCGAGAGCGTGCGTCAGGGGCACCGCACCTTCCTCCTCGCGGACGAGCCCGGCCTCGGCAAGACGGCGCAGTCGGTGCTCGCCGCCTCCGTCGCGGGAGCCTATCCGCTGCTCGCCGTCGTCCCGAACGTCGTCAAGATGAACTGGGCGCGCGAGGTCGAGCGCTGGACGCCGCACCGCCGCGCCACGGTCATCCACGGCGACGGCGAGGGCCTGGACGCCTTCGCCGATGTCGTGATCGTCAACTACGAAGTGCTCGACCGGCACCTCTCCTGGCTGAGCATCCTCGGGTTCAAGGGGATGGTCGTGGACGAGGCCCACTTCATCAAGAACCTGCACTCGCAGCGTTCCCGTCTGGTGCTCGGTCTCGCCGAGGCCCTCCGCGAGAAGACTCCGGACCCGCTGCTCATCGCCCTCACCGGCACCCCGCTGATCAACGACATCGACGACTTCAAAGCCATCTGGCAGTTCCTCGGCTGGATCGACGGCGACCGGCCGGCCGCGGAGCTCATGGAGAGCCTGGAGGAGACCGGGATGACGCCGGCGGACCTCGGCTTCTACGCGGCCGCCCGCGAGTCTGTGATCGATCTCGGCATCGTGCGCCGCCGCAAGATCGACGTCGCCGCCGACCTGCCGAGCCGCCGCGTGGTCGACCTCCCCGTCGAGCTGGACGGCGACCTCGGACGCTCCCTCCTCCAGGCGGAGAAGGAGCTCGCCGACCGTCTGGTCGCGCGTTTCCACCGGGCGGCGGCCGCGGGGCGCCCGGACTCGTTCGACGGCGACGACGCTGCGCACCGGAAACACCTCATCCGGCTGGTCGCCCAGTCGGAGCTTGAGGAGTCGAAGTCGGCCAAGACCGGCGACAATGTCTTCACGATGGTGCGGAAGATCGGCCAGGCCAAGGCCGGTCTCGCCGCCGACTACACCGCCCAGCTCGCCCGCTCGGTCGGCAAGGTCGTTTTCTTCGCCAAGCACATCGACGTGATGGACGCAGCGGAGGCGGCGTTCGCCGCGCGCGACCTCACGACGGTGTCCATCCGCGGCGACCAGAGCGCCGCTGTCCGCCAGAGGGAGATCGACGCGTTCAATACCGATCCCGAGGTGTCGGTCGCCGTGTGCTCGCTGACCGCCGCCGGTGTCGGCCTCAACCTGCAGGCCGCCTCGAACGTCGTGCTCGCAGAGCTCTCGTGGACCGCCGCCGAGCAGACTCAGGCGATCGATCGCGTCCACCGCATCGGCCAGGAGGAGCCGGTCACCGCCTGGCGCATCATCGCCGCTCAGACCATCGACTCCAAGATCGCCGAGCTGATCGACGCCAAGCAGGGCCTGGCCGCCCGTGCTCTCGACGGCAGCGACGTCGAGCTGGGCTCCACCGACTCCGTGCAGCTGGATGCCCTCATCCATATCCTGGAAGAAGCGCTCGGCTAAGCCCCTCCTACCGTCGCTCTCTCCATCCGTCCACAAGGGAGGAGTTCCGGCCCCTCACCGCCCTCGAACTCCTCCTTTTCCGTTTCCCTCCGGCGTGTCGCCTCCAGAACTCCTCCCTTTTCGTCGCGGTCGAAAACGGAGGAGTTCTGGGGCTGGATGCGGCGTGTCGCCGGAAAGGGAGGACGATCGCCGTGGCCAGGGGGGAATCTCCTCCGTTTTCGACCGCGACGAAATCCGGGTCGGCGGAGGCGAGACAGAGGGGCGGGGTCAGGCGGGGCCGGTGTCGTCGGGGTCGAGGGAGACGGGGCGGTCGTCGTCGGGCAGAAGCCGCTCGTCCTGGCCGCCGTCCACGGGGAGGTCGTCCTGGTCGCGGATGACGGGCTCGGGCTCGTAGTCCGCGTTCTGCGCCTCCCGGAAGCCGGCCTCGCCGGGATCGCCTGCCCTTGCGTCCATGCCCAGAGGATACCGCTGCGCCCGGCGCCCGTCGAGGGCGCTCAGACGCGGATGAGGCCGAGCTCGCGGGCGCGGGCGACCGCGGCGGTCCGCGACGGGACGCCCAGTTTGGCGAAGACGTGGACGAGGTGGGATTTCACCGTCGCCTCGCTGAGGAACAGCTCTCGCCCGATCCCGGCGTTCGTCCGCCCGCCGGCCACCAGAGCGAGCACCTCGATCTCGCGGGCGCTCAGGCGGCTGCCGCGCTCCTCGCGCCGCGACCCCAGCCGCGCCGAGACCGCGGGGGCGAGGGTGCTCTCTCCGGCCGCGGCGGCGCGAACCGCGGCGATCAGCTCGGCGGGCGGCGCGTCTTTCAGGAGGTAGCCGCTCGCGCCAGCCTCGACGGCCGCGAGGATGTCCGCGTCCGTGTCGTAGTTCGTCAGCACCAGGACGCGCGGCGGCTGCGGCAGTCCGCGCAGACGCCGGGTGGCGCTCGTGCCGTCGCCGTTCGCGCCGGCCCCGAACTGGAGGTCCATCAGCACGACATCCGGCCTCAGCCGTTCACCGAGCGAGACGGCCTCCTCGGGGGTGCCGGCCTCGGCGAGCACCTCGATGTCCGGCTCGGTCGCCAAGAGCGCGCGGAGGCCGGCGCGCACGACAGGGTGGTCGTCCGCCAGCACGAGCCGGATGGCCGCCGTCACCGCGCGCTCCCGGTCGGCACGGTCACCGCGACAGCCGTCCCCCGGCCCGCCGCCGACTCGATCGCGACCTCGCCGCCGAGCCCGGCCGCGCGCTCGCGCATGGCGCGGAGGCCGAACGAGCCGGGATGCCGCTCCCCGTTGCCCGCAGTCGCCGCGTCGAAACCGCGGCCGTCGTCCACGATGTCGAGCGTCACAGCGCCGTCATCATAGCTCAGCGTCAGGCGGGCCATCGTGGCTTCCGCGTGCTGCACGACGTTCGCGAGCGATCCCTGCGCGCTTCGCAGCAGCGCGGTCTCGACCGGCATCGGCAGCGGCGACGCTTCGCCGCTCACGCTCACAGTCACCCGCAGACCGCTCGTCCGCTCCGTCTGCCCGGCGAGTCGCCGCAGCGCGCCCGGCAGGGTTTTGTCTTCCAGCGCGGGCGGGGTGAGCGCGTGGATGAAGCGGCGTGTCTCGGCGAGGTCGGCCGCGGCCGTCTCCCGGGCGAGGCGCACCGCGTCGAGGACGGCCGGCTCCGTGGTGGAGCGTTCGGCGGCGTGCAGCAGGAGCTGGATGCTGGAGAGCCCCTGGGCGACGGTGTCGTGCAATTCCCGCGCGAGCCGGGAGCGTTCGGCGAGCGTTCCCGCCGAGCGTTCGCTGGCGGCCAGCTGCTCCCGGGTCGCCACGAGGTCGCGGATGAGCTGCTCGCGCTCCTGCGCTTCGCGGAACAGCGCCCGGTAGCCGAGCTCGATCGCGACGGCGACGCCCGCGCCGATGACCGGGCCCAGGGCCCCGCCCGCCGTCCACCCCGAGTGCGCGGCGAACAGGAGGATTGTGGCGACCGTGCTGGCGCCGACGGCGACGACGCTCCACGGCAGGGGCAGCAGGTGGAGGAACAGGAAGAACAGAGGGAAGACGAGGAAGGCGGCGTCTTGGGTGAGCGCGGCCAGCAGCATCCACTCGGCCGTCAGCGCGCCCAGCCACAGCAAGCGCAGACCGCCGCGCATCCGGGTTCTCAGCGGCCCGCCCGCCGCGTAGGTGAGCACGAACAGCAGCGCCACGGCGATGACCGCGCCCGCCCGCCGCGCGTCGCCGGTGGCCGCGACCTCGACGCAGGCGCGCACGAGAACGGAGGCGGAGAGCCCCACCACCAGCGCGTGCAGGCCAATGCGCAGCGCGGTGAACACCGGTGTGAGGGCGGAGTGGTTCACCCCGCTAGCCTACGGCGGCCGGCTGAGCCTGGGGCGGAGACGAGGGCCGCGTCCGCGTCGTCGTGCCGGATGCGCGCCTCCCCTCCCGCAGGCCGTGCGGACTCTCCCGTCATGGCCTTGGAGAGCGTCATGGTGCTAGACAGGGGAGATGTCCCCGCACCGCTCCCAGATCGAGATAGAACGCACCTACGATGTCGGCTCCGCGCTCACCCCGCCGGATCTCGTCGGCGTCGGCCCGGTCGCCGCCGCGCTTGATCCGGCGACGGGCGAACTGGTCGCCACGTACTACGACACGCCGGAGCTCACGCTCGCCCGGGCCCGGATCGGTGTGCGCGCGCGGCGCGGAGGCGACGATGAAGGCTGGCACGTCAAGCTCCCGCCGGAGGAGGAGGGCCGCCGTGAGCTGCACTGGCCGCTCGGCGATGGCCGTATCCCGCCGGAGGAGCTGCTGGCTGCGGTGGCCGGGCGCCTCGGCGGTCCCGTCCCGCCGATCGCCCCTGTCGCCCGCGTGACGAATACACGTGTGACGACCGTGCTGCGGGACGCGGCGGGCCGCGACCTCGCGGAGCTCTGCGACGACCACGTCCGCAGCGAGAACCTCCGCACCGGCGGCACGGACGCTTGGCGGGAGTGGGAGGTCGAACTGCTGAGCGGCGCGCCCGGCACTCGTCCCGGCCGGACCGAACTCCTCGACGGTCTCGAGGAGAGGCTGCTGGCGGCGGGCGCGCGTCCGTCGGCCCGTTCCTCCAAACTTCAGCGGGCGCTCGGCCTCTGAGCCGTGGCCGGCCGCTCGGGGGACCTGCGCTTTTGTGCTGCAGGTCTGTCTCGGGCATGATGCTCAGGGACGCTACGAGAACGGAGCAGCATGAAGATCGGCATCCTGACCAGTGGCGGCGACTGCCCGGGGCTGAACGCGGTCATCCGCGGCGCTGTCCTCAAAGGCGACCGGGTCCACGACTCGGAGTTCGCCGGCTTCCGGTACGGCTGGCGCGGCGTGGTCGAGGGCGACATCATGCCCCTCGATCGTCATTCGGTGCGCGGCCTCTCCCGGCAGGGCGGCACGATCCTGGGCTCGAGCCGCACCAACCCGTTCGAGGGGGAGAAGGGCGGTCCGCAGAACATCCAGCGGATGATGGATGAGAACGGCATCGACGCGATCATCGCGATCGGCGGCGAGGGCACGCTCACGGCGGCGCGCCGGCTCACCGACGCTGGTCTGCGCATCGTCGGCGTCCCGAAGACCATCGACAACGATCTCGCCGCCACCGACTACTCGTTCGGCTTCGACACCGCGGTGGAGATCGCGACCGAGGCGATCGACCGGCTGCGCACGACGGCGGAGTCGCACCAGCGCTGCATGGTCCTGGAGGTCATGGGCCGCCACGTCGGCTGGATCGCTCTCCACTCCGGCATGGCTGGCGGCGCGCACGCCATCCTCATCCCCGAGCAGCCGCAGTCCGTCGAGCGGATCTGCGAGTGGGTCGAGTCGGTCCGGGACCGCGGCCGTGCGCCCGTCATCGTGGTCTCCGAGGGCTTCCACCTCGACACGATGGAGGAGGCGCACTCGCACAAGGGCCTGGACGCCTTCAACCGGCCGCGGCTCGGCGGCATCGGCGAGATGCTCGCCCCCCTCATCCAGGAGCGCACCGGGATCGAGTCGCGCGCGACCGTTCTCGGCCACATGCAGCGCGGCGGCGTCCCGAGCGCGTACGATCGCGTGCTCGCCACCCGCCTCGGTATGGCGGCGGTGGACGCGGCCTCCGAGGGCCGCTGGGGCTCGATGGTCGCGCTGCGCGGCACCGATGTCGTGAACGTCTCGATCGCGGACGCGACCGGCGGGCTGAAAACGGTCCCGCAGGCGCGTTATGACGAAGCGGCCCTCCTTTTCGGCTGACGCGGGGTTAAGCTCCCTCCTAGAAGAGGAAGGAGTGGGTGTGCCCAGATTCGTCCAGTTCGAGGAGTTCGGCTCCCGCGACTTCCTCCAGCTCGTCGAGCGGGAGCGGCCGTGGCCGGGTCCCGGCCAGATCCTCGTGCGCGTCCTTGTGTCGGGCCTGAACCCGATGGATGTGAAGGCCTACCGCAGCGAACAAGTGGCCGGCCGCATGGGGGTCACGCTCCCCAGCGGCATCGGCCAGGATTTCGCCGGCGTCGTCGAGGAGCTCGGTGCGGGGGTGACCGCTTTCTCAGCGGGCGACGCCGTGCTGGGCACCGCCCCTTTCGCCGCTGTCGCGGACTTCGTCGTCGTGCCCGCCGACGGCCAGGTGATCCGGAAGCCGGATGCGCTGAGCTTCCCGGTGGCCGGCGCCCTCGGAATCGTCGGCCGGACGGCGATGGCCAGCACGGCCTCCCTCAGGCTCGGCCCGCACGACACGGTGCTGGTGAGCGCGGCGGCCGGAGGCGTCGGCGTGCTGGCGGCTCAGCTGGCGATCCGCTCCGGGGCGAGGGCCGTCGGGACGGCGAGCGAGGAGAACCACGAATTCCTGGAGACGCTGGGCGTCATCCCGGTGCGCTACGGCGATGGTCTCGCCGGCCGGGTGTGCGTGCGGCGCTGGACGATGGCGACCGGGTGAGCGCTGTGCTCGACAACCACGGCCCGGACACGATCGCCGCCGCCCTCGAACTGGGTGTCCCTCCCGAGCGCATCAACACCATCGCAGCGTTCGGACCGGCGGCCCAGGGCGCCGCGACCGTGGGCGCGAGAGCCGCCGGCAACGCCGAGCTCGCGGAGGCCGCCCGGCTGCTGGCCGGGCGCGAGCTCGTGCTGCCCATCGACTCGGCCTACCCGATCGAGCGCGTCGTCGAGGCGTACGGCCGGCTGGAGGCCGGCCACGTCCGCGGGAAGATCGTGGTCGTCACAGACGAGAAGGATCTTCCATGATCGACGAGGACACGGCGCGCCTGCTGCGGGCAGCGGGCCTGCGCTGGCAGCCCGTTTCGGGGGACGCGTTCGCCATCGACCGGCCGGGGATGGACGGCGAGCGGTTCACCGTCAGCGAGATGACCATCGAGCCGCACCACGTCGACACCGGGACCATCCTGGGTTTCAACGGCACGACCGAGTGGGCGCTCGACTCGCTCGCCGTCGAGGACGCTCTGTGGATGCCGCGCGAGGATCAGCTGCGCGAGCTCCTCGGCGGCTCCTTCCGTCAGCTCTCTCGCACACCGGGCGGCTACCGCGTCACTGTCCTGATCGGTGGCGAGGAACGGCCTTTCGAGGAGGAGGACGCCGCGATGGCCTACGCGCAGGCCCTGCTGTCGCTCATCGGGGCCTCAGCGTTGTAACCGACCGCCGCGCCCCGGCCGGCCCCGTGGCGTGCGCTCGGGCATCCTCGCCCGCACGGGCTGCGCTGCGACAGACCTAGCGGCGGCGGCCTCGCCGCGGCTTGGGCGTGCTCCGTCCCGCCCGCTGCTTGCCTGTCCGCTGTCTCTCTGTCCGCTGTCTCTCTGTCCGCTCCCGCTCGGCGACCTCCGGGTTGCGGGAGCTGTGCGCGGTCCGGCCGCGCACGATGCCGATGAACTCGTCGACCAGGGGGTGCTGGCCCTCGCAGGCTGCGGTCCGGGCCGAGAACGCGCGCGTGAAGCAGCGAGACGCTGAGCGCGCCGCGCGAGCCCGGGACTGACGCTCAGGCTCCGGACGCGGCCGGGCCCGGCCGCTCGGGCTGCGGCTCGCCGGCTCTTCTGGCCGCGCGTGCCAGCATCTCCGGCCCGGTCACGAAAGCCCGCCGCCACGGCGCCACCCCCTCGATCTCAACCTGGAGCGAGAAGCTCAGTATGGTGCGGATCAGCACGATGACGCCGAGCACGAAAGCATCGGTGAGCGTCGGATCGGAGGCGACCGTCTTCACGAGGTCCGCTGCGACGAGGATCTCCAGCCCCAGCAGGATGACACCACCGAAACTCTCGCGCAGCGTCCGGATGGCCGCCGCACCGCTGCCGGTGCGCCGCCAGGCGGCCGCGGCGAGAGCAAGGAGGAAGCCGATCGCGAGGGCCAGCGACGCCGGCCACCTCGAAGGCGGTGCCGATCGCCTCGAAGACGGGGTGCGCATCCATGCGCTCATGCTGCCACAGCGGCACGCATCAGGCGACATGCACGGCCGGGCGGCGTTTCGGGTCCTTCTCGGCCTCGCGCAGCACCTCGCGCGTCACGGGGGCGACTTCCCCGACGCCCGTGATGAGGTAGCGGAACACGTTCGAGATGGGGTTGCCTTCCGTCCACTCGAAGTAGACCGTCGGGACCACACCGGTGAGATCGCGGATCTCCAGCAGCACGGCCGCGATGGTGTTCGGGACGTTGCCGCTGCGCACCTGGAGCACGCGGTAGCCGTACTTCACGATGCCGTTCACCACGAGGTCCTCCTCGAAGTCGGAGGAGTCGGAGCGGAGCACTTCGATGAAGATGGTGCGGGAGCGCTGAGGGATGTGGCTGAACTTCCGCTCGTCCTTGTTCTTCTCCTCGTACTCGCGGGTGGTGTCCACATCCGGTTCGTGGGCGATGATGCGGATTTCCCCCTCCTCGGCGTCCTCCAAGACGAAGTCGAGAGCCGTGACGTCGAGTGTCACGCTCGTCGCGCGCAACTCGAAGGAACGGCCGATGCGCGACACGATGGAGACGACCAGGATGCCGAGGATGAAGAGCGTGGCGATGCGCAGCCCGTCCGGGCGCTCGATGATGTTGTCGATGGTCGTGTAGACGAAGATCGCGGTGATGAGCGCGAACGCGACGGTGCGCTTCCTCTGTCTGTTGCGCCACGCGGAGAGGGCCACCGCGAGGGAGGCGGAGGTGATGAGCACCAGCACGCCGGTCGCGTACGCTCCGCCCTGCGCGTCCACATCCGCCTGGAACACGATCGTGATGAGGAAGGCGATCGCGGTGAACAGCAGCACCAGCGGACGCACCGCCCGCGCCCACTGCGGCGCCATCCCGTAGCGCGGGAGGTAGCGCGGGACCAGGTTCAGCAGGCCCGCCATCGCCGAGGCCCCGGCGAACCACAGGATGAGGATGGTGCTGATGTCGTAGACCGTGCCGAAGGCGTTGCCCAGGTACTCGTGGGCGAGGTAGGCGAGTGCGCGGCCATTGGCGGAGCCGCCGGACTGGAATTCCTTCTGCGGGATGAGCAGCGTCGTCGTGAAGCTCGAGGCGATGAGGAACGCGCTCATGATCAGGGCCGCGGTGGTCAGCAGCCGCCCGGCGCCGCGGATGCGTCCGCGCGGGTTGTCCGGCTCGTCCTCCGGCTCGCCCTTGATCTGCGGCATCACGGCGACACCGGTCTCGAACCCCGAGAGGCCGAGCGTGAGCTTCGGGAAGACCAGCAGCGCGATGCCCACGATGAGCCAGGGATCCCCGTTGGTCCGGAACAGGGCGTCCCACCAGTCGCCGAACACGGTGGGATGCTCGAACACCTCCACGATCGAGGTCGTGATGACCACCACGTTGAGAGCGAGGTAGACGGCGACCAGGACCACCGCGATCCTGATGGCCTCCCGGAACCCCCTCAGGAAAACCGCGCCGAGGAGCACCAGCAGGAACAGGGTGATGAGCACATTGTTGCCGTGGAACCATTCGGGGGCGTACGGGTTCTCGATCGCGTGCGCCGCCGCGTCCGCGGCGGAGAGCGTGATCGTGATCGTGAAGTCCGTCGCGGCGAAACCGAGCAGCACCAGCACGAACAGCTTTCCCGCCCACCAGGGCAGCAACCGCTCCAGCATCGCGATCGACCCCGAGCCGCGGAACGACTCGCGCGCAACCCGGCGGTACACCGGCAGCGCGCCGAGCAGCGTCAGCGCGACCAGGACGAGGGTGGCGAACGGCGAGACGAGCCCGGCCGCGAGCGCGGCGATGGCCGGCTGGTAGCTGAGGGTGGAGAAGTAGTCGACACCTGTGAGGCACATGACCTGCCACCAGGAATGCTGTCGCTCGGGTTCGTGGCCGTGCGGGCCCTGCTGGGTGCCGCGCTCGTCCACCATCCCGCGCAGCAGCCAGTGCCGGAACGCAGAGACGGGTTTCGCTGTCGCGCGCAACGGCCGTGCCTGACCCGGGACCGGGGCCTTCGCGACCGGGGAGATGCGGGGTGGGATCGTCCGCTCGCGGTCAGGGCTCTCGGGGGTGCTGGACATCCTCGCTCCTCCACTCGCACCGGGCCCGGACTGCTGTCCGGCGGCCCCCGGCGCTGAGGATCACTGTACGGTCACCATGCCGAGGGGCGGTAGTCTTTGAGGAAAACGCCGTGGAGGTCTTCACCGGCTTCGCCGCGGACGATCGGATCGTAGACCCGCGCGGCGCCGTCCACCAGGTCGAGCGGGGCGTGGAAGCCCTCTCCGGCGAGGCGGACTTTGGTGTGGTGCGGCCGCTCGTCGGTGATCCAACCGGTGTCGACGCTGGTCATCAGGATGCCGTCGGAGGAGAACAGTTCGCCGGAGCTCGTCCGCGTGAGCATGTTCAGCGCGGCCTTCGCCATATTGGTGGGGCGGATTCTAGTGGTCGTTGCAACACGACGATTAGCTGGTAGGTAGTTTAGCGAGGCGCTGGGCTGGGGTTTCCCAGCCGAGCGTTTTGCGTGGGCGGGTGTTGAGTTCGTGTGCGACTCGGGCAAGGTCCGCGGGCGAGTGCTGTGAGAGGTCGGTGCCCTTCGGGAAGTACTGCCTCAGCAACCCGTTCGTGTTCTCGTTAGAACCGCGCTGCCAGGGCGAGGCTGGGTCGCAGAAGTAGACGTCCATGTCGGTGGCGATCGTGAACGTCTTGTGGGCGGCCATCTCCGCACCCTGGTCCCAGGTCAGCGACTTCTTCAGTTCGGCCGGCAGGCCGCTCATCGTCCGAATGAGGCCATCGCGGACGGTCTCGGCAGCGTGGTCGGTCGGGAGGTGGACGAGCATCACGAACCTGGTGGTTCGCTCGACGAGGGTGCCGATCGCGCTGGCGTGGTCAGCGCCGATGATGAGATCGCCTTCCCAATGCCCTGGAACAGCACGATCAGCGACCTCAGCGGGGCGCTCGGAGATCATGAGCATCGGGTCGACGAACCGCGAACGACGTGCGTTGGTTCCCCGGTTCGGTCGGCGACGTGCGCGCCCGGTACGCAGCGCTGTCGCGAGATCACGGCGCAGCTGGCCGCGTCCTTGGAGATAGAGCGTCTGGTAGATCGTCTCGGTCGCCACTCGCATCCCAACGTCGTCCGGGAACTGACGGATCAGGGCTCGAGTGATCTGCTCGGGAGGCCACCGCAACGCCAGCTTCGACTCAACGAAAGCACGCAACCGCAGCTCTGTCACCAGTCTTCGCGGCTTTGGCCGTGGGCGACGCTTCGCCGAGTAGCGATGTGCTGCGAAGGGGTGATAGATCCCGGTCGAGGACCGGTTCCGGGAGATTTCCCGACTGATCGTGGATGGCGACCGCCGCAGCTGGGCGGCGATGCTCCGCAGTGACAACCCATCGCGGAGGAGATCCCGGATCTGCTCACGTTCCTCCAGCGAAAGGAACCGCGGATCGAGCTTCCTCTCCAGCTGAAAGATCGCCGCCGGCGAGATTGTCTCGGTGCCGTCAAGAAACGTCGTCATACCTGTTTTGTAATCGACGACCCGACCATCTGGGTAATAGCGGCGATGAGCGGTCTTCCGGACACCGTTATCCCAATCCCGTGCCGTGCGGATGTTCACCCCGACGGCAGCCGCTGCTTCGCGACGCGAGATGCCATCGCGTCGCAACTGGAAGTAGCGTTCCTTTCCTGGATGCGGACCAGTCCCGGTTTTCCCCTGGCTGCGCAGGCCGGCCTTCCATACCCACGTCCCGCAGGTCGCCGGGTTGAACCCCAACTCACGCGCCGCGATCGTGATGCTCCCACACGCCTCGAACAACGCGAAGAACGCGTCCTTATCAGCCTGCGTGAAACAGCGTCGATCCCTCGAATAGCTCCTTAAACGGGCCACGGTCGTTACAACTCCCAGAAAGTCCAGGTGTTGCAACGACCGTTAGAACCCAAGCCTCCAGCAGCTCCAGCGGATCGACATCGCCGACGGTCTGCGTCCAGCTGTTCACCGTGGCCACATCCGGCACCAGTCCGCCCGCGTCGATGGCGCTGCCGTCCGAGTGCTTCGCGAGCGAGGATGAGCCCGGGGCCATCGCGAGGGCGGCCAGATCGTCGGCGCTCAGCGTGCCGTCGCCCGCTCGCGCGAACTGCGCGATCGTGCCCGTCGTCTCCGCCGCCGACAGCAGCGGGTGCGCGGCGACCGATGCCTCCAGGGCCTTCGGGTGCGGGTCGGCGGTGTGGCCGAACGTCTCCAGCTCCGGCAGCGGTCCCTCTGGCAGCGGCTGCGACTCCGCCTCGGCCAGCAGCGAGTAGGCGCCCGGCGAGCGCTTCACCGTCTGCGCGGCGTTGTTGATGAGGATGTCCAGCGGCCCCGACGCGGCGACCGAGTCGGCGAGCCCGATCACCTGGGCGGGGTCGCGCAGGTCGATGCCGACGACTCGGAGCCGGTGCAGCCACTCGGCGGCGTCGGGGAGCTGGGCGAACCGGCGCACAGCGTCGCGAGGGAAGCGCGTCGTGATGGTGAAGTGTACGCCGTCGCGCAGCAGCCGCAGGGCGATGTGCATCCCGATCTTCGCGCGCCCGCCGGTCAGCAGCGCCCGCCGCCCGCGGAGGTCGGTGCGCGCGTTGCGCTTCGCGTGGCTGTGCGCCGCGCAGGACGGGCACAGCTGGTGGTAGAACCAGTCGATCTCCGTGAACCGCTGCTTGCAGATGTAGCAGGCTTGCGATCTCCGCAGTGTTCCGGCCGTCCGCTCGCCGGAGCTGGAGGAGGTGAGCTCCCGCCCGCGTGTCTCGTCGTCGATCCGGTCGGGTGTGCCGGTGGCCGTCGCCGCGATCACCGCGCGGTCGGCGGTGAGCTCTTCTTCCCGCGCCTTCCGGCGGCGCGCCAGCTTCGCCGCCTTGAACATGTGGGCGGTCGCGCGCAGGACGACGAGGTAGTCCGGGTGCTCCTGATCGAGTTCGTGCAGGGCCGCGAGCACACGGAGTGTGGTGGCCAGATCGCCGGGGTCGATGCCGGAGCCGGCGGAGGAGGCGGAAGCGGGGGCGGTTTCGGGTGGCACCGGAGAATTCTACGGTGTGGGCTCGGGACGCCGGATCAGGCCATCCCGTACTGCGCCCGGGTCTCCGCGAGCGTGGCCTCCAGAAGCTGGCGCAGCACCCCCTCGTCCACGCCGGTGAGTCGCGGCAGGTACAGACACACCTTGCTCGCGGTGTGCGGGCCGAGCGTCGCGAGCAGTCCGGCGTGGCTGTCCGCGAAGCCGGGCAGCAGGTAGACCGTGTGACGGCGACGGTCGCTCGCGAATCCGAGCAGAGGGGCGTCGCCCTCGTGCCCGCTCGCGTAGCGGTAGTGGTATTCGCCGAAGCCCTGGATGCGGCCCGCCCAGACGATGGGCGGCTCGTCGCTGACCTCGGCGTGGAGGGCGAGCAACCGCTCGGCCTCCGCACGCCGGGGGCCGGGCACGCGATCGAGGACGGCGGCGACGGGGAGGTCGGACGGGGTCATCGCAGGCATAGTCGGATCATCACCTCCTTCCCGACCATACCGCTCAGGCTTCGCTCCCGCGGGTGTGACAGGCTGGGGGACCATGACCACTCCGAATGGTGGCTTGTTTGCCGTTACTTCCGCGGGTTTACGGGCCGGTTCACCTCGTTTGGGTCTGGTTGGGATCGGTTGGTTTCGGGGTGTTTGTGGGCAAAGTGTGGGCAGGGGGGTGGGGGTATGTCTACCGCCTGGAGGTTGCGGTCGATACGATTTGGCTGCACCCTGGACGGAAGGATCGTGGTGGGGCGATACTGGCGGAAGCACCCCAAGAAAGAATTGGAGGCTTTGCTTGGCGAGTTCCACGAAGCAGGGTGGCGAATCCAGGACCCGCCTAAGTACTACAGGCTGTATTGTCCGTGCTCCGCGGAGCACAAGACGTTCGTCCATCTGACGCCCAGCGGCGGATACTACGCTAATCACAAGCTGCAGTGGCTTTACAACCTTGACTGCTATACCGGATCGCGAGGAGAGAACTGATGCTTACCAGCATCCACAGCCAGTTCTATGTGTCCGGGGACAATGACCTGGATGCGCAGACAGACGCGGTGATGGAAGCTCTTCTTGAACTCGAAGAGGCGTCCGAGGGTCTCCTCAGCGGCAGCGACGTTACCGCATCTCTGCGGGAGCGGGTGGTGACCATCTCGGTTCTCATTGAGGCCGAGTCGGCGGCTGACGCGAAGCGCATCGGTGTCCTTGCCCTCGATGCGGCGGTCAGGATCGCGGGTGGCAACCCGACGATCCTGGAAGATGATGGTCCCGAAGATGGGTTCGTTCTCCAGGGTCGCACCGCCGAACTCATCGGCTCCAACTGAACGACGAAGCCCGCCCCCGCACAACAGGGGTTGTGCGGGGGCGGTAGGGCTCCGTGAAAGAGCTGCGACAGCTTGTTCCGGGTGGGGGCCGCGGTTGTTACGGTGGGGATGTCGGGAGGTAGTGGCGGGTTATGGTGAGCGCGCATGATGTCTTCGCGCTGCCAGGCATTCGTCCAGAAATACCGCTGGTCGGGAGCGGGGGGATGTGTGAGGAGCATCGATCCATACGCTCCGTTATCGGGACGAGGCCGGGACTGCCTGAACGATTGAAATGACCGTGCCGTGCTGGGTCGAAGTGTAAGAACCGCTGCCCTGTGGCCGCGGAACCGCTGCCGTCGTGATCGTGCTCTGGATCTGGCTGACCATGGTGTCTCCTAGTGTGGTGATTAGTTCCGATTATGCGCCCGGCGGCTGAGTGGGTTCCCAGCCATCCGGAGGAGCCTGACATGTTAGTAACATGTGGATAAGTTGTCGGGTATTGTGCAGACTTTCCACGTTTCATTCGGTAGTGTGAGTGTCACGACGGTCCGGTTACCGGAACGTTGCCATCCTAAGACCCCGCCATCGGCGGGGTCTTAAGTGTTCACGGAAGCCATACCCAGACGCGGTGCCTCAGGGGGTGCAGACTGTGCCTCTTCGTCGGCTTCTCGAACCCCTACATGGGCACGCTCCCGCTCGCTTACATCGGCATCGGCCTCATCGGCTTGGCGGCCACCGCCCTTCTCGTCGCACTCGGTGCCGCGGCCGCGCGCTGGACGCGGGACTAGTCCGAGTAAAGCTTTCCCCGAGGTGGCAGCCTTGTCGGGTGTGGGCAAAGTGTGGGGGTATGCCCGGTGGTGTCCTCGTGTGGATGTGTTTTTCGCTGTGATAATATAATGGATATGAGCACACGGCTGGAGGTCTGGCCTGTCGCGTAGTTCCACGCACGCCGAGCAGAGCGGCAGCGGAACGACCTGCCAGCGAGCTCGTGAGTTTTCGGCGCGACCATCGGGATGCAAAAGGCGTGCAGCAGTTCTTGTTCTGACCCCGACCCGCCGCAGTGTCACCCTGTCCGCGCGCCGGTCACCACAGATCAGGAATCACCCAAACCCTCAGCAGTCCTACGCGACTCCTTGTCATAGCTGGTTATCACGAACGACTTCACTTGTCCCCCAGAAGATCCCGGTTTGCTTTACCCGGTATTGACACTCGGCCGGCGCCGGTGGCATTGTCATAGCTCTCCATAGATACACCGATTTTCTTTGAAAACGAGGTTATTCTTAATGAACGTTCAAAAGATGATGCGAGGACGTCGAGCTCATTCGGTGCGTGTCGGTATGGTCTCGGCCGTGATGGCCGCGATCCTGGCGGTGGGGCTCGGTGGTTCTTTGTCCGCCGCGGCGGCGGAGCCGGACAGGGGCGGTGGCGATCCCACCCAAGACCACGCTGGTAGCACGCTCGCTCGCGATGTAAGCTCCCAAGAGTTGCGGCAACGACCGCGGCCAATTCCGCCTTTGGATTATGTGCGTGGCGATGATGTGAGCGGCTGGCAGACCGACGTCAACTGGAGCGATGCGGCGTCGAAGGGTGCCCGTTTCGTTTACATCAAAGCGACCGAGGACGACGACTACGTGAGCTCCCAGTACGAGAAGCAGTGGAAGGGAGCCCAAAATGCCGGGTTTTATCGCGGGTCGTACCACTTCGGACGGCCGTTCTGGTCGGACGGCACTTCGCAGGCGAAGCACTTTATGAACACCATCCACAACTGGGAGCCCACTCAGCGTATCCTGCCTCCCATGCTTGACCTGGAGCACCGTTGCGACGACCTGACGAAGCCGTGGGCAATCAAGAAATGTAAGGCGATGACCCCGGCGGACATCGTCAAGTGGATACACGATTTTGTCTCCGTGGTGGAGAAGAGGACGGGTGGTGTGAAGCCGGTCATCTACACCAACCCGTCCTGGTGGAAGGAGTACACTGGCAACACCACGGACTTCGCCTCCTACCCGCTGTTCATCGCCAACTGGGTCTCGGACGTATCGGACGGCCCCGGCGCATTGCCCGGTGGGTGGAAACACTGGACGCTGTGGCAGCACTGGGACAACACGAGCCCCTACGCGGGCCCAGGCGGCCTCCTGCCCGGGGACCAGGACTTCTTCCACGGCACCAAGCTGGCGCTCAAGCGATTCTCCAATAACGTTCATTAGGTGGCCATCTCTTCCAGCATTGTCAAGCCCGGTGTCCACTGATCACAGTCAGCGCCACGAGCCTCCTCTCGGAGGAGACACTGGAATTGCACTTGGTCGGCCGATGAAACCGGCCCACCAAGTCTGAATTCCAGCAAATGGCCTGCATACCTCTTCAAGGTGTGCAGGCCATTTGGGTTTCGTGTCCGCCATGGAACCTCTGCGATCGGGGCAGTGTCGTCACGCGCGTAACGCCAAGAACATAGCGCCCATCGCTCAGCTGGCGCACTACAGGCGGTCGTCGCATGACGGAGCGCCCCTACGCATCCCCGCCTACTGACCAACGACCATCAACGCGGACAACGACCGGCCAACTCTTCTTACATGCCCTGATCAACAAGATTCCCGCCAACCACGCCGTCACCGAAATGGGATTCCCCGCTGGTTGGAACACCCCAGAGATTTGGTCGTGAATCGCGCCACTGTGAGACAGACCCTCCCCATTGCTGAGGCCAGCGCAGAACACAAAACCTGCCACGTTCTGGGCGCTTCTACTCATCGCCATCTGCTTCACAATGAAGCTCGACCCCGTCTACCTGCGCCTGGACCCCTTGATCGGCGGACATAACTACCTCACGCTGGTCTCCAACCTCGTGCTCCTGGCAGGGATCTTCGTCCTCACGAGCGGGATCGCCCGCGCCGTCGCAGAAGAGACCACAACCCCAACGTGGATCGTCATCTGCATGATCCTCTCGGGCGTCATCCTTACCGTTCTATTCCTCCTGCTCACTCCGCAACCAACAACGACAACGTTCAACATCAGTTACCGAAACCAGCCGCTCACGCTCGTCCATACCTCGTTTCTGGCCCTGGTCATGGCACTCGCGTTCTCAGGAACCGCTATCGTCTGTCTCCGCGAGTTCTCCTCGCTCACCGCCCTCACGTCCCGCATCGGTGTCGCGTTCATCGTTGCCGGATGTGTCTCGGTCGTCGTCTTGACCGTATCGACCTTCTTCCTCAACTTCGGGATGTTCTTCAACGCATCCAGTGCCGTGAAATTCGGAAACATCGTGTATAACTTCACGCGCCCGCTGTCCATCGTCCTTCTCGCCATCGGTATGGCGCTCCCGCCTGCTGCCGCCTGGCCCTCTAACCAAAATGCTGACCGTGTGATCCACCGCAACATCGAATCACTCAAGCCCATCCATGAACGGCTCGAAACTGCCCCGATCCCCGACGACGCAACCTCGCGTCAAAGACTCACTCGCATGATCGTGGACATCAACGACAAAATCCTTCGCCACGGGCAAGAAGCAGTCCTGCAAAACGAATCCCCCAGAGTCCTCGAACAGGCCGAAACCGCCCTTCTCACCCAAACCCGTCACACCGCCTACCCCCACAACACCAAGGACTCTTGAGGTGGCGGGCACCATCACCTCCTACGATACGGTGGCGGGCAGGCGTTACCGTGTGCGGTATCGGAAGCCCGACAAGTCGCAGACCGACAAACGCGGCTTCCGCACGAAAAAGGAGGCCGAGCTGTTCCTTGCCTCGGTCACCGTCTCCAAAGCCACAGGCGACTACATTGACCCGGCGCTGGCTCGAGTCACGGTCGCGGATCTCGCTGAGACGTGGCTGGCTGGGAAGCGACCGCCGACACTGAAGCCGTCATCCTTCAAGCCTCTCCTCACGTCGTGGAACGTCCATGTAGAGCCGACGTGGGGACACCGCGAGATCCGCTCGATTCTCCCTTCGGAGGTTCAGGGATGGGTCACACGGCTCGGTCAGCCCGTCATCTCCGGTGGTGGAGATAAGTCCGCCACGGTTGTGCTGCGCGCACTCGGAGTGCTGGCCGGCATTCTCGATATGGCCATCGCCGACCGCCGCATCTCTCGGAACCCGGCCAGGTCTCTCACGAACCTTCCACGGAAGTCCCGGAAGGTCGGCCGCGCCTACCTCACCCACGACCAGTTGCAGACCCTTGCCGAGAAGTCCGCCCATCCGGCGCTCGTGCTCACGCTCGGCTATTGTGGCCTCTGCTGGGGCGAAGCGACCGCTCTTCGGGTCCGTAACGTCAACCAGCTACGTCGCCGCCTACACATCGAGGAGAATGCTGTGCTCGTCGGCTCGGATATCCACGTAGGCACTCCGAAGACGTGGGAGCAGCGCTCCGTCCCGTTTCCGGCCTTCCTCTCGCCCATGCTCGCTGAACTCTGTCAGGGCAAGGGGCCAAATGATCTCGTCTTCGGAAAGGGGCGCACCCACATGAAGCGCGGGGACTATATTACTGGCTGGTTCGCGACGGCCGTGAGACGTGTTCAAAGCCTCGATGAGACGATGCCGCGGGTCACCCCTCACGATCTGCGGCACACAGCCGCATCCTTCGCCGTCAGCGCCGGAGCGAACGTGAAAGCGGTCCAAAAGATGCTTGGCCACGCATCCGCGTCGATGACACTGGACACCTACACGGACCTCTTCGACGACGACCTCGACTCAGTATCGAACCGGATGGAGAAGGCAGTGCGTCTAGCGAGTGTGGGCAAAACGTGGGCAAAGCGCCTCGCTTAGACATTCACGAATGCCTATTTTTCCCGTTGAATCAATGTTCAAGGAGGCCTCCTTGGATGTTGTCCTTGGGGGGACCATGACCCTCCACCCCAGCGCCCTCCCCGGTTGGAGCGGTCCCGGCAGTGTCGGCGAGGATGCGGTCTACGAGGCGTTCGTCGCGTGGGCGGAAGCGGGTGGGTTCGCGCTGTATCCCGCGCAGGACGAGTCGGCGATCGGGATCGTCGGCGGGGCGAACCTCATCCTCTCGACCCCGACCGGAACCGGGAAGTCGCTCGTCGCCGTCGCCGCCCACTTCGCCGCCCTCGCCCGCGGCGAGCGCAGCTTCTACACCGCTCCGATCAAGGCGCTGGTCTCAGAGAAGTTCTTCGCGCTCCTCGACATCTTCGGGCCCGGGAATGTCGGGATGATGACGGGCGACTCCGCGGTCAACCCGGACGCGCCGATCATCTGCTGCACCGCCGAAATCCTCGCGAACCTCGCCCTCCGCCACGGTGCGGAGACGCCGGTCAGCCAGGTCGTCATGGACGAGTTCCACTTCTACGCCGATCCCGAGCGCGGCTGGGCGTGGCAGGTGCCGCTGCTCATCCTGAGCCGTGCCCAGTTCGTGCTCATGTCCGCAACCCTCGGCGATGTGACCGCGCTCGCCGAGGACCTCAGCCGCCGCACCGGGCGCGAGACCGCCACGGTGACCGGCGTCGAGCGGCCGGTCCCGCTGCACTATTTCTACGAGACGGCCCCCCTCCACGAGACCGTCGACGACCTGCTGCACACCGGGCAGGCGCCGGTCTACGTCGTCCACTTCTCCCAGCTCGCCGCGCTGGAGCGCGCGCAGTCGCTCTCCAGCGCCACGATCGCCAGCCGCGAGCACCGGGATGCGATCGCCGAGGCGATCGGCGGCTTCCGCTTCACCACGGCGTTCGGCCGCACGCTCTCACGGCTGCTGCGTCAGGGCGTGGGCGTGCATCACGCCGGGATGCTCCCGAAGTACCGCCGCCTGGTCGAGCAGCTTGCCCAGCGCGGGATGCTGCGCGTCATCTGCGGCACCGACACGCTGGGCGTCGGCATCAACGTCCCGATCCGCACGGTGCTCCTCACCGCGCTCACCAAGTTCGACGGCACCCGGATGCGGCAGCTCAACGCCCGCGAGTTCCACCAGATCGCCGGCCGGGCGGGCCGGGCCGGCTATGACACGGCCGGGACGGTCGTCGCCCAGGCGCCGGAGCGCGAGAGCGAGAACCTCAAAGCGCTCGAGAAGGCCGGCGACGACCCGAAGAAGCGCCGCAAGATCGTCCGCAAGAAAGCGCCGGAGGGTTTCGTCTCCTGGGGCGAGCCGTCGTTCCGGAAGCTGATCGAGGCGGAGCCGGAGACGCTCACCTCCTCGATGCAGGTCACTAGTGCCATGCTGATCAACGTGATCGCCCGCGGCGGCGACGTCTTCGAGCATGTTCGCGCCCTGGTGTTCGACAACCACGAGCCGTGGAAGCGGCAGCTCGCCCTCGCCCGGCGCGCGCTCGGCCTGTACCGCTCGCTCGTGACCGCGGGCGTCGTGGAGGTCGTGGCCGGGCGTATTCGGCTGACCGTTGATCTGCAACCCAACTTCGCGCTCAACCAGCCGCTCTCGCCGTTCGCTCTCGCCGCGTTCGAGCTGTTCGATCGGGAGAGCCCGACATTCGCGCTGGACCTGCTCTCGGTGGTCGAAGCGACACTGGACGATCCCCGTCCGGTGCTCTCCGCCCAGCGGTTCCAGGCGCGTGGCGAGGCGGTTGCGGCGATGAAGGCCGACGGGGTGGACTACCAGGAGCGGGTGGAGGCGCTGGAAGAGGTCACCCATCCTCGGCCGCTCGCTGGGCTCCTGGACGAAGCCTTCCTCACCTACGCTTCCAGCCAGCCCTGGGTCGCCGACTTCGAGCTGCGCCCCAAATCGGTCGTCCGCGACCTCTACGAGCGTGCGATGACCTTCGGCGAGTTCGTCTCGTTCTACAAGCTCGCCCGTTCAGAGGGCGTCGTGCTGCGCTACCTCTCCGACGCCTACCGCGCTCTCGGGCAGACTGTTCCGCTCGAGCTCCGCACGGAAGAGCTGCGCGACATCATCGAGTGGCTCGGCGAGCTGGTGCGCCAGGTCGACTCGAGCCTGCTCGACGAATGGGAGGAACTCGTCCATCCCGATGCCGTCCCGCACAGCGCCGAGGCGGGCGAGCTCATCCCGCCCGCGCCGCGCACGGTCACCGCGAACCGGCGCGCGTTCTTCGTCCTGGTCCGCAACGAGCTGTTCCGCCGCGTCCGGCTCGCCGCTCTCGACCGCGTCGACGAGCTCGCCGCCCTCGAGGCCGAGGCCGCGGTCCTCGCCGGGGCGTCCGCGCCGTCCTTCACCGAACAGGACTGGGACGCCGCCCTCGGCGACTACTACGCCGACCACGACGACATCGGCACCGATGCCGTCGCGCGCTCGGCCGCGATGCTCGTCGTGGATGAGACGGCCGCTTCCGCCGAGGGTGTCTGGCGGGTCCGGCAGATTCTCGCGGACCCGGCCGGCGACCACGATTGGGGCATTTGCGCCGAGGTGCTCCTCCCGGCCTCGGCGGCCGCCGGGAGCGCGGTGCTCCGGGTCACCGGTGTGAACCGGCTGTGACGGTTTTACGCACGCCCATCGCCGTGTGAGTATCGAGACGGTCGCCTAACCGCGCCAGCCTCCCTGCATGAAACCCCGGTGAACTCCCGTCGGGGCGTCCGTCCTCCACGCGAGAAAGAAACCGGTGGATCTCACCCTCATCGTCGTGCTGGTCATTGCGCTGGCTCTCTTCTTCGACTTCACCAACGGCTTCCACGACACCGCCAATGCGATGGCCACACCGATCGCCACCGGCGCGATGCGGCCGAAGGTCGCGGTCGCGCTCGCCGCGGTGCTGAATCTGATCGGCGCCTTCCTCTCCACGGAGGTCGCGAAGACGATCTCCGGCGGCATGATCAACGAGGGGCCGGGCGGTGTCCTGATCAAACCGGAGCTGATCTTCGCCGGCCTGGTCGGCGCGATCGTCTGGAATATGGTGACCTGGCTCTTCGGCTTGCCGTCCTCGTCCAGCCACGCGCTGTTCGGCGGTCTGATCGGAGCTGCGATCGTCGGCGCCGGTCTCGCCTCCGTCAACGTCCTGGTCGTGGTCGAGAAGGTCATCCTGCCCGCCCTGATCGCCCCGCTCACGGCGGGCATCGTCGCCTACGCGGCCACCAGACTCGCCTATGCCGTCACTCGTCGCTACGACGGCCGGCCGGACGGTCGCGGCGGCTTCCGCTACGGCCAGATCTTCTCCTCCTCCCTGGTCGCCCTCTCCCACGGCACGAACGACGCCCAGAAGACGATGGGCGTCATCACCCTGACGCTCATCGCGGCCGGCCTCCAGCCCACCGACAGCGGGCCGGAGCTGTGGGTCGTCGTCGCTTGCGCCCTCGCCATCGCCATCGGAACGTACTCCGGCGGCTGGCGCATCATCCGCACCCTCGGCCGGGGCCTCACCGAGGTCAAACCGGCGCAGGGCTTCGCCGCCGAGACGAGCACGGCGGCCACCATCCTCGCGTCCAGCCATCTCGGCTTCGCCCTCTCGACCACGCAGGTCGCCTCCGGCTCGGTGATCGGGTCCGGCCTCGGCCGCCGCGGCGCCTCGGTGCGCTGGGGCACCGCCGGGCGGATCGTCATCGGCTGGGTCATGACGCTGCCCGCCGCCGGAATCATCGGTGCTGTCGCTGCGCTGATTGGTTCGGCCGGCCCGGTCGGCATCCTCATCGACGCCGTCGCCGGCACCGCCGTGGTGGTCTTCATCTTCTGGCGCTCGCGCCGCAGCCGGGTCTCCAGCGAGACCGCTGTCGAGCCTGCGCCCGTGCAGGGGCAGAGCGAGGTCGCCGCCTCCGGGCGGATCGTCAAGATCCGGAAGGTCAAACCGCTCAAGAAGGACACCAGCGGGAGGAAGAGCGCATGAGCGCCGCCCTCCAGTTCCTCACCGTCTTCGCCGCCGCCCTCTTCGGATCGTGCGTCGTCGTCGGTTTCTACTCACTCGGGACGCGTCTGCTCGCCGTCGCCGGCCGCGGGCTCTTCGTGGAGCCCGCCGAGTTCACCGACGCCATCACCGTGATCACCCCGGAGGAGGCCGCCAAGGCCCAGAAGAAGGCGGACAAGGCCCGGCGCAAGAATCCGCTCAGCGACGGTCAGAAGCGGGCCGCCCTGAGCGGGGCCTACGCTTGCTTCGCGGTCTGCGGCCTCGCGGTGCTGTACGGGCTGTACCTGATCATCCCGTACTTCCAGGGCTGACCGCTCACGCTGTCCCGCGTACACGCGCGATCGCGTTCATGACGTGGTAGACGACGATCGCCGCGAGGGCGCCGAGCGCGATGCCGTTGAAGGTCAGCTGGCCGAGGTTCAGCGTGACGTCGCCGATGCCGACGATGAGTGCGGTCGCCGCGGTGAACTGGTTGACCGGGCGGGAGAAGTCCACCTTGTTGTCCAGCCAGATCTTCACGCCGATGATGCCGATGAGGCCGTAGAGCGCCGTGGTCACGCCGCCGAGCACGCCCGCCGGGATGGTGTTGATCACCGCACCGACCTTGGGGGAGAGGCCGAGCAGCACCGCCACGATGCCCGCCACCCAGTACGCCGCGGTGGAGTAGACGCGGGTGGCCGCCATGACACCGATGTTCTCGCAGTAGGTGCGTCGTCCCCGAGCCACCGAAGAATCCCGCGACCGTGGTGGCGACGCCGTCGGCCATCAGAGTGCGGCCGGTGAGTCGGTTGACCGACGGATCGGTCAGCTGCGCCACCCCGCGGATGTGGCCGACGTTCTCGGCGATCAGCACCAGCACCACCGGCAGGAAGGCGGGCAGGATCGCCCGGGTCGCCGACGGCTCCGCGAACGGATCGGCCGGGAAGGCGAACGGCGGCAGCCCGACCCAGGGCGCCGAGGCGACTTTGCGGAAGTCGACCTCGCCTGCGAGCACGGCGAAGAGGTAGCCGACCGCGACGCCGAGGACGATCGAGAGCCGCCCCAGCATCCCCCGGAAGAGCACGCACGGTACACAGGATGATCGCCGCCAGCGTCACCAGCGCGGTCACCGGGGCCTGCATCACATTGTTCTTGGCGGCCGGAGCCAGATTGAAGCCGATCAGCGCCACGATCGCACCAGGCGACCACCGGCGGCATGAGCGAGTCGATCCAGCGGGTGCCCGTCACGACGACGACCAGGCCGACGATCGCCAGCAGCACGCCCGTCGCGACGATCCCGAACAGCGCAGACGGCATTCCGTGCGCCGTTGTTGCCGCGACGATCGGAACGATGAACGCGAACGAGGAGCCCAGGTAGCTGGGGAGCGTGTTGCGCGTGATCAGGAGGAACAGGATGGTGCCCACCCCCGAGAACAGCAGTGTCGTGGTCGGCGGGAAGCCCGTCAGCAGCGGAACCAGGAACGTCGCGCCGAACATCGCGACGATGTGCTGCGCACCCAGGCCGATCGTGCGCGGCCACGTCAGACGCTCGCCCGGCAAGACGATCTCGTGGGCGCCGACGGCGCGGCCGTCTCCGTGCAGCTTCCAGGGCAGGGCCATGCTCGTCCTTCGTCGTGTGGGAATGGGCTTGAGGCATTTAAGATTTAAGCTTGTCGCGAGCGCATCGCGCCGCAGCTGTCCTGCGTTCAGCCACCAACCCCTCCGAGATACTATGGGAGACGACCATTTCCGCACCGACCTCCGCACCCGAGCCGATGACTCGCGGCCGCTTCGACCGGTTCTTCGAGATCAGTGCGCGCGGCACCACCTGGGCGACCGAGGTGCGCGGCGGTGTACTGACGTTCGTGACGATGGCGTACATCGTCATCCTGAACCCCCTCATCCTGAGCGGGAACCCCGATGTCACCGGCCACTCGCTGCAGAGCCAGCAGGTCGCCGCCGTCACCGCGCTGAGCGCCGGCGCGATGACCCTGCTGTTCGGCCTCGTCGCCCGGCTGCCCTTCGCCTTCGCGGCCGGACTCGGCATCAACTCGTTCCTCGCGGTCAATGTGGTCGAGGTGCTCAGCTGGCAGGAGGCGATGGGCCTCGTCGTCGTCAACGGGCTCCTCATCGTGCTGCTCGCCGCCACGGGTCTGCGCCGCCTCATCTTCAACGCGGTCCCGCCGCAGCTGAAGACCGCCATCACCGTCGGCATCGGCCTCTTCATCGCCTTCATCGGTTTCGTGGACAGCGGCTTCGTGCGCAGCACCGACAGCGCCTCCCCGCCCGTTCAGCTGGGCGAGTCCGGCTCCATCGCCACGCTGCCGACCGTCGTCTTCCTGATCGCGCTCATCGTCATGGGTGTGCTGATGGCCCGGAAGGTCAAGGGCGCGCTCCTCATCGGCATCGTGGCGGCCACCGCGATCGCCGTCGTGGTCGAGGCCGTCTGGCACCTCGGACCGTCCCTCGGCGGCAAGAACCCGGGCGGCTGGAATCTCACTGTCCCGCAGCCGCCGACCTCGCTCGTCAGCCTTCCCGACCTCAGCCTCGTCGGCCAGTTCGACCTCGTCGGCTCCCTCGGCCGCATCGGCGCGCTCTCGGCGATCATGCTCGTCTTCACGCTCGTCTTCACCAACTTCTTCGACGCGATGGGTTCCATGACCGGCCTCGCCCGCAGCGCCGGCCTGGCCGATGAGGATGGCACCTTCCCCCGGCTCCAGCCTGCGCTCATCGTGGAGGGTGTCGGAGCCGTGGTCGGCGGCGGTGCCTCTTCGTCGTCCAACACGGTCTTCGTGGAGTCTGCCTCCGGCATCGGCGAGGGCGCCCGCACCGGGTTCGCCAGTGTCGTCACCGGCGCGCTGTTCCTCCTCGCGATGTTCTTCACGCCCCTCACGAACGTCGTCCCCTCCGAGGTCGCCGCCGCGGCGCTCGTCATCGTCGGCGCCCTGATGGTCATGCAGATCCGCCACATCGACTTCGGCGAGTTCTCGAGCACGCTCCCGGTGTTCCTGACCATCATCGTGATGCCGTTGACCTACTCCATCGCCAATGGCATCGGCGTCGGTTTCCTCAGCTGGGTTCTCGTCCGCTCGCTTTCGGGCAAGGCACGGGAGATCAGCCCGCTGCTGTGGATCGTCGCGGCCGGGTTCCTCGTGTACTTCGCGCGCGGGCCGATCGAGGCGCTGCTCGGGTAGTCTGCCCCATCCTGGGCGAGTGGGCCGGAAGCGGGAACCCGTTCGCGTTCCACTGACATTTCCGCGCCTGCGACAATGGAGGGATGGAACCCACCCCTCTCGTCCGGCCGCGCAGCTACGTCGTGCGCGGGCGGAAGACCGACGCCCAGGAGCGGGCGATCGCGGAGTTCTGGCCGGCGTTCGGCGTGGACTTCGACGGCGGCCCGCTCGACCTCGACGCGCTCTTCGGGCGCACCGCCCCCAGGACGGTCGAGATCGGCTTCGGGAACGGCGAGAACCTGCTCGCCCTCGCCGAGCGGCACCCCGAGCGGGACGTCCTCGGGGTCGAGGTTCACGGCGCGGGCGTCGGGCGTGTGTTCGCGGCGATACGCGAGCGTGGGCTGTCCAACATCCGGGTGATCCGGCACGACGCGGTCGAGGTCTTCGAGACCGGGCTCGCGGCCGGAAGCGTGGCCGATGTGCTCCTCTTCTTCCCCGACCCGTGGCCGAAGGCCAGGCACCATCGGCGCCGGCTCGTCCAGCCCGATGTCGTCCGGCTGTTCGCCCGCGCGCTCGCCGCCGACGGCGTCCTGCGGCTCGCGACCGATTGGGAGCCTTACGCCGATCACATGCTCGCGGTTCTGGACGCCGAGCCTGCTCTCGTGAACGTCGCCGGGGCGGGCGCCTTCGTCCCGCGCCCCGAGGCGCGCCCGGTCACCAAGTTCGAGCGCCGCGGCCAAAACCTCGGCCACACCATCTTCGATCTCGAATACCGCCCTCGCCCCTGACCCCCTCCTCGCCCCTCCCCCGCAGGAAAGGGAGGAGACCCCTCCACATCACCCGGCCTCATCTCCTCCCTTCCCTGCCACGCACGGCGTGTCGAGGCCGGTTCTCCTCCTTTTCCTACCGGGGCAGAGAGGGGGGTGCGCGCCCCCGTCGCACCCGAGGCGCCCTGCGTTCGCGCCGGAGTCCGGTGTTTCCGGTGGATCGGCGCACAGCCTCCGCCTGCCTCGCGTGGATCGGCGCACGGCCTCCGCAGGGGTGCGCGGCATCGGCGCTGCGGGCGTTCAGCCCCGGGAAGGTTATATGCCGACGTTGGTGAGGCCGACACGCTCGGGTGGCTGTCGTCCTGCGCCACGAGCAAGGATCGTTTCGCGCCCGGACTGCTAGGCCGGAGGGCGGCATTCTGTACAGCGTGTCGAACATTGTCTGGAATACTGGACGCGGTGTCGAGTCCACCACCCTGATCGAGCGGTAGAGTCGCAGTGCGGGCGGGCACGAAACCGCCGGCGCAGAGACAGCATGCCACCGCACAACGAGAGGCGACAGAGCCAAACGTGGACCCCGCAACGACGATGGATGAGCACCACACCCAGCACCCGGCCGCGATCGACGCATCGGAGAATGTGTCCGATGTGCCGGACCCGGTCGTCGAGGGCCGCGACGTGCGCGTCGAGACCGATTCGCTGGGCGCCCGCGACATCCCCGCCGACGCCTATTGGGGTGTTCACACCTCCCGGGCGCTCGAGAACTTCCCGATCGCCAAGCGCCCCATCTCCGTGTACCCCGATCTCATTGTCGCCCTCGCGAGCGTCAAACAGGCCGCCGCGCGCGCCAACCTCGAGATCGGTGTGCTGGACGTACACAAGGCCGGCCTCATCGACCGCGCCTGCCAGCTAATCATCGACGGCCGGTTCCACGATCAGTTCGTGGTGGGCGTCATACAGGGCGGGGCGGGCACCTCGACGAATATGAACGCCAACGAGGTCATCGCCAACATCGCCCTGGAACTCGACGGCCACGCCAAAGGCGAGTACCAGCATCTCAGCCCGATCGACGACGTCAACCGCAGCCAGAGCACCAACGACACCTACCCGACGGCGATCAAGATCGGACTAACCTTCGCGCTCGGCCATCTCCTGGACGAGCTGGCGCTGCTCCGCGACTCGTTCGCGAGCAAAGGCTCGGAGTTCCGGCGCATTCTCAAGGTTGGCCGGACACAGCTCCAGGATGCCGTGCCGATGACGCTCGGCCAGGAGTTCAGCGGTTTCGCCACCACGCTCACCGAGGACCACGCCCGCCTCACTGAGACCAAGTGGCTCCTCGCCGAGATCAACCTCGGCGCCACGGCGATCGGCACCGGAATCACCGCGGACGCCGGCTATGCCGCTGCGGCGGTCAAACACCTCAACCTCATCACCGGCCTCCGCCTCGAGACCGCTCCCGACCTCATCGAGTCGACCAGCGATGCGGGCGCTTTCATGTCGTTCTCCGGATCGCTGAAGCGCAGCGCGATCAAACTCTCGAAAATCTGCAACGACCTGCGCCTGCTCTCCTCGGGACCGCAGGCCGGACTTGGCGAGATCAACCTCCCGCCGCGTCAGGCCGGTTCGAGCATCATGCCGGGCAAGGTCAACCCCGTCATCCCGGAGGTGGTCAATCAGGTCGCCTTCGCAGTGGCCGGTGCCGATGTCACCGTCACGATGGCGGCGGAAGGCGGCCAGCTCCAACTGAACGCATTCGAGCCGGTGATCGCCCACTCGCTGCTCCAGAGCATCACCTGGATGGCTCAGGCGTTCCACACTCTCCGTGTCAACTGCGTGGACGGCATCACTGCCAATGAGGAGCGCCTCGGCGCGATGGTCGGTTCCTCGGTCGGGGTGATCACCGCGCTCACCCCGCACATCGGTTACGCGGCCGCGGCCGCGCTGGCGAAATCGGCGCTGCTGACCGGCCGGAACGTGGCCGACCTCGTGGTCGAGGCGAACCTCATGAGCCGTGTGGAGGTCATGCGCCTGCTGTCCCCGGCGCGCCTGTCGGGGCTGGAAGCGATCACGACGGCCATCCCGGTGATCGACCAGGAGATGTGAGGGTGTGCTGGCGGGGACCGGCTCAGCTCGGTCCCGGCCAAACCGGAACAGCGCGATCGTGTCTCGTGCCTGGCGCGGGGCCGTCTCGCAGAGCTGCGAGACGCCCCGGCAGACCGCCAGCCGTTCCCAGGGACTGCGGGCAAGCCGGACGTCGAGGTCAGGTGACCCGGCAGTATGTCGTCAGGTGGCCGATCCCGCCGATGGAGACGGTCACCATCGAACGGTCGTGGAGGAAGACGGGAGGGGTGCGCGAGTAGCCGGCACCGCCCGGGCTGCCGGTCGAGATGAGCGTGCCGGCCGGGATGGTCGCCGAGCGTGAGAGGAATTCGATGATCTCTGCCACCGAGCGCACCATATCGGCGGTGGAAGCGTCCTGCAGGATGGCGCCGTCCACATTGGTGGTGAGCCAGAGATCCTGCGGGTCCGGCACCTCGTCGGCTGTCACCGCGACCGGGCCGTTGGGCGTGAAGCCGTCGAAGGACTTGCAGCGCGACCACTGCGCCTCGGAGAATTGCAGGTCGCGGGCCGTTATGTCGTTCACGACGGTGTAGCCCCAGACATAGTCCAGGGCGTCCTGCGCCGGCACATCCCGAGCCGGTCTGCCGATGATCACGCCCAGCTCTGCCTCGTAGTCGACCTGTGTGGCGAGGTCGCCGGGCCAGGAGGTGGTCCCTCCGTGACCGGCGAGCGAGTTCGGCCAGAGCGAGAACACGGTTGCGGCTTTCTCGCTGCGCAGTTTGAGTTCGGAGGCGTGAGCCGCGTAGTTCGCGCCGATGGCGATCACCTGCGGGGGACGGAGGACGGCCGAGGCGTGGCGCAACTCCTGCAGCGGTATCAGCGGTGTCTTGGTCGTGACGGCTTCCCCCACGAGGGCGCGGACATCGGCAAGCGCTTCCTCTCCGCGTTCGATCAGGTCTTGCAGGTCTCGGGGCGCCTGCGCCATCCTCTCATCGAGGAACAGAGCTTCGTCTCCGATGACGGCGGCCAGCCGCGGTTTCGAGTCGGGTGTTCTGCTCAGGTGCGAGAATCTCACGGTCCAAGGTTATCGGGGAAAACCGTCAGGATACGAAACGCGCGGTCAGGCCAGGGCGCCGCCGGCAGCGCCCTGTGCCGGATCGGGACGCTCCTCCTCCCACCGCCGTCGCGCCTCCCACCGCCGCCACGGCGACTCGTCGGGCAGATGCAGTCGCAGGGTCCCGAACGCCCAGCGCAGCCGCCGCCCCAATCCGCGCCAGGTCGAGAACGGTCGCGCGGAGATGCCGACCGTCAGCCGCTCGTCGAAGCGCACGGCCACGCCCGGGTCGAGATGGAACGCGAGGTCGAGGTCGTCATGCACCTCCCGCAGCGAACGGTGTACCCGCTCGCGCACGCCCCACCACACCGAACGGCGCATCGCGAAGCTGGAGCCGAAGATCGGGGGATGCCCGAGCCAGATCCCCATCGTCCAGAAGTACGCGCCGATGTAGAGCAACTGCCCGAGTCCCGCGACGAGGACCCTGCCGTCATAGAACACGCCCGGCCCCGTCAGCACTCCCGTCTCTGGCGAGTCGGCGAACGCCGCCTCGATGTGCAGCAGCCAGTCTGCCGGCGGGCGGGAGTCGGCGTCCAGCCGGGCGATGATGTCGCCGCTCGCCGCATCGTAACCGGTGGCCGCCGCCGGGAAGATCCCGCGCACCGACTGCTCCAGGAGGCGCGCACCTCCGGCCAGGGCGACCGCGGCGGTGTCATCGCCGCTGCCGTTGTCCACCACGATGATCTCGTCGGCGGGTCGCAGCTGGGCGGCCAGATCGGCGAGGCAGCGCGAGAGCATCTCGGCGTCGTCCAGCGCGGGGATCACCACAGTGATCGAGGGCACAGCGTCTTTCCCCTTTCCTGCCGGTGAAGCGCATGTGTGGCCTGTGGCGGAATCCTAGCTGTCGCCGCGGCCGTTGTCGTCCCCGCTGTCGAGGGAGCGCGCGAGGCACGTGCCTCGCGCGGCGGCTGTCCACAGCCGCATCCCGCGTAGCTCCGCCACGGAGCCCACCGCTCGCTGTGCGCGGCGAGCGCGCGTGGCTCCGCGGGCAGCCCGAGGCGCGCCGCACCCTCGCGCAGTGCCAGGTCGCCGGTCGGCGAGGCTGTCGCCGGGACCGCCGGTGGACTCCATCCCCGGGATCGCCCGTGCCGCCAGGAAGCCGAGGAGGGCAGCGCCGTCGGACGGGGCGCGCGCCGGCAGCCGGAGCGAGACAACGGCACCGCCCTGCCCGCTCTGTGCGCTGGCGGGCGTCCGCCGTGCGGAGTCCTGGATTCGCTCCCGGTGTCAGGTGGCACACCTCGGCGATCGTCTCGGTGAGCTGCCGCACGCTCGCGAATCCCGCCGCGAACGCGACATCGGTGATCGGAAGGTCCGTCCCCGTGAGCAGCAGCCGTGCTGTCTGCGGTTCGCCGTACGATACTCATCATGAACGTCATCGACTGGCTCACGGCCGCTCTCGGAGAGGCCGCCGTCGCCTCGGGAGTGCTCACGACCGATCCCGCCCGGCTGGAGGCCGCACGGGCTGATCGTTCCGGATGGGCGGCCGATGGCCTGCCTCTGGCCGTGGTGGAGGCGACCTGGGTGGAGCATGTGCGGTCGACGATGCGGGCGGCGAGCGAATTCCGCGTTCCGGTGGTCCCGCGCGGGGCCGGAACCGGGCTCGCCGGCGGCGCGAACGGGTCCGCCGGGTCGATCGTGCTGAGCCTGGATCGCATGGACCGCATCCTGGAGATCTCGGCCGAAGACCAGCTGGCCGTCGTGGAGCCGGGAGTGATCAACGCCGATCTGAACACGGCGCTGGAGCCGTACGGACTCTTCTTCGCTCCTGATCCCGCCAGCAGGGCGGTCTCCACGGTCGGGGGGAACATCGCCACGAACGCGGGCGGGCTGCTGTGCGCGAAGTACGGGGTCACGAGGGAGGCGGTGCTCGGGCTCGACGTGGTGCTCGCGGACGGACGCCTCATCCACACCGGGCGCCGCACCGTCAAAGGCGTGACGGGGTACGACATCACCTCGTTGCTCGTCGGCTCGGAGGGGACGCTCGGGGTGATCGTCGGCGCGACGGTGCGCCTGCTGCCCTCCCCGGAGGGGCCACCGACGACGCTCGCCGCGCTCTTCCCCGACATGCGTTCCGCCTCCGGCGCGGCCGCGCGGGTGACCGCCTCGCGTCTGCGCCCGGCCATCATGGAATTGCTGGACGCCTCCGCACTGGAGCGCATTGCGGCGCACCTCGGGGAAGCGGCGATCCGTGCGGCGTTCGGCGCTGCCGAGGGCTCCAGCTTTCTCCTGCTGAGGTTCGACGGGCCCTCCGCTCACCCGGACGGGGTGCGGGCCGCCCGCATCGTCGAGGAGGCGGGCGGAACGGTCCGCCTGGCCGCCGACGAAGCGGAGGGGGAGCGGCTGCTGGCGATCCGGCGCGCCTTCCACCTCGCGCTCGCCGCGTCGGGGTCGGTGCTGATCGAGGATGTCGCGGTGCCGCAGTCGCTGATGCCGGAGATGTTCGCCGCGATCGAGCGGATCTCGGTGCGGTACGGCATTCCGATCCCCACCGTCGCGCACGCGGGCGATGGCAATCTGCACCCCAATTTCGTGTACTCGGGCGCGGCGGCGGCGCCGGCGGTGTGGGACGCGGCCAACGAACTGTTCCGCACCGCCGTGCAACTGGGCGGCACGCTGACCGGCGAGCACAGTGTCGGCGTGCTGAAGCGCCGCTGGCTGGCCGAGGAGCTCGGGCCGGACTCCTATGATCTGCAACAGAGGCTGAAGTCGGTGTTCGACCCGCTTGGCATCCTGAACCCGGGAAAGGTGTTCGGGTGAACCGGGTCGCTCGGCCGGACGCGGCCTGGGAACGCCTCGTGCGCTCTGGGTGAAAAGACTCGGCGCCCCGGTGGTGCGGCGATGCCTGCAACTCTCCCGGAGCGTCGAGCTATACCTCCAGGATGCCCCTGGCGCGCCCGGAGCGCAAGACCTTTTGACGCCGGCGGGGGTGGACGGGTTGGATGGGGGTCATGGCAGAGAACACCAACGAGAAGCCTGAGATCGACGCTCCCGAGGTCCCGGCGCCCGAGACGCTGGAGATCGTCGACATCGTCGAGGGCTCCGGCCCCGAGGCGGCCCCCGGTTCCAAGGTCGACGTACACTACCTCGGCGTCGAGTACGATTCCGGCGAGGAGTTCGACTCCTCCTGGAGCCGCGGGCAGTCCATCGATTTCCCGCTCAACAATCTGATCAAAGGCTGGCAGGACGGCATCCCCGGCATGAAGGTCGGCGGCCGTCGCAAGCTGACCGTCCCGCCGGCGCTCGCCTACGGCCCGGCCGGGGGCGGTCATCCGCTCTCCGGGAAGACCCTCATCTTCGTGATTGACCTGCTCGGCGTCAGCTAAGACCCCCGAGACAGACGGACGCTCCCCCGGCCCGGCCGCGGGAGCGTCCGTCTGTCTCGGATGCGATCGGAGGCAGTGCGGTTCCCGCTCAGACCGCCGACCAGCCGCCGTCCGACGCCAGCACGACACCGGTCACGTTGGCCGAGTCGTCGCTGAGCAGCCAGGTGATCGCCGCGGCGAGCTGCTCCGGCTGAGCGACCGGGGGAACCGTGGTCTGCATGATCGGCCCGAGCCGCTCGCCCGCCCACGACGACTGGATCGGAGCCTCGATGTTCGTCGCCACGCCGCCGGGGGCGACGGCATTGGCGCGGACGCCCCTCGGCGCGTAGAGGACGCTCGTGCTCTTGGTGAGGCCGATGACCGCGTGCTTGGAAGCGGTGTAGGCCGCGCCGGCGGCCGAGCCGCGCAGGCCCGCCTCACTCGAGACGTTCACGATCGCGCCGCTGCCGGCCTCGACCATGAGGGGGAGGACGGCCCGGCTGAGCCGCATGATCGCGGTGACATTCACGCTGAACACACGGTCCCAGAGGGCATCGTCGACCTCGGCGGCCGGCAGGAAGCCATCCATGATGCCCGCGACGTTGGCGAGCGCATCCACTCGCCCGCCGCCTCCACGAGCTGGGCGATCGTCTCCTCGCTGCAGACGTCGCCCGCGACGGCCACGAGGTCGAGCCCCGGGTTCTCCGCCACCAGCGCGGCAAGCCGCTCCTTGGAGATGTCGCTGCCGATGACGCGGGCTCCCTCGGCGGCGAGGCGCAGGGCCGTCGCCTTCCCGATGCCGGACCCGGCGCCCGTGACGATGGCTGTCTTGCCGGCGAACCGGGTGGAATCGGTGGTGCTCATCTTCTGTGCTCCTCGTGGGTGTCAATGACATCGATGGTGTCCGATCGGACGTTCCTCTATTTATAGCACTCAGTGCCATAATGAGGAGGCGACTTCGCCGCCATAATGTGGAGGTGAGTTCACCCGCCGAATCCGCGCCGCGCCGCCGGGGCCGTCCCTCCAGGGTGGACCCGGAGCGCATCGCCCTGCTCGCGCTCCGCCGCTTCGCCGCGCACGGGTATGACGCGACGACGATGGATGACGTCGCCGCCCTCGCCGGCGTCGGCCGGCGAACGCTGTTTCGTTACTTCCCGAGCAAACCCGAACTCGTCTGGGGCGGTTTGGAGCCGGTCGTCGAGCGGATGCGCGCCGTCCTCGACGCGCCATCGGCGGGGGAGTCGGTCCGCGACACTCTCGCCCGGGCGTTCACGCGCTCCCTCGACTTCGAGCCCGAGGCCCGGGAAGCGGCCCGCCTGCGCCTGCGTTTGATGGCGTCCGATCCCGAGCTGATCGCGTTCGGCGTCGCCCGCCTGGGCGCCAATCGGGATCTGCTGGCCGATTTCCTCGCCCGTCGCCTCGGCATCCCGAGCGATGGACTCCGCGCCCGGGTGCTCGCCGACGCCCTCAGCTCCGCCCCTTTCTCTGCGCTGCTCTGGTGGGCGGACAATGACGACGGTGCGCCGTCCCGCGCGGCGGTGGAGGCCGTGGACGCGGTGCTGCGCGGCGTGGAACGCTGAGACACGCTCGGGGTTTCGGGCGGGGGACGCATCTGCCGGTCTGGTAGACTCTTCCGGTTGCCGTCCAACGGCCGCGGAGAAAGAGAGCCCAGGCAGAAGGCCCCGGGCACCGCGCAACGAACGAAAGGGATCCCCTTTAATGGCACTGGATGCTGAGACCAAGAAGGCGATCATCGACGAGTACGCTACCCACCCCGGTGACACCGGATCCCCCGAGGTCCAGGTCGCCATCCTGACCCAGCGGATCAAGGATCTCACCGAGCACCTCAAGGAGCACAAGCACGACCACCACTCCCGTCGTGGCCTGCTCCTCCTGGTCGGTCAGCGCCGCCGTCTCCTCGGCTACCTCGCGGACATCGACATCAGCCGCTACCGCGCCCTCATCGAGCGCCTCGGCCTGCGTCGCTAGTCACACGTCCTCGCGGCGGCCCCGGAGGTCGGTCGACGCCGCGAACGTCTGCGGAAACGGGCCGTGATCCTCGGGTGGCGGCCCGTTTCCGCGTCCGGGCATCGTCTCGGAGCCGTTCCGGCTGACGGCGGACTCAGTGGATTTCCCCCCTGCATTCGGATAACAGTATGCGGGAAGATGGGCGCATGCTGCTTTCCCGTCTCCTGTCCGCGGTGACCGCGCTCTACCTCCTGGCCCTCGCGTGGATCACGCTGAACCCGTCCCCGCCGCGACCGCAGCGCAACAGTCTGTTCAAGGGGCTTCTGGCGGCGTTGGCCTCGTCGCCGCTGCTGAGATGGATCGATGGCGCTGTCGTGGAGTTCGCGGCCAACATCCTCCTGTTCGTTCCCTTGGGCGTGCTCTTCACGCTCCGGTTCGGTCTCCGCCGGTGGTGGCTCGCTCTCGCGCTCGGGGCGGCCACGACGCTGACGATCGAGTTCGCGCAGCTGTTCATCCCCGAACGGGTCAGCGACCCGCGCGACCTGCTGGCGAACACTCTCGGCACTGCACTCGGCATCGCGATCGTGGCTGTCATCGCCAGGCTCCGGCGCGTTCGCCGGAGGAGGCGGAACCGGCTCAGCGGTCCCGCTCGCCCGTGAGAATCGCCGCCCGCAGTCGCTCGATCGGCGCTTTGGGGGGTGCGGTCGTCGCTCAGAAGGCCGTTGGTCTCCTGCAGGGTGTCGCTGAACTGGGTGTAGCAGAACCCGGCGAGGAAGTCGCTCTCGCGCACGGCGCCCACGAGGGCGGCGATGCGGTCGGCGAACTCGTCGGCGCTGGCGGCGGTGGAGTAGCCTCAGGCGTCTTCGGCCGTGTACGTCGTCGTGAACGAGATGCCGCCGAAATCGGTCAGCAGGAACGGGCGCTCACCGATCCCCTGATCGTCCAGCGCGACGGCGCGGCTGGCCGGTCCGGTTCCCGAGAGCAGGCGTTCGCGGGCCGCGGCGTCGCGGTAGCGGGCGGAGACGACGGCGGGGTCGGCCTCGTAGTCGTGCAGCGTCAGCATGTCGGAGTCGACGTGCTCCCAGCCGTCGTTCGAGATGATGGGACGGGTGGGGTCGACCGCCCGGGTGAGCGCCGCGAGCACGCGGGCGAACTCGCGCTGCGCGCGGCTGGCGGCGATGTGCTGCACACCCCAGCTCTCGTTGAGCGAGAACCCAGGTCACGATCGGAGGATGCGAGCGGTCGCGCTCGAGGGTGGCCAGCCACTCGCTGGTCGTACGCTGAAGCGCGCGCGGCCCGAACTCGTACGCCCCGGGCGCTTCGCCCCAGACGAGGATGCCGAGGCGGTCGGTCCAGTGGAGGAAGCGCGGGTCCTCGATCTTCTGGTGGATGCGGACCGCATTGAAACCGAGTTCTGCGATCAGCTCGACATCGGCGCGGAGAGCCGACGCGCTCGGGCTCGCGAGGTGGGATTCGGTCCAGTAGCCCTGGTAGAGCACGCTGCGGAGGTAGAGCTGGCGATCGTTCAGCACGAACTCTCCGCCGCGCACGGCGGTGGAGCGCATTCCGAAGTAGGACGCCACGGCATCCCGGCGTCGGCCGTCGGCGTCCAGCGTCACGGTCGCGTCGAGCAGCACGGGGGAGCCGGGGTGCCAGAGCAGTTCCTCGTGGGCCTGGCCGTTGCGCTGCGCGGGGATCGGGATGACGATCTCGGCGCGCTGGTCGGTCACGGTCGCGCTGACCCGGGCGAGCGCCTCACCGTCGCGTCCGATCGCGACGGTGACCGCGGCGGGAGAGGCCGGGCGACGGCTGAGCTCCAGTTCCAGCCGTACCTCCCCGCGGGGGACGTCGGGCGTCCAGTGCAGGGTGCGCAGGTGCAACTCGTCCACGGCCTCCAGCCACACCGGCTGCCAGATCCCGCTGGTGCGCTGGTACCAGATGGCGTGCGGTTCGGGAAGCCACTCCTGCTTGCCGCGCGGCTGCGCGACGTCCAGCGGGTCGTCCTCGACGCGGACGACGATGCGATGGGTCGCGCGGCCGGCGTCGAGCGCGTCCGTGGCGTCGAAGGCGAACGGAGTGTGCCCGCCCTCGTGTTCGCCGAGGAGATGACCGTCGACCCAGACGCGGCAGCGATAGTCGACCGCCCCGAAGCGCAGCATCAGCCGGCGGCCGGACTCGTGCCCGGCGCGGCTCAGCTCTCCCGGCGTGAGGTCCCTGGCGTACCAGACGACCGGGTGGTAGCCGGTGTCGCCGATCCCGGAGAGCTCCGACTCGAAGGGGAAGGGGACGCGGATGCTCAACGGGAATGCGCATGACTCCTGCCAGCGCTCGCTGAGCCCGCTGTCGGTGTCGTCGAAGGCGAACTCCCATTCGCCGTCGAGTTCTGCCCACGCGGAGCGAAGCGCCTGCGGGCGAGGATGGCCACCGTCCAGTGCGGCGTCCCCCTTCAGCGTCTGGAGGACACCCTCCGCGAGCGCGGCCTCACCACCGGGCACTCCCCGCAGTCGAAGCCGCTGGCACAGTACGGCGGCCTCACGGCGACGCGCTCGATCGGACAGTTCTCGACGCTCTAGGTGTGTTTCTCAGGGACGTTGGTCAATCTGCTGATGGGTGGCTGGCTGCCGATGGCGGTGTGGGGCCTGTGGTGATTGTAGGAGTGCAGCCAGGCCGGGAGTGCGTTGCGGCGGGCTGATTCGGAGTTGTAGTGCCGGGCGTATGCCCAGCCGTCGGCGAGGGTGCGGTGGAAGCGTTCGATCTTGCCGTTCGTCTGCGGATGGTAGGGCCGGGTGCGTTTCGGTTGGATGCTGAGCTCGGCGCAAGCGTCGCGCCAGGCGTATGAGCGGTATGCGGAGCCGTTGTCGGAGAGCACCTGTTCGACGGTGACGCCACGGCTGGCGAACCAGCCGACCGCTCGACGCAGAACAGCGATTGCAGTGGCGGCGGTTTCGTCGTCGTGGATCTCGGCGTAAGCGACACGGGAGTGATCGTCGATGACGGTATGAACGAACGCTGTGCCGGTGATCATGTCGCCGGTGATCCCGTGTTTCCCGGTCCGCTTCGCGGTGATGGCCTTGTTCCGCTCTCCCTGGAGACGTCCGACGTAGCGCCAGCCGCCACCGTCGGGGATGTTGCCGAGTTTCTTGATGTCGACGTGGATCATCGATCCGGGATGCTCGTGCTCGTAGCGGCGGGCGGGTTCGCCGGTGCGGACGTCGACGTGGCTGAGCCGATTGATCCGGCACCGGGAGAGGACCGTGTGAACGGTCGAGGCGGGCATGCCGAGCTGGGCGCCGATACCGACTGGTCCCAGCCGCTTCTTCCACCGCAGATGCACGACCTTGCGGACCAGTCTTCGCGGGGTCTTGTTCGGGCTGTGATGCGGCCGTGACGAACGGTCCAGCATTCCCGCCTCGCCCATCTCCACGTAACGACGAGCCCATCGGTCCGCGGTGCGTCAGGACACTCGGAAGTAGGTCGCCGCCGCAGCAACGGACCAGCCGTCGTCGACGACTTGGCGGGCCAGGCGGAGGCATTCGCGAGGAGTCAAAGCAGCATTAGCGTGGGTCACGAGGACCTCCTAAGAGGTGGTTTCAGTAGTCGGCGTGGCGGTGGTTGTTGTGGCTGGTTAGCGGGGATGCTGGTCGAGTGTCGACGCTTGCTGAGGATCGGTTCATTACGGATATGTTGTGGGAGCGGCTGGAGCCGTTGATTCCGCCTCGGCCGCCTGTGGTCAATGGGCGGGCTGGGCAGCCTCGGGTTCCTGACCGGAAGGTGTTCGCTGGGATCGTGTTCGTGCTGCTGACGGGGATCCCGTGGAGAAGCTCCCGCCCGAGTTGGGGTATGGGTCCGGGGTCACTTGTTGGCGGCGTCTGCGTGAATGGTCCGAAGCGGGCGCGTGGGATGCACTGCGGAAGATCATGCTCGACGAACTCGGCCAGGCTGGCATGATCGACTGGTCAAGAACCTGCCTGGACTCCGTAAGTGTCCGGGCGAAAAGGGGGGCGATCTCACTGGACCTAACCCCACGGATCGTGGGAAACGGGGCACCAAGTACCATGTCCTGACCGACCGCAACGGACTCCCGCTGCATGTGGAGATCTCCGGCGCCAACCGACACGACTCCATGCTCGTGGAACCTGTGTTAGACAACATCACCGCGATCAAGGGCGTCGGCCGCGGTCGGCCCAGACGCCGCCCGGTTATCTTCCACGCCGATAAGGCTTACGACAACCGCCGCGTCCGCTGTTACCTGCGTTGTCGTGGGATCAAGGCACGCATCGCACGAATCGGAGTCGACTCCAAACAGTGACTGGGTAAACACTGTTGGGTAGTCGAACGCACCATGGCCTGGATCCTCGCCTTCCGGAAACTCGCCACTCGCTACGACCGCACCGCCTCAACGATCACGGCGCTCGTCGCTCTAGCAATCGCGATCACCAGCGCCCGCAAACTCACCAAAAACGACTACTGAAACCATCTCTAAAACTGAACTCGCTTTGAGCCTTCAGCTTTCTATTGAGGGTCTGGTACGGGATTCCCGTCTCGTCTGAGATAGAACGCTTCGACCACCCAGAGTCTTCGATAGCCTCTTGAACCTTTCAAGCGCTGGCCTCAGCCACCTCATGATTAATCATGACATCACCTTAATTGACTTATTGATCACTTGTCAAGTGTTGAAATACTCACTTTGATCAACTTGATTGATATGAATGCTGCTATGGTTGACATCATGGACAACCGACAGCGAGCGGATGAGTTCGCCTACTACGTCGCCCTCGAGCTCAAAGGAAAAATCACCAGCCACGGGAAGACCGCCAAGGCCACTGCCGAGGCCATCAGACGACCCACGGCAACCATGAATCGATGGCTAAATGGGAAACTCCCCCTCCCTCTCTCCGTTCTTTGTGAAGCGTGCGAATTCCTGGAAATCGACCCCACATCAGTCGTTCAAAATGCCTACGACAGGCTCGCAATTAGGCGCGGCGAACGAAACGGTAAGCAGTATGACGAAGACTCAAAGCTAATCGCGCTGGAAGAACAACAAGAGCTTGAGAATCTCAAACCATCTGTGTGGTAATTCATAACGCACTCCTTTCTTAACCGGCCCAACAGGCCGGGGTGGCTCATGTGATTGGGTGAGACGGGGTGGGGGAGGGTCAGGCCTAGGCTTCATGCCCTTTGATCGCGTTCATGTACGCGACGACATCCGCCGTGTCATAGACGACGGTCTTGGCGTTCGGCTTCACGTATACCGGCCCACCTTTCGAACCGCGAACACCGGCACGACGAGCCGCCCGCATCTCCTTCAACGACCGCACCGTCATCCCCGGAACCAAGTCACAGACCTGCTCCGGAGTCAGATAGACAGGAACGGCCACCACCTCCGGCGTCACAGCCACGGTCTTACTCACGACGCCACCTTCATGCCGATTCATGCCGACGCACTCGCCTGAGTGGATCGAGGCGCAGGGATGGCGCGGCTGGCACGGCGAGAAACTCATCCAGAGAGAGGCCGAACACCTGAGCGATCTGCTCGACCTCACTGAACTTGAACATGGTCCGGTTGTTCATACGACTGCCGATCCAAAACTGGTCCCGGCCCAGTTCTTCCGCTAGCCACCTCCGAGTCTTCCGTTGGGCCACCAGAAGAAGGCTGATGGCCGAGACCACCCCATCCTGGCTACTCTGATTGGTTTGCATACACCAAGCTTGGCGTGTACAAATAGGCTTGGTCAACACCAAGTCGGCAATTGACATGCAAGTAGCGCATATGCAAAGATCCTACGGTGGACCGCTACCCAGAAATGAGCCCATTCTCTGTCGCCCTCGCAGGGGCCTACAGGGGATTCATGAACGAAGCCCGAGTGACTGGAAAACAGATCGCCAAACAGCTCGGGCGCAATGCTGGCTATGTATCAGAGCGCATCAATGGGAAGCGCCCTTTGGATACGGAGGACGTGGATACGCTTGCCCTGCTTGCTGGAGGCGACTGGACTGGTCAGAACTTGATGATGGAACTCGTACGCCGCGCCAACGCGGCTCAGCATGCTGGGCGGCCAGCCACCCCTCCCAAGGTTCACGCATTGCCGCCCAGCGCAGGAATTCAAGAAAGTGAGGAGAATCCAGCTCTTTCGGCAATCGACGCACGAGAGCGTTTTCGACGAGCACTGGAACATGGCGGATACAGCGGACATGCCGCCGCAAGGGGCGGCCTGGTCGAGAAGCTGGACGATGAGGCCTTGAATGAAATAGCCGACCTTCTCGAAGATGTAGAGAAAGAGCATCGGAACCGATAGCGATGGGATCAACGTCGACCCCCGTTACCCAATTCAACCTGGACTTACCCGAATGCCCCACCTTATAACGACCTGGTTGATGCGGTGTCGGTTCGGGAGGGTAAACCCATATACCTTCGCCGAGCTCGCAGCTTGCGAGGCGAGAAGCCAAGCGGGCTTGTACTCCCCGCCGCCGATAAGTTCACCATTTTCCACTCTCCGCCGCTCCCATCGCTGCACGGCAGCGTCATCGTTTCGCATGAGCTGGCACACATTCTCCTCGGTCACACCAGCACCCCCTGCCACGAGATAGACGCGCTACTCGGCGTCTCCCGCGCACGCGGACTGTTCGATGATCCAGAAGAAAAAACAGCAGAACGGCTTGCGCGTGAAGTCGTGTGATACATCATCGGCGAAAAGACTTACCGTCAGCTATCCGGACTCGAGAGGATATTCCATTGGTCAACATCATCGTGACCGCCTTCATCTGGATCGCGGTCATTATCAACGCATTCCTGTGGCGCACAGCAAGCAGCCATGTAACCTTCTGGGCGCTACTCTCGATCGCGGTCAGTCTTACAATCAAACTTGACCCGATCTATCTACGGATCGACTCTCTGATCGGCAGCGTGAACTACGCCACGCTGATCTCCGACCTGATCCTTCTCGCAGGCATCTTCACCCTCGCGAACGGATTCACCCGCGCGATTTCCGGTGTCACCGCGACTCCGGCTTGGGTTGTCGCACTCGGCATAGCAGTAGGGCTGTTCCTCGTGCTGCTCTTCTTCTCACTGCGGCCGCTCCCTTCAACGACGACATTCAATATCACCTATCGCGCTCAACCGATCGCAACTATCTATACTTGTCTGCTTTTTTCAATAATCGCGACCATTTTCTCCGGCATCGCTTTCATCTGCATTCGTGAGATCGGGAGCCTGCAGAGTCCGATCGCCCGAGTCAGCGCGACTCTTATTATCTTTGGCTGCATCGCCGCAGTGGCGATGTCCGCATCTACCTACTTCATGAATTTCGGGGCTCTGTACGGCATGGTTGGTGCCGCGAAGTTCGGGTTTGTGCTCTATGCCATCAGCCGGCCCCTGACCGTCATCCTGCTCGCTGCGGGAATGGCACTACCGCTGACCGCCACATGGGTGAAACATGCTCGCGAAGATCGCGCATTCTCCATCAGCATCAACCAGTTACGGGCAGCACACCAACGCACCGGCCAAGAGCTCCCCTCCCATGGGACGCCACGCGCGAGGCTCTACGAGATTGTAGTCGATGTCCACGATGGAATCGTTCGTCACGGGGAGACTGTAATCCTGGCAAACACGCCACGTACTGCGCTCGACCGAGCCGAAAAGCTACTCGACGGCGAGAATTCCTCCTGACAAACCGCAGAGACTTTGGCACCCATTCACCCGACGAAACAGCCCACGAGGGCGAAGGTGCAGAAAGAGGCGATCCGTGGCCAGACCACCACTGCAGATTGAAACCTGGGGCAAAATCAGACGGCTCATAATCAACGAGACTCCAACCGCCCGGGCAAAGTACCGCGGTGTGCTCCCCGAACTGGTGCTCGCCTACCAACGGCTACTCCGTCGCGAGCGCGGCAAGGCGGTCCGCTGAATGGCTACGATCACTCCCTATGACACAGCGAAGGGGAAACGGTATCGGGTCAGATACCGGAAGCCCGACGGGTCGCAAACCGACAAGCGTGGGTTCCGCACCAAGCGAGAGGCCGAGCTGTTCGCCGCCAGCGTCATGGTGAAGCGTGCCGCTGGCGAGTACATCGACCCGACCAGGACGCGGGTGACGGTCGAGAGCCGGGCGGTCCCGTGGTTGGCGGGTAAGAAGGTCGCGTTGAAGCCATCAGCGTACAGGGTGTTGGAGATTACCTGGCGGTTGCATGTGGAGCCGCAGTGGGGGAATGTGCAGCTGGTTCGCATAGAGCATTCCGCAGTGCAGGAGTGGGTGACTAAGTTGTCGGCGAAGAGGTCCGCGAGTGTGACCTTGAGAGCGTACGGGATTCTCGCCGGAATCCTCGACGTGGCCGTGAAGGACCGGCGTGTCGTCCACAACGCGGCTCGGGGTGTGAATTTACTACGCAAAGGTAAAAAGGCGCACGTCTACCTCACCCACGAGCAGGTCGACGCGCTCGCGCGGGAGGCCGGCCAGCACGCCACGCTCATCCGCATGCTCGCCTACACCGGTATGCGGTGGGGCGAGGCGTCCGGGCTGAGAGTGAAGCACCTCGATATGCTGCGCCGACGACTACAGATCGATGAGAATGCCGTGAAGGTCGGCAAGGAGGTCATCGTCGGCACGCCGAAATCGCACAAGGCGCGGTCGGTGCCGTTCCCGCAGTTCCTCGCCGAGGGTTTGGCTAAGCAGTGCGATGGCAAGACCCGCGAGCAGCTCGTGGTCGGCGATGGCCGCAATCACATCACGACGCCGGATTGGTCGGGTGGATGGTTCGTCTACGCGAAGAAGCGCTCCGGCGTTCCTATAGAGCTGACGATCCATGATCTGCGCCACACAGCCGCGTCCCTGTCGATCGCAGCCGGCGCGAACGTCAAGGCCGTGCAGCGGATGCTCGGTCACGCCTCTGCGGCCATGACACTCGACGTGTATGGGCACCTGTTCGACGACGACCTCGATACTGTCTCCGCAGCTCTACACAACGCTGTACGTGTTTCAAATGTGGGCAAAAAGTGGGCAAACCGGTAGTCCGAACATGGAGAAGCCCCCGAACCCCTCGTAAAACCGGCGGATTCTAGTGGTCGTTGCAACACGACGATTAGCTGGTAGGTAGTTTAGCGAGGCGCTGGGCTGGGGTTTCCCAGCCGAGCGTTTTGCGTGGGCGGGTGTTGAGTTCGTGTGCGACTCGGGCAAGGTCCGCGGGCGAGTGCTGTGAGAGGTCGGTGCCCTTCGGGAAGTACTGCCTCAGCAACCCGTTCGTGTTCTCGTTAGAACCGCGCTGCCAGGGCGAGGCTGGGTCGCAGAAGTAGACGTCCATGTCGGTGGCGATCGTGAACGTCTTGTGGGCGGCCATCTCCGCACCCTGGTCCCAGGTCAGCGACTTCTTCAGTTCGGCCGGCAGGCCGCTCATCGTCCGAATGAGGCCATCGCGGACGGTCTCGGCAGCGTGGTCGGTCGGGAGGTGGACGAGCATCACGAACCTGGTGGTTCGCTCGACGAGGGTGCCGATCGCGCTGGCGTGGTCAGCGCCGATGATGAGATCGCCTTCCCAATGCCCTGGAACAGCACGATCAGCGACCTCAGCGGGGCGCTCGGAGATCATGAGCATCGGGTCGACGAACCGCGAACGACGTGCGTTGGTTCCCCGGTTCGGTCGGCGACGTGCGCGCCCGGTACGCAGCGCTGTCGCGAGATCACGGCGCAGCTGGCCGCGTCCTTGGAGATAGAGCGTCTGGTAGATCGTCTCGGTCGCCACTCGCATCCCAACGTCGTCCGGGAACTGACGGATCAGGGCTCGAGTGATCTGCTCGGGAGACCACCGCAACGCCAGCTTCGACTCAACGAAAGCACGCAACCGCAGCTCTGTCACCAGTCTTCGCGGCTTTGGCCGTGGGCGACGCTTCGCCGAGTAGCGATGTGCTGCGAAGGGGTGATAGATCCCGGTCGAGGACCGGTTCCGGGAGATTTCCCGACTGATCGTGGATGGCGACCGCCGCAGCTGGGCGGCGATGCTCCGCAGTGACAACCCATCGCGGAGGAGATCCCGGATCTGCTCACGTTCCTCCAGCGAAAGGAACCGCGGATCGAGCTTCCTCTCCAGCTGAAAGATCGCCGCCGGCGAGATTGTCTCGGTGCCGTCAAGAAACGTCGTCATACCTGTTTTGTAATCGACGACCCGACCATCTGGGTAATAGCGGCGATGAGCGGTCTTCCGGACACCGTTATCCCAATCCCGTGCCGTGCGGATGTTCACCCCGACGGCAGCCGCTGCTTCGCGACGCGAGATGCCATCGCGTCGCAACTGGAAGTAGCGTTCCTTTCCTGGATGCGGACCAGTCCCGGTTTTCCCCTGGCTGCGCAGGCCGGCCTTCCATACCCACGTCCCGCAGGTCGCCGGGTTGAACCCCAACTCACGCGCCGCGATCGTGATGCTCCCACACGCCTCGAACAACGCGAAGAACGCGTCCTTATCAGCCTGCGTGAAACAGCGTCGATCCCTCGAATAGCTCCTTAAACGGGCCACGGTCGTTACAACTCCCAGAAAGTCCAGGTGTTGCAACGACCGTTAGAACCCAAGACAAAGGGATTCGGAGGCTTCGCGCTGGTGCCCCCAGTGGGATTCGAACCCACACTGAAGCGATTTTAAGTCGCCTGCCTCTGCCGATTGGGCTATGGGGGCCGAGTGCTTTCGTGAGCTGGCGCTTCCGTGGGCTGGCGGAGGGTTCGCTCCGCCGGGTCGCACGGCCGGGCCGGCAGGCTCCGGGGGTGAGTCTAGCCGGTTCAGCGGTTGCGGTAGGGGGCCTTGGCCATCGCGACCAGGGACACCAGCACGCCGATTCCACCGCCGACGACGATGAGCCAGATGATACCGATGAACAAGCCTTCCATGCCTCTAAAGGTACACGGTGGGAGCTCGTGTCGGCGGTCGTCTACACTCGCTGGGTGACCCTCCTGCGTTGCCCCTGCACCAGCGGTGAGAACGTATGGCCGCTGCTGCGGCCCTCTGCACGCGGGATCTCTCGCACCGACCGCGGAGCGTTTGATGCGCTCCCGGTTCAGCGCGTTCGCGCTGGGCGACGGCGGCTATCTCCTGCGCAGCTGGCACCCCTCGACGCGGCCCGGCGAGCTGCTCCTGGAGGACGGCCTCCGCTGGTATCGCCTCGATATCGAGAGCACCGGGCGGGGCGGACCGTTCGACCGGGACGGCGTGGTCGCGTTCGCCGCGTACTACAAGAGCGTCGAGCGGGGTGTCCAGCGCGAGACGGGGACTGGTACTACGTCGCGGCGGTCTGAACTCTCAGCGCGCCGGTTCGATGTAGCGCTCCCACAGCCACACGCTGACGCTCAGCACGGCGAACACGAGCGCGGCGCCGAGGATCGCGACGAGGCCTGTGCCGTTCCGGATGAGGGAGGCCACCGGCAGCAGGAGCGCGAACAGCATCGTGTACACGAGCAGGCCCAGTCCGAGCCACAGCGGCCGCACCCAGAGGAAGACCGCGCGGCCAGGAAGCCCGCCGATCGGCAGAAGCGCGACGGCGGCGGACCCGATGCCCAGCAGTGAGAGCGCGTTCGCGAACTCCACCAAGAAAGCGGAGACCCCGCCCGAGGGCGACGGGAGTACACCGACGGCGAGCCAGGCGAGCACACCGAGGGCGGCGATGGCGCAGAGCTGCACGGCGGCGATCCGTCCGCGCGCCACCCGGGCGCGGCCGTCCGGGAGCAGCACTCCCACCACCAGACCGAACAGCAGTGCGGGCTCGAACCCGAACAGACGCGACCCCACAGCCGTCGCCGCCACGGCCATGAGCAGGAGCGGGCGCACGACCACGGGAGGTGCGGATCTGCCCAAGTGCCGCGCCATCGCGCGTGCGGCGAGCACCCCGACGGCATTGACGGCGGCGACAGCCAGCGCGACGGCGAACAGCAGCCGGATGTAGGCGACGGCATCCTGCACGGAGGTCGACAGGGTCACCAGAGCGGCGGCCACGACACCGACGACCGGCGCCAGCCAGAGCGGCTGGGGCGCCGTCGTCGCGGGCACGGAGAGTCCGGAGGCCTCCGACAGCGCGGAGCCCCTCGGCCAGCGCTGCCCGCCGAGCACAGCGTCGGCCTCGGCCAGCTCGGCCCGGGTGCGGTTGCGCCCGAAGACGGAGGGGAGCGCGGGGCGCGAGGCGGCCCGCGAGCGGCGGCGCGCCAGCGCGGCCGCGAGCAGCTGAGCCGGCAAAGCCAGGAGCAGGAGTGCGGCGACGGCGAGAGCGAGCGAGCGGAGCCAGCCCGGAACGGAGGCGGCGTCGACGGCGGGTGCGGAGGCCGTCGAGAACGGGGTTTCGGTCCAGCCCTTGGTGTCGGGACGCTCGGGGTCGGAGGGCGGGGCCGGCGCGGGGACGGTCGGCGTCGGAGTCGGCGAAGGTCCGGCCGCCGGTTTCCGGGAGGACGGCGGAGCGGTCGCGACGGCGTTCTGAACCGTGACCGCGATGGTGTTGCTTCCGGCGCTGACATTGCCGGCGGCATCCCGCTGCAACGCTGAGACGCGGTATCCGCCGGGCGGCAGCGCGCCGGCGCACGACCAGACGCCGTCGGTGACGGGCGAGACGCAGGCGACGGTCGTGCCGGACAGGGTGCTCGCGTAGACCGTGACCTCGCCGCCGGACTCGCCGGCGCCGCCGAAGCCGAACGCTCCGCCGTTCGCGACGGAGGAGCCCAGACGGGGCGCGGTGATGGTGGGGGCGGGCGGTGGGACGGTGTCGAGGACGATCGAGACGCTGGCGCTGCGCCCGGAGCGTGTCGTCGAGAATGGGGCGACTTGCGTCGCGGTGATCGTGTGCCGTCCGTCCGGCATCCCGCCGATGACGCATCCCCAGGTTCCGGCCCCGTCTGCCGGGAACGTACACTGGGCGCCGGTCTCGGAGGCGACGGTCACGGTTGCGCCGGGGAAGGCTGTCCCACGGATGCCGCCGCCGGTCGCCGTGCCGTCCGCGGTGGTGATCGCCGGAGGCGAGAGCACCTGCGCCTGCCAGCTGTCGGACAGCCCGGTCGCGCGGGATTCGGCGCGCACGGGCACGCGGCTGCCGTCCGGCAGACGGCGGAGGGCGCAGCTGAAGCGGCCGTCGCTGTCGGCGGTCGCGGTGCAGCTGGTGTCCGCGCCCGGAGAGGACCCGCCCGAGACCGCGATGACGTCGCCGGGGCTGGCCGTTCCGGAGACCGTGAGCGGGAAGGAGACGACGAGGTCCGAGGGCGCCGGGTCGAGCCGCGGGGCCGACGGGGTCGGCGTCGGGCTCGGTGTGGCGGTGTCGGCGGAGGCCGCCGACGCGGTGGGAGTGGAGGATCTGGGGGAGACTGCTGTCGTTGCCGCAGCCGGCCCCGTCGGAGCGCTGAGCGCCATCGCCACCAGCAGCAGCGCGATGGGCGCAGCCGCGAACGATCCCATCGCTCCCCGCGACCGGACCGGTGGTGGCATGTCCGACGTGAATAACTGCATTTCACCCTATTCCAAGCGCGGCGGACGCCCCTGTCAAATGGAATCGCGCTATTCGCGGCATACTGCCACCCGGTCCGCCTGGCCCTTCGCCGGGAAGCGGCTGCGGTCTCGGCAGCGCCGGCCCGGCAACGCCGATGGCGCGCATCGCCGTCGCAGACTCGCCGCGCTCGTCCCGACGGGCCTCGGGGTCGTGGCCCGCCCCTCACCCGATCCTGCTTTCACGCGATGCCCGAGAACGCCGGCTGGCCATGCCGGAGACGGAGGAGGCTGTCTGCGGCGGAGGGAGCCGCGCGGCGTGGCGCCTGCCGTCCCCGACGCGGTTGCTTCGAGTGTGATGGGAAGGGCGGGGGAGGCTCATTCGCCGCGGTTAGGATGGCACCAGCGCACCCTCTCACAGCGCCCGCACGCAAGGAGTTCCCCTCATGGAATGGCTCATTCCGGTCATCATCGTCGTGGTGATCGCCGCGATCGTCGGAATCTACCTCTGGGCCACCTACAACTCGCTCGTCACCCTCAAGGTGCGCGTGGACGAGGCGTGGAGCGACATCACCGTGCAGCTCAAGCGACGTGCCGATCTCATCCCCAACCTGATCGAGACGGTGAAAGCCTACGCGGCCCACGAGAAGGGCGTCTTCGAGTCCGTCACGCGGGCGCGCTCCGAGACTCTGACCGCTCAGACGCCGGGCGAGGCGTCCGCGGCCGAGGGGCACATGCAGACGGCGCTGAAGAGCATTTTCGCGGTGGCCGAGGCGTACCCGCAGCTGCAGGCCAGCCAGAACTTCCTGCGGCTCCAGGCCGACCTGGTGGACACCGAGGACAAGATCCAGGCGTCGCGCCGTTTCTACAATGGCGGGGTCCGCGAGTTCAACACGAAGATCACGGTGTTCCCCAACAACCTCTTCGCGCGGCGGCTCGGATTCACCGAGCGCGAGTTCTTCGAGGTCGACAACCTGGCGGCGATCGCCGAGCCGCCGCGCGTCCATTTCTAGGTGTGTTTCTCAGGGACGTTGGTCAATCTGCTGATGGGTGGCTGGCTGCCGATGGCGGTGTGGGGCCTGTGGTGATTGTAGGAGTGCAGCCAGGCCGGGAGTGCGTTGCGGCGGGCTGATTCGGAGTTGTAGTGCCGGGCGTATGCCCAGCCGTCGGCGAGGGTGCGGTGGAAGCGTTCGATCTTGCCGTTCGTCTGCGGATGGTAGGGCCGGGTGCGTTTCGGTTGGATGCTGAGCTCGGCGCAAGCGTCGCGCCAGGCGTATGAGCGGTATGCGGAGCCGTTGTCGGAGAGCACCTGTTCGACGGTGACGCCACGGCTGGCGAACCAGCCGACCGCTCGACGCAGAACAGCGATTGCAGTGGCGGCGGTTTCGTCGTCGTGGATCTCGGCGTAAGCGACACGGGAGTGATCGTCGATGACGGTATGAACGAACGCTGTGCCGGTGATCATGTCGCCGGTGATCCCGTGTTTCCCGGTCCGCTTCGCGGTGATGGCCTTGTTCCGCTCTCCCTGGAGACGTCCGACGTAGCGCCAGCCGCCACCGTCGGGGATGTTGCCGAGTTTCTTGATGTCGACGTGGATCATCGATCCGGGATGCTCGTGCTCGTAGCGGCGGGCGGGTTCGCCGGTGCGGACGTCGACGTGGCTGGGCCGATTGATCCGGCACCGGGAGAGGACCGTGTGAACGGTCGAGGCGGGCATGCCGAGCTGGGCGCCGATACCGACTGGTCCCAGCCGCTTCTTCCACCGCAGATGCACGACCTTGCGGACCAGTCTTCGCGGGGTCTTGTTCGGGCTGTGATGCGGCCGTGACGAACGGTCCAGCATTCCCGCCTCGCCCATCTCCACGTAACGACGAGCCCATCGGTCCGCGGTGCGTCAGGACACTCGGAAGTAGGTCGCCGCCGCAGCAACGGACCAGCCGTCGTCGACGACTTGGCGGGCCAGGCGGAGGCATTCGCGAGGAGTCAAAGCAGCATTAGCGTGGGTCACGAGGACCTCCTAAGTCATCGAGTGCAGGGAAACTAGACAGCCCCACTCTCGACCGGGAGGTCCTCACCCATCTATCGCGTCACACCTCAACCAACGTCCCTGAGCAGCACACCTAGCGGCGGAATGCGGCGTCCCCTGGTAGGATTGTTGTGGTCGGCCGCGTGCCGGCCGCCGGAGCAGGCTGGCAGTAGCTGGTCCTCGGTGGTGGTATCCGGATGCGTTCGCCGTGAGGCAAGCGACAGCCGTGTATTTCTACTGATGGCCAGACGGGCTCAGCCCACGCACCCGCCTGGGATGCCGCGCGTGCACGCACTCGCGTGTCGAACTGCCTGCTCGCTCCACCGCTCCATCGAAGAGCAAAGGAGAGTCGCGCCCACACGGGGCCGCGACGTTAAACAAAGGAGAAAGACCTCTTGGAAGGTCCCGAAATCACATTCGCCGAAGCCGTGCTCGACAATGGCCGCTTCGGCACCCGCACCGTCCGGTTCGAGACCGGGCGACTCGCTCAGCAGGCGCAGGGCGCCGTCGCCGCCTACCTCGACGAGGAGACCATGCTGCTGAGCGCGACGAGCGCCAGCAAGCACCCGAAGGACAACTTCGACTTCTTTCCACTGACCGTCGACGTGGAGGAGCGTTCCTACGCGGCCGGCAAGATCCCCGGTTCGTTCTTCCGCCGTGAGGGCCGCCCGTCGACCGAGGCCATCCTGGTCTGCCGCCTGATCGACCGCCCGCTGCGTCCGTCGTTCGTCGACGGCCTCCGCAACGAGGTCCAGATCGTCATCACCGTCCTCAGCATCGCGCCGGACGAGTTCTACGACGCCCTGGCGATCAACGCGGCCAGCGCGTCCACGCAGATCTCCGGTCTACCGTTCTCCGGACCCGTGGCGGGTGTGCGCCTTGCGCTCATCCCCGGCAACGGCCAGCACGAAGACCAGTGGATCGCCTTCCCGAAGGCCTCGCAGCTGGAGGAGGCCGTGTTCGACCTCGTCGTGGCCGGACGGGTGCTGACCAACGAGGACGGCACCGAGGGCGACGTCGCGATCATGATGGTCGAGGCGGAGGCCACCGAGGGCAGCTGGAACCTCATCCAGGGCGGCGCTGTGAAGCCGAACGAGGAGGTCGTCGCCCAGGGCCTGGAGGCGGCCAAGCCGTTCATCCGCCAGCTCGTCGGCGCCCAGGCGGCCCTCGCGAAGCAGTCCGCGAAGGCGATCGCCGACTACCCGGTGTTCCTGCACTACTCGCAGGAGGCCTACGACAGCGTCGCCGCTCTGGCCTACGACGAACTCGTGAACGTCTACCAGATCGCCGACAAGGTCGAGCGTCAGAACGCGGACGACGCCCTCAAGGAGCGGGTCAAGGCCGCCCTCGCCGAGAAGGTGGAGGCCGGCGCGCTCGACGCCGAGGCGCTCACGCAGTTCTCGGCGGCGTACAAGTCCGTCTCGAAGGTCGTCATGCGCGGCCGCGTCCTCCGCGAGGGCGTTCGCATCGACGGCCGCGGCCTGACCGACATCCGCCCGCTCGACGCCGAGGTGCAGGTCATCCCGCGCGTCCACGGCTCGGCGATCTTCCAGCGCGGCGAGACCCAGATCCTGGGCGTCACCACCCTGAACATGCTCAAAATGGAGCAGCAGATCGACTCGCTCTCGCCGGTCACCAAGAAGCGCTACCTGCACCACTACAACTTCCCGCCGTACTCGACCGGTGAGACCGGTCGCGTCGGCTCCCCGAAGCGTCGCGAGATCGGGCACGGCTTCCTCGCCGAGCGTGCGCTGGTTCCGGTGCTGCCGAGCCGCGAGGAGTTCCCGTACGCGATCCGTCAGGTCTCCGAGGCGCTGAGCTCCAACGGCTCGACCTCGATGGGCTCGGTCTGCGCGTCCACCCTGTCGCTGCTGAACGCCGGTGTGCCGCTGCGCGCCCCGGTCGCCGGCATCGCCATGGGCCTGATCTCCGACGTCGTCGACGGTGAGACCCGCTACGCGGCGCTGACCGACATCCTGGGCGCGGAGGACGCGCTCGGCGACATGGACTTCAAAGTCGCCGGCACCAGCGAGTTCGTCACTGCCATCCAGCTCGACACGAAGCTCGACGGCATCCCGTCGTCGGTGCTCGCCAGCGCCCTGAAGCAGGCGAAAGACGCCCGCACCACGATCCTGAGCGTGCTCGACGCCGCGATCGACGCCCCGGACGAGATGGCCCCGACTGCGCCGCGCGTGATCTCGGTCCAAATCCCGGTCGACAAGATCGGCGAGCTGATCGGCCCGAAGGGCAAGACGATCAACGCCATCCAAGACGAGACCGGCGCCGACATCTCCATCGAGGAGGACGGCACCGTCTACATCGGCGCTGTCGACGGCCCCTCGGCCGAGGCGGCCCGCGCCCAGGTGAACGCGATCGCGAACCCCACCAACCCGGAGGTCGGCGAGCAGTTCCTCGGAACCGTCGTCAAGAACGCCGCGTTCGGTGCGTTCGTCTCGCTCCTGCCGGGCAAGGACGGCCTGCTGCACATCTCCGAGGTGCGCAAGCTGGCCGGCGGCAAGCGTGTGGAGAGCGTCGACGACGTCCTCAGCATCGGGCAGAAGATCCTGGTGGAGATCACCAAGATCGACGACCGTGGCAAGCTCTCGCTCGCCCCGGTGCTCGCCGACGAGGCCGAGACGCACGGCCGCGACGCCGCCAGCGAGGGTCCTGAGGCTCCCGCCGAAGGCTGATCTCCGCACGAAGGCCGCGCGACCCTCCCGGTCGCGCGGCCTTCGTCCTCCCTCTCGCTCAGCCATCGATTCCTCACTTCTTCCGCCGACACGCCGGTGTCCGCCCGGAAGAAGTGAGGAATCGATGGCTGAAGAGCTTAGGCGTGGAGGGCGGTGTTGAGGTGGACGCCGGTGCCCGCGCGGCGCAAGACTTCGACGGCCCCGGTGACCGAGTTGCGTCGGAACAGCAGTCCGTGTGCGCCGGAGAGCTCGACGGCTTTCACCGTCTGCGGGCGTCCGCTCGCGTCCACCGGCCCGTCGACCACGACGACCTTCGTCCCGGCGGTCACGTACAGTCCGGCCTCGACCACAGTGTCGTCCCCGATCGAGATGCCGATGCCGGAGTTCGCGCCCAGCAGTGCCCGCTCTCCGATGGACACCCGCTGGACCCCGCCGCCGGAGAGTGTCCCCATGATGGACGCGCCGCCCCCGATGTCCGAGCCGTCGCCGACCACGACGCCCTGAGAGACACGGCCCTCGATCATCGAGGCGCCGAGCGTTCCGGCGTTGAAGTTGACGAACCCCTCGTGCATGACGGTGGTTCCGGGGGCGAGGTGGGCGCCGAGCCGGACGCGGGAGGCGTCGGCGATGCGGACGCGGTCGGGGGTGACATAGTCCAGCATGCGAGGGAACTTGTCGATGGCGGTGACGTGGAGGCCGGCGCGCTGCAGCGCCGGGCGCAGCCGGTCAAGGTCGTCCGGCAGCACGGGCCCGCCGTTCGTCCATGCGACGATCGGGAGGTGCCCGAAGACGCCATCCAGATTCACTGTGTTCGGGCGGGCGAGGAGGTGCGAGAGGATGTGGAGGCGGAGGTAGGCGTCGGGCGTGGACGCGGGAGCGGCATCCAGGTTGATCTCGACGGTGACGATGTCCACCGTGACGTTCCGCCGCGGGTCCGGCGCGGCGAGCCCCTCCAGACCGCCGGGCACGATCCACTTCTCGCGCCCGGCCGGGATGCCGCCGAGCTGCGGCTCGCGGAACCAGGTGTCGAGGACGGTGCCGTCGCCGGCGACCGTCGCGAGCCCGTAGCCCCAGGCCGTCCTCGGGGCGGCGGTGTGGACGGGCGCGGCGAATTCACGGGAGACATCGGAAGGCATGGCTCTAGATTAGTAGGGTGCCTTTGGACCTCACCGCCACCTCCACCGACCTCACCCGCCAGATCTGCGACATCGAGACCGTCTCCGGGAACGAGAAGCCGCTGGCCGACGCCATCGAAGCCGCTCTCGCGCCGCTGCCGCATCTGGAGCTGATCCGCGATGGCGACACCGTCGTCGCCCGCACAGACCTCGGCCGCGAGCGTCGCGCGATCATCGCCGGCCACATCGACACAGTGCCGCTGAACGGCAACCTGCCCACACGGTTCGCGGAGGAAGACGGCACCCGCTTCCTGTGGGGCCGTGGGACGGTCGATATGAAGGCGGGCGTCGCCGTGCAGCTCAAGCTCGCCGCCGAACTCACCGCCCCCGCGGTCGATGTGACCTGGATGTGGTACGACCACGAGGAGGTCAACGCCGAGCTGAACGGTCTCGGCCGGCTCGCGCGCAATCGGCCCGACCTGTTCACGGGCGACTTCGCCATCCTGGGCGAGCCGAGCAACGGCGTGATCGAGGGCGGCTGCAACGGCAACCTGCGCGTGGAGGTGCGAGCGTTCGGGCGGCGCTCGCACTCGGCGCGCGGCTGGGTGGGGGAGAACGCCATCCACAAGGTCGCGCCCATTCTGGACACCCTCGCCGCCTATCAGCCGCGCGAGGTGGAGGTGGAGGGGCTGATCTACCGCGAAGGGCTCAACGCGGTCGGCATCACTGGGGACGTTGCGGGCAACGTCATCCCGGACGAGTGCATGGTCCATCTCAACTACCGCTTCGCCCCTTCGCGCACTTCGGAGGAGGCCATCGAGCACCTGCGCGAGCTGTTCGGAGACTACGAGCTCACCGTGGTCGACTGTGCCGACGGCGCCCGGCCGGGCCTGGACGCGCCGCTCGCGAGGGAGTTCGTGGCCGCGGTCGGCGGTGTCGCCAAGCCGAAGTACGGCTGGACCGATGTCGCCCGCTTCAGCGCCCTCGGCATCCCCGCTGTGAACTACGGCCCGGGCGATCCGCTGCGAGCGCATGCCGACGACGAGCGGGTGGACGTCGGCCAGATCGCGGCCGTGGAGGCCGGACTCCATGCCTGGCTCACTGGTTCCGGCACGCGCTGACGGGGCGGCTCCGGGAGCCGTCGCCACCGCGCCTTGGTGGACGCGGTGGTGGGTGCGCGTCCTCGCGATCTTCCTCGCCAGTCGGGTCTTCACCACTGTCGTCCTGCTGATCTTCGCGGCGAACCAGGGGCGGAACCCGTGGACGGGCCCGCGGCCGGACTACTTCTCCTATGCGACCATCTGGGACGGCCTCTGGTACAACATCGTGGCTGTCTCGGGCTACCCGGTCACGCTGCCGACGTCGGATGGCGTGCATATCGCCGAGAACGCCTGGGCGTTCCTCCCGGGCTATCCGTGGCTTGTGGATGTCGTCATGTTCCTCACGCGGCTGCCCTGGGCCCCTGCCGGCGTGCTTGTGTCGTTCGTCTGCGCTGCCGCTGCGACCCTGGTCTTCTTCCGCCTGATGCTCCGTGTCGGCCTCGGGAACGCCACCAGTCTGTTCGCCGTCGTGCTGTTCTGCGTCGCCCCGGTCTCCCCGCTCTTCCAGCTCGCCTACGCCGAGTCGCTCTATCTCCTGCTGCTCGCGACGGCACTGCTGCTGCTCGTGGAGAGGCGCTACGGCTGGCTGTTCCCGGTCGTGCTCGTGATGGCGTTCACGCGCCCGAGCGGACTGGCGTTCGCCCTCGCTGTGGGGCTGCATGTCGTGTACCGCTGGGCGAAGCGGCGGGAGGACCCGTTCTCCGCGCGGGAGCGCATCCTGAGCGCCGGTCTCGCGCTGTTCAGCGGGCTGGCCGGTCTCGCCTGGCCCGCGATCGCCTCTGTCACGACGGGGTCCCTGACGGCGTACACCGACACCGAGCTGGCCTGGCGGGCGCCCTACATCGGCTTCACGCATCTCGTGCCGTTCGCCGCGTGGTTCCAGGGCGCGGATTGGTGGTTCCGGGTCATCCTCGGCGTCCCGGGCTGGATCGGCGGGGTGGCGCTGGTCGTCCTCGTCGCGTTCTTCGCCGTTCTGCTGTTCTCCCCGGCCGTGCGGAGGCTGGGCGTCGACCTCCGGTTCTGGGTCATCGCCTACTCGCTCTACCTGTTGGCGGTGTTCTTTCCGCAGTCGAGCACCTTCCGTCTGCTGATGCCCCTGTTCCCGCTGCTCGGAGCGATTGCCCTCCCTGCGAGCCGCGTCTACCGGGTCGGGATGGTGCTGCTTCTGCTCGCGCTCCAGGTCGGCTGGATAGCGATCTGCTGGGGCGTCGACGGCGCTGACTGGTCCCCGCCGTGATGCCTGGATTTCGTTCGCTCGATGTGAATGGCCGATAATAGAAGGACATTCACGAAAGGGGAGCTGCATGGCGGCCATGAAGCCGAGGACTGGGGACGGGCCCATGGAGGCTGTGAAGGAGGGGCGGCTCATCATCGTGCGGGTCCCGCTCGAAGGAGGCGGTCGTCTCGTCGTCTCCGTCAACGATGCGGAGGCGAAAGAACTCCACGATGCGCTCGCGAGTGTCGTGGGCGCTTCCTGATCGCAGCGTCACGACCGCCGCAGAGCCACACGAAGAGGCCCCGAGCGATCGGGGTCTCTTTCGTGTCCGGCCGGGTGGCTACGGCGTCAGCTTCGTGATCTGTAGCAGACCGTCAGCGGCCGGAGACAGAGCGCTGATGACGGCGCCGGACGCCGCGGTCTCGGTGATCAGCGTCCGGAACCCGGTCGCCACCTCGTCGCGCGCCGCGGGGTCGGCGACGCGGCCGCGCCAGAGCGCGTGCGGCACCAGGACGGTGCCTCCGGGACGCACCAGGCGCAGGCCGTGTTCGACATACTCGATCACCGAGGCCGGGTCGGCGTCGACGAAGACGATGTCGTAGGAGCCCTCGTTCATCCGGGGCAGCACGTCCAGCGCTCGCCCGGTGATGAGGCGCACACGGCTGGCCGGGATGCCCGCCTCGGTGAAGAAGGCGCGCGCGTGCTGCTGGTAGTCCACTTCGATGTCGATGGAGGTCAGCTGGGCGCTGGTGCCGCCGCGCAGCAGCCAGAGCCCCGAGACGCCGACTCCGGTGCCGATCTCGACGATGTTCTCGGCCGCTGTCGCGGCGACCACGACGGCCGCCTGCGCGCCGGTGCTCGGCGCGATCGGCTCGACCCCGAGTTCGAGCGACTGCTGCCGTGCCCGGGCGATCACCTCGCCTTCGACGATCGCGTCATCGGCGAATCTCCAGTTCGATTCCTTGTCTGACACAGCGCTCCCGTCGAGTCCTCACCCCAGGATAGAGCCCACCGATCCAGCTTTTCCGCAGCCACGGCGCGATACTCTTTATGTGTGTTCGGTCTGACATTCGACAAGCTCCTGATCGTGGCGGTGATCGCCGTCTTCCTGATCGGTCCTGAGCGTCTGCCCGGATACGCGGCCAAACTGGGCGAGTTCGTCCGCTCCCTGCGCGGGTTCGCCGATGGCGCGAAATCGCGTATGCGCGAGGAGATGGGTTCGGAGTTCGACGATGTCGACTGGAAGAAGCTCGACCCCCGCCAATACGACCCGCGCCGCATCATCCGCGAGGCTCTGCTCGAGGATATGCCCGCTCCGGCGTCCTCGATCAAGCCGGTGACACAGCAGGCCGCCGAGCCGCGGCGCCCGGCGCTTCCGCCGGGAACGCTGCCGCCCTTCGACGCGGAGGCCACCTGAACCGCGGTCCGCTCGGGCGGAGACGGCCACAGCCGCTGCGCTGAAAGACAGGGCGGTGGCGGTCACTTCATCGGCTGTCTCCGGACATTGCGACGTGCCTGTGGGGACTGCACTCTGTGGGTCTCGTGTGTTCGGCGTTTCACCTCTTAACACGCCGCGAAAACGTGTAAGGACCTGTCAGAGTAGACGCCGCCATGTTCGCAAAAGCCCATCGAGCCGCCTTCCTCATCGCGGCAGCCCTCCTCCTCGTCCTAGTGACGATCTCGTCGTTCAGCGCCTTCGACAATCCCTTCGACGCCGCATCGGTCGGTGAGCTCGACACGGCCGGCTTCGGGTTCGACGCGCCGCCGGTCGGCATCGGGAAGATCGCGATGTGGCTCGGTGTGCGCGCTCTCGCCGGACTCATCCTCTACGCGGCGGCCTTCTTCGGCATTCGCTTCGCACAGCGCCTTCGCGAGGGCGACCCCGTCTATCGCCGCTGGGCGTGGGTGAGCCTCGGCGTGCTGGTCGTCAATCTGGCTGTCCTGCTGGTCGTCTGGCCCGGGTTCTGGACGAATGACTCCTATTTCGTCATGGCGAAGGCGCAGCAGAACTGGATATCGACCTGGCAGAGTATCTTCACCGCGATCTACTTCCCGGTGAGCATGGTCCTTGTGCCGGCGGCCATCGGCCCGGTGGCCGTCCAACTGATCTTCGGCTCCATCGTCGCTGGCTATGTCGTCGCGCGCACCGTGGACACGCTGCGGTGTCCGTGGCTGGGCTACGCGCCCTGCTGCTGCCGTTCCTGACGCTGCCGGTGCTGCTGTTCGACCAGTACCCGCTGCGCGTCACGATCCACGTCTACATCGAACTGGCTGTGGTCTTCCGCATCCTGATCATCCGGGTGCGTCCGGAACTCGTCGCCGATCGCTACCGCGAGTTCGTGTTCCTCTCCACGGCCATCACCCTGTTGGCGTTCTGGCGCACCGAGTGTGTGTTCTATCTGCTGCTGATCCCGATGCTCGCCGTCGTGCTGCGCATCTTCCGCCGCTCGGAGACGGGCGTGCGTCGTCGCACGATCGTCGTCGCTGTGGGGGCGGTGGCGGCCGTCGTGGTTGTCAACATCGGTGCGGCCGCTGTGCTCTCGAACGCGAAGTACACCGTCACAGCGGTCGTCAACCCGCTCTCGGTCATGCTCCAGAAGCCGCTCTCGGGGCCGCATCTCGAGGAGAACCTGGCGGCCATCGACCGCGCGATCGACCTCGACCTCGTGCGTGAGATGCCGAGCGCGTACAACATCCCCTCGTACTGGACCGATCGGCTGCTGCGCCCCGACTACAAAGCGCACATGAGCGGATTCTAGCGCGCCTACGTCTCCCTCGTCGCGGAGAACCCGGGCGCCTTCCTGGAGGCGCGGACGCAGACCTTCCTCGCTACGAACTCGATGGGCGATTTCCCCCGCGCCTACGCGCGTGGTTTGGAGGCGATCGACGCCGGGCGCTCGCTGGACGACGCCCGCACGGCATTCGAGGAACGCAACCCGTCGATCGTGCCGTTCGACCGGGAGTTCCAGGAACACGCGATCCGTGCGCTGCTGCTGCTCGACGCGGACAACGAGGACCTGCCGCTCGGAGCGGTGGTCTGGAACGCCGTTCCGGTGCTGGGGCTGCTGCTGCTCTTCTTCGCCGGGTCGATCGTGCGGCGGCAGTGGGTGTCCGCGGGGCTGCTGGGCATTCTGCTGACCCGGGCCGCGATCGTGTTCGCGACCGCTCCGGCCCGGTTCTTCATGTACTATTTCTTCGCCTACCTGGTGGGCGGCGTGGTCGTGCTCTTCCTGGGCGTGCGCGGGATCGACCGGGCGCTCGCGCGACGGGACGAGCGCCTTGCCGGGGCAGAGCAGACCGCCAGCGCCGACCGCGCCTCCACGCTGGCGGACCGCTAGCTCGAGCGTACTGAGAGCCCGAGCTTCCGGCCGGCGAGCCCCCGTCCCCGTGTTGCGAGTCGGTCGGCGACCGCGCTGATAGCCATGGCGGCGGCGTCCTGCGGGTCCGTCACGACCAGGGGAGCCCCCGCGTCGCCGCCGGCCCGCAGCGGGACGCTGAGCGGGACGCTCGCGAGCAGCGGAACCGGGTGGTCCTGGCCTGCGGAGAGCCGCCGAGCGACCTCCTCGCCACCACCGGAGCCGAAGAGTTCGAGGACGCTGCCGTCCGGTTGCACAAGACCGGCCATGTTCTCGATGACGCCGACCACTCTCTGACCGGTCTGACGGGCGACGACCCCGCTGCGTTCGGCGACATCCGCCGCCGAGCGCTGCGGGGTGGTCACCACGAGGACCTCAGCCTGAGGCAGGAGCTGCCCCACGGTGAGGGCGATGTCCCCGGTTCCCGGCGGAAGATCCAGGAGCAGGATGTCGAGGTCGCCGAAGAACACATCCCCGAGGAACTGCTGGATGGTGCGGTGCAGCATCGGCCCCCGCCAGGCGACCGCGGCGGAGGGCGAGTCCACGAACATGCCGATCGAGACCACCTTCACGCCGTGGGCGATCGGCGGCAGGATCATGTCGTTCACGCGCGTCGGGCGCTGTGCGACACCGTTCTCATCGGTCAGGCCGAGGATGCCGGGGAGGGAGAACCCGTGGACGTCCGCGTCCACGACCCCGACCCTCAGCCCCCGTTGGGTGAGCGCCACGGCGAGGTTCGCGGTGATGGTGGACTTCCCGACGCCGCCCTTGCCGCTGGTCACGGCGTAGACGCGCGTGAGCGAGCCGGGGCCGAACGGCGGGACGCGCTCGGAGCGTCCGCCGCGGAGCTTCTCGGTGAGGGCTTTGCGCTCGGCCGGGGTCATGACGGAGACCTCCACCGTCACTCCGGTCACGCCGGGGACATTCGCGGTCGCCGCGCGGACGTCCCGTTCGATCGCATCGGCGGCGGGACAGCCGGCGATGGTCAGCTTGACGTCGACGCTCGCGTGTCCGTCGGCGGCCACCTCGACCCCGCCGATCATGTCCAGCTCGGTCACGGGCTTGCGGATCTCGGGGTCGAGCACCCCGCCGAGGGCGCGCCGGATCTCCTCTTGCAGGTCAGGCACGGGCCGGTTCGCCCTCCCCGACCCCTTCATCGTCGCTGCGCTCTTCCAGGTCCTCCAGCAGCGCGCGGAGCTCGGCCCGGATGAAGTCCTTGGTCGCGACATCCTTCACGGCCAGCCGCAGAGCGACCACTTCGCGCGCCAGATACTCGGTGTCGGCGAGAGTGCGCTCGGCGCGCTGGCGGTCCTGCTCGATCTGCACCCGGTCGCGGTCGTCCTGCCGATTCTGCGCCAGCAGGATCAGCGGGGCGGCGTACGAAGCCTGGAGCGAGAGCACGAGGGTCAGGGCGATGAAGCCGAGCGAGGCCGAATCGAACCGCCAGGCCGCCGGCAGCAGCGTGTTCCACACCATCCAGGCGGCGACGAAGACCGTGAGCCCAAGCACGAACCAGGGCGTGCCCATCGCTCGCGCGATCCACTCGGTGAAGCGGCCGAACCGGTCGCTTTGCTCGACGAGGTCGCGGCGGCGCGGGATCACCGTCGAGCGCAGGCCCTTCGGCGCGTCCAGGCTGGTTTCCTGCCTACGTCGTGCCACGTTTTCCCCTCCTTCCACTCAGCACGGGGACGCGGCCGGTCTTGTCGGACGGGGCCTGTTTGACAGGCTCATCCTCGTCTTGGCTGCGCCAGTCGTCGGGGAGCAGATAGTCCAGGATGTCGTCGATGGTCACCACCCCGACGAGTCGGTGCTTCTCGTCCATGACGGGAACGGAGACGAGGTTGTAGGACGCCAGGATGCGCGACACCTCGGCGGCGGAGGTGTCGGCGGTGACCGGTTCCAGGCTCGGATCCAGCAGCGTGCCGAGCCGGACATGCGGAGGATAGCGCAGCATCCGCTGGAAGTGGACGACGCCGAGGAAGCGCCCGGTCGGAGGCTCGTAGGGCGGCAGTGTCACGCACACGGCCGCCCCGAGCGCCGGGGCGAGCTCGTGCCGGCGGATGAGCGCCAGGCCCTCCGCGACGGTCGCGTCGGCGGAGACGATGATCGGCTCGGTGGTCATGAGGCCTCCGGCGGTGTCCGGGGCGTAGCTGAGCAGCATCCGGACGTCCTCGGCCTCCTCGGGCTCCATCAGCTCCAGAAGGTGCTCGCCGCGCTCGTCGGAGAGCTGGGCGATCAGATCGGCGGCGTCGTCCGGCTGCATCTGGTCGAGGACGTCGGCGGCACGGTGGTCGTCGAGGCTCGCGAGGATCTCCACCTGCTCGCTCTCGGGCATCTCTTCGAGGACGTCGGCGAGGCGATCGTCCGGCAGCTCTTCCGCCACCTCGAGCATCCGCTGCGCCGGCAGGTCGAGCAAGGTGTTCGCGAGATCGGCGGGCTGCAACTCGGAGTAGGTGGCGATCAGCTGCTCGGCGGACTGCGCCTCGCCGCGTGCCAGCCTCTCGCGCACGTCGTTCCAGGCGGCGAACGCGGTAGGCCCCTTGCCGAACGGCGACGCGCCGCTCTTCGGGCGGCGCACGAACAGCGAGCCGACTGCCCACTCGCCGGTGGCGGACTCTTCGATCGCGACATCCTCGATCGTCGCCTCGCCGCTGCCGTCCGCGAAGTCCACTTTGCGGCCGAGCAACTCCGCGATCACTCGCACTTCGCCGCCCCGCTGCTCGAACCGGCGCACGTTGATGAGCCCGGTCGTGATGATCTGGCCACTGGAGATGCTGGTCACCCGGCCGATCGACACGAACACCCGCCGCTTTCCCGGGATCTCGACGATCAGGCCCACGACACTCGGCGGGTCGCTCTTCCGGTAGACGACCAGTACATCCCTGACCCGGCCCACCCGGTCGCCGACCGGGTCGAACACGCTGGTCCCGGCCAGCCGGGCGACGAAGATACGGGGAGCGCTCACAAAGATAAATCTATGCCCTTCCCACTCGTTGAGGCGGAGCAATGGAACAATGGGGCGATGACGACACCGAGCCCGCTGGGCGGACGCAACCGGATACCCTTCCCGACCCTCCCGCGCGGCGAGATCGTGGCCACATACGAGACCTACCCCGAGGCCCAGCAGGCCGTCGACGCGCTCGCGCGCGCCGACTTCCCCGTGGACAAAGTCTCCATCGTCGGCAGTGATCTGAAGAGCGTCGAGCGGGTCACGGGCAAGCTCACCTGGGGCCGGGTGGCGCTGGCGGGCGCGGCCTCCGGCGCCTGGATGGGAATCTTCTTCGGCCTGCTGCTGCTCATCTTCTCGCCGACCCTCAGCTATGCCTTCGTCATCGCCGCTGTGCTGATCGGCGCTGGCTTCGGGATGCTGTTCGGAATCGTCTCCTCTGCGATCAACCGCCGCCGTCGCGACTACACCTCCGTCATGCAGGTGATCGCCACGAGCTACTCCGTGCTCGTGGACGGCGAACTGCTGAACCGGGCGCGGAACCTGCTCGGCGGGGCCGCTGCCGAACCGACGGCTTGGGCGCAGCCCGCGCACCCGAGCGACCCGCCTCCCGCGCAGCCCGAGCCGACGCAGCCCCCGCAGCCGCAGCCGCCGGTCGACCAGCCCGGGCCGCCTCCTGCGCAGACCGGCGACGAGCGCTCGCCCGCGCCGTCCGCGTAGCGCCGCCCGGCACGGCGGTCCTGGCGGCCGTCGGCGGGCTCCGGCTCGCCGCACCGCGGAGAGATCGGCCTGCGGATCTTCTGGACACTCCGGGGCCGCGGCGGCTCAGCGCGAGCTGAGCCGCCGCACCCACGCCTCCACGTCGTCCGCGGTGCGCGGGATGCCGATCGACAGGTTCTCGGCGCCGTCGCCGGTGACCAGAATGTTGTCTTCGATGCGCACGCCGATCCCGCGGAAGCTCTCCGGCACGGTCAGATCGTCCGGCTGGAAGTACAGCCCTGGCTCGATCGTGAACGTCATCCCCGCCTCCAGCACGCCGTCGAGGTAGAGCTCGCGGCGGGCCTGCGCGCAGTCGTGTACATCGAGCCCCAGGTGGTGACTCGTGCCGTGAACCATATAGCGCCGGTGGTGCTGGTTGTCGGCTTCGAGCGCCTGCTCGGCGGTCACCGGCAGCAGGCCCCACTCCGCCGTGCGGCGGGCGATCACGGCCATCGCGGTCGCGTGGATCTCGCGGAACCGGATGCCGGGCTTCACGATCGCGAACGCCGCGTCCGCGGCTTCCCGCACCGTCTCGTACACCAGCCGCTGCGTCTCGGTGAAAGTGCCGTCGATGGGGAAAGTGCGCGTGATGTCCGCGGTGTAATGGCTGTCGACCTCGACACCGGCGTCGAGAAGGATGAGATCGCCCGGGACGACCGGCCCGTCGTTGCGCGTCCAGTGCAGGATGCAGGCGTGCGGACCGCTCGCGGCGATCGTGTCGTAGCCGACCGCGTTGCCGTCGGCGCGCGCCCGGCCGTTGAAGACCCCCTCGACGAGGCGCTCGCCGCGCGGGTGCGCGACGATGCGCGGCAGGTCGGCGATCACATCGTCGAAGCCGCGCGCGGTGGCGGCGACGGCGGCGCGCAGCTCGCCGATCTCGAAGGCGTCTTTGACGAGGCGCAGTTCGGAGAGCTCGCGCGCGAGGAGGTCGTCGCCGGTGCGGTCCTCAGGGTCGAATTCGACGCCGTCCCCCGCGGTGAGGAGCAGCCGAGCGCCGTCCACGCGGTCGGTGAGCGCCGGGTCGGCTTCGCGCAGCACGAGTGTGTCCGCGTCCACGGCGTCCAGCACGGCCTCCACGGCGGCGATCCCACGGGTCGGCAGGGCCAGATCGCTCGCGACCTGGGCGAGCGAGGGGCGCGGACCGATCCAGAACTCGCCGATCTCCGGGTTCGCGTAGAACTCGTCGGAGTCTCGGCCGGCGCGCTCGCGGAAGTAAAGGGTCGCTTCGTGCCCGGCGGCGGTCGGCTCCAGCACCAGCACGCTGCCCGGCTCGGAGTCCGACCCCCAGCCGGTGAGATGCGCGAACGCCGAGTGCGCCCGGAAAACGTAGTCGGTGTCGTTCGAGCGCTGCTTCAGCCGCCCGGCCGGGACGATGAGGCGCTTGCCGCGGAAGAGCTCCGACACGCGCGCGCGGCGGGCGGCCGCGAAACCGGCTTGCTCGCGGGCGGCAGGGAGAGCCTCGGGCCGCTCGGCCCAGCCGCGGCCGATGTACTCCTTGAAAGCCGCTGACCCGGGCGTGGTGGACCGGTTCGCGGTGGCGCGGGGGGCTTCCTCGACGGTCGCGGCATCGGACGGCGAGACAGGGGGGTTCTGGGAGGACATGCCGACCATTCTCCCACTCCTAGGATGGACTGCATGGCAGCTGAGCGACGCTTCCGCGTTCCGGCCGATCTGCACACGCATTCCACCGTGTCGGACGGCACGGACACCCCGGGCGAGCTCGTCCGCGCCGCCGCGGCGGCCGGGCTCGGCACGATCGCGCTCACCGATCACGACTCCACCGCCGGCTGGCTGGATGCGGCCGCCGCCGGAGCCGAGGCCGCCGTCACCGTCCTCCCCGGCATGGAGCTCTCCACCCGCTTCGAGCTCGCGAGCGTTCACCTGCTGGGCTACCTGTTCGATCCCGAGGACGCCGCGCTCGCGGCCGAGACGCAGCGCATCCGCGACGGCCGTCGCCGCCGGGCGGAGGACATGGTGCGCCGCATCGCGGAGGACTACGACATCATCTGGGACGATGTGCTCGCCCAGGCCGCCGAGGGCGCGACCGTGGGCCGGCCGCACATCGCGGACGCGCTGGTCGCCCGCGGACTGGCCGAGGACAGGAGCGCGGCGTTCGCCGGGGTCCTCCACTGGCGCAGCGGCTATGTCCGGCCGCACTATGCCCCCGATCCGATGACGGGTGTGCTGCTGATCCGGCAGGCCGGGGGCATCCCGGTGCTCGCGCACCCCGCGACGAGCAGCCGCGGCAGCGTCATCCCGGAGGAGCGGCTGCGCCGGCTGGCCGATGCCGGGCTCTTCGGCCTCGAACTTGACCACCGCGAGAACCGGCCGGACGGCGTCGCGCTCCTCCGCGAACGGGCAGCGAAATACGGCCTCGCGGTCACCGGCTCCAGCGACTATCACGGTTCCGGGAAACCCAATCGCCTCGGAGAGAACACCACCGATCCGGCCGTCGTGGACCGGATGATCGAAGAAGCGACAGGCGCGGCGCCTTTCTTCGCGTGAGCGGACTCCGCGGTTACGCTGGTATCCCGGCGTGCGACGATCGGGGATCGGAAAGCGAGGTGTTCGCGTGGGGCGACGGTACGGGGTGTCCAAAACCGTGGTCGCAGCGCTCGTCGGCGCTCTGATCCTGACCGCCGGTGTCGCGCCGGCCGCAGCCGACGACTATCCCTCGTGGGACGATGTCCAGGCCGCGAAGGCGAACGCTTCGTCGGCGCAGGCCGAGGCGGACAAGATCAGCGGTCTTCTCGCCCAGCTCCAGTCCACGGCGAACGCGGCGGGCGATCTGGCCATCAAGCGCGCCGGCGAATACGGGACCGCCGAGACGAACCTCCAGGCGGCGACCGCGAAATCCGACGATCTCGCGCAGCAGTCCGCCGCAGCCGCCGCGAAAGCCGACCGGCTCAAGGCGCAGAGCGGCAAACTCGCCGCGCAGCTGACCCGCTCCGGGACCTCGGATGTCTCCCTCCGGGTCTTCTTGAGCGCAAACGATCGCTCGCCGGCCGACTCGTCGCTGCTCTATCAGCTCGGCGCGATGTCGAGACTCGCCGATCAGGCCAGCAGCCTGTTCGCGCAGGCGACCGCGCAGAAGAACGTCGCGGACGCGCTCAGCGCCCAGGCCGCCGCCGCTCAGAGGATCCGCGATCGGCTCGCTCAGGACGCGGAGACGGCGTTGCAGGCCGCCCAAGCGGCCAAAGCGGCTGCGGACGCGGCCCTCTCCGAGCAGCAGACCCGGGCGAACACCCTGTACGCGCAGCTCGCCTCGCTCAAGAACACCGAGGCATCGGTCGAGAGATCGTACGCGGAGGGCGTGGCGGCACGCGCGGCCGCGGCGGCGGCCGCGAACAGCGGCGGCGGCGCCGACGGCTTCGCTCCGCCCCCGGGCGTCGTCGTGGACCCCGCCGGAGCCCAGGCGTACGCGCAGAGCCGTCTCCCCGCCTACGGCTGGGGAGGCACCCAGATGGCATGCCTCATCAAGCTCTGGAACCAGGAGTCCGGCTGGCGCGCAGACGCGTACAACACGTCATCCGGCGCCTACGGCATCCCGCAGTCCCTCCCGGCCAGCAAGATGGCCACCGCCGGCTCCGACTGGATGACGAACGGCAACACCCAGATCGACTGGGGACTCGGCTATATCAGCGGCCGGTACGGATCGCCGTGTGGCGCGTGGTCGCACGAGATCGCGTACAACTGGTACTGACTCTCGTGCGGCCCGAGGGCCGCGATCAGCTGCCGGTCGCCTGCGGGGCGGCAGCGCCGCCACCGTGCGAACGACGGCGTCGGCGGCGCGGCGCGCTGTTCCCGTCGCGGTGCTGGGAGCCGCCGCCGTCGTGCGTGCCCGACGCGGACATCGCCTCGTCGCCCGCGGGCGCTCCACCCTCGTTTCCCGAGCCGTTCGCGGCGGCCCGAGCCCGCTGACCGCCGCGTGTGCGCCGGCGCTGGCGGTTGCCGGCTCCTCCGGCCGCGCCACCGGCGGCCGGACCGCGGTCGTTCGTCCGGCTCTCCGGCGCTTTGACAGCCGGTGTGGCCTTGAGCCGGCCCTTGGCTCCCTCGGGGATGCCCAGATCGCCGAAGAGGTGCGGCGACGACGAGTACGTCTCCGTGGGTTCGGGCTGGCCGAACTCGAGGGCGCGGTTGATCAGCGCCCACTTGTGCAGGTCCTCCCAGTCCACGAACGTCACGGTGATGCCGGACTTGCCCGCGCGGCCGGTGCGTCCGGCGCGGTGCAGGTAGGTTTTCTCGTCGTCCGGGATGGTGTGGTTGATCACATGGGTGACGTCGTCCACGTCGATGCCGCGGGCGGCGACATCGGTGGCGATGAGCACATCCTTCTTGCCCGCCTTGAACGCGGCCATGGCGCGCTCCCGCTGCTCCTGGTTGAGGTCGCCATGAACGGCGGCGGCGTTGAAGCCGCGGTCGTTCAGCTCCTCCATGAGCTTGGCGGCGCTGCGCTTGGTTCGCGTGAAGATCACCGTCTTGCCTCGGCCCTCGGCCTGCAGGATGCGCGCGACGACCTCGTCCTTGTCGAGCGAGTGCGCCCGGTAGACGAGGTGCTTGATGTTCGCCTGGATCTGGCCCTCGTCGGGGTCGGTCGCTCGGATGTGGATGGGCCGGGACATGAAGCGGCGCGCCAAGGCGACGATCGGGCCCGGCATGGTCGCCGAGAACAGCATGGTGTGACGGGTGGCGGGAGTCTGCGCGAACAGTTTCTCGATATCGGACAGGAAGCCGAGGTCGAGCATCTTGTCGGCTTCGTCGAGCACCATCTCCCGCACCGTGCTGAGGCTCAGCAGACGCTGGCCGGCGAGGTCGAGCAGACGGCCGGGGGTGCCGACCACGACCTGCGCGCCCGCCTTCAGCTGGGCGATCTGCCCCTCGTACGCTTTGCCGCCGTAGATCGCTGCGATCGAGGTGGGGCGGTTGGAGGCGGCCTGCTCGAGATCCTCGTAGACCTGGACGGCGAGCTCACGGGTCGGCACAACCACCAGAGCCTGCACACCGGGCTCCGGGTCGGCGCCGAGCCGCTGGATGATCGGCAGGCCGAAGCCGAAGGTCTTGCCGGTTCCGGTCTTCGCCTGGCCGATGATGTCCTGGCCAGTGAGGGCGAGCGGGATCGTCTGCGCCTGGATGGGGAACGGCTCGGTGATGCCCTTGGCCGCGAGGGCGTCCACCATGTCTTGGTCGATGTTCAGTGCGGAGAAAGTCACAGAATGCCTGTCGTTTCGAGTGTGGGGTGCTACGCCCTGATCCTCTCGCAGGCGTAGGGCCGTCGATCCAGCGCCGACGGCACGCCAAGCCTACTGGACGTCCCCGTTACACTGCTGTACGTGTCAACCTGGTTCACGCGACGCCCGCCCTCCGTCGAGCTGCCGCGCCTCGCGCCTCGCGCCCCGAAGGCGCCTTCCGTGCGCGTCGATCTGCACGAGGTGATGCCCGACCTGCTGCCCTACCTCGGTCAGGTCGCCTATCTCCAGCTGGAGCAGTTCCAGACCCTCGCGAGCGTCGCCGCGGACGCCGATTCGCTGCGCGCCAAGGGCGCTGCCGCCGCAGCAGCCGGCCTCGCCCTCTCCAAACACCAGGGCATCGTCGCCGAGATCCGCCGACGCGGAGACGATCCCGCGGGAGTCATGGCCCCCTTCGCCGCGGAGGTCGAGGGCTTCCGAGCCCTGCTCGTCGGCTCCGATTGGCGGGGGACGCTGCTGGCGGCACTGATGACAGGCGGTCTGCTCGACGACTTCTTCATCCGTCTCGCTGCCGGCCTTCCCGGAGAGGTCGGCCCTCGCCTCGCCCAGCTCCTCGGCTCCGACTCCGGACAAGACGCTCTTCTGAGCGTCCTCCGCAGCGAGATCGAGACCGACCCCCGCCTCGCCAGCCGCCTCGCCCTGTGGGGCCGCCGGCTGGTCGGCGACACCCTCCTCGTCGCCCGCTCCGCTCTCCACCTCTCCGGCAACCGCGCCACCGACGACGAGCGCATCGAGCCCATCTTCACCGAACTCATCGCCGCCCACACCCGCCGCATGGACGCCCTCGGCCTGACCGCCTAACCTGCCCGTCCACCCCCACCCCACCGCTCTCCCCGGCTCTCCTCGGCCCCCGCCGCCGGAAAAGGAGGTGTCGCCCGCCCTCCTCCCGCAGATCTCCTCCGTTTCCTGCCTTTCGCCGCTCTCGTGGCCAGTTCTCCTCCCTTTCCGACCGCGTCGGAAAGGGAGGAGAACTGGCGCGGAGCAGCGCGAGAACGCAGGAAAGGGAGGAGAATTCGGCTGATCGTGGCCGGTTTCCCTACCTTTTCGGTGGAGAGGGTCTTTTCGGGAGGGGCGCGGTCAGTGGGTGGCGGCGCCGCGGTTGAGGGTGTGGAACAGCTTCTCGTCGTGAGCAGCGCGGACGCGGCCGACGACCAGGTCGGCGGCGACGACGATGGCGGCCGTGCCGAGCAGGGCGATCCACCAGATCCAGCCGCCGTCCCAGGCGAGCCCCGCCCAGGTGAGGGCGACCCACAGGACGCACGCGACGCTCACGCCGACGGCGGGGATGAGCGCCGAGCCGTGTGTGTGGCGGTTGGGCAGAAGATAGCGGGCGCCGAGGCCGAGGATGGCGCCGGCGAGGGCGACGAAGAGCAGTTCCACAGACGGGGAACCTAGCCGACGAAGCCGATGCGGCGCGACTCCTCGGCGCCGACCTCGACGTAGGCGATGCCGGCGGCGGGGACGAGGTAGAGGCGGCCCTTGTCGTCGGTCAGCCGGAGGATGCCGGTGCCGCTGGCGATGCCGGCCTGCACCTGCTCGGCGAGCTCCTCGGCCGACTGCGCGGACTCGAAGCTGAGTTCGCGGGGGGCGTTGACGATTCCGATTCGGATCTCCACTGACATGCCTTTCCAAGGTGACCGGCTGAGGTGAGTTCAGACTACCGGTTGGCGGCGCGCGGCCCGGGTCGCGTTCTCTGTCGGCGGACGCCGTTAGCGTGGATGCCATGACCACTCTGGGCTTCCGTGCGCGCGAGACGGCCCGCGTAGCTGCGGCCGTCCTCAGCCTCGATCCCGCCCAGCGCGAGGTTGCGGCGCTGCCGGACGGCGCCTCCGCCGCTGTGCTCGGCGCACCGGGCACGGGCAAGACGACGGCGCTGGTGGAGGCGCTTGCCGAGCGGGTGCTCGGCCGCGGCTACGCGCCGGGCGAGGTGCTCGCGCTGAGCGCATCCCGTGCCGCCGCGACCGCGCTGCGAGACCGGCTCGCGCTGCGCCTCGGCGTCCCGACCCCGGGCCCGCTCGCCCGGACGGCCACCTCGCTCGCTTTCCAGCTCGCCGGTGAGCGGGCCCGTCGCACGGGGGAGGAGCCACCACGGCTGCTCACCGGCGGCGAGCAGGATCAGATCATCGCCGAGCTCCTCGCCGGTCAGCTCGGGGATGGCACGGGACCGCTCTGGCCGGACGCCCTCGGCCCGGAGGTCCGGTCGTTGCGTGGTTTCCGCACCGAGCTCCGCGAGTTGATCGCCCGGTGCGCCGAACGCGGTGTGAGCCCCGCCCGTCTCTCCGAACTGGGCGCGATCGCCGGCCGCGAAGGGTGGCGGGCGGCCGCCGCGTTCATCGCCGAGTACCAGAGCGTTCTCGACAGCTACCGCGGCGGTTTCGTCGACGCCGCTGAGCTCATCGCGTCGGCCGTCGCCATCGTGCGCGACGGCAGCCCGCTCGACTCCCTTCGCGCGGTGTTCGTCGACGACCTTCAGGAGGTGACCGTCGCGACCATCGCTCTCTTACGGGCGCTCGCGTCGCGCGGTGTCGCCGTCATCGCCTTCGGGGACCCGGATGTCGCCTCCACCGCGTTCCGCGGCGCCGAGGCGACCGCGCTGGGCCAGCTGGGAGCGCGCCTGGGCGTCCCGGTGACCCGGTTCGTGCTCGCGACCGCGCACCGTCAGACGCCGGTTCTGCGGGAGCTGACCGCGCGTGTGACCGAGCGGATCGGTACGGCGGCGGCCGGTGTGCAGCGTGTCGCGTCGGCCGGCCGCGGCGAACCGGAGAGGACCGGCGGAAACCGTCCCGAGGTCGTCGTCGTCCAGGCCGTCTCCGCTCCGTCCGAAGCCGCCCGGCTGGCCAGGAGACTGCGCGAGCGGCGGCTGCTCGACGGCGTGCCGTGGGGCGAGATGGCTGTCGTGGTGCGCTCCGGTGCGCACATCCCCGGCCTCGCCCGCGCCCTGGCTGTGGCCGAGGTCCCGACCAAGACGAGCATCGCGGGCCGGGCCCTCCGCGACGGCTTCGCGGCACGGCAGCTCATCACGCTGGCGGGTGTCGAGGTCGGCGCGGTCGACCTCACCTCGGAGACGGCGACCGAACTGCTGCTGGGTCCGTTCGGCGGCCTCGACGGCATCAGCCTGCGTCGCCTGCGCCTGGCCCTCCGCCAGGAGGAACTCGCCGGCGATGGCAACCGCGCCGCCGATGAACTGCTCGTGGAGGCGCTGGCCGATCCCGCCCGGCTGGCCACCATCGACTCGTCGCCGGCCCGGCGCGCCGCCCGGTTGGCGGAGACGCTGCGCAGCGGGCGCGAGAAGGCGGCCGCGGGCTCCACCATCGAAGAACTGCTCTGGCACGCCTGGGAGCGCAGCGGCCTCGCCCGGCGCTGGCTGGAGCAGTCCGAGCGCAGCGGCATCGTCGCCGACGAGGCGAACCGGCACCTCGACGGCGTGGTCGCGCTCTTCACCGCCGCTCGCCGTTTCGTCGAGCGCTTCCCGGAACGCCCCGCCTCCGACTTCGTCGTGGAACTGTTGGGCGCCGAAGTCCCCGAGGACACCCTCGCCGCGCAGACCGCGGGCGACGCCGTTCTCGTCTGCACGCCCAGCGCCACCGTCGGCCGGGAGTTCGAGGTCGTCGCGGTCGCCCGGCTGCAGGAGAGCGTCTGGCCGAATCTGCGCTTGCGCGGTTCGCTGCTGCATCCTCAGGAAATCGACAGCGTGCTCGACGGACGCGAGACCGAGACCGAGGACCAGCGCGCCCAGGTGCTCGGCGATGAGCTTCGGATGTTCGCGCTCGCCGTCTCCCGGGCCCGCGGCCAGGTGCTGCTTACCGCGACCGCGAACGATGACGAGCAGCCGTCGCCGCTCCTGCGCCTTGCGGGGGAGCTGGCGGCGCCGGACATGGAGGACAGCATCCACCCTCTCTCGCTCCGCGGCATGGTGGGCCGCTTGCGTCGTCGCCTGGTCACCACGGGCGCGCCGGAGGCGGCGGATGCGCTCGCGCGCCTCGCTGACGCCGGGGTGGAGGGCGCCGACCCCGCCGATTGGTACGGGCTCGTGGAGCCGACCACCGAAGAGCCGCTGGTCGATCTGACGGACCCGGAGGCCGGGGTGCGCCTCTCGCCCTCGCGGCTCGGGACCTTCGAGAAGTCGCCGCTGGCCTGGTTCGTGGAGGAGATGGCCGCTTCGCCCAGCAGTCTCACGGCCGGTATCGGCACCGTCGTGCATGCTGTGATGGAGGAGGCCAGCGCGACCGGCGAGTTCGGTGTCGATGCGCTGTGGGCGGGCATCGAGCGGCGCTGGGCGGAACTCGCTTTCGAGTCCCCGTGGGTCGAGGAGCGCGAGCGGCGTCGCACTCGCGGACTGGTGGGCGGAGTCTCCGGATATCTGCGCGACTTCGAGCGGGCGGGCGGGCGGTTGCTCGGCTCGGAGGGGGAGTTCGAACTGCGGCTCGGCCGGGCGCGCATCGGCGGCAAGATCGACCGCGTCGAGGCGACGCCCGACGGGACGGTCGTCGTCGTCGATCTCAAGACCGGGCGCACGGTGCCGAGCCCGGCCGAGGCCGCGTCCCACGCGCAGCTCGGCGCTTACCAGCTCGCCCTCGAGCATGGCGCGATCGAGCAGGCGGGGGAACGGCCGCCCGGCGGCGCCAAGCTGCTCTTCGTCGCTAAGGGGGTCCGCGGCAAGCCCTACCGCGAGGTGGTCCAGGACCGGGTGGACGCCGAGGGCCTGGAACGGCTGAAGCAGCGGGTCGCGGTCGCGGCGGAAGGCATGGCCGCGGCCACGTTCGCGGCGGTGGTCGACCTGGACGACCGCGACCCGCACGCGGCGTACGAGTACCGCCTTCACCTGGTCCCTGCGGTGAGCGCGTGAACGCCGGCGACGACATCCTCGGCGATCTCCTCGGGGTCGAGACCGAACAGTCCGGCCTCGACCTGGTCGAGAGCGGCTTCGCGCTCTCGGAGCCGGAGTCCGGGCCGGTTCGCCCGTGCCGGAGAGTCTCCGCCGTCGAGATCGCGGACGCGCTCGGCCTCCCGCGCCCGACCGGGCAGCAGCGGGCTGTGATCGAGGCGCCGCTGAGCCCCGCCATCGTCGTCGCCGGCGCGGGCAGCGGCAAAACCGAGACGATGGCGAATCGCGTGGTCTGGCTGCTCGCGAACGGGGAGGTCCGCGTCCCGGAGGTGCTCGGCCTCACCTTCACACGCAAGGCGGCTGGCGAACTCGCGGAGCGTGTCCGGAAGCGCATCGAGCAGTTGGTCGCTTCGGGTCTGACAGATATCCAGTTCGACCCGTTCGAGGCGCCGGACGTGGCGACCTACAACGCGTTCGCGAACGCGATCTTCCGCGAGAACGCCCTTCTCATCGGGCGTGAGCCGGAGGCGGCCGTCCTCAGCGAGGCGTCTGCCTGGCAGCTCGCGCGGCGAGTGGTGGTCGACAGCGCCGATGACCGCCTGGTCGATCTCGACCGGAACGTGGACGCTGTCACCGCCGCCGTTCTGGACCTCAGCCGCGCCCTCAGCGAGAACATCGCCGGCGCAGCCGAGGTCGGACGGATGGCCGAGGACTTCGGCCGGGTGATCGACCTCCCCACCGGCAGCGCCCGCAAGGCGGAGCCGTACGCCAAAGTGAAGGCGGCCGTCGAGACCGTCGGCGCGCTGCCGCCGCTGCTCGGCCTCGCCGAACGCTTCGCGGAGGAGAAGCGCCGCCGCGGTTTCGTCGAGTACTCCGACCAGGTCGCCCTCGCGCTCGCCGTCTGCGAGCGACTGCCGGACGTCGTGGACGACTACCGCCGCCGCTACCGTGTGGTGCTGCTCGACGAATATCAAGACACGTCCGTCGTCCAGACCCGTCTGCTCTCCGCCCTCTTCTCCGGGGAGGCTGTGATGGCGGTCGGCGATCCGCACCAGTCGATCTACGGCTGGCGGGGAGCGAGCGCGGCGAACCTCGGCCGGTTCGCGACCGACTTCACCGGGCGTCCCCGGGGGGCGGACGAGTATGCGCTCAGCACCAGCTGGCGGAACCCGACGAGTGTGCTCGACGCGGCCAACATCCTCGTCGCTCCGCTGGGCGCGGGCTCACCTGTGCGTGTCGAGCGGCTCCGGGCGCGGCCGGGCGCGGTCGCCGGCGAGCTGGCGTGTACGTTCGGGCAGACCGTCGAGGAGGAGGCGGAGGCGATCGCGGCCTGGTTCGCGCAGCGGCTCGCGCGGCGGGACGCCGAGGGCACGCCGCCCTCGGCCGCGATGCTCTGCCGCTCCATCAAGAAGATCGAAGTGTTCACGGCGGCGCTGAGCCGGCACCGCATTCCGTTCCACGTCCTCGGCCTCGGCGGGCTGCTGGAACAGCCGGTCATCGCCGATCTCGTCAGCGCGCTGCGCGTGATGCACGACCCGACGGCCGGTTCGGAGCTGATCCGCCTGCTCACCGGTGCGCGCTGGCGGGTCGGGCCGAAGGACATCGCGGCGCTCCGCCGCGTCGCATCGTGGCTCGCCGGCCGCGACCACCGCTTCCAGGAACTCGAACCCGAGGTGCGCGACCGGCTGCGGCGCTCGGTCGCAGGGGAGGAGTCGGCCTCTCTCGTCGACGCTCTCGATTTCGTGGTGGAGGCTCCGGAGGGGCACCGTCAGCTCTCCGGGTTCAGTGGGTCCGGCGTCGAGCGGATGCGCGCCGCCGGCCGCCAGCTCGACCAGCTGCGTTCCCGCGTCGGTCTCGATCTGCTCGACCTCGTCACCCTCGTCCAGCAGGAACTGCGCCTCGACATCGAAGTCGCCGCAAACGAGACCGCTCAGCTGGGTCAGGCCAGCCTCGACGCGTTCGCCGAACAGGTCGCGTCCTACCTCGCCAGCGACGACCGTGCGACGCTCGGCTCCTTCCTCTCCTGGCTCGCCGAGGCCGAAAAGCGCGACAACCTGGCGCCGCGCAGCGAGGACGCGGAACCCGGAACGGTCCAGATCCTCACTATTCACGGCTCCAAGGGATTGGAGTGGGATGTCGTGGCCGTGCCGCGCCTGGTCGAGGGCGAGCTCCCCGGCCCACCGCAGAGCCGGCGCGGCTGGCTCGCGTTCGGGCAGCTCCCGAGCGAGTTCCGGGGCGACTGCGCCGAACTCCCCGTGCTGCCCTGGCGGACCGTCGAGGACCAGAAGACCCTCGACGCCGCCATCGCGGACTTCGAGGCCGAGAACCTCGCCCGCCACCTGGACGAGCAGCGGCGCCTCGTCTACGTTGCCGTGACTCGCGCCCGCGAGAGCCTGCTCCTCACCGGCTCGTACTGGTCGACGCAGTCGCGCCCGCGCGGCCCGGGCGCCTATCTGCGAGAGCTGCAGGGGGCCGGCCTCATCGCCGGGGACGCGTTCCCGGCCTGCGACGACCCCGAGGACAACCCGCTCGCCCCCGCTTCTCGGATGGTCAGCTGGCCCCTCGATCCCCTCGGCGCGCGCCGCCGGTCCGTCGAGTCCGCAGCCGAAGCTGTGCGCTCGGCCCGCGCGCGGGGTGCGGGGGAGGGCGGAGTGTACGCCCGGGACCTCGATCTGCTCCTCGCCGAGCGCGCCCGCCGCGAGTCCGAGTCCGGGCTGGTGGAGCTGCCCGCGCGCATTCCGGCCTCCCGTTTCAAGGACTACGTCAGCGATCCGGCCGGGGCCGCTTCGGCGTTGCGTCGCCCGATGCCGGAGCGCCCCTACCGCCAGACCCGTCTCGGAACGCTCTTCCACCGCTGGGTCGAGGAGCGCTACGGCACCGTCGCCGGGAGGGTCGATGAGCTCGACGCGACTGCTCACGAACTCGACGATCCGGCCGGTGAGATCCTCGAGGCCGAGCGCCTGGCCGACCTTCAGGCGACCTTCGCCGCCAGCGAGTGGGCGCTCCGGGCGCCGGACGAGGTCGAGCTGGAGATCCACATCGCGCTCGCCGGTCAGGTCGTGGTCTGCAAACTGGATGCCGTCTACCGGGTCGCGGACGGCCGTCACGACTACCAGATCGTGGACTGGAAGACCGGCAGGGCGCCTCATGATGCCAGCGATCTGGACCGTAAGCAGCTTCAGCTGGCGCTGTACCGCCTCGCGTTCGCGCAGCACGCGGGGATCGAGCCGGAGCGGATCGACGCTGTCTTCTACTTCGTGGCGGACGACACGGTGGTGCGGCCGTCTCGGCTGTACTCGGAGCAGGAGCTGGCCGAACTGTGGCGCGCGTCGGTGGCCGGCCGCTAGGTCTCCGGTGCGGTGTGGCAGGAGGGGGAGCTTCGATGGACGCTGTTCGCACCGCCCACGGGGCTTCTCGGTATGACGTTCCGACTGGAACTTGACATGAGAGATTCTGTATTGGAAGGATCGGGGTGGTAAGTGGTTTTGGTCCGGTTGGGCCGTTATGAGGGGAGTGGAATGATGTCGCGTGTGCTTTCGACCGAGCAGGCGAAGACGGCTATCCGTCAGATTCAGTCGATTGTGAATGGGGGTTCACGGATCAGATCTCTCAGTTGGATGCTCAGGGTCGGATTCTGTCTGACTCCGCTGTGTGGGATGGGCCGTTGGCGGCGAGGTTCCGGGGGTCGACGTGGCCGGAGACGAAGGCTGCGTTGGATAAGGCGAGGCAGGAGCTTGAGGAGCTTCGGACGCAGCTTGATCGTATTTCGCAGGATATTTTCACTGCTGGTGGCGGGTTCTGAACCGGCGCTGAGTGATTTGATCGCCCCCGCCGGACGGCGGGGGCGATCTCTTGTCTCAGTGGAAGCGGAGTGACCCGAATGGGCCTGGACATGTATGGTGCGCCTGATCTGGCTTTCGATTTCGAGGCGGCTCAGCGGGTGGTCACGGCTGCTGATGGCGCTGCGGACGCTCTGGAGGGGCAAACAGGTTCGCGTGCGTCTTATGTCACTGCGGCGGAGACGGATTTCCGCAGTTACTACAGTGAACTCTTCGCGGCGAATGCGGCCAGCACGGCGGGCGACCGCCGCGAGTTGGCTGTGCGCCTGTGGGAGGTTTCGGCCTTCATGGGGAAGCTTGTTGCGGCGGCTCGGGAGGAGAACGCGCGTCGGAGGCGTGCGCGGGAGTACAAGGCGAGGGTCGAGCAGCGTCGACGCAATTGGGTCGACGCTACGTGGGATCAGATTTTCGGTGAGGAGCCGCCGCCGCGCGAGCAGGCGAAGGCGGCTCCGGTTTTTCCGGCTGAGGTCGTGCGGCAGGCTCCTCGGTCTCCTCTGGCGGGGACGGGCGCTGGGTCGATGACGTCTACGCGGCCGGCGGATTTGCGGGCGTCCGCCTCTGGCAGCGCGGGCCTCGATGCGGCGGTCCGGGACTGGCCGAGCCGGTTGCGGTCCGCGGCCGGGAGCTTCATGGCCACGTGCGACTTCGGTGGCATCGACGTCGCGCCGGTGGTGGTGGGCTTTGAGAAGTGGCTCGCGGCCAACGCGGAGGATGTGCGCTGGGCGAACATTGTGGCTGCTGCGTTCGAGGCCTCGGGCGCGGGCAGTGGTGTCGCGACGGTCTCCGATGCTGCGCTCGGCGCTGCGCTGGCAGCGGCTGGGGTGAACGCTCGGCGGGATGATCTGGCGATCGATCCGGCGCAGGCGTTCGGTGGTGTGCCGACCACCGGGTTCGTGAACGATCCTGTCAACACCTCGACGGGCAACTTCATCGAGCCGGAGAGCGATCTCCTGTTCGCCGGGGCGTCGGCGTCGCTGTCGCTCTCCCGGATGTATAACTAACTCGCTTGACGATGCCGGTGGTGTTTTTGGGCGGGGCTGGTCGTCCGTCTTGGATGTCCGGCTGGTGCTGGGGGACGAGGGAGCCGCCTTCGTGCTGCACGATGGTCGGGAGATCCGGTTCCCGCGCAGCGGGTCCGGTGGGGTCGCGCCAGTGGCGACAGCTTCTGGTTGGCGGCGGAGCCGGCCGACCGCATCCCCGTTCTCGGCGACCGCTTGGACGGTTCTGCGGGGGAGATCCTTATCGTGCGTGACAACGGCGGACGCTGGTGGGCGTTCGCGCCCTCCGGGTCGTGGCTCGGCACGGGTGCGGGCCCGGGGAGCGCCGTCCTGACCCGGCATGATCGGACTGGCCGCATTGTCGGGCTTGCGCACGAGCGCGGGCGCTCGATCGAGATCGTGTATGCGGGAGGCCGGGTCACCTGTGCCGGTGCTTCCGATGGCCGCCGGGTCGATTACCGGTACGACGAGGCGGGCCGTCTGGTGGGTGTCGCCGACGCGGTCGGCGCGCGCACTTATGAGTGGAACGATGCTGGTCTGATCTCTCGGGTCGTTTCGGCGGCCGGGGTGGTGGAGTGCGAGAACCTCTATGACGAGACTGGTCGTGTGGTGGAGCAACTGACGTCTTTCGGCCGTCGGGTGCGGTTCGCTTATCTGCCCGGCCGGGTGACGGCGGTTTCGGATGCCGGCGGCGCGAACGGGAACACCTGGATCGCGGACGTCAGGGGTCGCTTGGTGGGTGTGATCGACGCGGACGATAAGCGTCAGTCGATGGCCTACGACGGGCACGGCAATCTCGTGTCGGTGATCGAGCGCGATGGTTCGGTCACGGTGCATGTCTACGACGAGCGGGGCCGGAAGACGCGGACAGTGACACCGGACGGGGCCGACATCACGTATGGCTATGACGAGCACGACCGGCTCCTCACCGTCGTGACGGCTTCCGGCGGTGTGGTCGAGTACGGGTACGATGCCGATTCCGACCGTGACCCTTCTGTGATCGTGGACCCGTGCGGCGGCCGCACCCGGTTGAGCTGGCGGGACGGTCTGCTCGAGCGGGTCGTCGATCCCACGGGTGTCGTCGTTTCCTTGGCGTATGACGGGCACGGTGAGCTGATCGAGACGACCAACGCGGTCGGTGGCACGGCCCGGATCGAGCGCGATCCGGCCGGCCGGGGGCTGTCGCCGCGGTGTCGCCGTCGGGCGCGGTGACGCGCTACCGCTACGAAGAGCGCGGGCTCGTCGCTTCTCGTGAGGACGCGGACGGCGCAGTCTGGCGTTTCGAGCACGGAGCCGGCGGGATGCTCCGCTCGGTCACCGATCCCCTCGGTGCGATGACGTCGTTCGAGTATGGTCCGCACGGTGAGCTGACTCGCACGACCGATCCGCTCGGCCGCTCGGTCGATCGGACGTTCTGGATGTCGAGTAGCGGATTCCCCGTACTGCGGGGCCTCTGCATCAATTGGCTTTACAGCGTGGGTGTCGGTTTCACGATTGCGTATCTTTTGGAGCGTCGTCGTGATCGTGGCGGGAAGGGTGTGGCTCCTGCGGGCAGGGTGAACTATGTTCTCGTTCCGGATGGGACGCGGGTGCGTCGGTTGCCGTTGGGAGAGTTCGTGGGGTTGGTGCGCGGGTTGGACGGGCAGAAGCGGAGTCTGGTGAGTGCTGTGCGGCGGGGTGCTCGGTTGGATGTGGTGGGGGATGCCTCGGGGGCGATGGTGGTGTGGTTCTCGCCTGATGTGAAGGATGAGGGTGTGTGGAGTTTTTTGGCGTCGCCGGTGGCGGGGACGGTGTTTCGTCTTCCTCCGGGAGAGGGTGAGGAGTTGGTGCGGGTGAGCGTCGACGGTGTGGAGGGGGAGTATGCGCGGTGGGAGACGACGACGCTGACTTCTGCGGTGGGGGCGGCTGAGCAGTTCGTGAAGGATGGGACGGCTAAGGAGGGGCTGGTGTGGTTCGCTTCCCCGGATGTGTTCGAGCGGCGACCGCTGCGGTGAGAGCGCCCGGGGCGGGATGAAAGATGTCGTCGCATTCACTGGGTTCCTCGAAGAAACCTCGCGATGGGGGGAGATTTGCACACGGGCTCATCCATCGGCTCGGCGGAACTCTAGGCGGGGCTCGCTGACAGTGTGCGTCATTCACAATCGATGAGAGACATTCGTTTCTACAAGCGCCCCCGAACCAAAGTGGACGCGCTGGCTGGTCTGATCTGCATGATCGTTGGACTCGCCCTTCCGCTGTCTTGGAGCATTGAACGTGGGTCTCCCGTAGCGTTTCTCGTTGCTTTCGTCTCTGCGTTCTGTGCCCTCGTTGCTGCGTGAGCGGTCACATCGTGTTCCCTCTGCGCGTCGCCATCTGGATTTGGGGTCTTGTGTTTTTCTCGGGGGCGGCGTTCTGGTATTGCGTTGGCCTCGCGTGCGGGAACTCCCACCCGGGCTGTTGCGGTCAATCGTCTGGGACCGGGCCGCCGAGATGGGCCGGCACGCGAGCATCACCCGGAGACCGCACCCCGAATGAGCTCTTCACCGTGTTGCTAGCCTCAGAAATCAGTCAATGTCGCAACGTTGGCTGACCCATCCCGACGATACTCACATCCCCGAACCGAGCGACTTAACATATTCCTGTCGAAGGTCCTCTGAACTGCTGCCGAATGGCGGCGGCTGGGGAGGTCAGAACATGGTGTTGTCGTTGGCGGAGGTCTCCGGGATTTCTTGAACGACGTCCCAGTGTTCGACGATTTTACCGTTTTCGAGGCGGAAGAAGTCGGCGACGGCGCTGCCGGGTGTGCCGGGGACCAGGACCAGGTGGGAGTGGGTGACCACCAGGTCGCCTTCGGCGATGACTCGTTTGATCTCGATTTTCGTGTCGGGGTATTCTCCGCGCATCCAGTGGACGAAGCCGATGAACGCTTCCGGGCCGTTCTCGGCTTGTGGGTTGTGCTGGATGTAGCGGTCGCCCAGATGATCGGCGACCGCTTTCTCCGGGTTGCCCGCGAAGGCGGTCAGGTAGTAGTCCGTGACGATGCGCTTGTTGTCTTCCGTGGTGGTCATGAGTTCGCTTTCGTGAGGTGAGTGGGTGTGTCATCGAGTTAACCGGATCACTAGCTATTTAGAAAGTACCTACTTTTCAGTAAGCTAGGGTGATGTCCGACCTCACGCAGAATGAAATGCGATACAACGTGTACGACCCGGGGTGCCCGTCCCGGCAGGTGTTGGATCATGTGACCGGCCGATGGGGCATCCTGGTCCTCGGAACCCTGCGGGAAGGAACGCGCCGTTTCAGCGAACTGCACCGGGCGTTGGGCGGGGTCTCGGAGAAGATGCTGGCGCAGACGTTGCGTGTCCTGGAACGGGACGGTCTCGTGCATCGGGTGGCGTATCCAGTCGTCCCGCCGAAAGTGGAGTACAGCCTGACGCATCGGGGACGGGAGATCGCCGAACTCACCGTCCGACTCGTCGGCTGGGTCGAGGGCAACACTCCCACCATCATCGCCGAGCGGACGGATCGGCAGGGGACTGTCTGATTTTCGGTGTTTCCGGGCCGGCCTGACCAGTATCCGGCGATCAGCAAGCTCGGGCACAACGCCTGGAGCGAGTTCGTTCCCCTCATCTGCGGAGAGACATCGAGATCCGCTGCATCATCCGCTCGGCAACGCGATCGATGTCGGTAATTCGGCTGCGCCATGATGCCGGGACCGCGACACTCAGCGATGCGCATACCGTCGTGAGATCAACGATGAGACCGAGTGTGCCCAGGCTGCGGATCAGCCCGCGTCCGGCTCCGCGACCGGCCGCATCCCGTCGCTGCGCGCCCCCGAACGGTCGCCGGGCGTGCGGTCCAGCAGCGCCTCGACATCGCCGACCGCGAGGATCGGGCCGGTTGCCCGCGAGAGCGGGGTCGCGGTGTTGCTGTGTACGCGGTCGACGAGGCCGTCGAGCATCTGGACCGCGTCGTCCACGATGCTCTGGTCGCGGAGCCCGCGGCCGTGCAGGAGCCAGCGCGCGACTTCCAGCTCCGCGTAGAGCATGGCCCGCTGCGTGAACTGGCGGTCGGTCGCCACCTGCCGGGTGGCGGCGTACGCGCCGAGCGCGCCGTCGGCGGCGTCCGGGTTCAGAGCGAGCAGCCAGTGGAGGTCGCGGGCAGGGTCGCCGACACGGAGAGCAGACCAGCCGAGCACGGCCGAGACGGTGTCGTCCTCCACGAGGAAGGACTCGACGCCGAGGGCTCCGTTGATGACGCTCGGCTGGAACTGCCACACCGAGTGGTCGGCCACCGCATCCCGCCACCGGTCCCGGAGCGCGGCCGGGACCAGACCGGTCGCGGTCGCCGACTCGATGACCTGGGCGGTCGAGGCGAGACATTCGGCGGAGGTGAGGGCCGGGAGGCCGGCCTCGCCGACGAAACTGGTGGGGAGGGCGTGGATCGTCGCGATCGCGTGCCCGATGGACCCGGCGAGGCCGTCTCCGGGCGGGATGTCCTCCACGTCGATGTGGTGTCCCGGGAGATAGTTGTAGACGATGGCGCGGGTTCCTCCGACGGGCGCCTGACCGAGGTAGCGCGGCACGTCGAACGGCAGCCGGCTGCGGATACCGGCGGTGAGGGCGCGCAGGGCGACCAGATCCGCGCTCTGCTCGGTCTCGGCGACCTGGCTGATCGGGACGCGGACGATGAGGGTGCTGCCGTCCCGCGCGGTCAGCAGCGCGGAGTCGAACTCACCGACTCCGTCGCCGCTGTGGGGGCGGGCCCCGGAGACGGCGAGGTCGGGCACGGCCGAGGCGGCCAGCGCGGCTAGAGTGAGAGGGGATCTGGCCATGCTCCCAGGCTAAACGGCCATCCTCGCGCGAGGAGTTCCGCCACGCCTTGAAAGGATCTCGATGTCGTCTGCCCCCGCCGCTCTGCCGCTCGCTGCGCTTCCGCTGTCGCGGCACGCTGTGGATCGGGACCACACAGCCCGCTCGCGTCCGGCGCTGTTCGACGAGCTCTGGGCGGAGCCGGGGACCCGCGTGCTCGCCCTGTGGCAGGGACGCGCGTTGCTCACCCCCGAGAGCGTTCCGGCCGCGACGCCGCCGGGCGACGGCTGGAGCGTCCCGGACGCCGGGACCGCCGCCGTCGCTCTGCTGCCGGTCGAGCGCGTGCCCGCCGCGCTGCTGCGCGTCTACCTCGGCCGCACACTGGTGAGCACTTCCTCGGAGCCCGCCGGGACCCCGGTCGTCCTCGAAGTGCTCACCAATGCCGCCGCGCGCGAGCTCGAGCCCGATGAGGCACGCTGGGGGAGTCTCCGCACTGTCGCGACGGCTCTGGGCGACCGGGACGCCGGGCTCTTCACCGAGGCGCTCGCCATCGCCAGCTGGCACGCTTCGCACACGCACTGCCCGCGCTGCGGAACGCCCACCGTCGTGGAGCAGGACGGCTGGGTGCGCCGCTGCTCCGAAGACCGGTCCGAGATCTTTCCGCGCACCGACCCCGCCGTGATCGTGACCGTTCTGGACGCCGACGACCGTCTGCTGCTCGGCTCCAACGCGTTGTGGGAGCACTCGCGCTACTCGCTGCTCGCCGGTTTCGTGGAGCCCGGCGAGTCCTTCGAAGCGGCTGTCGAGCGGGAGATCTTCGAGGAGGCCGGTGTGCGCGTGGTGGACGCTCGGTACAAGGGCTCGCAGCCCTGGCCTTTCCCGGCCTCCATCATGGTCGGGATGACCGCGCGGCTCGCCGACGACCAGCCTGCCGCCGCCCTCGAACCGGATGGCGAGGAGATCCTCAGCCTCCGCTGGTTCAGCCGGTCGCAGCTGTGGGAGTCACGTGAACGGGTCATCCTGCCCGGCCGCTCCTCGATCGCCCGCGCGCTGATCGAGGACTGGTATGGCGGTCCTCTGGACGAGCCGCCGGTCCGCCCGTGACCCCCGAGCGGCTCCTCGCCGGCCTGGACGATCAGCAGCGCGTCGCGGCCGAAGCGCTGTTCGGTCCCGTCTGCGTCCTCGCCGGCGCAGGAACCGGCAAGACCCGCGCGATCACCCACCGCATCGCCTACGGCGTCGCGTCCGGGGCGTTCACGCCCAACCGCGTGATGGCCCTCACCTTCACCAACCGCGCCGCCGCCGAACTGCGCGGGCGTCTCCGCCAGCTCGGGGCCGGAGGTGTCGCGGCGCGGACCTTCCACTCCGCTGCGCTGGCGCAGCTCAACTACTTCTGGCCCCAGGTGGTCGGCGGCCAGCTTCCGAGCGTTCTGGACGGCAAGGGCCGCGTCCTCGGCCACGCCGCGGAGAAGCTCGGTGCGCGCGTGGACACGGCGATGCTCCGGGATGTCGCCGCGGAGATCGAGTGGCGCAAGGTCACCGGCCTCAGCATCGACCAATACGCGGAGCGGCTGACCGACCGCTCGATCCCCGGCACGCTCCGCCCGGAACAGCTGGTGGACCTCCACCGGATCTACGAAGAGCTCAAGGATGAGCGCAAACAGGTCGATTTCGAGGATGTCCTCCTTGTCTGCGCGGGCATGATCGAGGTCGAGCCATCCGTGGCCATGCAGGTGCGTGAGCAGTACCGTTTCTTCGTCGTCGACGAGTATCAGGATGTCTCCCCTCTTCAGCATCAGCTCCTCCGGTTGTGGCTCGGTCCCCGCAAGGACCTCTGCGTGGTCGGCGACGCCAGCCAGACCATCTACTCGTTCGCCGGCGCCCGCAGCGACTACCTCCTTGATTTCGGTCGTGAGCATCAGGGCGCCACGTTCGTCCGGCTGGAGCAGAACTACCGTTCGACACCGGCCGTGATCCGCACCGCCAACAACCTCATGCGCGGACGCGCGGGGGCGCTGACCCTGCACGCTGTCGCCGAACCTCGCTGCGGCGACGATGTCCCCCCGGCCGCCGAGTTCGAGGACGACCGTGCCGAGGCCCGCGCTGTCGCCGAGGCGGTCTCGGCCGAGCTGGCCGACGGGGCCCGCCCGGAGGGCATCGCCATCCTGTACCGCGTCAACGTTCAGGCCGCCGCCCTCGAGCGGGCCCTCGGCGACCGGGACATCAGCTACACCGTGCGCGGGGCCCGGCGCTTCTTCGACCTGCCCGAGGTTCGTCAGGCGATCATGACGCTGCGCGCCGCGAGCATGGCCGCCACCGACGAGCCGTTGTTCAAGTCTGTCAGCGATGTCCTCCGCACTCTCGGCTGGTCCGTGCAGCCTCCGGAGGCCCGCGGAGCCGTCCGCGACCGCTGGGAGTCGCTCAACGCGATCATGGGTCTCGTAGACGACGTCCCCGCCGGCACCTCCTTCCGTCGTTTCACCGACGAGCTTCTCGCCCGTCAGGCCGGCCAGCACGATCCGGTCCTTGCCGCCGTCACTCTCGGCACCCTGCACGCCGCCAAGGGCCTCGAGTGGGACTCGGTCTATCTCATCGGCCTCAGCGAGGGTCTCGTCCCCATCAGCTACGCGAGCTCGTTCGAGCAGATCGACGAGGAGCGTCGCCTCCTCTACGTCGGCATCACCCGAGCCCGCAAGCGTCTCCGTCTGAGCTGGGCGCAGCGGAGCGCTCAGCCGGGACGTCCGGTTCTGCGCCAGGCGTCGCGTTTCCTGGCGGAGCTCGCGGCGCCCGCGGCGGAGCCGCGGCGCGCGTGACCGCTCCGCATCCCCTCACCACGGCCGCACCGGCCGTGCCGCATCGGGCCGGACGCACCCGCACTCGGGATGCGGTGGCCGCTCCACCTCGGCCCAGTGCGCAGAGGCCCGATCGTAGTGCTGGCCGTGTCGCTTCGGGCACGCCCCGTCGAGTGCGCCCAAGATCAGTCCCGCCGCAGCCAGCGCAGATACCGCCGTGGGGCGATGGCGTAAGCCGCCACGATCACCGCGAGGGCGACCTCGTCGTCCTCGCGGTGAGCGGGCGTGGCGATCGGCGTTTCGGGCGCGGCCGCGGTGGCCCCGTCGAGCGCGGCAACGGGCGTGGCGGGGTCGAGCGAGGCTCCGGCGCGCGGTCTTTCCCGCGGCGGCTCCGGCCGGCCGGCTTCCTGGACGGCGACGCCACCCTCCCGGCGCCCCGCCCGCTGTCTGGGCCACCACCTCGAGCACCCCGCGCGACACCCCGCTCGCGAGCGCGGCGAGCATCCGCTCCTCGACGCTCCCGACCGGATCGAGAACGAGCACAGGCGCGTCGACGCCGAACTGGAGGGCGTGCGGGGAGCGCCAGACGCGCTGGATGCGAGGGTCGAGTGCCAGTGCCATCCTGCCAGCAGCCGGATGCTTCTCAGCGGTTATCCACAGGATAATGTGCGGACAAACAAGGAGAGTGGCGCTGTCCCGGTCACCCCTCGGCGGGGCGCTCCCCGTCCTCGCGCAGCAGGTCCTCGATCGCCTGGTCGACCGCGTCCCGTTCCGGTTCCTCTCCCGACGCCAACGCGGTCAGCCGAGCGACGAACTGGGAAGGATCATCCAGGTCGCTCGGCTCAGGGAGCAGGTCCGGGTGCGACCAGAGGGCGTCACGGCCCTCCTGGCCGACGGCTTCCGTCACCGCCCGCCACATCGCCGCGGCCTCGCGCAGGCGGCGCGGCCGGAGCTCCAGGCCCACGAGTGTCGCGAAGGCGGACTCGGCCGGCCCACCGGACGCGCGGCGGCGGCGCACCGTCTCCGCGATCGCGCCGGCCCGGGGGAGGAGGCCGGTCGCGCTGGCGGTCACGACATCCACCCAGCCCTCGATGAGCGCGAGCATCGTCTCGAGACGCCCGAGCGTCTCCAGCTGCTCCTCGCTCTTCTGCGGGATCAGGGCGCCGGAGACCATCGCCTCGCGCAGCTCTTCTGGGTTCGCCGGGTCGAAGTTCTCCGCCAGCGATTCCAGACGCGCGGTGTCGATCGTGATGCCTTTGGCGAAAGCGGTGATCTGCGTGATGAGCTGCAGCCGCAGCCATTTGGCGTGCCGGAACAGCCGCGCGTGGGCGAGCTCGCGCACCGCGAGGTAGAGCTGGACCTGGTCGGCCGGGATATCGAGTCCCTCGCCGAACTCCGCGACGTTCTGGGGGACGAGCGCCGCCGTGCCTTCCGTCAGGAGCGGAATGCCTATGTCGCCCCCGGAGACGACTTCCTTGGAGAGCTGTCCGACCGCCTGGCCGAGCTGCATCGCGAAGAGGGCGCCGCCGACCGAGCGCATCAGGGCGCCGGCGTTCTGGATCATCCCCTGCATCTCTTCGGGAGCATGTTCGGTCAGGACACGGGTGAGGGCGTCGGAGATGCTGAGGGCGACGGGCTCGGCGAGCTGCGTCCACAGTGGCATCGTCTGGCGCGCCCACTCCGCGCGGCCGATCAGCTCGGGGGCGCCGGGGAGCCCCGCGACGGTCGTGGCCCCGTCGAGCCAGAGCGCGGCGACATGGAAGGCCTGGTCGAGTGTCGCGTGCTCCGCCGGGGTGACGGAGTGGGCGCCCTGGCCCGCCAGCGTGCGTGCCTGCTGGGTCGCGAGGTCCCAGTTGACGCCGCCGCCGGGGTTCTGCAGGGCGTTCTGCAACTGTCCGAGCAACTGCTGGATGCTGGCCGGATCGTTCGGGAGACCGGCGGCTCCGGCGAGCTGGCTCGGGTCGATCACGGACTCGCCGGAGAGGAACTCGCGCAGCATGTCCCGGAACTCGTCCTCCGGGTCCTTGTCCGGTTCCCCGCCCATGAGCGCGCCCTTCGTCTCGATCTTTCCCGGCCGTCTGGTTACGGCTTTCCAGGCTTGCCCTCTACGCTAGCCCGTGACACCCAAGAGCCGGGTGAGAATCGGCCCATGCCAGTCTGGCCCGGCGTGCGCCTGTGGCGAACACGACCGAAGGGACCAGCTGGACGTGACTCTCCTCGACGACGAAGCCCCATACGGGCGAACGCAGAGCGGCGAAGACGGCGACCTCCATCCGGCCGGGCGCGTCGCCCCCTCCCGCCGCGTCGTCGCCGGCTGGATCGCGATCGCCTTCGCCGTCGTCCTCACGCTGGTGCTCGCGCTCGTGCCCGCTCCGTTCGTGATCGAGCAGCCCGGGCCCGTCTTCAACACGCTCGGGACCGACCAGCGCGTCGGCGCCGCACCGTCCAAGGACGCGAAAGAGCTGATCAGCATCCCCGGGCAGAAGACCTACCCGACCTCGGGCTCCCTCGACTTGCTGACGGTCTCGGTGGTCGGCAACCCTGACGAGCGGCCGAGCTGGCTCAGCACCCTGGGCGCGTGGTTCGACCCGAGCCGCGCCGTGCTGCCGATCGACGCCGTCTTCCCGCCCGGGACCACGACGCAGCAGTCGAACGCCGAGAACGCGGCGTTGATGGTGGACTCGCAGCAGGATGCCGTCGCCGCCGCGCTCGCTCAGCTCGGCTACGAGTTCCCCCAGGCCGTCTCCGTCAAACAGCTCATCAAGGGTACACCCGCGGCGACCGTGCTGAAGGACGGGGATGAGATCACGAGCGTCAACGGCGCGACAGTGGAGAGCGTCCAGGGCCTTCGCGACCTCGTCGCGAAGAACGGCACCTCGAAGCCCGCCGAACTCGGGATCGTGCGGGACGGCTCGGCGAGCACCGTCCAGCTGACCCCTGTGGAGAGCGGGGGCCGTGCCGTGCTCGGGATCGGTGCGGGCATGGACTACACCTTCCCGTTCGAGGTGAAGATCCAGCTGGACGATGTGGGCGGCCCGAGCGCCGGCCAGATGTTCGCGCTCGGCATCATCGACAAGCTGACGCCGGAGGAGCTCACCGGCGGCAGGAAGATCGCCGGCACCGGGACGATCGACAATGTGGGAACGATCGGCCCCATCGGCGGCATCCGGCAGAAGATGTACGCCGCTCGCGACACCGGCGGCGCCCAGTACTTCCTAGCGCCGCGGTCCAACTGCGCTGAGGTGACCGGTCACATCCCCTCCGGTCTCCAGGTGTTCGCGGTCACGACGCTCGCCGACTCGCTGAAGGTGCTGAAGGCCGTGAGCGCGGGGACGAGCACCGACGGCCTGCCACGCTGCCCGGCCTCCTGAGCCTTCCCGGACCGTCAGGTTCCCGGGCGCGGTGGAGGGAGGTTTTCTCAGCGACGCTCGCCTAGGATGGATCCCGATCCATGTCAGGCGAGAGCAAGAGGGCCCATAGGTGACGTCAGCAGCTGCAGTTCGACCCCCAGGACGCCGTCGGGCGGCCGTCTGGACCACTCTCGGGGTGATCGTGGCGCTGGTGATCCTGTTCTTCATCTTCGCCGGGCTGTACGCCGACATCCTCTGGTACCAGCAGCTCGGCTTCCTCAGCGTGCTGACGACGCAGTGGTTCGCGGCCATCGCGATGTTCTTCATCGGGTTCCTGGGGATGGCCCTGCCGCTCTGGCTCGTCATCCAGCTGGCGTACCGGCTGCGCCCCGTCTACGCGAAGCTGAACAGCCAGCTGGACCGTTACCAGCAGGTGATCGAGCCGCTGCGGCGGCTCGCGATGTACGGCATCCCGATCGTTTTCGGGATCTTCGCGGGTGTCTCGGCGGCCAGCCGCTGGCAGACGGCCGCGATGTGGATCAACGGCACGCCGTACGGCAAGACGGACCTGCTCTTCCACCTCGACATCGGCTTCTACCTGTTCGCGCTGCCGTTCTACCGCAGTGCGGTCGGCTTCGCCTCGGCGGTCGTCCTCATCTCGCTGCTCGCCACGCTCGCGACCTGCTATCTGTACGGCTCGATCCGGGTCAGCGGCCGCGAGGTGCGCATCTCCCGGACGGCCCGGGTGCAGATCTCGGTCATCGCCGCCGTCTACCTGCTGCTCCAGGGTGTGAGCATCTGGCTGGACCGCTATGCCACCGTGACCGATGCCAACGTCAACAATATGATCAACGGTGCGGCCTACACCGATGTGAGCGCGACGATCCCGGGCCAGGCCGTGCTGGCCGTCGCCGCCGTGTTCGTGGCCCTCCTCTTCGCTCTCACCGCGTTCACCGGCCGCTGGCGGTTCCCGGTCGTCGGAACCGCGCTGCTCATCGTGGCCGCTCTCGTCATCGGAGCGATCTATCCGTGGGCGATCCAGCGCTTCCAGGTGGAGCCGAGCCAGAAGACACTCGAGACGCCCTATATCCAGGACTCGATCGAAGCCACCCGGGACGCCTACGGCCTGAGCGATATCGACGTCGTTCCGTACAACGCCACGACGAACGCCGAAGCGGGCGCTCTGCGGCAGGACGCGCAGACCACCGCGCAGATCCGGATCATGGACCCGGCCGTGATCAGCCCGTCGTTCCAGCAGTTGCAGCAGTTCCGCCAGTACTACTCGTTCCCGCGGAACCTCAATGTCGACCGGTACACCCTCAACGGCAGCCAGCAGGACGCCGTGGTCTCGGTGCGCGAGCTCAACCAGTCGGGCCTCACCAGCCGCAGCTGGTACAACGACACGGTCGTCTACACCCACGGCTACGGGATGGTCGCCGCATACGGCAACCAGCGCTCCAGCGACGGCCAGCCGGTGTTCATGGAGTACGGCATCCCGACCCAGGGCACGCTCGGCACGTACGAGCCGCGGGTCTACTTCGGCCAGCAGTCGCCGACCTACTCCATCGTGGGAGCGCCGAAGGGCGCCAAATCCATCGAGCTCGACTACCCTGGTGGCGACAACGACGCCCAGCAGACATACACCACTTTCAGCGGCGACGGCGGTCCGAAGCTCGACAACATCTTCAACCGTCTGGTCTATGCGCTGAAGTTCCAGGACGAGCAGATCGTCCTCTCCACCGCGGTCAACGACGACTCGCAGATCCTCTACGACCGCGACCCGATCAAGCGTGTGCAGAAGGCGGCTCCCTACCTGACGACGGACTCGCAGGCCTACCCCGCCGTCATCGACGGCCGCATCAAATGGGTCGTCGACGGGTACACCACGAGCAACCAGTTCCCCTATTCGCATGTCGGCAGCCTCAGCGACGCCATCGCAGACACCGAGACGCCGAAGTCGGCCTATGCCTTCGACGACATCAACTACATCCGCAACTCGGTGAAGGCGACCGTGGACGCTTACGACGGCTCCGTGACGCTTTACGCCTGGGACGACAAGGACCCGGTGCTGAAGACCTGGCAGAAGATCTTCCCGTCGACCATCAAGCCGATCAGCGCGATGAGCGCCCAGCTGCTTCAGCATGTGCGCTACCCGTCGGATCTGTTCAAGGTGCAGCGCTCGGTCCTCGGCCAGTACCACGTCACCGACGCCGGTTCCTTCTACTCACGCGACGACGCCTGGACGCCGCCGAACGACCCCACTTCGTCGCCGACGGACCCGACACTGCAACCGCCGTACTACCTGACGATGCAGATGCCGGGACAGAAAGCGCCGACGTTCTCGCTCTACACCACGTTCATCCCGCAGGCCGCGAGCGACTCCAGCCGTTCGATCCTGAAGGGCTATCTGGCGGTGGACGCGGACGCAGGCTCGACCAAGGGCGAAGTGGCCCCCGGCTACGGCAAGCTCAGACTCCTGTCGCTCCCCTCCAGCGACACCATCCCGGGGTCTGGGCAGGTGCAGAACAACTTCAACTCCGATCCGACCGTGTCTCAGGAGCTCAACCTACTGAGACAGGGCAAGACGGATGTGACCAACGGCAACCTCCTGACGCTGCCGGTGGGAGGCGGCCTGCTGTATGTGCAGCCGGTCTACGTCAAATCGACCGGTGAGACCAGCTATCCGATCCTGCAGAAGGTGCTCGTCGCCTTCGGCGACAAGATCGCGTTCGAGGACACACTCGACCAGGCGCTCGACTCGCTGTTCGGCGGCGACTCCGGCGCGACGGCCGGCGACAACAATGTCCCGACCACGCCCGGCGGCGGATCGAGTGGCGAGGCTGGCTCCAGTGGCGGTGGCTCGGGTTCCTCGGGGACGCAGAGCAACGCCGCCCTGCAAAAGGCGCTTCAGCAGGCCAAGCAGGCGCTCGCCGACCGGGAAGCGGCACTGAAGGCGGGCGATTGGGCCGCCTACGGCGCGGCGGACTCCCGCTTGCAGCAGGCCCTCCAAGCCGCCATCGCCGCCTCCGAAAAATAACCCCGCGCTGGCCTTCCACCCCAGCCATCGATTCCTCACTTCTTCCGCCGACACGCCGTTGTCCGCCCGGAAGAAGTGAGGAATCGATGGCTGGGGGGCGAGGGCAGAGGGCGAGGGGAAGACAAAAGCCCCTGATCTGCGGGTACAGATCAGGGGCTGTTTTTGGTTGCGGGGGCAGGATTTGAACCTGCGACCTCTGGGTTATGAGCCCAGCGAGCTACCGAGCTGCTCCACCCCGCGTCACAAGAACGACTCTAGCACGGCTCCCGTGACCCTCGAAATCGGGGTCACAGCCCGGGCGCGTCTCTGTATCGGTAGAACGCTCGTCCCAGTAGGCTCATCGCGAGAAAGGGATGCGGGTGGCGAATGCCTTTGAGAAGTACACGTGTTTGTGTGATCGAGGACGATCCGGATGTCGCCTTCTACGTGAAGACCGTGCTCGAGAAACGTGCGGACGCTCACGTGGAGGCGATCACCGATCCATCCGTTGCGCTGGAGGCCATCGCGGCGTTCGATCCGGATCTCGTTCTGACGGACATCGAGATGCCGGGCATCTCCGGACTGGAACTGCTGCGCGAACTGCGCGCGACCCAGCCCGGGATGCCGGTCGTCATCATGACGGCGCATGTCTCGGTCGATTACGCGGTCTCGGCGCTGCGCTCCCAGGCCGACGAGTTCCTCACCAAGTCCATCAACTCCACCGAGCTGGTGTCGATCGTGCGGCGGCTCGCCGAGGAGGGCCGGGCGAACCGCTCGGCGCAGAACCAGCAGGTCGTCCTCGCGATCGGCGCGCATCCCGACGATATCGAGATCGGCATCGGCGGTCTCCTGGCCGCGCACCGGGAGGCAGGCAACTAGGTCGTCATGCTCACCCTCTCGCGTGGTGCGCGCGGCGGCGACGCCGACGACCGTCAGCACGAATCCCTCGCGGCCGCGGAGCTGCTCGGCGCGCGTCTCTTCCTCGAAGACCTCGAGGACACGCAGATCTCGGCCGCCGATCCGACGGTGAGCATCATCGAGCGGGTGGTGAACGAGGTGCAGCCGGACATCGTCTACACACATTCCGACCACGACCGCCATCAGGACCATCGCGCCGTGCATGCCGCGACGAACGTGGCCACCCGCTCGGTGCGCACGGTGTGCTGCTACCAGAGTCCCTCTGCGACGATCGACTTCCGGCCCACCCGGTTCGTCCCGATCGACGACTTCACCGAGACCAAGCTGCGGCTCATCGACTGCTTCCGTTCGCAGACCGACTTGCGTGCCTACCTCGAACCCGACTTCGTGCTCGCGACGGCCCGCTACTGGTCGCGCTTCGGCGGTGGCACGAGCTGCGAGCCCCTGGAAGTGATGCGTGACACCGCGGACATCTCCGTGCCCGCATCCGCGACGCAGACTGGCACCCGACTCAGGAGGACCCACGAATGACAGCCCCCCGGACCCGCGTGCTTGTGACCGGAGCCGGAGGCCCCGCGGGGATCGCGGTGATCCGCTCGCTGCTGAAGCGAGACGACGTCGAGGTCCTCGCCGCCGATATGGACGGCTGGGCCAGCGGGCTGTACCTGGTTCCCAGCGGCGATCGCCGCATCGTGCCCGCCGGCCGCTCCGAATCGTTCGTGGACGAGGTGATCGGGATGTGCCGCGACGACCTCGTCGACGTCCTCTTCTCGACCGTCGATGTCGAGCTGCCGGGTCTCGCCGCGCGCCGCGCCGAGCCACGAGACCCTCGTCACCTGCCTCGACAAGCACCGGCTGGCGGCGACCGTCGATGGCCGGGCCCGCATCCCGCTCACCCGGCTGCTGAACCGCGCTGGGAAGGGCAAGGACTGGACCTTCCCGGTCATCGTCAAACCGCGCAGCGGCGCCGGCTCGCGCGGGGTGCGCCTGATCGCCGATCGTGCGCAGCTGGAGGCGCTGGACGACGATGACAGCATCCTGATCCAGGAGAACCTGCCCGGCGAGGAGTTCTCGGTGGATGTGCTGGCCGGTCTCGACGGTTCGATCATCGCCGCCGTTCCCCGCTCGCGCGAGCGGGTCGACTCCGGCGTGTCCATCGCCGGCCGGACGCTGCGCCGTGCGGAGCTGGAGGAGACGGCCGCTGCCGTCGCCCGCGCGCCATCGGCCTGACCGGCGTCGCGAACGTCCAGTTGCGCTACAGCGTGGACGGGGTCCCAGCTCTGCTGGAGGTCAACCCGCGCTTCCCGGGGGCGATGCCGCTGACCATCGCCGCGGGGGTCGATATGCCGGCTCTGCTGCTGGACCTCGTCCTCGGCCGTCCCGTGCCGTCGGCGGTGGATTTCGCGGAGCTCGCCAATGTGCGCTTCCTCGAAGACGTCTTCCTGGACCCGGGCGGAGGTGCTCGTCTCCGAGAACGCCGCGCACTCGGAAGGTCCCGGCGAATGACAGCTCTGCTGCGTGGCGACTTCCACGTCCACTCCACTTTTTCGGACGACGCGCGGAGCACCCTCACGGAGAACATCGCCGCGGCGCACGCGGCCGGCCTGGAGCTGCTGCGGTTGACCGATCACGTCCGGGCGTCGACGACCTGGGTGCCCGAGTTCCTCGCGGCGGTGGCCGCGGAGTCCGTGCCGGAAGGGCTCACCGTCCTCACCGGTGTCGAGGCGAAGCTGCTGGATGTGTCCGGGGCGGTCGACGCCCCGGCCGGTCTCGTCGTCGGAGCGGGCGGCGTCGGCGCCGTGGTCATCGGCGACCACCAGTTCCCCGGAACCGACGGGCCCTGGTCGCCAGAGGCGACGCGCGCCCGGCTCGCCGCCGGACTCTCCGCGGACGACGCGCTCGACCTGCTGGTGACCGCCAGCATCCGGGCGATGGAGCGCACGCCGAACGCGCAGCTCGCGCACTGGTTCTCGATCCTGCCCAAGGTGGGTCTCAGCGAGGAGCAGCTCGGCGACGACCGGCTGCTCGCCTGGGCCTCCGCCGCGACCGCGACCGGCACGATCGTCGAGGTCAACGAGAAGTGGGACTGCCCGGGACCCGCTGCCGTCGCTGCGCTCCAGAGCGCCGGAGCGCGTATCGTCGCCTCCACCGATAGCCACCAGGCCGGCGACGTCGGCCGGTATGAGCGCGTGAGCGCCATCCTCGATGCGGCCGCCGTGATCCGGCGGCCGAAGGGAGACCAATGAGTCCTGTCGAACCGAATCGCAGACAGAGCGCGATTATCCAGCGTGAGATCGACGCGGACCGGCGCTGGGAGCGTCGCCTGTCGCTGTATGCGCTGATGGCCTTCGCCGTCCTCGCGGCGATCATCGTCGTGCGGGTGGTGTTCTTCTCGTGAGCGAGCCTCTGAAACGCGTCGTCATCGCGGATGACGACGACGATATCCGCACCCTGATGATGATCGCCGCGGGCCGCGCCGGCGTCGAGATCGTCGCCGCCGTCGACAACGGGCTGGCGGCCCTCGCCGCGGTCCGCACCGGCGACATCGACCTGGCTGTCCTCGACATCTCGATGCCCGGGCTCAACGGAGTCGAAGTCGCGGGGGCGATCCGCGGCGACACGGGGATGCGCAGCACGCTCATCCTCATGGTGTCGGCCTCCGTGCAGCTCCTGACCGATCACGGTGTCGTCGCCGATCGCTCGGACAGCTTCATCATCAAGCCTTTCAGCCCGAGGTTGCTCTCGCAGCGCATCCGCGAGATGCTGGCGATCGGAGAGCCGGCATGACCTTCGAACGCTTGCTGAGCCGGATACCCATCGACTCCCCTTCGCCGCTGATGAAGCAGCTGCCGACACTCATCGGGTTCGCCCTGGCGGTCATGCTGTCCTTCCTCCCCAAAGTGGTCACCGCGGTGCTGCCGCTGTACTTCTTCCTCGCGATCGGGCTCATCGTGCTGGCGACGGTTCTCGCTGCGATGCTGCCGTGGAACCGGATGGACACCCGCTGGGTGGTCATCGTCCCGATCATCTCGATGTTCGCGGTCGGTTCGCTGCGGCTTGCGACAGACGCTTCGGTGTCGCCGTTCGTCGTGCTGACGCTGCTGCCGTTCGTCTGGATCGCGACGGAAGCGGGCCGGATCAACATCCTGTACGCCGGAGCCGGCACTTTCCTGGTGTTGCTGGCGCCGCTGGTGGTCGGTGATATCCCGACGAACGACGGGGACATCGTGCGCCTCGTCTTCTCCCCGTTCATCTACGCGATCGTGGCACTCGTCGTCAACGAAGTGGCGCACCGGATGCGGGTCCATCTGGCGGCGGCGCGGACGGCCGCTGTCGAGCAGGAGGCCACCCTCGCCCGGGCGGTCAAGGCGCAGGACGAGCTGGTGCTCAACGAAGCGCGGCTCAAGACGGCCAATCGGCTCATCCAGAGCGTCTGGAACGCCGTCACCGAGCAATCTGTCATCGGCTCGGATCTCAACGGGCTCATCGATGTGTGGAACCCCGGCGCCGAGAAGATGCTCGGCCTCACCGAGAAGCAGGTCATCGCGGGACGCCGCCACGTCATCGAGTTCCACCTCGCCAGCGAGCTCGAAAACCGGCTGCGCGATATGGACGCACAGTTCATAACGGTCCCCAGCGTCGATGACTTCTCGGCCCTCATCGACGCGGTCCGTGCGGGCTACGCCGATATCCGCGACTGGACGTACGTGCGCGCCGACGGCAAGCATGTGCCGGTGCAGGTCGCGGCCACGCCACGCCTGGACGAGAACGGCCACCGCGTCGGCTTCATCTTCGTGGCGACGGATATGACGCAGGCCCGTGAGTTCGCGCGGCTGAAAGACGAGTTCGTCGGTCTCATCTCGCATGAATTGCGGACGCCGCTCAGCAGCATCCTGGGCTATATGGAGCTGATGCGCGACGACGACGAGGCGCCGCTGTCGGACAAGCAGCTGCAATACCTGAGCGTCGCCGAGCGCAACGCGCACCGGCTGCTGCGGCTCGTGGGGGATCTGTTGTTCACGGCGCAGGTCGAGTCCGGCCACTTCCCCCATCAGCTTCAAGGAGGCCGAGCTCTCGGCCGTCATGGCGGCCTCGGTGGAGTCCGCCGGACCGGTCGCGGCGAACGCGAAGGTGGAGCTCGTCAGCGAAGTGCCCGAGCATCCCGTCGAGGTTCTCGGCGACACGGTCCGTCTGGGGCAGGCTGTGGACAATCTCGTCTCGAACGCGCTCAAGTTCACTCCGGCCGGTGGGACGGTCACCGTCACCCTGCGGGGGACGGAGGAGGTGGTGATCACCGTCACCGACACCGGCATCGGCATCCCGGCCGTGGAGCTGAGCAGCCTCTCGCAGCGCTTCTTCCGTGCGTCGACGGCGACACGCAACGCGGTTCCAGGGGTGGGCCTCGGGCTCACGATCACGAAGGTGATCGTGACGGCGCACGGCGGTCGTCTCGACATCCAGAGCGAAGAGGGCGTCGGCACCTCGATCAGCCTGCACCTGCCCGCGGGGAAGCCCGCGCCGGCGGAGCAGGTGGCTCCCGAGGTCCAGGCGGCCACGTGAGCGGTGCCGGGGTCGCCGTCGTCCAGTTCGCCCCCAGCGACGACCGCGCTCACAACCGGGGAACCGTCGCGGCGCTGCTCGCCGACGCGGTGGAACGAGGAGCGCGGCTCGTCGTCTTCCCCGAGTACTCCTCGTACTTCGCAGACCCGCTCGGTGTCTCTTTCGCCGACAACGCCGAACCGCTCGATGGCGATTTCGTCCGTTCGCTCGCGGATGCGGCCCGTCGGCACAGGGTGTTCGCCATCGCCGGCCTGGTCGAGCGGATGGGGGAGCGTCACAAGTTCTCCAACACGCTCGTCGCCGTCGATCCGTCGGGGGCGACGGTGGCAGTGTACCGCAAACAGCACCTCTACGACGCGTTCGGCTCTCGCGAGTCCGAGCGGGCGATCCCGGGAGACCTCGCCTGGCCGGAGACGTTCGACGTCGACGGTCTCCGGGTCGGGATGCAGACCTGCTACGATCTCCGATTTCCCGAAGTGACCCGCCGCCTCGTGGACGCCGGAGCGCAGCTCGTCGCCCTTCCCGCCCAGTGGGTGCGCGGTCCGCGCAAAGAGCAGCACTGGGCCACGCTGCTCGCCGCGCGCGCCATCGAGAACACGATCTACATCGCTGCCGCGGGCCATCCCCCGCCGTCCGGTGTCGGCGCCAGCCGGATCGTGGACCCGGTGGGTGTCACGATCGCGGGCATCGCCGAGGAGACCGGTGTCGCCGTCGCGAGCGTCTCTGCCGAGCGCCTCGCAGCGGTGCGCGAGAGGAACCCTGCGCTGGGACTGCGGCGCTACCGGGTCGAGCCCGCCGGCTAGACGATCGGCGGCCGGCCGGCGCGCGTCATCCGCCACACCGTTCGCCAGCGCAGGGGCTTCCGCTCGCCGGGATCGGCACGCCAGCCCTCCGCCCAGCCGCCGAACCAGGCGCGGAGGACAGCCGGTTTGCGGAACCAGCGCAGCAGCTGGATGCCGGTCCACGAGCCGATGTACAGCGGTACGAGCACGGCGGGCAGGTTCCGCCGTGCGAGCCAGACACGATTGCGCGCGTTGAGCCGGTAGTAGTACGAGTGCCGAGTGGGGGAGACAGCGGGGTGCTCGGCCACCAGGTCGCCGGTGTACCAGACCCGCTTGCCCTGATCCCAGACCTTCCACGCCAGATCGATGCCCTCGTGGGCGTAGAAGAACGGGTCGGCCCAGCCACCGGCGGCGTCGAAGACCGTCCGGGGGAGCAGCACGGCCGCTTCCAGGATGGAGAACACGTTTCCGGACTGCGAGGCGTCGCCCTTCCGGATGCGCGGGATCCAGCGGCGTGGAGCGGGCTTGCCGTCCGGGTCTCGCAGCCGTGGCTGGAGCATCCCGATGCCCGGGTCGGCCCGGATGAGGGCGACTCCGTCGGCGAGGAATGTCGGCTCCGGGAGGGCGGCGTCGTCGTCCAGGAAGAACAGCGTCTCGCCCTCGACCAGCGGGACGCCGCGGTTCCGTCCGGCCGGGATGCCCAGGTTCTCCGGCACCGCGAGGGTCTTGACGCCCGCGGGCAGCGCGGGCTCCGCGGTCGCCGGGTCCCAGCCGTTCCCGACCACGACGATATCCGTACACACGCCGGACTGCGCCAGGACGGACTCGACGCCGCGGCGCAGCTCCACCGGCCGCGTGCCCTGTGTGAGCACCACGACGGCGATCGCCGGGTCAGCCACGGACCCGCTTCGACGCCATGATCGTCACGAAGTGCCCGATCAGTGCGAGCAGGGCGAGCGGAACCAGGGCGCAGAGGAGGATGCGGTCCGCCAGCACCGGCCCGATGACGAGCCCGGCGATCGCGGACACGAAGATGAGCATGGTCAGCTCGACCGAGTGGTACAGACGGTGGAACGGCACGAAGCGCGCCGCCCGCCGCAGCCTGGCGATGAGGCCGTGTGTCGGCGCGTACTCGGACTGCGTGTCCGCGAGTTTCGGCAGCCCGGCGTCGCCGCGCGCGACGCGCACCATGTCGTTGAGCGCCTTGTTCAGCACGACGATCAGCGCGAGCAGTGTGCCGAGGGTTGTCCAGAGGAAGTCCGCGGGCGTCTCGAAGGGGTAGCCCGCCGCGCGGATGCCGAGAGCGATCGCGATCAGCGTCTCGGTGGAGTAGTGCCCGACATTGTCGAGGAAGATGCCCGCGGGTGAGGAGGTCCCGCGCCAGCGGGCCACCTCGCCGTCGCAGCAGTCCACCAGCATCTGCGCCTGGCCGAGCACGAGGGCGAGGGCGGCGCCGCCGATGCCCGGGACGAGCAGGCTCACGGCGGTCGCCCAGCCGGTGAGGATCATCAGGCCGGTCACGCCGTTGGCCGAGATCGACGTTCTCAGCAGCAACCAGGTCAGGTAGGGCGAGAGGGTGCGCAGATAGAGGGAGGCCGTCCAGTGTTCGGCGTTGCGGCGGCCGCGGACCTCGGGCGGCTGGGCGACCGCCCGGAGCTGGGCGATCGAAGACGGCCGTGCGGGTCGCGCGCCGGAACCGGGTGCTGACATGCCTACCTTCCCGTGTGGGCCGTGATGTTGCGGGTGAGCGAGAGGTATCCGAGCACGAAGCCGACCCCCCAGCTGAAATGGATGCAGGGCAAGACTACGAGAAACCAGAGCAGGGACGAAAAGCCGTCCTTGCCGCCCCACAGCAGTGCCGACACCACGACGATGACGAGGTAGGCCGCCGGGACGGCCAGCCCCCACAAAAGCCAGGGTGTGCCGCCGAGCGCCGCCTGCACGCCGCCGCCGATCCCGAGCAGCACGCCCAGAGCGAAACCGAGCACCATCACCGGCGGGGCGAAGTAGCGCAGGCCGTTCGACGCGGGGAAGCGCCGCGCCAGTTCGCCGCGCCAAACGCCCGTGGAGAAGAACTGCCGTGCGAGGCGATACAGGTTCGGCCGGGGACGGTAGGTGACCTTGAGACGCGGTGTGAACCACACCGTGCCGCCGCTGTGCCGCAGCCGCCGGTTGAGCTCCCAGTCCTGCCCGCGCTTGATCTCCTCATCGAACAGGCCGACCTCCAGAAGCCGGTCGCGGCGGAACACGCCGAGGTACACGGTCTCCGCCGCGCCCGCTTCGCCGCCGACATGCAGCTTGGTGCCGCCGAGGCCGACGCGGCTGCCGTACGCCCGGGCGACGGCACGCTCGAACGGGGTGGTTCCCTGGGCATCCATCAGACCGCCCACATTGTCCGCGCCGGTCTCCAGGATGGTCTCGACAGCGATGCGCGCGTAGTCCGTGGGGAGCACGCTGTGGGCGTCGACGCGGACCACGATCGGATAGCTCGACTCGCGGATGGCGAGGTTCAGTCCGGCCGGCGTCGAACCGGCCTCGTTGCCGACCACGCGGATGCGGGAGTCGACAGCGGCCAGCTCCTCGACCAGTTCGGTCGTCCCGTCGATGCTCGGGCCGAGCGCGATGGTGACCTCGAACGGGCCGGTGTAGTCCTGGGCGAGCAGACTGTCCACAGCGGCCCGGACATGGGTCGCTTCGTTGAGCACAGGCATCACATAGGAGACACCGGGGAGGGTTCTCGTACTGTCGTGCTGCATTCGGTCCATTCATCGTTCTGGGTCGGCTGCGAGCCTATCAGTGGGCCCCCTGCGAACGCCGGGCGGACGTGCGGAAGCCGCCCGGCGCGAGGGGCGCCGGGCGGCTTTCTTGCGGGTGGGGCTCAGCTGGCCGGGAGCGAGCCGACGGTCACCGAGGCGGTCTTGGTCTGACCGTCACGGATGTAGGTGAGGTCTGCGCTCGCCCCGGCCGCCAGCGCCCGGACCTGAGCGGTCAGGTCGGTGGCGCCGGTGATCGGCAGACCGTTGAAGTTGACGATCACATCGCCCGCCTTCAGGCCCGCGGCGGCCGCCGCGCCGCCGCTCGTGACCTCCTTGATCTGTGCGCCGACCGTGGCCGCTTTGCTGTCGGAGCTCGCATCGGCGACGGAGGCGCCGAGCAGACCGTGTGTGGCCGAGCCGTTCTTGATGATCTCGTCAGAGACGCGCTTGGCCAGGTTGGACGGGATGGAGAAGCCGACGCCGATGCTGCCGGACTGGCTGCTGCTGTTGCTACCCCCGGCGCTCGCGATGGCGACGTTCACGCCGATCAGCTGGCCCTTGCTGTTGAGCAGCGCTCCGCCGGAGTTGCCCGGGTTAATCGACGCGTCGGTCTGGATGACCGGCAGCGCGATCGTGCTGGTGCTCTTGGACTGCTGCTGCGACGAGCCGCCGCCCTGGCCGGGGAAGTCGAAGTTGAACGGGCTCTGGCTGCTGCCGTTGCCGCCGTCGTTCTCGTTGGACTTCGGCGCTGCCGAGGAGGCGATGCTGATGGAGCGGTTGAGCGCTGAGACGATGCCGTCCGTCACGGTGCCGGAGAGACCGAGCGGAGCGCCGATCGCGATCGTGGTGTCGCCGACGTTGAGCTTGCCGGAGTCGGCCCACTCGATCGGCGTCATCCCGCTGGCTCCGTCGAGCTTGATCACGGCCAGGTCGGTCGTCGGGTCGGTCCCGACGATCTTCGTGGTGTAGATTTTGCCGTCGTTGGCGGTGACGGTGACGTTGACATCGGAGGCCTGGCCATCGAGCGTGATGACGTGGGTGTTGGTCAGCACGTACCCGTCCGAGGACAGGACGATACCGGAGCCGGTGCCGCCCTCGTTCGACGAGCTGACCGAGATGGTCACGACGCTCGGGGTCGCTTTGGCGGCCGCCGCGGTGATCGTCGTGGCGTTGTTCGTGTCGTTCACCGTGATGTTCTGCGGGCCGGACACCGTCTTGATGGTGGCGTTGTTCGAGGTCGCCGCGTACAGGCCGATGCCGGCGCCCGCGCCGGCGACACCCCCGATCAGCGCTCCGATGGCGAGCGTCGCGATGATGAAGCCGGTGCTGCCGCGCTTGCTCTCGGGCTTCGGAGCCGTGTGCGCTCCGGGGACGCCGGACGCGGCGGCGTAGCCGTGCTGGTGGCTGTGCGGGGCTTGCGCGTACGGCTGCGCTGGCTGCCCGAAAGCGCCATTGCCGTAGTCGGTCTGGGGGGAGGCCGGCTGCTGCGCTGTTCGCTGCGCGGCGGGCTGCTGTCCGGGGACCTGCTGCGCGGTCGGCTGCGGAGCCGCAGCCGGGTCCGTGGCAGGGGTCTGCTGGGCCTCCGGGGCAGTCCAGCCCGCGGTGGGCGCGGTCGGCTGGGCCGGAGCCTCCTCCGCTGCCGGGGTGGTCGCCGTCCGCGCAACCGTTTCGGCTGCTGGTACCGGTGTCGCGACCGCTGGCGTCGCTGCGGGGCTGTGAGCGCCCGTTTCCACGACCGCCTCGGCGTCGGCGTCGTGCTGTCCCTTCGCGGGCTCCGGAGTGATCGGGGTGTCGGTCATGGTGAGCTGCTCCTTCCAAGCAAGGACAGCTTGGAATGTGAACCTGGGTGTTCTATTTGCGAGTCCTGTGGGCGACCTTCCGCCTCTCGATGACTCTCCATAACGTCTTGAACGAATCCGGTGCGAACGGTCCCTGTTATGCGCTCGACTGCGTGCGAGAGAGGCGAGCCGGCCACAGGTGGAGGAGTGCGGCCGACGCTCGTCGCGTGCGCGGACGGGCGCGGTCACTCTCGGGCAGGGCGGCTCGGATGTCGCTCCAGACTCGGCGGCGGTTCGAGGGCGGGCGCTTTCTTGCGGGACGGCACGGCCGCGCGCAGCACCCGGCCGGCGCGCAGAACGCTGCCACCGGCCGCCGCTCCCAGGCGGCGGACCGCTCCCGGCGCATCGCCGGGCGACAGCGCCGCCGGGATCTGCGCCGGAGGAGGACCGAAGGCCAGCCGGGAGTTCGTCACGACACGGCGGCCGAGGATGTGGTTGCCGGTCCCGCCGATCACCGCACCGATCCCGAACGGAATGGCCCGCCCCACGAGAGACGCTCCGCCGCGGAGGGCGAACTGCCGGATGAAAGCGCTGCGCAGCCGATCCACCAGGGGGCCGACGACCATCTGCGGCAGGGTCGAGGTCACGAGCTCTCCCCAGTATGCGCTGCGTGCCATTGCCTCTCCTGTCAGCTGACCGCCGAACTGCCGCACGAGGTCGGAACCCTCGCGCCCGAGCATCATCGTCAGCACGAGGGCCCGCGCCCGGGATGGATCGTCGACTGCGATGCCGTGCAGCTCGCTCAGCGACTGGGCGTAGAGGGCGGTCGACTCGAGGAAGCCCGCGGTCTCGAGCCCCGAGAGCGCCAGCGTGACACCTGTGCCGATCGCCGGGATGACGGCGGTCGCTCCGACAGCCGCTCCGCTGGATGTGACGGCGGCCAGGTAGCGCCGTTCCAGCATCCTGGCCAGCTCCACGGCTGTGGCGTCCGGGTGCCGTCGGCGCAGCGCTCGCAGATGGGCAACGACCGCAGGGCGCTGGATGGCGAGGAACCGGTCGAGCGTTGTGTCGAGCGCGTGCGGAGTGTCGCCCCCGCGAGGCGGTCCGCCTGTGACCGAGACGAGGGGCTGCTGCGTGCGGGCCATCTCCCGAGTGTATGCTCGCCGCGCGCTCCGCCGAACCCCGAGCCGAGCGTCGGGCCCGCCGCGCTCCTTCGCAGAGGCGGGCCCTCCTCGCTCGATCGTGCTCAGAAACTGATCTGCCAGAGGTACTCGCGGCCGTCCGGGGGAAACCAGCGCACGACGAGGACGGTGTCCCGCTCGGGATGACCGCCGCTGACGCTCGCCCGGACGGCCTCGCCCGGCCGGATGGAGGTGGGGGCGCTGACCCGCAGAGAAGCGCTGCCCGCGATGCTGACGGTCACACCGCGCAGCTCCTCGCGGTTTGTGTTGACGATCCGGTAGTGCGGTGCGCCGCTCCGGTCGACGGACCAGGGCACGCGGTACGCGATCGTGCGTGGCCGAGGCGGTGGAAGAGGGTCCCGAAGATTCCGAAGGTGTCTCATACCGAGCAAACTAAGAGATGGTTTCAGTAGTCGTTTTTGGTGAGTTTGCGGGCGCTGGTGATCGCGATTGCTAGAGCGACGAGCGCCGTGATCGTTGAGGCGGTGCGGTCGTAGCGAGTGGCGAGTTTCCGGAAGGCGAGGATCCAGGCCATGGTGCGTTCGACTACCCAACAGTGTTTACCCAGTCACTGTTTGGAGTCGACTCCGATTCGTGCGATGCGTGCCTTGATCCCACGACAACGCAGGTAACAGCGGACGCGGCGGTTGTCGTAAGCCTTATCGGCGTGGAAGATAACCGGGCGGCGTCTGGGCCGACCGCGGCCGACGCCCTTGATCGCGGTGATGTTGTCTAACACAGGTTCCACGAGCATGGAGTCGTGTCGGTTGGCGCCGGAGATCTCCACATGCAGCGGGAGTCCGTTGCGGTCGGTCAGGACATGGTACTTGGTGCCCCGTTTCCCACGATCCGTGGGGTTAGGTCCAGTGAGATCGCCCCCCCTTTTCGCCCGGACACTTACGGAGTCCAGGCAGGTTCTTGACCAGTCGATCATGCCAGCCTGGCCGAGTTCGTCGAGCATGATCTTCCGCAGTGCATCCCACGCGCCCGCTTCGGACCATTCACGCAGACGCCGCCAACAAGTGACCCCGGACCCATACCCCAACTCGGGCGGGAGCTTCTCCACGGGATCCCCGTCAGCAGCACGAACACGATCCCAGCGAACACCTTCCGGTCAGGAACCCGAGGCTGCCCAGCCCGCCCATTGACCACAGGCGGCCGAGGCGGAATCAACGGCTCCAGCCGCTCCCACAACATATCCGTAATGAACCGATCCTCAGCAAGCGTCGACACTCGACCAGCATCCCCGCTAACCAGCCACAACAACCACCGCCACGCCGACTACTGAAACCACCTCTAAGAGACCCCTCCGACACCCCCGCCCCGTTTTCGGGCATATAAGCCCGAGCTGTGGACAACTCGCCGGATTTCTTTTCTGTGGAGGACTTTCCCTGCTGCCGGAAAAACTCTTTGATCAGGGATTCTCTAGACTTCGTAGTCCCGGTTGTAGAGCTCCAGGACCTCGTCGATCGGTCCGTCCAGGATCAGCTTTCCTTTGTCCAGATACAGGCCGCGTGTGCAGAAGCGCCGCAGGTCCTTCTCATTGTGCGAGACGAAGAACAGGGTCCGTCCGCCGGCGAGGAGCTCTTCGATCCGGCGGTAGCACTTCTCCCGGAAGCCGCGGTCGCCGACGGCCAGCACCTCGTCCACGAGCAAGACCGGCTCCTCGAGCTGCGAGATGACCGAGAACGCGATGCGCACTTTCATCCCGCTCGACAGGTGTTTGTAAGGCGTGTCGACGAAGTCGCCGATCTCGGCGAAGCCGATGATCTCATCGAAGCGCGCGTCGATCTCGCCGCGCGACATTCCGTGCAGGCCCGCGGTCAGGTAGACGTTGTCGCGCACGGTGAGGTCGTCGACGAACCCGCCGGTGATCTCGATCAGCGGGGCGACCCCCTCGCCGACGGTCACCCGCCCTTCGTCGGGGAGCAGGACGCCCGCCACGAGCTTCAGGAGCGTCGACTTTCCCTGGCCGTTGCGGCCGACCACGCCGATCGACTCGCCGGCCTCGACCCGGAAGCCGACGCCGCGCAGCGCCCAGAAGTCGTCCGGCCGCACACGGCGCTGGTGGGAGCCGAACAAGTCCTTGAACGACCGGCGTCCACCGCGGTTGCGGCGGAATCGGACCCCGAGCCCGGTGACGTCGATGACGCTGTCCATCAGATCTCCTTCAGCACATCGCGCTCGTAGCGTTTGAACACCAGCCAGCCCACGATGAGGAACACCACCGACATCCCGGCGCTCATGCTCACCAGATACCAATCCAGCTCGCCGGCGAAGAAGGCGGCCCGGTAGAGACTGAAGATGCCGGTGAGAGGGTTGAACCCCGACCAGAAGTGCAGTGAGAACACGGTGTCGCTCCCTGCGCCCGGATGCTCGGCGAGGTACGAGGCACACTTCTTGGCGGCTATGCCGATTCCGCATCCGCCCGGCAGATCGCGCGCGCTGTAGATGATCGGCGACGCATAGAAGAGGAACCGCAGCCCGAGCTTCACGACGCGCTCCAGATCGCGGAAGAGCACCACCAGCGGGGCGACCAGCAGCCCGACGCCGACGGTGAGCACCGCCTGGATGACGACGGCGAGCGGAAAAAGCAGGGCGTCGATGTTCACTCTCGCGCCCGTCGCGATCGCGAAGACCCCGAGCACCGGGAGGGAGAGCAGGAACTCGATCCCTTTGGAAGCGACGATCCGGTTGACCCAGATCGTTCGCGGGATCATCGTCGAGCGGATGAGCTTGGCTTCGCGCAGAAAGGCCCGTGTGCTGTCGGAGACGGCCCCGTTGAACCACATCCACGGAAGCAGCGCAGCCAGCAGGAAGACGATGTACGGGTCCTCGCCCACGCCGCGATGGAAGATCACCGTGAAGACGAACCAATAGATCGCGCTCATCACGAGCGGGTCCAGGATGGACCACACATAGCCGAGCGCGCTGGTGGAGTAGCGGACTCTCAGATCGCGCTTGGTCAGCAGCCACAGCGAGTGCCGATACCGCGTGAAGCGGGAACGCTGCGCGGGGCGCATGTCAGCGGTTGTCCTGGTCACGGGAACCCATCGTCTTGATCGAGGCCGTGCGCGAGATCACACGGCGCTTCGACTATACGAAAAGATTCGCGCGCTCCAAGTCCTCCTGGAAGTCGACCTCGACCGCGTACAGGTCGGAGATGTCCACCGGTTCGACCAGCAGGCGGTCCTGCTCGATGGACAGCTCGATGCCACGCTCGAAGTAGTCCTGGTCTCCGACGCGCTGCAACTGGCGCAGCAGGCCGGCCTTGTCCTTGGCGGAGATGTAGTTGATGCCGACAGCCTCGCCGAGGCCGCCCTTGACGGTCTTGGACAGCTCGTGGATGTAGCCCTCCGGGCCGGTGGTGTATTTGACCTCCTCGTCGGCGACCGACGAGGTGTTGACGGTGACGAAGGTCTGGTCGCGGTTCACCATCGCGGCGCCGCGGACGAGCACGGCCGGGTCGAAGACGACGTCGCCGTTCATCCACAGCACGCCGCCGGGGCCGGACGCCTGGAGAGCGCGCATGAGGCTCTTGGAGGTATTCGTCTGGTCGTACTGCTCGTTGTAGACGAATCCGGCGTCCGGGAACGCCTCGATGATGTGCTCGAGCTTGTAGCCGACGACGATCGTGACCGTGACATCCCTGCCGAAAGCCGCGTGGATATTGTCGAACTGCTGCTGCATGATCGTGCGGCCGTCGCTCAGCTCGGTCAACGGCTTCGGAAGGCTCCGGCCGAGGCGGCTGCCCATACCGGCCGCGAGGATCACTACCTGGGTCGTCACAATCATCTCCTTGAATCCGCGCGACGAACCGGCGCGGCCGGTGGCCGGCACACCTGTTCCTCCGGGAGTTCACCCGGGGCTCGGGCGCTGTGCGCATGTCGACAATGCCGTTATGTAGAGTACCGGCGGCCCTCAAGCGGTGGCAGAGATCACGGCAGGTCGTTGTGGGGTCGTTATGTTCCTCACAGGATTTTCCTAGGCAGGTATTCGCGTTTCACGGCTGCGCGAGAGGACACGCACCGTGTGCTGAGTTGGTACGGTTGCGAGGTGAGTTTCGAGCGCGCGAACGACACGAGGGGGGAGCGCATGGCCGAGGTCAGGACCGAACAGCCCACGGCCGAGCCGCTGGATGCGAAGTCTGCCGGTACGAGCGCCGGTCATGCGTCGCAGAAGAGGACTCCCTCCAAGACGGCGTCTGCCGTCGCCGGGTCGAGCGCCCGGGCGTCGGCCTCGCGGAAGCGGAGCGCTCCGGCGAACTCGGCCGCGCCCCGCACCACATCGAAGACCGATGCCGCTCCCGCGGCACCGGAACCGCTCCCGACCGTGCTCACCCTCGACGGGCTCCGGAAACGCTACGGTTCGACTGTCGCCGTGGACGATGTCAGCCTGGAAGTGCGCGAGGGCTCCTTCTTCGGCATTGTCGGACCCAACGGCGCGGGCAAGACGACGACGCTCTCCATGATCACCGGTCTGCTCCGTCCCGATGCCGGGAGCGTGGTGGTACACGGAGTGGATGTCTGGGCCGAGCAGGTGCGCGCCAAACACGTCATCGGCGTCCTGCCCGACAAGCTCCGGCTCTTCGACCGGCTGACGGGTGCCCAGTTCCTGCACTACGCGGGCACCCTGCGCGGGCTGAACGCGAAGACCGTCCGCTCCCGCAGCGCCGACCTCGCCGCCGCTTTCGGCATCGAGGACGCCCTCGGCCGCCTTGTGGCCGACTACTCCGCCGGTATGATGAAGAAGATCGCCCTGGCGGCCTCGATGATCCACTCACCGAGACTGCTCGTCCTGGACGAGCCGTTCGAGTCCGTCGACCCGGTCTCGGCCGCGAACGTCATCGACATTCTGCAGCGCTACACGGCCGCGGGCGGCGCGGTGGTGCTCTCCAGCCACGGGATGGATATGATCCAGCGCGTCTGCGACAGCGTCGCGATCATCGTGGGCGGACGGGTGCTCGCCGCGGGCACGATCGACCAGGTGCGCGGGGAGCGGACGCTCGAAGAGCGTTTCGTGGAACTCGCGGGCGGGCGCAAGGCGGCGGAGGGCATGGAGTGGTTGCACAGTTTCTCCGACTGAAGCTCGCCCTGATGGGGAACGCCTTCCGGCGCAGCCCCTGGCAGGTGTTCGGCCTCGTCCTCGGCCTTCTGTACGGTCTCGTCTTCGCGTTCGCCGTCGTGGCGGCTCTGGTCGGCGCCCGGGCGCTGCCGGACGCGGCCGGTGTCCACAGCCTCCTCGTCGTCGCCGGGTCGATCCTCGTGCTCGGGTTCGTGCTCCTGCCCCTGTTTTTCGGTGTGGACGACACTCTCGTTCCGCAGAAGTTCGCTCTGTTCGGCCTCCCGGGACGGACGGTGGCTCTCGGTCTGCTGCTCTCCGGGCTCATCGGTGTGCCGGGGCTCGTGCTCATCGCGTGCGGGTTCGCGACCGTCGTGACCTGGTCGCGGGAGGCCGGTTCGACGATCCTCGCGCTGGCGTGCGCCGCAGTCATGGTGCTGACGTGCGTGCTGGCGTCCCGCGTCGCCGCAGCGGTGGCGGCAGTGTTCCCGTCCGCCGTCCGCCCGCGCGCGGCGAAGAGGGCGATCGGGACGCTGCTGCTCGTTCTGCTCCCGCCTGCCGCCCTACTGCTGGCCGTCGCCGGGGGGCGCGGCGCCCTCGGCGCTGTGAACGTCCTCAGCGGCTGGTTGCGGTGGACGCCGCTGGGCGCGGTGTGGAGCGCTCCCGGTTCAGCGGCCTCCGGCGACACCGGCGCCGCGCTGTTCCAACTGCTCATCGCGCTCGCGACGCTGGCCGCGCTCTGGTTCGGCTGGCTGGCGCTCGTGGGCCATGCGCTGACCGCGCCGGCGCGGCAGCCGGAGGCGCGCGACGAAGGGGGTCTCGGCTGGTTCGCGCGCGTCCCCGGCGGTCCCACCGCTGCCATCGCGGCCCGCTCGATGACCTACTGGGGCCGGGATGCGCGCTATTGGGTCGCCCTGCTCGTCGTCCCCGTTTTCCCTGTGATCGCCGTCGTCGCTCTCCTCCTCGCTGGTCTGCCGCCGCACTACGTCTCGCTCGTGCCGCTGCCGCTGCTCTGTCTGTTCCTCGGCTGGAGCGTCCACAACGATGTCGCTTTCGACGGCACGGCGGTCTGGCTGCACATCGTCTCCGGCGCCCGGGGCTTTGCCGACCGGCTCGGCCGGATGCTCCCCGTGGCCGCCGTCGGCATCCCGGTCGTCGCCGTCGGCTCCCTCATCACCGCTGCCGCGTACGGAGACGAGGCTATCCTCCCCGCCGTCGCGGCGCTGAGCGGCGCCCTCCTCAGTGTCGGGCTGGGCCTCTCGAGCGTCACGTCGGTGCTGTTCCCTTACCCGGCCACCCGGCCGGGAGACAGCGCGTTCACGCAGCCGCAGTACTCCGGTGCGTCGGCCGCGCTCATCCAAGCGCTCAGCCTGTGCGCGGTGCTCGTGCTCTCCTCGCCGGTGCTCCTGTTCCTGGTGCTCGGCATCCGCGTCGGCCCGTTCTGGTTCGGGGTCGCGCCGGTGGCGGCCGCGCTCATCGGCTTCGTGACTCTGTTCGGCGGCGTGTGGCTGGGCGGGCGCGCGTTCGACCGGCGTGGCCCGGAGCTCATGGCGTTCGCTCAGCGCAGCGACTGAGCCTGCTCGCGACCGGCCTACACTAGGGGGATGAACCACGCCAGCATCTCCGAACCCGGCGGCATGCCCTCCGGCGGTGGCGCCACGACCCTTGATCGCGAGCGCGAGGAACTCGCCCAGAACGTCGAGCCCGGCGACCATGAGCGCTTCTCGCACTACGTGAAGAAGGAGCAGATCCTCGAGTCCGCGATCACCGGGAAGCCGGTCAAAGCGCTGTGCGGCAAGATGTGGACACCGGGTCGGGACCCAGAGAAGTTCCCGGTCTGCCCGGCCTGCAAGGAGATCTACGAGAAGCTGCGAGACGAGTGACGGGCCCTCACTCGAAGACGGTCGGCAGCACCGGGTCGCCACGGCTCATCCGGAACGCCTGATCCGGCAGTTCCCGCATCGCCATCGCCCGGTGCTCCCGGGCGCGGCGCACGCCCTCCGCGCCCAGATGCTCGGGATGGACCTCCCCGTTCGTGACGAGCGGCACCAGCAGAGCCCGTCCGCTTTCGTCCGGGACCTCGCCTTCCTTCACGAGGTGGATCGCCTCGGCGAGGGCCCGGCCTGACGCGTCCACCCGCCGCACCGGGTGCTTCCGCCCGCCGACGCTCGCCTTGCCGTCCGACTTCTTGGCCACCGGGGTCCACTCGCCGTCGCCGTCCTGGCTGCGGTGGGCGACGAGCTTGTAGACCATCCCGGACGCGGGGGAGCCGGAGCCGGTGACGACCGAGGTCCCGACACCGTACGAGTCGACCGGGGAGGCCGAGAGCGCCGCGATCGTGAACTCGTCGAGGTCGTTGGTGACCGTGATGCGTGTGCTCGTCGCGCCGAGCGAGTCCAGCTGTTCCCGCACCCGGCGGACGAGGGTCGGCAGGTCGCCCGAGTCGAGCCGCACAGCCCCGAGCCGGGTGCCCGCGACGCGCACGGCCGTCTCGATGGCCCGCTCGACGTCGAAGGTGTCGACCAGCAGCGTCGTCCCGGAGCCGAGCGCGGCGACCTGGGCGCGGAAAGCGTCCTCTTCGCTGTCGTGCAGGAGTGTGAAGGCGTGCGCGGCCGTCCCCATCGTCGGCACGCCCCACGATCGGCCGGCCTCCAGGTTCGAGGTCGCTCCGAAACCGGCGATGTAGGCGGCCCGGGCGGCGGCGACGGCGTTGCACTCGCCGGTGCGCCGCGATCCCATCTCGGCGATCGGGCGGCCGCCGGCCGCCGTGACCATGCGAGAGGCCGCGGAAGCCACGGCCGAGTCGTAGTTGACGATGCTGAGGATCAGCGTCTCGAGGATGACCCCTTCGGCGAACGGCGCCTCCACGATCAGGAACGGCGACCCGGGGAAGAACACCTCGCCCTCGCGGTATCCGCGGATCGTGCCAGAGAAGCGGTACCCGGCGAGCCAGTCGAGCGTCTCCGGGCGCACAATCGCGTTCTCGCGCAGATAGTCGAGGTCCTCGTCGTGGAAGCGGAACTCCCGCAGCAGCCCGAGGAGGCGTCCCGTCCCGGCGAGGATGCCGTAGCGCCGTCCCGGCGGCAGGCGCCGTGTGAACGCCTCGAAGACGCACTCGCGGTCGTGGGTACACGCCAGCAGCGCGGCATCCACCATGGTGAGTTCGTAGCGGTCGGTCAGGAGCGCGGAGGACTCGGTCACTGCTCAACCCTAGCGGCGGGTAGGCTGGGTTGCTGTGACGGATGCGCCGATTGGGATCTTCGACTCGGGTGTCGGCGGCCTGACCGTCGCCCGGGCGATCCGCGACCAGCTGCCGAACGAGTCGATCCTCTATGTGGGAGACACCGCTCACTCGCCCTATGGGCCCAAGCCGATCGCCGATGTGCGCCGCTATTCGCTCGAGGTGCTCGACCTTCTCGTCGAGCAGGGCGTCAAGCTGCTCGTCATCGCCTGCAACACCGCCTCCTCCGCCGTGTTGAGGGACGCGCGCGAGCGCTACGCGGTCCCGGTGGTGGAGGTCATCCAGCCGGCCGTGCGGCGCGCTGTGGCCGCGACCCGCACCGGGCGCGTCGGGGTGATCGGGACCGTGGGAACCATCGCCTCCCGTGCCTACGAGGACGCCTTCGCCGCCGCGCCCGAGCTGCGTCTCTTCTCGCGGGCGTGCCCGCGGTTCGTGGAGTTCGTGGAGACCGGCGTCACGAGCGGCGACGAGGTCCTGCGCGTCACCGCCGAGTACCTTCAGCCGCTCCGGGACGCCGATGTGGACACCCTCGTCCTCGGCTGCACCCACTATCCGTTCCTCGAAGGCGCCATCTCCTATGTCATGGGGGAGGGCGTCTCGCTCGTCTCCAGCGACATCGAGACCGCGAAGGATGTGTACCGCATCCTCGTCAGCCGGGGGCTCGAGCGTCACGAGTCCGCGCCGCCCACGGTCCGCTATGAGGCGACCGGCCTCGATGCCGACCACTTCCTGCGCCTCGCTCACCGTTTCATCGGCCCGGAGGTCTCCCGGGTCGATCTGGTGCAGACGGGCGTGATCGACCTGCCGCTCTGAGCGCGCCTCCGCGCCTCCCGCCCACACCCAAGGAGAGTCACCGTGACCGACACCACCCGCGCTGACGGGCGCACCGCCGACCAGCTGCGACCGGTCACCATCGAGCGCGCCTGGAACCGGCAGGCGGAGGGCTCCGCCCTCGTCTCCTTTGGCGGCACGCGCGTGCTGTGTACGGCCTCGTTCACCAACGGCGTCCCGCGCTGGATGTCGGGCAAAGGCCGCGGGTGGGTCACCGCCGAATACGCCATGCTCCCGCGCTCGACCAACGACCGCATGGATCGTGAGTCGGTCAAGGGCCGCATCGGCGGGCGCACGCACGAGATCAGCCGGCTGATCGGCCGCAGCCTCCGCGCGGTGGTGGACATGAAGGCGCTCGGCGAGAACACGATCGTGCTCGACTGCGATGTCCTCCAGGCCGACGGCGGCACGCGCACCGCCGCGATCACCGGCGCTTATGTCGCGCTCGCCGACGCGCTCGCGTGGGGCCGCGAGCACCGTTTCATCGGGCAGAAGGCCGTCCCTCTAATCGACTCGGTCTCGGCGGTCTCCGTCGGAATCGTCGAAGGCTCCCCGATGCTCGACCTCGCCTACACCGAGGATGTCCGCGCCGAGACCGACATGAATGTCGTCGTCACCGGCCGTGGCCTGTTCGTGGAGGTGCAGGGCACCGCCGAGGGCGCGCCGTTCGACCGCAGCGAGCTGAACGGCCTGCTCGATCTGGCGCTCGCCGGCACGACGGAGCTGGCCGCTGTCCAGTCGGCCGCCCTCGCCGCCCCGGCGCCGGGGCGCGAGGGCTGATGGTCCGCGTCGTCCTCGCCACCCACAACCGGAACAAGGCGCTCGAGTTCCAGCAGATTCTGGGGGATGCCGTCCCCGGCCTCGAGATCGTCGGCTACGACGGTCCTGAGCCCGTCGAGGACGGCGTCACCTTTGAGCAGAACGCGCTCATCAAGGCGTGCGCCGCCGCCGAGCGCACCGGGATGATCGCGCTCGCCGACGATTCCGGCATCTGCGTCGATGCGATGGGCGGCGCTCCGGGCATCTTCTCCGCGCGCTGGGCGGGGCGGCACGGCGACGCACAGGCCAATCTGCGGCTCCTCCTCGATCAGCTCGCCGATCTGCCGGACTCCTCCCGTGCCGCGCACTTCACCGCCACACTCGCACTGGTCACGCCGGAGGGCGGGACGACCGTCGTGGAGGGTGTCTGGCCCGGTCGCATCGCCCGCGAGGCCCGCGGCGGCCACGGTCACGGCTACGACCCGATCTTCCTCCCCGACGGCCACACCGTGACCGCGGCGGAGCTGGGGCCGGAGGCGAAGAACGCGCAGAGCCATCGGGCCCGCGCGTTCGCGGCGATCGTGCCGGCGCTGCGCGCGCTGAGCCGGCCAGGGAACTGACCGTTCAGACGTCCAGCGTCGGCTGTGTGGGCGCCGCCTTTTCGGCCTGTGCCTCCTCGGCCAGACGCTTCTTCTTGGCTTTGCGCATCGTCTGGATGTAGTGGAAGAGCGTGGGGATGAGTGTGATGACGACCGCGCCGATCAGGATGACGTCGATGTACTCCGAGACGAACCTGGCGACGGGCGGGATGTATCCGATGAGGTAGCCGAACAGTGTGAGGCCCGCGCCCCAGATCAGCGCGCCGATCGCGTTGTAGAGCGAGTACTTCTTGTAGCTCATGTGGCCGACGCCCGCGGCGACCGGCGCGAAGGTGCGCACGATCGGGACGAACCGGGCGACGATGATCGCCAGGGCGCCGAAGCGGTCGAAGAAGCGGTTCGTGCGGCGCACGTTCTCCATGCTGAACAGGCCGCTCTCCTTGCGCTCGAACACGCGCGGTCCAGCCTTGTGGCCGATCAGATAGCCGACCTCGCCGCCGAGGAAGGCGGCCATGGCGATGAAGAGGCAGACCCACCAGATATCGATGTCGAAGACCCGGGAGCTGTTGGTGAGCAGCCCCGAGATCACCAGCAGCGTATCGCCCGGGAGCAGGAAGCCGACCAGGAGCCCGGTCTCGGCGAACACGATCCCGCAGACGACCAGGAGGGCCCACGGCCCCGCGGCGGAGATGATCGTCTCGGGGTTGAGCCAGGGGATGAGGCCAGCGTGATGGATCAAAGCTCTCCAGGGTGGGATTCGGGTGGCTGTGCCCGAGTTTAGTCGGCCGAAGCTGCGCGAAGCGTGCGAATGCTTCCCCGTGGGGAAAGATCGTCCTCTGGTCTGACGGCGGCCGGCCGGGAGCGCGGGAGGCCGGGAGTGCGGGAGAAGGGACTCGAACCCTCACGCCGAAGCACAGGAACCTAAATCCTGCGTGTCTGCCAGTTTCACCACTCCCGCGGCGCGCGCTGGGCGCGGCTACGACACTAGTGCATCCACCCGCGGGGCCGCCCGGGTCCGGGTTCGCCACCGGGTTTCGGTCCCCGGGTAGGCTGTGTACGCCATGATTGAACTCGACCTCACCGTGCAGATCGCCGAGCTGCGCTCCACCCTCGCCGACATCACCGCCGTCGTGGACATCGACAAGCTCCGCGCTGCCATCGCCGACCTCAGCGAGCGGGCGGGGGCGCCGGACCTCTGGGACGACACCGCGAACGCGCAGAAGGTCACCAGCGCGCTCAGCCATCGCCAGTCGGAGCTCGCCCGCATCACCGCGATCCAGCAGCGTCTCGACGACCTGGAGGTGCTCGTCGAGCTCGCCAACGAGGGCGACGATGAGGAATCCGCCGCTGAGGCCCGCGCCGAACTCGAAGCCTTGCAGAAGGCGCTCGGCGATCTCGAAGTGCAGACGCTGCTGAGCGGCGAATACGACGAGCGCGCTGCCATCGTCACCATCCGCTCCGGCGCCGGAGGGGACGACGCCACCGATTTCGCCGAGATGCTGCTGCGGATGTACCTGCGCTGGGCCGAGCAGCACAAGTACCCGGTCACGGTCATGGACACGTCCTATGCCGAGGGCGCGGGCATCAAGTCCGCGACCTTCGAGGTCGATGTGCCCTACGCTTTCGGCACCCTCTCGGTCGAGGCGGGCACCCATCGCCTGGCTCGCATCAGCCCGTTCGGATCGGCCGACAAACGTCAGACGTCCTTCGCGGCGGTCGAGGTCATCCCGCTGATGGAAGAGGCCAATCAGGTGGACGTCCCCGAGGGCGACATCCGTGTGGATGTCTTCCGCTCCTCCGGTCCCGGCGGTCAATCGGTCAACACGACCGATTCGGCTGTGCGCCTCACCCACCTCCCGACCGGCATCGTAGTGTCGATGCAGAACGAGAAGTCGCAGATCCAGAACCGGGCCGCGGCGATGCGCGTGCTCCAGACCCGTCTGCTCCTGCTCCAGAAGGAGGAGGAGGCGGCCAAGAAGAAGGAGCTCGCCGGGAACATCACCGCGAGCTGGGGCGACCAGATGCGCTCCTACTTCCTCTACGGTCAACAGCTGGTCAAGGATCTCCGCACCGGGTATGAGTCGGGCAACCCGGCGACCGTTTTCGATGGTGACCTCGACGGCTTCATCGCCGCGGGCATCCGCTGGCGCGCGGGGAGCAAAGCGGAGACTCAGGGGTAGCGACGCTGGCGCGCAGCGCACTGTCAGGCTTCCGGTCTGCGGGCATGTCGCACTGTCGGATTCGGCGCTGGATGTCTACTCTCTAAAGGTCATGATCCGCTTCGAACACGTATCCAAGCAGTATCCGGGAACCTCGCGCCCGGCGCTGGGCGGCATCACCCTTGAGGTGCTGCGCGGCGATTTCGTCTTCCTCGTCGGAGCGTCCGGGTCGGGCAAGTCGAGCTGCCTCCGCCTCATCCTCAAAGAGGAGCGTCCCACGAAAGGCCGCATTCATGTGCTGGGGCAGGACCTCGGGGCGATCTCCTCGCGTAAGGTGCCGTACTTCCGCCGCAACATCGGTGTGGTCTTCCAGGACTTCCGGCTGCTGCCGAACAAGACGGTCTTCCAGAACGTCGCTTTCACTCTCCAGGTGATCGGCAAATCCCGGGGCTTCATCCAGGAGGCGGTGCCCGATGTGCTCACGATGGTGGGTCTCGAGGGCAAGGCCCAGCGTCTGCCGCACGAGCTCTCCGGCGGCGAGCAGCAACGCGTGGCGATCGCGCGGGCCGTTGTCAACAAACCGCAGATCCTCCTCGCGGACGAGCCGACCGGGAATCTCGATCCGGCGACCAGCGCCGGGATCATGGCCGTTCTCGAACGCATCAACGCCGGCGGGACGACCGTGCTGATGGCCACCCACGAGGCCGCCATCGTCGACCAGATGAAGCGGCGTGTGATCGAGCTCGTCGGCGGTCAGATCGTCCGCGACGAGCGTCACGGCGGCTACGGTGTGACCGCGAGCATTCCGCTGCCCCGGATGGACGAGGCCCCCGGACGGCACGCGGTCCAGCGGGATGCCCCGGTGACGGCTGCGGCCCCCTCCCCGTCCCCGTCGATGACACGGCCGCACACCCCACTGTCGAACCCGCAGGCGCCGGTCACCGTTTCGCAGACCGGACCTCAGCCGGCGGCGCCGCTCGCCGCGCCACGGTCTGCTGCCGGGGAACGTCAGCCGGCTCCGGCCCCGTTCGCGACGGTTCCGGCGCCCGCAGCGGCCGAAGACCTGCCCGAGCACCTCAATTTCACCGCCAACCTCGATCTCCGGGGTCTGCGCGAGGACCCGGACGGTGACAGCGCGCAGAAGGTGGGACCCACGAAATGAGATTCGGGCTCATCTGGTCCGAGGTCGGCAACGGCCTCCGGCGGAACCTCTCCATGGTGTTCTCCGTCATCCTGGTCACCTTCATCTCGCTGACTTTCGTCGGCACCGGCGCGCTCCTGCAATTGCAGATCGGCCAGATGAAGACGTACTGGTACGACCGTGCCCAGGTCGCCGTCTACATGTGTACGGGGACGGACAACTGCCAGGGCGGTGCGGCGACAGGCCAGACCATCGCCGCCGTCAAGAAGCAGCTGGAGTCCCCGGAGCTCGCCCCATACATCCAGAAGTTCTACTACCAGGATCAGCGACAGGGCTACGAGCAGTTCAAAGAGCAGTTCAAGGGGAACCAGATCGCCGACTACGTCACGCCGGAGATGATCCCGCAGACGTTCTGGGTGAACCTCAAGAACCCGAACCAATCGGACGTGCTCACCGAGACGCTCTCCGGGGCGGCGGGCGTGCAGAGCGTCGTCGACCAGCGCAGCTACCTCGACCAGATCTTCAATATCCTGGGCGCGGCGAGCACGACAGCGCTGGTGATCGCCGCCCTCATGCTCGTGGCTGCCGTGCTGCTCATCGCGACCACGATCCGGCTGTCCGCGTTCTCGCGGCGGCGGGAGATCGGGATCATGCGGCTTGTCGGCGCGTCGAACCGTTTCATCCAGACACCGTTCATCATCGAGGGCGTCGTGGCGGCGCTCATCGGGGCGCTGCTGGCCGCCGGCGTTCTGGTCCTCATCGTTCAGGTGTTCGTGCGCGGACCGCTGCAGTCCCAGATCCAGTCGATCAACTTCGTTTCGATGGCGCAGGCTTGGCCGGTCGTCCCGCTCATCGTCTTCATCGGGGTGGCGCTGGCCGCCGCGTCCGCGAACTTCGCCATCAAACGCTACCTGCGCGTCTGAGTCTGTTTGCGCGTCTGAGGCGGATAGACTGGTCTGCTGCGCTTGCGCTCTACGCGGGCGCATCCCGCCCTCGAAACGTCAGGAGCAGCCGTGGCCAAGGAACGTGGTCAGAAAGTCGTGGCCACCAATCGCCGGGCGCGTCACGACTACACCATCGAAGACACCTATGAGGCCGGTCTCGTGCTGACCGGAACCGAGGTGAAGTCTCTGCGACTCGGGAGAGCGTCGCTGGTCGACGGCTATGCGTTCGTCGACGGTGGCGAGGCGTGGCTGGACGCGGTCCACATCCCGGAGTACGCCGACGGCACCTGGAACAACCACGCGCCGCGCCGCAAGCGGAAACTGCTCCTCCACAAGGCGCAGATCCTCAAGATCGAGAGCAAGGTGAAGCAGGGCGGCTACACGATCGTCCCGCTCCAGATCTATTTCAACGATGGCCGGGCGAAGGTCGAGATCGGTGTCGCGAAAGGCAAGCGCGAGTACGACAAACGGCAGGCGCTGCGCGAGCGGCAGGACAACAGGGAAGCGCAGCGGGCGATGGTCAGCAGGAAGCACCTGGGGGAGTAGAGCATGAGCACGACGGCGGAGCGCATCCCGGTCAACGGCACTTACAACTTCCGCGACGTGGGCGGCTACCCCGCCGAGGGCGGCGTTGTGCGCAGCGGCAGACTCTTCCGCTCCGATGGGCTCGCCCGCCTCGGCGAGGCGGGTAAGGCGTCGCTGCGCGAACTCGGTGTCCGGGTCGTGATCGACCTGCGCGACGATTTCGAGGTCTCCCTGTTGCCCGACGACCTGGACGGTCTCGATGTCGAGGTGCTCCGCCTTCCAGTGTTCGAGGGCTCGGGTGCGTCGCAGTCGACCATCGGTGCGACGCTGACCGGCCTCTACGAGAAGATCCTGCTGCAGCACGGAGACGTCGTCGCCGCCGCGCTGCGCGATGTCGTCGGCGCCGGCGAGGAGGCCGTCGTCGTCCACTGCACTGCGGGCAAGGACAGGACCGGCATCGTCGTCGCTCTCGCCCTGCTGTCCGTCGGTGTGGACCGCGCGACGGTCGTCGCCGACTACGCACGAACGGAGGCGAACCTCGACGGTCCCTGGCTCCAGGGGATGCTGGCTCTCGCCAGCAGCCACGGCATCGAGGTCACACCCGAATTGCGCGTCATCATGGCCGGGAGCCCGCCGGAGGCTCTCGAGAGCGCGCTCGACCTGATCGAGCAGCGCGACGGCAGTGTCCGCGCCTACCTGCTGCACGCGGGGCTGGACGAGATCGAGCTGGCGGCGTTGCGTTCCGTTCTGGTGGAGCCGGCCTGATTCTCACATCGAAGTCATAACAGGCTTTCAGCCCGGTCGCGGCCGGATGGGATGTCCTTGTGGCCATGGATGACACCCAGCCCACCGCACCGCTCCCCGGACAGCAGTACGCTCCGCCGTCCGAGGGCGCGTTTCCGCCCGGCACTGTCCCACCGAACGCCGCTCCGTCCAGTGCCACCCCCGCGGAGCCCTTCTACAAGCGGCATGGACTCGCTTTCGCGATCTCGACGCTTGTTCTGGGCATCGTGGTGGTTTTCGGGGTGGCCGGAGCCGGGGCGTTCGCCGTCGGCACCATGATCTTCCACAACGCCCGTGCCGTCCACGAGAACGACGGGCGGCTGGCCAGTCCGCATCTGCCCGGACGCAAGGGCGACGGCAACGAAGATCAGGCTCCGTTCGCCGGGGGCGTCGTGTGGGCCACGGTGAGCAGCATCTCCGGCGACACCTGGAAGGTGGAGACGCTCAGCGGGGAGAGCCTGACGGTCATGACCACGTCGTTCACCAAGTACGGCCTCCCGGGAAAGGGCACGGACGCATCCGGCTTCGCGAAGGATGATGAGGTGATCGTCGTGGGCAAGCGCAGCGGTGGAACCGTGACGGCCACGCGTATCATGAAGCTCGACCTCTTTCCCCAGCATCCGCCGGCCACGCTGGGGCCGGTCGCGCCGGGTTGCTGACCCCGCAGTCTTTCCTGCTCCACCGGCAGGCATCGGACAAGCCCGCTCAGCGACGCTGAGAGTCTTCGTCGTCCACCGATTGTTCATAGCAGTGGATCTGGCGGTGTTGTAGAATGAGGTACCCGCCACGACAGTGGCAAGCACCTCGAGAACTCAACAGCGCGACGACGGCCCGGCCTTCTGGCCGAAGCATGGGGATGATCGGTTTCGACATTGTCTGCGTGAGTATGAGAAGCGGGTCGAGGATGCATGGTTATCTCGTTAACGATCCATGCGAAAAAATAAGTGCCAATTCCAAGAGCACTGTCTCGGCCAAGGCCGACTTCGCCCTCGCGGCGTAAGTTCACCTCAGCCATCTGAAGAGACCGTCAGACCGGGAACCGTTCTCTACCCGGAGCCTGGCGTCAGCGAGAGAACTTGCTTCTGCGTTGAGCATCAGGGCGCAGAGGGACTCCAAACTGATACTGGGCCCGTCGGAACAGGTGCCAGCGACATGTTCCGGGGCCGAGAAAGCGACACACTGGCTACGCCCGTAGAAGGCATATGACCACAGCAGTGGACGGGGGTTCGATTCCCCCCATCTCCACCATCGGCCGTCGTCGCGCTGTTGCTCGTGCAAAGGCCGCGCCCGTGGGGGTGGCCTTCCTCTCCGGGTGCGCGCTGTCGAGTCTGCGGTCGATGCGCAGCCGACGATATGCGGGGTGTGGCGTCGCTCTGGTGTGCTGCTCAGGGACGTTGGTTGAGGTGTGACGCGATAGATGGGTGAGGACCTCCCGGTCGAGAGTGGGGCTGTCTAGTTTCCCTGCACTCGATGACTTAGGAGGTCCTCGTGACCCACGCTAATGCTGCTTTGACTCCTCGCGAATGCCTCCGCCTGGCCCGCCAAGTCGTCGACGACGGCTGGTCCGTTGCTGCGGCGGCGACCTACTTCCGAGTGTCCTGACGCACCGCGGACCGATGGGCTCGTCGTTACGTGGAGATGGGCGAGGCGGGAATGCTGGACCGTTCGTCACGGCCGCATCACAGCCCGAACAAGACCCCGCGAAGACTGGTCCGCAAGGTCGTGCATCTGCGGTGGAAGAAGCGGCTGGGACCAGTCGGTATCGGCGCCCAGCTCGGCATGCCCGCCTCGACCGTTCACACGGTCCTCTCCCGGTGCCGGATCAATCGGCCCAGCCACGTCGACGTCCGCACCGGCGAACCCGCCCGCCGCTACGAGCACGAGCATCCCGGATCGATGATCCACGTCGACATCAAGAAACTCGGCAACATCCCCGACGGTGGCGGCTGGCGCTACGTCGGACGTCTCCAGGGAGAGCGGAACAAGGCCATCACCGCGAAGCGGACCGGGAAACACGGGATCACCGGCGACATGATCACCGGCACAGCGTTCGTTCATACCGTCATCGACGATCACTCCCGTGTCGCTTACGCCGAGATCCACGACGACGAAACCGCCGCCACTGCAATCGCTGTTCTGCGTCGAGCGGTCGGCTGGTTCGCCAGCCGTGGCGTCACCGTCGAACAGGTGCTCTCCGACAACGGCTCCGCATACCGCTCATACGCCTGGCGCGACGCTTGCGCCGAGCTCAGCATCCAACCGAAACGCACCCGGCCCTACCATCCGCAGACGAACGGCAAGATCGAACGCTTCCACCGCACCCTCGCCGACGGCTGGGCATACGCCCGGCACTACAACTCCGAATCAGCCCGCCGCAACGCACTCCCGGCCTGGCTGCACTCCTACAATCACCACAGGCCCCACACCGCCATCGGCAGCCAGCCACCCATCAGCAGATTGACCAACGTCCCTGGGCAACACACCTAGGTCTCTGGGGTGGCGCGATGCGCTCCGGCGCACCGAGTTCCTGAGCGCTCCGGCACCGATCGTGTGCGAGATGGTCAGGTTTTACTTCTGTCAGACTGGTCCCATGGTACGGAAGACACGGCTGATCGCGATCATCCTCGCGTGCGTCACCGGTGCTGCGATCGCGGCTCCCTTTCTCGTGTCGTCGCTGGACGGGGCGTACTTTGGCTTCGGCGCTCTGGTCATCTGCTGGTTCTTCGTCGCGCCGGTGAGCCTGCTGGGGACCGTCGTCAGCGCCGCACTGGCGTCGGTCGGCGCGCTCCGGGCGGCAGAGTGCGCCGCGAGGACCAGAGTGGCGATCTTGGCTGGATGGGCTGTCGCCTTCATGACGGTGCTGGTGGGGTTCGCCATGACCGGGGGAGGGCCGTCGCCGCCGATTTGCGCCCTGGCCGTCGCGACAGTGCTCGCTCCTGTCTTCATCGCCATGTGTGCCGTCGGTGTGGCCGGTGCCATGCACCGTGGTCCGGAGGTCTCCGCGAAGACCAGGTCTCGCCGTCTGGTGGTCTCGCTGCTCGGCTCCAGCCTCGCAGGTGCGCTGCTCGTCCTCCTTGGTGTCCAATTCGCGCGTGTGGCGGAGTACAGAGCGGACCTCGACGCGGTGAAGTACTATGGGGTGCCCGAAACGGAACGTGCCCGGGAAGCGAAACAAAACCGCGCTTCCGCGTGTCTGGCTGTTCCCGATGCTTTCGCGGCTCTGGATCGGCTCGACCAGTTGGCTGGAGGAGGGCTCTTCCCCGAGCCGCAGGTTGAGGGGATCGCGAGAGCGACTGCTCAGGGTCGAGCCGCGCTCAGCGGTTTCGATCATACGGACTGCCAGCTGGAAGCCGACCGGTTAAGCGCCGCTCTGGAGAAGCAGGGCATCCCCGCCGCTGAGTTCCACTGGCTCGATCTCCTCAGCGGTGAGCGAGCGTTCCGGGCAGCCGGGTTGGCGGATGATGAGCCCGAGCCGCGGGAGCTCTCGTTCTTCGAGGTCACTTCCGAGAGCGCAGCGACGATGAGGGCTCGTGCCGCCGAGGCTCCGAGCCGTCTGCGCGCCGTGACGGACGACAGCAATGATGCACGTGATCTGTTTTTCTCTGTGTATGACGTTGTCTTCGACGTGCTGGAGGGACCGGGGAAGGACCTGGCAGCGGCCGCACCGGAATCCGCTGAGCAGGTGATCCGGACGTTTTCCGTCGAGGGAACGTTCGCGGCCGAGCGTCTGCGGGAGCTGTCGATCGAGCTTGAGGCATACACGAACTACGCACAGAGCATCGGTGCCTGACGCATCGTGCTCGCGTTCATGCTGCTCTCGCCCGATGACGCTGTCGCAGGCACCTCTGCCGGGCTTCTCCGCCCCTCAGCCCAGCGCCACCCGTCTCACCCCATCCCGTCCAGGGACTACCGTTGAAAGATGATGATGCCTGGAACCGGGAGCGGCGAGGCGGAGACTGCCGCCGACGCACTGACCTTCGCCGATCTCGGTCTGGACCGGGCCGTGCTCGCCGCCCTGAAGGACGTCGGCTACGAGACGCCGTCCGCCATCCAGGCCGCGACGATCCCGCTGCTGCTCGAGGGGAGGGACGTGGTCGGGCTCGCCCAGACCGGGACGGGGAAGACGGCCGCCTTCGCCCTTCCCATTCTGTCCCGTCTCGATCTGTCGCAGAAGAGCCCGCAGGCTCTCGTGCTCGCCCCCACCCGCGAGCTGGCGCTGCAAGTGGCGGAGGCGTTCGAGAGCTATGCGACGCATCTGAAAGGCGTTCATCTGCTGCCGGTGTACGGCGGCCAGGGCTACGGGGTGCAGCTCTCCGCGCTGCGTCGAGGCGTGCATATCGTGGTGGGCACGCCCGGCCGCATCATGGATCACCTCGACAAGGGAACGCTCGACCTCTCCGCGCTCAAGCACCTCGTGCTCGATGAGGCCGACGAGATGCTGAAGATGGGTTTCGCCGAGGATGTGGAGACGATTCTCGCCGACACGCCCGATGACAAGCAGGTCGCGCTCTTCTCCGCGACGATGCCGGCGCAGATCCGCCGCATCTCGAAGAAGTACCTGCACGATCCCGAAGAGGTCACCGTCAAGGCCAGGACGACGACGTCGGCCAACACGACGCAGCGCTATCTCGTCGTTTCGTACTCGCAGAAGGTCGACGCGCTCACTCGCATCCTCGAGGTCGAGAACTTCGAGGGGATGATCGTCTTCGTCCGCACGAAGAACGAGACGGAGACGCTCGCGGAGCGGCTCCGGGCCCGTGGCTACTCGGCGGCGGCGATCAACGGCGACGTCGCACAGGCCCAGCGGGAGCGCACAGTCGACCAGCTGAAATCGGGCAAGCTCGACATTCTGGTCGCCACGGATGTGGCGGCGCGGGGGCTCGATGTCGACCGCATCAGCCATGTCGTCAACTTCGACATCCCCGTCGACACCGAATCGTATGTCCATCGCATCGGCCGGACCGGCCGCGCCGGACGCAGCGGGGCGGCGATCAGCTTCGTCACCCCGCGCGAGCGCCGGCTTCTCACTGCGATCGAGAAGGCCACCCGTCAGCCGCTGACCCCGATGCAGCTCCCGAGCGTCGATGATGTCAACGTCACCCGCCTCGCCCGTTTCGACGACGCGATCACGGTCGCCCTCGCCCAGCAGGACCGCATCTCGCGGTTCCGCGACATCATCGCCCACTACGTATCCCATCACGATGTGCCCGAGGCGGATGTGGCGGCGGCGCTCGCTGTCGTCGCCCATGGGGAGGAGCCGCTGCTGCTCTCCGCCGACGATGCGCTCGCCCAGCGCATCGAGCGGGACGCTCGCGACGACCGGCCCGGTCGTGACGATCGCGGCCGGGGTGAGCGTCCGGTGCGCCGCGACCGCGGTGACAGACCGATGGCGCCCTATCGCATCGAGGTCGGCAAACGGCAGCGGGTGGAACCGCGCCAGATCGTCGGCGCGCTCGCGAACGAGGGCGGCCTGAGCCGCGACGACTTCGGCCACATCCGGATCATGCCCGACTTCTCGATCGTGGAGTTGCCGGCGGATCTCCCCGGGGGCACTCTCGCGCGGCTGACCGGAACGCGCATCAGCGGCAAGCTGATCGAACTGCGGCCGGACCGTGGCGCGGGAGCGCGGCGCAAACTGGACGAACGCGGGGAGCGTCCGCCCCGCAAGCCGCGGCGTCGCTGATCGGCCCGGTTCAGTCCTTCCCGATGGCCTTGGTGACCGGTCACCGGCTGGTTCTCGTCGAAGGCGGTGACGGGGCGGTGGAAGCCGCGGGTGAGCACCACCAGGTAGACGAAGCCGATCGCGGTCCAGACCAGGCCGCCGACGAGCGCGTCCACATGCAGATTCGCCCACAGGATGCCGGTCAGCACCATGCCGAGGCCCGGCAGCGCGATGAAGGTGACGATGTCCTTCGGTGTGCGCCGGCGACCCTTCCGGATCGCGAACCAGGCGATGACCGAGACATTGACGAAAGTGAACGCGATCAGCGCTCCGAAGTTGATGAACGCGGCAATGAGCTTCAGCGTGAAAGCGGCAGCGAGCAGGCTGATGAGGCCGACCAGGACGATGTTGAACGTGGGGGTGCGCGTCTTCGGGTCGATGTGGCCGAAGAGGCGCCGCGGGAGGACGTTGTTGCGCCCCATCACGAGGAGCATGCGGGACACGGAGGCGTGCGAGGCGAGTCCGGAGGCCAGCGTCGCGCAGAAGCCGGCCGCGGTCAGCGCGGCCTGAAGCACAGGGCCGCCGACCTGGAGGCCGATCTGCGGCAGTGTGCTGTCCTCGATCGCCTCGACCGGGAACGCCGATGAGGAAGGGAACCGTAGCTGGGTGAAGTAGGCGGCGATCAGGAAGATCGCTCCGCCGATGAGGACCGTGAACAGGATCGCGCGCGGCATGATCGCCGGCGACGTCGCCTCTTCTGCGTACATGGTCACCGCGTCGAAGCCGATGAAGGAGAAGCACACGATCGTCGCGCCCGTCAGGACAGCGCCCATCGTGACGCTGTCGTGGAAGAACGGGTGCAGAGAGGCGACGGTTCCCGCCGCCTCTCCCCGCGCCAGCTGGGCGATGACGAGAACGACGAACACCGCGATGACGACGATCGAGAACACGAGCAGGAGCATGTTGAGATTCGAGGTGCCACGCATGGTTAAGAAGATGATCGAGGTGACGACGGCGCAGTAGACGACCACCCAGATCCAGCCGGGGACACCGGGGAACAGGGCCTCCAGATAGCTGCGGACGATCAGGCAGTTGACCATCGGCAGGAGCATATAGTCGATGAGCGAGGTCCAGCCGACCATGAAGCCGACGTTCGGGTGGACGGACTCGCGAACATAGGTGTAGGCCGAGCCGGCGCTCGGGATGGCACCGGCCATCTTCCCGTAGCTGACGGCGGTGAACATCATCACGCTCAGGGCGACCAGGTACGCGGACGGAACCACATCGTTCGTCTCCCGCGACACCATGCCGAAGGTGTCGAACACCACGGTTGGAGTCATATAGCCGAGTCCGAGGCCGACGATGGCCCAGAGCCCGAGAGTGCGCTTCAGAGTCCCGCTTCGGGGCGTCGGTGGCGCTGAGGTGCTCGACAATATTCTCCTTCGGGAACGGTTCGGGGCCGCTGGAGGCCCATTATGCCAGGAGGCCGGGCGTCAGCGGTGGTAGGCCAGCGGGGCGGGGACGGCGCCGGTGCGGGCCGGCGATCCGGTCATCCGCGCCATGCCCCCACAGCCTCCAGCAGCTCGGTCTGGCGCTCCTCCGTCGCGAAAGACGCCTCGATGGAGGTGCGGGCGAAGCGTTTCGCCTGGTCGGCCGTGACGCCGAGCGCGTCCCGCACCGCGAGATAGTTGTCACCGATGTAGCCGCCGAAGTACGCGGGATCGTCCGAGTTGACGGTGACGCGCACACCGGCCTCGTCCAGGTGCAGCAGGGGGTGTTCGGCGAGTCCGGCGACGGTGCGCAGCCGCACGTTCGAGAGCGGGCAGACTGTGAGCGGTGTGCCGTCCGCCGCGAGCCGGCGCAGCAACTCCGTGTCCTCCACCGCGCGGATGCCGTGGTCGATCCGCTCGACGCCCAGCAGATCCAGCGCCTGGTGGATGTAGGCGGGCGGGCCTTCCTCGCCCGCGTGCGCGACGGTCCGCAGGCCGGCGTCGCGGGCGCGGGCGAACGCCCCGGCGAACAGTTCCGGCGGGTAGCCGACCTCGGCCGAGTCGAGACCGACGCCGAGCAGCCGCTCCGGGCGAGTCAGCGCGGCGCTGAGTACGGCGTCCGCGGACTCGACCGGCTGGTCGCGCAGGAAGCAGAGGATCAGGCCGCCGGTGATGTCGAGGTCGCGCTCGGCCTCCGCCAGCGCCCCGCCGATGCCGTCCACGACCGCCTCGATCGGGATGCCGCGGGCCGTGTGGGCTTGCGGGTCGAAGAACAGCTCGGCGTGCCGCACGCCCTGGGAGGCTGCCCTGCGCAGGTAGCGGCGGGTCAGCTCGGCGAAGTCGTCCTCGGTGCGCAGCACCTCCATCGTCGCGTAGTAGAGGTCGAGGAAGGACTGCAGATCGCGGAAGTCGTACTGGGCCGCGAGCTCGTCGACGGAACCGTAGGGGAGGGAGACGCCGCTACGGCCGGCGAGCTCGAAGGCCAGCTCCGGTTCGAGGGCGCCCTCGATGTGGAGGTGGAGTTCGGCCTTGGGGAGCGAGAGGAGGGCGGCGTCGGAGGGCGGCGCTGGCTGTGCGGTCATGCTTCCGATCCTCCCACCGGGTGAGGCTTCTCCGTCATCGGGACGACGCGAGCGCTCGCACGGATCGGTAGCGTCGGAGGATGATCGCCCCTGCTCGCCGCCGCGCCGCTCGAAGCCGTGCCGGGCTCCTCGCCGTCGCGGCCGGTCTCGTGCTCCACTTCGCCGCCGACAGCGCGGCGGGCTCGTTCGCTGCCGATGCTCTCTACGCGGTCCTGCTCTTCGCTCTCGTCGCCCTGGTCGTTCCCCGCTGGCCTGCGCTCCGCATCGCCGCTGTGGTTTTCGCCGCCTGCGCGGCGATCGAACTCGCGCAGCTCACCGGTGTCCCCGCCTGGCTCTCGACGGCGATCCCCGGTGCGGCACTCGTCTTCGGCACGACGTTCCAGTTTACTGACCTGATCGCTTACGCTTTCGGTGCGGCGCTCGCCGCAGCGGTGGACGGTGGAATCGGGAAGCGCGCGGCAGGATCTCCCTGAGCTCTGCGGAGGACTTCCACCCCGTCGATCCGCCGCCGCGCCCGCCAGCGGCAACACCGAGTCGATGACGGGTCGCATCGCGTGCGGAGACGAGCCGGGTCAGACGCTCTCGCGCACGGCGGCCGGAGACGTCGCCGCCCTGGCCGGAACGGCGACGAGGTTCATGGTCCGGCCGGGGCCCGATCGGTGCGCCGGCCGAGAACCTCCCGGATCTTCACCTTGTTCGAGTACTCGATCGATCCGTACCGGAAGAGCCGCACCGCGAGACGCATCACGATCGTGGCGAGCACGAACAGCTCGACGATGATGATGATCGCCTGCCAGAGCGGAAGCGAGCCGAAAGCGTTCAGGAGGAGCGCGGTGATCGGCGCTGTGAAGGGGAAGTAGGCGAGGAGCTGCACGATCGGAGACTGCGGCGAGCTGACCGCGAAGCCGAACGCGTACAGCGGGATGACCACGGCGAAGATCATCACGGAGAACACCGGCGCTGTATCCTTCGCGGTCGGCATCACCGCGCCGACGGCCACCAGTGTGCCCGTGAAGAGCGCGAACCCGCCGATCAGGATCAGCGCGCCCACGATCATCTTCTGCGGATCGAAGACGAGGCCGCTCAGGTCGAGATTCGGGATGTTGAGCTGATCGCGGAAGAACATGTACCCCACCAGCATGGGCAGAGCGAACACCGCGATCTGGATGAGGCCGATCGCGAACAGCGAGATCACTTTGCCGATCAGCAGGTTCGTCGGGTTGATCGTCGTGAGGATCATCTCCGTGACGCGGTTCTCCTTCTCCTCCAGAGTGGAGTTCAGCATCTGGTTGCCGAGGAAGACGATCACGATGAAGAACGCCGCGAGGAAGAGGAGGGCGGGCAGAATGGCCTCGAATCCGGGTGCGATCTCGCCGTCCTTGAACGTCGTGGTCGTGGTGCTCACCCCGCCGCGCAGGATGGCGGCGCTTATCGGGTCGGCCAGCCGCTTCTCCACGCTGGCCGACAGGAGCGACTGCGCGACAGCGGCGTACTTGCCGTTCTCCAACAGACCGACATCGGCTCCCCACACCCTGACCGTCTGCGTGGCCGGATCGGCGGGGTAGTCGATGTAGGCCTCGGCGCTTCCCGACTGCGCCTTCTCGACGCCTTCGGCGCTGCTCGGAATCTCCTGGCCGCCGTACTCGCGGGCGAGCGCAGGGTCCACGAGCCCGGAGGCATCGCTGTAGAGGAAGTCGAAGCGGGCGTTCTTCTGCTGGTCCGCGGTGTCCGCGGTCGCGGCGTTGGAGGCGATGACGAGGGCCCCGAGCCCGAACACGAGGATCGGCACGATGAGCGTGACCGCCCAGAACTGGCGTTTGGAGATCGTTCACAGGAACTCGAACGCGATGACGGTGGACAGATTGTGGCGGGCCATGTCAGTTCTCCTCGCGGCTGTCGGCGCCGTAGACCTCGACGAAGATGTCATCGAGCGATTTGCGGGTGGGGGCGAAGCGGGTGACGCGGATTCCCGCGTCCAGCAGTCCGTTCAGGATGCCGGCCGTGTCCGCGTCGTTCGCGACCTCCGGCTCTGCGCGGCCGGCGGTGTCCGTGGCGATCCGGTAGGCGGGGGAGTCCGGCACGGCCCCATCGTGGTCGACGTGGATGATCGTCCCGCCGAACTGCTCCTGCACCTCCTCGACGGTGCCGTACGCCCGTGAGACGCCGTCCTTCAGCAGGATGACGCGGTCGCAGAGCCGTTCCACCTCCTCCATCTGGTGCGTGACCATCATCACCGTGGAGCCGGCGCGCTTCTGGTCGTCGATGATGTCCATGAGCAGGCGGCGGTTCACCGGGTCGAAGCCCTTGGTCGGCTCGTCCAGGATGAGGAGCTCCGGCATGGTTCATGATCGTCACGCCGAGCTGCACCTTCTGCTGCTGGCCGCCGGAGAGCTTGTCGAGCCGGACTTTCTCCTTCTCGCCGATGCCGACGCGCTCCAAGTACTCGCGCGACCAGCGGCGGGCGGACTCCCTGCCGAGTCCCTTGAGCCTGCCGAAGTAGACCATGACGTCGATCACGGACTCCTTCTTGTAGAGGCCGCGTTCTTCGGGGAGGTAGCCCAGCCGCTCGCCCGCCTCGGGGCTGAACGGCTTGCCGTCGATGTGGAGGACGCCCGCGGTCGGCTGGTAGATGCCGAGCAGTGCGCGGATGGTGGTCGTCTTGCCTGAGCCGTTGCTGCCCAGGAAGCCGAAAGTCTCACCGCGGGCAATGTCGAAGGAGAGGTCGCGGATCACCGTCGTGCGGCCGAAGTCCATCCGGAAGCCGGCGATGTGGACGAGGGGGCTGGTGCTGGAGGCGGGGGCGGCTGTACACACTGAACCGAGCCTAGGGGGTGGAGTGGGTTGTGTCAGGCACTCGCGCGCTCTACTGTGTTTAATAGATATTTTGATAAAGGAACTGATTGACTATGAAAGCCGACACGGGTCTGGACGCTCGGCTCGGCCGGGCTTTCCAGGCTCTCGCCGACCCGGTCCGCCGGGCGATGATCGGCCGGCTCAGTCGGGGGCCGGCCACCGTGAACGAACTCGCCGAGCCGTTCGCGATCAGCACGCAAGCGGTCTCCCGTCACATCCAGGTGCTCCACCAGGCCGGACTCGTCACGCGCAGCCGGGAGGCGCAGCGCCGGCCTGTACACCTCGCCCCGGCCGCCCTCGAGGAGCTGACTCGGTGGATCGAGCGCCACCGCCTCATCCACGAGCAGCGTTCCCGTTCGCTCGACACTGTCGCTGGGGCGAAGGGCGGCGGGAGACCGCAGGAGACGCCCGGGAGCGAGTGAGGCTCCGCTACGCCAGGGCCTTGAGCAGGGCTGGGTGCAGCAGTCCGTTGGTGGCCAGCGAAGAGCCGTTCCCCGGGCCCGAGGCGCCCGTCACCGAGGTGAAGGCGCCGCCGGCCTCCTCCACGATCGGGATCAGCGCCGCCAGGTCGTACGTCTTCACGTCGAATTCGGCCACCGCGTCGAGGACGCCCTCGGCGAGCAGCATATAGGACCACATATCGCCGTACGCCCGATCGCGCCAGACCCGGCGGGAGAGGGCGATGAGCTTGTCCAGGTAGCCGGCCCGGTCCCACTGCTGGATGCTCTGGAAGCTCAGCGACGCGTGTTCCAGCTCGGAGACGCCGGAGACCCGCAGACGCCGAGGCTCGGAGCCGTCGGCATTCGCCGTCCACGCGCCCGCACCGGCCGCCGCCCACCAGCGCTTCCCGAGGGCCGGTGAGCTGACGACGCCGACGACCGGCTCGCCGTCGATCGCGAGTGCGATGAGAGTGCCCCACACCGGCACGCCGCGCAGGTAGTTGGATGTCCCGTCGATCGGGTCGATGATCCACTGCCGGGCCGTGTCGCCCGCGCTGCCGAACTCCTCGCCCAGGATGCCATCGCCCGGCCGCTCCGTCGCCAGCGCATCCCGCAGCGCTCGTTCGACCGCGAGATCGGCCTCGGTGACGAAGGTGTGGTCCGGCTTCGTGTCGACGTGCAGGTCGCGCACGCGGTAGTGCCCGGAGGAGAAAGCGTCGGCGGTATCCGCGAGGCGGAGGGCGAGAGCCAGGTCGTCATCGAGGGTCACGCACTGAGCCTAGCGGTGGCGGGCTGAGACACGCCCGGGCGCCGAGTCCCGATTGGCGGACGGCGCTGGGCGGATGCTAATGTGGGACCCCGGTTCTGATCGCTGGATCGAATGCGCCTCTAGCTCAATCGGCAGAGCAATTGACTCTTAATCAATGGGTTCAGGGTTCAAGTCCCTGGGGGCGCACCATGTCGGGTCGTCTACCTCTCCCATGAGGTAGGCGACCGATGTCTTTAACGCGGCAGCGATAGTGGTGAGTTGAGTCGCTGACCAACTGAGATTCCCCCTCAGTCGCTTGCCTAGGTGACTCTGGTTCATGCCAATCGTTTCACCGAGCGCGGTCTGTGTGATCTGGCGATCCCACATCAGCATATGCACACGCCGACCCACCAAAGCATCTACGTCGTGTGTCGGTGGCTGAATTTTCAGTCCTGTAGTGCTCATGTTGTGAGGATACTGACAAATTGGGTAAGAATCAACTTGCGAATTAGTCGGTAGGTGCTTACTCTGGCATCGTATTGCTGGCGGAAAAAGCACTGCAACAACCGCCCCCGGAAAATCCTCATTTCACACGACGTAGCGACCGTCGGGGCGCTCTCGGCGAGAGATGCCGCGTCGGCATCAAGAGGAATACACCTCGGAGCTCCGCGTTGTCTTCTGCGATATCAGAAACAGAACGACAAGGAACGCACAATGGATGGGCTGGACGCGCTTTCGTCCCCCGATCTGGCGGCTCGGTTCCGCCATCGCATCGGCTTTCCCGCCGAACGGGCCTTGTTCGCCGGGGAGACCGGCTCCCGAGTGGATCGGGACGCGCTCGACGCCTTCCTGGTGGCGGCGGGACGGAGCATCCCGTTCGAGAACCTCGCCCTGATGGACGGCGGCGCTGAGAAGATCAACCCCACGACCATCGCCGCGAAGATCCTCGACCGGTGGGAAGGCGGGCTCTGCTACGAGATCAACCCCCTGCTCGCACTCGCGCTGCGCGCCGAGGGGTTCGACGCTCGCGTGATCCGCGCCACGATCGCCGATCCCGACACCGACGACGGCTGGTTCCCTCTGTCTCGGACGCATGTGACGGCGCTGCTCCCCATCGGCGGCGGCCTGTTCCTCGCCGACGCGGGCTTCGGACTCAAGCAACCGCTCGGTCTCGTCCCGTGGGCGACGACGAAGGAGTCCGCACACCGCACGGCCGGTATCGTGCCGTCGCCGGAGTGCAGGGCGCCCAATGGATGCTCCAGTACGACCACGGCGATGGCTGGGCGAACGGGTACGGGTTCTCGGCCGACGACCGGATCGAGGATGCGGCGACGCTGGACGAGATCCGCGATCTCATCGCCCATCGGAGCGAGTCGGTCTTCAACAGGGGACCACTGGTGGCCCTGCCGACCGAACGCGGCAGGCTGGTGCTGAGCGCTTCCGGTCTGACCGAGGTCCGCGACGGCCGGAAGAGCGTCCACCCGCTTGGACCCGACGAGATCGCGACGGTCGCCCGGTTGTTCTTCCGTCCCTTCGGCGTCGCCTGACGGACAGGACATGTCGCCGGCAACATTCGCTGACGCGGTGCTGACGGTGACAAACGGCTTCTGCGGCTCACGCTCCCGCCCGGGATCGACCACGATGCATTGATCACCAGCCTGGCCCGTGGCTACCGGATGCGGAAGACGTTCCATACCAAGCACGCGGAACAGGAGCATGCTCAGCAACGGGCGGCGCAGAAGGCGCAGCATCGTAGCGACCGTTCAAGCATGACACCCACGACTCCGCTCCACGACACCACGGGCCAACGCGCGGCCTCGAGTGGACGCAATCATTGCCAGGGGCACTGACATCTCGTGAATTATCACAAAACGCTAACGCTTATGAAAAATATAGGCAGTGAAGTTCGGAATATCCTATGCTTATGCCAAGCGACGGCCCCTAGATTCAAAGAATTTTGGTGGTGGAATTGACAATGGTGTCATACCGGTGCCACGCGTTCCCGAGTTGCTCAACTATCATGATTGGACGCAAGCATGAAGAAAAAACTCGCACTCTTCGGTGTCGGAATCGTGGGCAGTGGACTGCTCTCGCTGGGAAGCGTGGGCGCTGCTCAAGCAGCAAGCCTGTATGACAACGTCAACTTCAGCGGTTTCATGGAGACAAGAACCTCCGGCAACGTGACCTCGAACTTCAGTGATAGGACTACCTCATTCACGAACTCGGGCTCGGAGAAGTATTGCGAGAACAAAGGTTGTGTGGGGCGGACAGTTACCCTATCCGGCAGCTACAACGATCTCCGCCCAGTAACAACTGGCCTGGGTGCCTTTGAAAACTGGAATGATCGGATTAGTGCGCTTGGCTAACGTGCTTTCAGAGGGGCCCAGATCTCGGCCACAACCGATAACGGTGGTGCGTCGAGCCTGGGTCCCTCTTGCTGTATTTGTGTCGTTGTCCTTGACAGTTGCTGGCTGTTCGAGTGGACTAGGTGTGTTTCTCAGGGACGTTGGTCAATCTGCTGATGGGTGGCTGGCTGCCGATGGCGGTGTGGGGCCTGTGGTGATTGTAGGAGTGCAGCCAGGCCGGGAGTGCGTTGCGGCGGGCTGATTCGGAGTTGTAGTGCCGGGCGTATGCCCAGCCGTCGGCGAGGGTGCGGTGGAAGCGTTCGATCTTGCCGTTCGTCTGCGGATGGTAGGGCCGGGTGCGTTTCGGTTGGATGCTGAGCTCGGCGCAAGCGTCGCGCCAGGCGTATGAGCGGTATGCGGAGCCGTTGTCGGAGAGCACCTGTTCGACGGTGACGCCACGGCTGGCGAACCAGCCGACCGCTCGACGCAGAACAGCGATTGCAGTGGCGGCGGTTTCGTCGTCGTGGATCTCGGCGTAAGCGACACGGGAGTGATCGTCGATGACGGTATGAACGAACGCTGTGCCGGTGATCATGTCGCCGGTGATCCCGTGTTTCCCGGTCCGCTTCGCGGTGATGGCCTTGTTCCGCTCTCCCTGGAGACGTCCGACGTAGCGCCAGCCGCCACCGTCGGGGATGTTGCCGAGTTTCTTGATGTCGACGTGGATCATCGATCCGGGATGCTCGTGCTCGTAGCGGCGGGCGGGTTCGCCGGTGCGGACGTCGACGTGGCTGGGCCGATTGATCCGGCACCGGGAGAGGACCGTGTGAACGGTCGAGGCGGGCATGCCGAGCTGGGCGCCGATACCGACTGGTCCCAGCCGCTTCTTCCACCGCAGATGCACGACCTTGCGGACCAGTCTTCGCGGGGTCTTGTTCGGGCTGTGATGCGGCCGTGACGAACGGTCCAGCATTCCCGCCTCGCCCATCTCCACGTAACGACGAGCCCATCGGTCCGCGGTGCGTCAGGACACTCGGAAGTAGGTCGCCGCCGCAGCAACGGACCAGCCGTCGTCGACGACTTGGCGGGCCAGGCGGAGGCATTCGCGAGGAGTCAAAGCAGCATTAGCGTGGGTCACGAGGACCTCCTAAGTCATCGAGTGCAGGGAAACTAGACAGCCCCACTCTCGACCGGGAGGTCCTCACCCATCTATCGCGTCACACCTCAACCAACGTCCCTGAGCAGCACACCTAGGGCGTGGTTTCCGATGAAATAGCGCAGCACATGGGAACTGTCCGTGAGCTGTCTAAGCCAGGGCATGCCCTCGCCCCGAACGCGGCTACGGCGACAACGAAGAACCCAGATTGGTGGTTCGATGGCTTGCCCACGCCGGTCCGTGATCGTCTCCACCGCCGACTGATTGATGCGGCCCGCGCTGCCGTTCCCAACGTCGAGCAGAAGCGGCGCACGATTATTCTTGCCGGCCCCCCCAGGAGCCGGCAAGAGTACGGTTCTCCGCGACGTTCTCTGGTCACATGGCGATATAGGTATCTCGTCGTCGACGCTGACGAATTCAAGCGCTCGTTGTTGCGAGAAGCCCAGGAAGACGGAAGCTACGAGTCATGGCTGATCCCGGACGTCATTCGCGAGCGTGAGGCGGCGGGGGAGCGGTTCTATCCGTTGGAGATGGCCGCGCTCGTGCATGAGGAATCCTCCTACCTCGCGAAGGCGCTGCGCGAAGACGCGATCGCAGATGGTGACAACATCGTGATAGATACAGTGCTCAGCTCGGTGAGCACTGCCGTTGAGTTGGGCATATACTCTTTATGCCGCCGGCTACGACGTTCGAGTGATCGATGTCGAGGTCCCCTACGAGATCTCCGAACAGCGCATCCGACAGCGATGGGCGCACGCTTACTCGATCGCATTGCAGGGCGGAGACTCCCTTGGTGGCCGATGGGTTCCTAGCGAGTATGCCCGCGAAGTGTTCGACGGTCCTGATGGCCGGTCGAAGTCGGAGGTGGCATCACGCGCGCTTGCTGAACAGTGCCCCGCTGTCAGCCGATACCGAGTTTTCCGCACGACGGAGGCGCACGCGCAGAAGCCGAATGCGAACCACACGGTTGACGTCGACCTGTCCCGCACCTCACCCGGCGGCGTCCTCATGGAAACCACCCTCGCCAAGGCTCAGAAACCCACCCCATCAGCACGCCCGAGGGCAACGGGTCACGGTACTTCAACGAACGGACCAGAACTCTCTATGTGATGGGCGCTTGCCTCGGCGTGAGCCTCAAGCCTTTCCAACGCGCGGCCGGCGTTCAAGCTCGCTCCGCCTCCAGAATTCGAACCTGGACCTAACAGCTCCAAAGGCTGCCGTGCTGCCATTACACTAAGGCGGAATGCGACCGGGCGCTCTACCTAGCTTGGGTCTGCTGCATGGGTAGGTGTCATTTGATCTGGCTTGCCCTGCGGGTGGGCCTGGAAGGATGCCATCGTGCCCAAGCCCTATCCGAAGGAGTTCCGGGATGATGTGGTGCGCGTCGCGGAGAGCCGTGAGCTCGGTGTGACGATCGAGCGGATCGCCGTCGGGGTCCATCCGATGACCCTCACGAAGTGGCTCGCCCGCTCCCGCGCCGAGAAGACCGCCGCCGAGACCGGTGCCCCGTCGCTGGGTGATCGAGACGCCGAGGTCCGCGAGTTGCGTAACCGGAACCGGCTGCTGGAGCAGGAGGTGGAGGTGCTGCGGCGGGCGGCGGCGTATCTGTCGCAAGCGCATCTGCCGGGAAAAAGGCTCTACCCGCTCGTGAAAGAGCTCTCCGGTGACGGGATCCCCGTCATGGTGACGTGCCGGGTCCTCAAGCTCGCCCGCCAGCCCTACTACCGCTGGCTCCGCGATCCCATCACCGAGGCCGAACTGGTCGAGGCGTATCGCACGAACGCCTTGTTCGACGCCCACCGCAACGACCCCGAGTTCGGGCACCGGCTCCTCGCCGACGAGGCTCGCGACGCCGGGGAGGGCATGTCGGATCGAACCGCGTGGAAGATCGCCTCGGAGAACGGCTGGTGGTCGGCATTCGGGAAGCGCAAGGCCCGCGGGAAGGGGAAGAAGCAGGGCCCGCCCGTTCACGACGACCTCGTGCAGCGCGAGTTCACCGCTGACGGGCCGAACAAGGTCTGGCTGACCGACATCACCGAGCACAAGACCGGCGAGGGCAAGCTCTACCTCTGCGCGATCAAGGACGTCTTCTCGAACAAGATCGTCGGCTACTCCATCGACTCGCGGATGAAGTCGAGTCTCGCCGTCCGGGCGTTGAGCAACGCTGTCGCGTTGCGTGGGAACGTCGCCGGTTGCGTGATCCACAGTGATAGAGGCAGTCAGGGCGGTCTCAAGTGGTCGTCGCAGCACCTTGATCGAGAGGTGGAGCGATGGGGTCATCGAACAGGCAGAAGAGTGTGCGGGCGTATCGGGGCCAGATCGCCTCGCCCGGTCGGCCGACGATCGCGTGGCGCGAAGACAGAGTCCGGTTCTGGGTGGCAATCATGACCGGCATCAAGACGGAGGAGGCTTGTGTCGCGGCCCGCGTGTCCGGGCCGGTCGGGTTCCGCTGGTTTCGCCATGCTGGCGGTGTGAACTCTCGACTTCCCGAGTGGGTGTCAGGTCGCTACCTGTCCTTCAGCGAGCGTGAGGACATCGCGATCTGGCACGCCCAGAAGGTCAGCGCCCGCGAGATCGCGCGACGACTGAAGCGCGACCCGTCGACGATCTTGCGAGAACTGCGCCGTGGCGCGTCCACGCGGACCTACGAGCTGGACTACAAGGCCACGACGGCTCAGTGGCATGCGGAGCGACGAGCGCGCCGTCCGAAGGTTGCCAAGCTCGTCACGAACCCGCGACTGCGGGGCTACGTCCAGGCCCGGCTATCGGGCGACGTGGTCGACGCCGACGGCCGCCGGCTTGGCCCAGACGGGCCCGTGTGGAAGGGCCGCAACAAGCCTCATCGAGGCGACCGTCGCTGGGTGCAGGCATGGAGCCCCGAGCAGATCTCGAACCGGCTCAAGGTCGAGTTCCCCGATGATGAGTCCATGCAGATCAGCCACGAGGCGATCTACCAGGCGCTCTATATCGAAGGCCGCGGCGCCCTGAAACGCGAGCTGGTGACCTGCCTGCGCACCGGTCGCGCGTTGCGGGTTCCGCGCGCCCGCAATAGCCAGAAGGCGTGGGGCCATGTCACCAACGAGGTCTTGATCAGCGAGCGTCCGGCGGAGGCCGAGGACCGGGCCGTTCCCGGACATTGGGAGGGCGATCTGATCATCGGCCTGCAGCGCTCAGCGATCGGCACCGTCGTCGATCGCAGCACCCGGTTCACGATGCTGGTCCACCTTCCTCGTGAGGAGGGCTACCAGCATAAGCACTCCACGAAGAACGGTCCCGCGTTGGCCGGCTACGGCGCCATCACGATGAAGAACGCGCTGGCGAACACGATGTCGACCCTCCCGACGCAGCTGGCCCGGTCGCTGACCTGGGATCGCGGGAAGGAACTCTCGGCCCACGTCGCGTTCAAGATCGAGACCGGGATTCCCGTGTTCTTCGCCGACCCGCACGCACCGTGGCAGCGGGGCACAAACGAGAACACCAACGGCCTGCTGCGTCAGTACTTCCCCAAGGGCACCGACCTGACTCGATGGAGCAGCGACGACCTTCAAGCCGTTGCCACCGCCATCAACAATCACCCGCGGAAAGTGCTCGGCTGGAAGACGCCCGCAGAGGCCTTCGCGAGATCAGCCGTCACCGCATGACCGGATCGATGGGCAGAGTCGGCGCCGCGGGTGACAACGCCGCGATGGAGAGCTTCTTCAGCCTGCTGCAGAAGAACGTCCTCAACCGCCGAGCCTGGACCACCCGCGACGAGCGACGGTCTTGGTCATGATGGTCTCGAACTCGATCGGGGTCAATCGGTCGGGGTGGGGCTGGTGTCGGCGTCGGTGTTAGGTCCGCTCGATCCAGGTCACGATCTCGATGCGTAGCCCTCACGGCCTGACTACCCACTGTCACCTATCCGTGCAGCAGACCCCTTAGCGTTGTGGTCACGGGTAGCACCCGGACAGTCGCTCAGATGGAGTCGTCGACCAGCTGCGTCGACCTACTGCCGAGGCTGTTGCAGTCAGGGGAGGCGCCCCTCAGCAGGGGACGCCTCCCCGCCCATGCGGGCGAACCCAGATGACAGTGAGGAGACGGTCATGTCGGCAACGGTTGCAAGGATCACGACGATCAGCGCCCGGTCGGAGACGAGCTTCGAGGACGCCGTGCGTGCCGGCGTGGAGCGGTCTGCGCAGACGCTTCGAAACGTGTCCGGCGCGTGGGTGAAAGAGCACTCCGTGGCGATCGAGGACGGCCGGATCACGTCGTTCCAGGTCGTGCTCGAGGTGTCGTTCGTCCTCGACGACTGACCGGCCACCGTCCCTTGTGGTTGGTGACCGTCAGGCGGGCAGCGGTACCGCCCAGCGAACGCGCGTGCCGCCGTCAGGTCCGTCGCTGAGACTGAATGTGCCGCCGTGCTCAGCGGCACGGTGGGCGAGGTTCGCGGTGCCGCTGGATCGGGTCGCGGTCGGGCTGATCCCGTCGCCGTCGTCGTCGACCGTGATGATCACCTGCTCGGCGGTGACGGTGACGCTGATCTCAGCATGGTCGGCGTTCGCGTGACGGGCCATGTTGGCGAGGGCTTCGCGGACCACGGCGACGACATCGTCGGCGAGCGTGCCGGTCAGGGTCAGGTCGATGGGTCCGCTGAAGGTGATCCTGGGGGCGTGGGACAGTGTCGGGGTGAGTTCGTTGACCACATCGAGCAGACGGTGCCTCGCCAGTTCCCGGGTATCGTTTGGAGGGCGGCTGCGGAGGTTGAAGATCGCGGTGCGGATGTCGGCGATAGCGGCGTCGAGCTCCGTGACATCCACCTCGAGCTCATCGGCGTGCGCGGGTTCCATAGTGGCGAGAGCTTGCAGACGCAGCCCGGTCGCGAACAGGCGTTGGATCACATGATCGTGCAGATCGCGGGCGATCCTGCTGCGGTCTTCGATGACTTCCAGGCGCTGACGGTCGCGGTGGGCCCAGGCCAACGAGATCGCCAGGCCGGCTTGGGTGGCGAACTCGGAGATCGTCGTCAGCTCGCCGGGCGTGAACCCGTCACCGTCCGGGCGGGACACGCACAGGGCGCCGATGGCGTGCCCGGCCGCGACCAGCGGCGCCGCCGCGGTGGAACCTGTCCAACGGTGCCCCGCAGCGGTCGCAGGGTCCTCGTCGAGGAAGGACCCGGCGACGGTCGTTCCGGTGTCGATAGCTTTCGTGGCAAGGACCGCCGCGGCGGGGAGGAGCATTCCTTCCAGGGCGGCGCTGTCGGCGCCGCGGGCGATGTCGATCCGCACGTGCTCGGCGTCGGAGGGCACCACGATGGTCACGAGATCGGCGGGCACCAGGTGCGCGAGCCGTTCCGCGACGACGCCGAGGACGTCTCCCGCGCCGGGAGACAGCAGCGCGGAGCTGATCTCGGACAGGGCGAGGCTGAGCCGCTGCTGACGGCGCGCCTCGTCGTAGAGGCGCGCGTTCTCGATGGCGATGCCGGCGGTCACGGCGAGCGACTCGATGAGGTCCTCGTCGTCGGCGGTGAACGCTCCCGTCCGCTGGTCGGTGACGTACAGGTTCCCATAGACCTCGTTGCGCACCCGGATGGGCACCCCGAGGAACGACGCCATCGGCGGATGATGCTCCGGGAACCCGACCGAGCGGGGGTCGTCGCCCAGCCGGGGCAGGCGAATGGTCTGTGCGGTGTCGATCACCGCGCCCAGCAGCCCGTGCCCTTCAGGCAGGTGCCCGATCGCGGCCGCCGTGTCCTCGTCGATCCCGACGTGGATAAAGCGTTCCAGCATCCCTTCCGCGTCGATGACTCCGAGCGCACCATAGCGGCCGCCGACAAGGGCGACCGCCGCTTGCGCGATCCGTGCCAGCACGCGGTCGAGGTCGAGCTCCTCGGTGATGGCGCGAGAAGCGTCGAGAAGCCCCGGATCCGCGTCTGTACGGTTAGGACCCGATCGGCACGGGCGATGGTTCACCGATTGTCTTCTCGAGCTCCTGGCGAGAGGGTTCGGGGAACCGGGGGGAGTCTTCATCCATCCCTCCACCTTCCGGAGTGTAACCTGAGTGTACAACGCTGCTCCGGTGTGCCGGGACCTGCCTCTCCTGCTTTTCCTGTTTCTCTTGTGTCCTTGCGATCGCAATAATGGGGTGCCGAGCGGAGGATGCAGGTTGAACGGTCGGTATGTCGTCGGGGTCAACGGATCCCGCACCTCTCAGGCAGCAGTCGAATGGGCCCGGACACGGGCCGCGCAGGATGGACGCCCCTGCGTCCCGATGCACGTGCAGGAGGATCTGGCAGAGGTCCCTCGCCTCGAGATGGATGCGTGGGCGGGTGAGTCGCTGGTTGTGCTGTACGGCCCGGTCGCGGCGTCGCTGGCCGGGTACGCGCGCACCGGTGACGTGCTGGTGGTCGGAACCGACAAGTCGGGGTTCATCCACGGTCGGGTGCTCGGATCTCTGCCGGTGCAGGTCGCCGCGTTGGCGGTGTGCATGGTCGCCGTCATTCCTGCGGTGGATCTCCGTTTCCGGGCAGGGGTGGTCGCCGGGATCGACCGGCACGATTCCGCTGGTGGCGGTCGCTCAGATCGCGGCAGCGGAGGCGATGCGTGGCGAGCGACCGTTGCAGCTGGTGCAGGCGCGCCCGGACGGGCTCGGTGAGGAAGGCTTCGATCCTGCTGTCGCTGCTGCGGAGACGACGGTGCGGGACGGCTGGCCCACGGTGACGCTTCGCACCCGGGTGGTGGCACGTCCCGCGGCGCCAGCGTTGCTGGACGCGGCCCGTAACGCTGAACTGCTGGTCCTTGGCCCCGGACGTCCCCCGCACCGAATGCCGCGCGGGTCGCGCTGGGCCGGATGCAGCATGACGTGCTCGTCAACGCGAACGCTCCCGTGCTGATCGTCCGCCCTGCCGCCTAAACGGTGATCACCAACGATCCCGATGCCCGTCCGGCCCGCAGATCGGCGATCGGGGCCCCGGTGTCGGCGAACACGTACCGAGTGACGGCGGGCTTCACATGGAGGTTGCGGGCGAGGCGGAGGAAAGCGGCGCCGTCGGCGCGGGTGTTCGCGGTGACGGTGCGCAGGTCCCGTTCCTGGAACAGATTGCGGGTGTAGTCCATCGCGGGGATGTCGGTCATATGGATGCCCGCCAGCACGACCGTGCCGCCCGGACGGGTGGCCTGCAGGGCGGCCGGCACGAGTTCGCCGGCGGGCGCGAACACGATCGCCGCATCGACCGGGGCAGGCGGGGCGGTGGTCGCGTCGCCGACGAACACCGCCCCGAGCCTGCGCGCGAGCTCCCGGTTCCTCTCACCACGGGTCATCGCAAGGATCTGCATCCCCTGCGTGGAAGCCAACTGTGCGGTCAGGTGCGCGCTGGACCCGAACCCGTAGATCCCCAGTCGTCCGCCCGGCGGAATGTTGGCGCGGACGAGGGCCCGGTACCCGATGATTCCCGCGCACAGCAGCGGGGCCACCTCGACCGGGTCGGACTCACGGGGAAGGGGATACACGAACGCCTCGGGCGCCGTCACGTATTCCGCGAACCCGCCGTCGGCGTCCCAGCCAGTGTACTGCGACGCGGGGCACAGGTTCTCCTTTCCCTCCCGGCACCATGTACAGGTGCCGCAGGTGCGCCGCAGCCATGCCACCCCGACCCGGTCCCCGCGATGCAGTCTGCGCACGCCGCGCCCGGCATCGGTTACGATTCCCACCACCTGGTGCCCCGGGGTCACTCCCGCACGATGGACGGGGATCTCCTGGTCGATGACGTGCAGGTCGGTGCGGCACACCCCGCACGCCTCGACTTTGACGAGGACCTCGTCCGGGCCTGGCACTGGCACTGGCCGGGTCGTCAAGGTCAGATCACCGGCGGTGTCCCCGGTGACCCAGGCGCGCATCGTGGCGGGACGGATGGAGCTGTTCATTCGTGATCGGAGAACGGGGGAAAGTGCGGGATCGGCAGCGGCTTGTCGAGGGAACCGTCGTGCATGATGGTGGGATGCGCGATGACGGGCGGGCGGTGCGCGGCGGAGTGCCCGGCGGGCATCTTCGGGAACCGGCGGCCGGTGACGGTGCGGGGGGTGAGCTGGATGAAGTTCTGCTTGGGGGTGGGGCTCCATGACTGGAGTCGCAGGACCCCGGCGGCCTCGATCTCATCGTCAGAGTCCAGCCGGCGCGCCGTGACCCGGATGACCACGCTCCACCGATGCCCGAGATCTTCCCCGTCGATCTCGAACGCGACCGAAGCATGGTCGAGGATGCTGCGCAGTTTGCTGCCTGGCCCGGATCGGACGTACACGCTCCCCTCGTGGACGAGGTAGTTCATCGGGAACACGTCCGGGGCCCCATCGGCGCCGTCGACCGCGAACCGCCCCAGGGACCCGTGCTGGACCAGCTCCCAGCAGGAGGCCGTGTCCAAGTCCACGACCCCGAACGAGGCCGCCGATCGCGGTGGCGGCCCCGGGGCTTTCTGATACGGGTTGGGGAGGTCCTCGGGCATGTCAGATCGCCGTCCAGCCGCCGTCGACGGGAAGGATCGCGCCGGACACGTCGGAGGCGTCGTCGCTGAGCAGCCAGGTGATCGCGGCGGCCAGCGCTGCCGGTTGCGCGACGGCGGGAATGGTGGCTTGCATGATGGGGCCGAGTCGTTCCTGTGCGAGGGGTGAACGGAAGGGTGCTTCGATGTTCGTCGCGACCGGTCCGGGGGCGACGGCGTTGCAGCGGATTCCCTTCGGGGTGTAGAAGAATGCGGTGCTGATCGTGAACCCGTTCACCGCGTGCTTGGACACCGTGTATGTGGTTCCGGCGGCGGAGCCGCGCTGTCCGGCTTCGGAGCTGACGTTGACGATCGAGCCCGCACCGGCCTCGATCATCGCCGGCAGCACGGCACGGGTCAGTCGCATCATCGCGGTGACATTGACGGCGAGGACGCGGTCCCAGGTCTGGTCGTTGATCTCGGCGGAGGGCTCGAAGCCGTCCATGATCCCGGCGATGTTCGCGAGCCCGGCGATCCGGGGGCCTGCGGCGGCGAGCACGCGGTCCACGGTGAGTTGCTCGGCGAGATCCCCGTCGACGGTGGCGACCCTGGTGCCCAGCTCGCCCTCGAGGGCGCGGAGCCGCTGACGGGAGATGTCCACCCCGATTACGCGTGCGCCTTCCTCCGCCAGACGCACCGCGGTCGCATGGCCGATCCCGGACCCGGCCCCGGTGACCACGATCGTGCGGTCGGTGAAGCGGTTCTCGGTCATCGTCGCTGCCCCTTTCGTTTCGCGCGTGACCCGCGACAGGTCCAGCGAACCCGCGGGGGACGCGCCTGGTCGGGCCGAAAGTCCCATGCACGGTGCCTGCGTTGTGGGTACAGTGCTGGGCAGGTCCCCGCCGCGCCCCCGACGCGGGGCGATGGGTGGTGAGTGATGACCGGGATCTTCCTCGTCGACGACCACGAGGTGGTCCGTCACGGCATCTCAGACGTGCTGGATGCGCAACCAGGGCTAGAGGTGGTCGGCGAGGCGTCGACCTGCGGGGAGGCGAAGGGCCGGATCGCGGCGACCCTGCCGGATGTGGCCGTGCTGGATATGCACCTGCCCGACGGCAGCGGCATCGACTTGTGCCGGCACATCCGGCAGGAGCATCCGAGCGTGCGATGCCTGATCCTGACCGCGTTCGACGATGACGACGCCGTGCTCGCCGCGGCGATGGCGGATGCGTCCGGATACCTGTTGAAGACGCTGCGGATCATGGACCTCGCCGCTGCGGTCCGCGCCGTCGCCGACGGCCGCACCCTGCTGGACCCCTCCATGGCGAAACGTGCCACTCAGCAGATGCGGACCGTGCAGGACGAGGATCCCCGGTTCGGGTCGCTGAGCCTTCGGGAAAGACAGATCCTCGCGTTGATCGCCGACGCACTCACGAACCGTCAGATCGGGGACCGGCTCGGCCTCGCAGAGAAGACGGTCAAGAACTACGTGTCGACGATGCTGTCTAAGCTCGGATTCGAACACCGAACCCAGGCCGCGGTCTTCGAACTCGAACGAACTGGCACGGCACGGTGAACCCGGACCCTTGCTGGGCCGGCGTGACGCCCGGTCAGCGCCACTGCCACCACGGCATCATCGGTCCGAGCTGCTCAGGCACGTAGGCGAAGAATCGGGAGATCGCCGCGGTGAGGAGCCAGAGCCCGAATCCTGCGGCGGTGATGATCCAGGCGATCATCTTGTGCTGCTCGTAGTCAGGCAGCAGCCGCCCTTCCTTGTCGCGCTGCACACCGGCAAGGGTGAGGATGAGGTCGATGAGCCACCAGATCCCGAATCCTCCGATGGTGAGGAGCTTCGGGATCCCGGTGCCGATCTTCCCGAGGTAGAACCGGTCCACACCGAGGAACCCCAGCAGCCACGCAAACATCCAGGTGGCGATGAACGACCGATCCGACACGTCGTTGTGCGGGATCCCGGCGCCTCGGCGCGGCGGTGGACGGGGTGTTCGCGGCCATCTTCGCCTCCTTCGGCGTCCATACTGCCCGCCCGCGGCTGCGACTGGCGGGCCGAAGGTCCCGGGTCTTCGAGGCGCATCCCGGTGGCGGGCGCGACGTGCGCGTCCGATCGACGATGTCCGGTGGGATCGCCGGATCGAGACGGTCAGACCCCGAGCGTTTCGAGCACGTGGTAGACGAGGTAGACCGGCCACACGATCGCCTGCGGCAAGCCGAGTACGACGGACCAGAAGCGTCCGTCGGAGTGCGAGATGAAGTAGATCGCCGCACCGATGTAGGCGAGCAGGAAGAAGAATCCCCACACGCCGTTCCTCTCCACCACCCGACCGCTACGCCCGTTCTCCATCATTCCTGCTCCCTCCCGCTCGTCCCTGCAAACGCGTACCGTGTCATCGCCTCATCGGGCCGGGTTTCCCATCGGCGCACCGTCCGGTTGTCCCGCCGGATTGACGCGGGTGCCGAGGACGCCGGCGACGACGTCTTCGGCATGCTCGAGCGGGCCGATCACGGCGGGCCGCCCGGTGACGGTGACGAAGTCGCAGGCCGCTTCCACTTTGGGGCGCATCGATCCGGCGGGCAGGTCCAGTGCCCGTGCGAGCGGTGGGGTGGTGTCGGTGAGGACAGTCGCGTCGGGGGTGCGGTATCCGATGATCACCCCGGGCACGTCGGTGAGGATGACGAGCTTGTCCGCGTGCAGCAGGCGTCCGAGGAGCGCCGCGGTGTGGTCCTTGTCGATCACGGCGTCGACGAGCTGGTCGCTGTCGTCGGCGTGCGTGAGGGGGATGCCTCCGCCGCCGCCCATGATCACAGTCGTTCCGGCGTTGAGGAGTGTGCGGCATGTGTCGATCTCGAGAATCTGCCGGGGCCGGGGGGACGAGACGACTCGGCGCCATCCGTCCCCGTCGGGTGCGATGCTCCAACCGTGTTTGCGAGCGAGGGCGCGGGCGTGGTGTTCGTCGTAGACGTTCCCGATGAACTTCTCCGGCGTGAGCAGTGCGGGGTCGTCGCTGTCGATGCTCACGTGGGTCACGACGGTGGCGGTCGCCACGTCCGGGTCGGCGCCGTGGAGCGCCTGCTGCAGCAGGGATCCGATGAGGCCCTGGGTGGCGGCGGAGAGCAGCCCCAGCGGGTAGGGTGCGGCGAGGGATGGGTCTGCGGCGGATTCTCGGGCGAGCAGCCCGATCTGGGGGCCGTTGCCGTGCACGAACACGACTTGGTGGGTGGCGGCCAGCCGAGCGAGTGCGGGGGCGGCGACGGCGAGCCGGGCCGCCTGGGTGGCTGCCTCCGGGGGTTCCCCGCGGTGCAGGAGCGCGTTGCCGCCTAGCGCGATCACGAGACGCACGGCGACTCACCCGGTCTCGGTGAGGCTGTGCAGCAGGACGGCCTTGATGGTGTGCAGCCGGTTCTCGGCCTGATCGAACACGACCGAACGGGCAGAGCGGAACACGTCGTCGCTGATCTCCGCACCGTCCAGCCCGTACCGGGTGAACATCTCCTCCCCGAGGGTCGTGTGCCGGTCGTGCAGCGCGGGCAGGCAGTGCAGGATCTTCACGTCCGGGTTGCCGGTGCGGTCGACGAGGGCCCGGTCGATCCGGTAGGGGTGCAGCAGCGGGACGCGCTCGGCCCACCGCTCGGGCGGCTCGCCCATGCTGACCCACACGTCCGCGTACAGGAAGTCGGCGTCCCGGACGGCTTCGTCGATGTCGTCGGTGACGAGGATCTTCCCACCGGTGCGCGTGGCCCGCTCGTGCGCCTCCTGGACGATGCCCGGGTCGGGGCGCAGCGCCGCGGGGCAGGCGACCCGCACGTCCAGGCCGCGCAGGGCGCCGCTGACCAGGAGGCTATGCACCACGTTGTCGTTGCCGTCGCCGACGAAGCACACCTTCGCGGGTGTGGCGGCGTGGTGGTGTTCGTGGATGGTGAGCAGGTCGGCGAGGGCCTGGGTGGGGTGCCAGGTGTCGGTGAGCGCGTTCCAGACCGGCACGCCGGCGTGGACGGCGAGGGTGTCGACGGATGCCTGCGCGAAGCCGCGGAATGCGATTCCATCGTAGTAGCGGCCGAGCACCCGGGCGGTGTCCTCGACCGACTCGGTCGCGCCCAGATGGCTGTTGGCCGGATCGATATAGGTGCAGTGAGCGCCTTCGTCGTAGGCGGCCACCTCGAACGCGCTGCGGGTACGGGTGGAGGGCTTCTCGAACAGCACCGCGATGGTCCGACCCGCCAGCCGCGGTGGTGTCGCCGCGTGTCTGGTGGCTTTCAGCTGGCCGGCGAGCTCAAGCAGGGTGGTGAGCTCGTCGAAAGTGAGGTCGGTGTCTTTCCGCAGATGCCGGAGCCCGGCCGTCGTCGCGGTGCTCATGACCGCGGGGCGGGGTCGCGTTGGATGGGGCAGGACATGCACCGAGACCCGCCTCGGCCGCGTCCCAGTTCGCTGCCGCTGATGGTGATGACCTCGATGCCCTGCTTGCGGAGCATCGTGTTGGTGGCGACGTTGCGGTCGTAGCCGATCACGACACCGGGGGCGATGGTGAGGAAGTTGTTCGCGTCGTCCCACTGCTCCCGCGCCGCGGCCCACGGGTCTTCGGTGGTGGTCAGCATCCGGATCCCATCGGTGTCCAGTGTCTCTTCCAGCAGCGGCACCAGGTCGCGGGGCTCGCTGATGGTGAGACCGTCGGGGTCGTCGTTGGGGACGATCAGGTGGGCGCGCAGCGCGGTGTGCCGCAGGGAGGGGGAGAGGACGAAGTTGTGCGGGTCGAGCATCGTCATGAGGGTGTCCAGGTGCATCATCGCGTGCGAGCGGGGAAGCCCGATCGCGATGACCTTCTCGGCCTCTCTGGTGCGGAACAGTGCCTGCGCGAGGGCCTCGACGGCCATCGGGGTGGTGCGCTCGCCCATTCCGATGAGCACCGCGCCGCGGCCGAGGATGTGGATGTCGCCGCCCTCGATCGCGGAGACCGACCGGTGCTCGTCGGGGTTGTACCGTTCGATCCCGGCGGAGGCGAAGAGGGGGTGGTGGTCGTAGATGGCGCGGACGGTCGTCGTCTCCCGCACACGGGCGGGTTTGGCCATCACGTTGACGTTGACGCCGCCGTAGATCCAGGCGGAGCTGTCTCGGGGGAACAGGGTGTTCGGCAGCGGCGGGAGCACGAACCCGAGCGGGTCGGTGGTGTGCCAGAGCAGGCTGTCGGTGGCGGGTGTGCCCAGTTCCGCCGCGGTGATCCCCCCGATCAGGAGCTCGGTGAGGTCTTCGGGGGTCTTGTCATCGAGGATGCTGCGCAGCAGCGGGGCGAACACGGGACCGTACTGGTCGGGGGTGCAGAGCCGGTCGAGGATGAAGGCGCGGGCCGCGGGGAGGGTGAGAGTCTCGGTGAGCAGGTCGGTGAAGGCATGCACGACGATATCGTGGGAGCGCAGCACCTCGACGAACGCGTCGTGCTCGCCGCGGGCCTTCGCGCCCCAGAGGACGTCGTCGAACAGCAGCTGCTCGCAGTTGTCGGGGGTGAGTCGGTCCAGTTCGCGGCCGGGTCGATGCACGATCACCTGCCGCAGCGTGCCGACCTCGGAGTGCATGCCGAGCGGTGCCGCCCCCGCCGCGGCTTCCGCGGGGGCAGCTGCGGTCTGGGCTGGGGTCGTCATGACCGGGCCCCCTTGCCCGCGGGAGTCGGCTCGCCGACCGGTTCGGAGGCGGTGATCAGCGCTGCCGGGGTGTCGGGGACGGTGCTCGCATCCCAGGGCGTGGGGCTGGGGATGCCGCGGCGCCGGTTGGAGGCCTTCATCCAGACGTACAGGGGCACGCCGAGCAGGAACGCGATCGCGCCGTAGAAGGTGGCCTCGGCGCCGGTTCCGATCAGCGCCCAGAACGAGAACACGAGCGCGAGTACTCCGACGGTGACATCCCGGGCCAGGTGCGACCAGGAGACGGCGCGGGTGCGGGTGACGACCCAGTAGATCTGGGATGCCGCGGAGAACAGGTACGGGATGACGGCGGTGAACACGGTCAGCAGCACCACCATGGTGAACACCTGCTCGAAGCTGGTGTACGCGAGGATCGTCAGCAGGGTCGCCAGCACGGTGGATGCGATGATGCCCACGAGCGGCATGCCGCGGTGCTCTTTCGCGAACACGCGGGGGAACATGCCGTCCTGGGCGGCGGCGTGCGGCATCTCGCCGACGATGAACGTCCACCCGACCAGGCAGCCCAGCCCGGAGATCACCGCGACCACGGCGATGGTCTGCCCGGCCCAGGCGCCGGAGAAGATCGCGTTCGCAGCGTCGCTGAACGGGGCGGTTGACGTGCGCAGATCGGCGTTGCTCACGGTGCCGAACAGGGCAACGGTGCCCAGGATATAGACGAGGCCGCAGGCGAGGGTGCCGTAGATGGTGGCGCGGGGGACGTTCTTCTCGGGGTCGCGGACCCGGCCCGCGGCGACGGACGCGGTCTCGATGCCGAGGTAGGCGAACAGGGCCACGGCTCCCGCGCCGGCGAGCGCGGTCCATGCGTCGGTGCCGGAGGAGTTGAACGGGCCGAAGTTGGCGGGGTTGAGGAAGAAAAGCCCGAGGATGGCGATTAGGGCGAGCGGCACGATCTTCAGGACCGTGAACACGACCTGCGCGCCGCCCATGCTGCGTAGTCCGAGCACGTTGATGAGGACGGGGATCCACAGGCAGACCACGGCGATGACGATCGACCAGACCACGTTGTGGTCGGTGTTGATGAACACCTCGACGTAGCCGGTGAGGGCGACCACGATGGCGGCGTTGCCGGCCCACGCGGTCAGCCAGTACGACCACGCGTTGAGGAATCCGGCGAACTCGCCGAACGCGTCCCGCGCGTACAGGTAGGGGCCGCCGGAGCCGGGGACGCGTTTGGTGAGCTGTCCGAACACGACAGCCAGGGCCAGGGCGCCGATGGTGGCCAGGATGAAGGCGATGATGCTGATCGGCCCGAACGCGGCCAGCGCGGACGGCAGCCCGAACACGCCGGTGCCGATCACCGACCCGACGACGAGGGCGGACGCGGCGGGCAGTCCGAGCTTCTTGCCCCGCAGGGCCGGTGTTGTACTCATACCGGCATCGTGGCGGGCGCCCGCGGCCCAGTCCGGGCCGAAAGTCCCACCGCCATGCCGCCGTGTTGGCGCGGGGGATGGCGATCGGTCTTGCGGCCCCCACGGGGAGCTGTGCATCGCATAGGGCCACGAGTCAGGGCGGATTCTAGTGGTCGTTGCAACACGACGATTAGCTGGTAGGTAGTTTAGCGAGGCGCTGGGCTGGGGTTTCCCAGCCGAGCGTTTTGCGTGGGCGGGTGTTGAGTTCGTGTGCGACTCGGGCAAGGTCCGCGGGCGAGTGCTGTGAGAGGTCGGTGCCCTTCGGGAAGTACTGCCTCAGCAACCCGTTCGTGTTCTCGTTAGAACCGCGCTGCCAGGGCGAGGCTGGGTCGCAGAAGTAGACGTCCATGTCGGTGGCGATCGTGAACGTCTTGTGGGCGGCCATCTCCGCACCCTGGTCCCAGGTCAGCGACTTCTTCAGTTCGGCCGGCAGGCCGCTCATCGTCCGAATGAGGCCATCGCGGACGGTCTCGGCAGCGTGGTCGGTCGGGAGGTGGACGAGCATCACGAACCTGGTGGTTCGCTCGACGAGGGTGCCGATCGCGCTGGCGTGGTCAGCGCCGATGATGAGATCGCCTTCCCAATGCCCTGGAACAGCACGATCAGCGACCTCAGCGGGGCGCTCGGAGATCATGAGCATCGGGTCGACGAACCGCGAACGACGTGCGTTGGTTCCCCGGTTCGGTCGGCGACGTGCGCGCCCGGTACGCAGCGCTGTCGCGAGATCACGGCGCAGCTGGCCGCGTCCTTGGAGATAGAGCGTCTGGTAGATCGTCTCGGTCGCCACTCGCATCCCAACGTCGTCCGGGAACTGACGGATCAGGGCTCGAGTGATCTGCTCGGGAGACCACCGCAACGCCAGCTTCGACTCAACGAAAGCACGCAACCGCAGCTCTGTCACCAGTCTTCGCGGCTTTGGCCGTGGGCGACGCTTCGCCGAGTAGCGATGTGCTGCGAAGGGGTGATAGATCCCGGTCGAGGACCGGTTCCGGGAGATTTCCCGACTGATCGTGGATGGCGACCGCCGCAGCTGGGCGGCGATGCTCCGCAGTGACAACCCATCGCGGAGGAGATCCCGGATCTGCTCACGTTCCTCCAGCGAAAGGAACCGCGGATCGAGCTTCCTCTCCAGCTGAAAGATCGCCGCCGGCGAGATTGTCTCGGTGCCGTCAAGAAACGTCGTCATACCTGTTTTGTAATCGACGACCCGACCATCTGGGTAATAGCGGCGATGAGCGGTCTTCCGGACACCGTTATCCCAATCCCGTGCCGTGCGGATGTTCACCCCGACGGCAGCCGCTGCTTCGCGACGCGAGATGCCATCGCGTCGCAACTGGAAGTAGCGTTCCTTTCCTGGATGCGGACCAGTCCCGGTTTTCCCCTGGCTGCGCAGGCCGGCCTTCCATACCCACGTCCCGCAGGTCGCCGGGTTGAACCCCAACTCACGCGCCGCGATCGTGATGCTCCCACACGCCTCGAACAACGCGAAGAACGCGTCCTTATCAGCCTGCGTGAAACAGCGTCGATCCCTCGAATAGCTCCTTAAACGGGCCACGGTCGTTACAACTCCCAGAAAGTCCAGGTGTTGCAACGACCGTTAGAACCCAAGCAGTCTCGGGGCCCTATGGTCCGGTCGTGGTAGCGCAGCCGTGATGCGCGGCGGCGGGTGTCAGGCGAAGAAGCCGAGCGGTTTCGGGTCGTGGTTGTCGAGGACGTTCTTGACTTCTTGGTAGTTGTGCAGGGTCTGCTGGTCGGTCTCTCGGCCGTACCCGGATTGCTTGTATCCTCCGAACCCTGCGCCGGCGGGGTACTGGTGGTAGGTGTTGACCCAGACGCGTCCGGCTTTGATGTCCTGGCTGGCCGCGAAGGTGGTGTCGCCGTCTCGGCTCCACACGGCGGAGCCGAGCCCGTAGATGGTGTCGTTGGCGATCCGGATCGCGTCGGCGTAGTCGGTGAAGGTGGCGACGGTGACCACGGGCCCGAAGATCTCCTCCTGGAACACCCGCATGTCGTTTCGTCCTTTGAAGACGGTGGGCTGGATGTAGTACCCGCCGGACAGGTCGCCAGGCAGTTCGAGCGGGGCGCCGCCGGCGAGGACTTCGCACCCCTCGCGCGGTCCCAGGTCGAGGTAGGCGGAGATCTTGTCGAGCTGGTCTCTGCTGTTCTGGGGTCCCATCTCGGTGCGGGTGTCGAGCGGGTCACCGACGGTGATCCGGTTGACGCGTGCGATCGCGTCGTCGAGGAACCCGGCCGCCGCGAGTCCGTCCTGGATGAGTGCGCGGGACGGGCAGGAGCAGATCTCTCCCTTGTTGAGGGCGAACAGGGTGAACCCTTCGATCGCTTTGCGGTAGAAGTCGTCCTTCTGGTCGGCGACGTCGTCGAAGAACAGATTCGGGGACTTCCCGCCGAGTTCCATGGTGGAGGGGATGATGTTCTTGATCGCGTACTGCATAATCTGCCGCCCGGTGGCGGTGGATCCGGTGAAGGCGACCTTGCCGATCCCGTCATGTTCGACGAGGGGCTGTCCGAGCGCGGATCCGCTCCCGTTGATGACGTTGACCGTTCCGGCCGGGAGTATGTCTTGGATGAGTTCCATGACCCGGATGATGGAGATCGGGGTGGCGCTGGCGGGCTTGAGGACGACGGTGTTGCCGGCGGCGAGGGCGGGGGCGAGCTTCCACGCGGCCATCAGGATGGGGAAGTTCCAGGGGATGATCTGCGCCACCACGCCGATCGGCTCGTAGTAGTGGTACGAGACGAGGTCTTTCGAGATGGCGCTGATGCTGCCTTCTTGGGCGCGGATCGCGGCGGCGAAGTAGCGGAAGTGGTCGATCGCCAAGGGGATGTCGGCGGCGAGGGTCTCCCGAACCGGTTTGCCGTTCTCCCACGACTCCAGCACCGCGAGCGCCTCGAGGTGTTCCTGGAGCCGGTCGGCGACGCGGATCAGTACAGCGGCGCGGCCGCTCATCGGCGTGGCGGCCCACGCGGGGAAGGCGAGCTGGGCGGCGGCGACGGCGAGGTCGATGTCTTCGACGGTCGAGGAGGGGTACTCGGCGAACGGGTCTGCGGTGGCGGGGGCGATGTCGTGCCCGTAGCCGCCTTTGACGGGGGCGACCCAGTCGCCGCCGATGAAGTTCTCGTACCGGGTCTTCACCGGCACCAGGCTCCCTGTGACGCCGGGGCGGGTGTAGATGGTGCCGCCGGGGACGAGGGTGCGGGTGCGGTCGATCGCGGTCAGTTGTCCAGTGCTGGTGTCAGCGGCGATGGTCATAAGGGTGTCCTTCCTTTGGTGTCGCTGCTGTTCAGGCGGCGACGTATTGTTTGACGGCGGCGGTGATGTCGGCGAGTGCCTGTTTCGCGTCGGCGAACAGCATCCCAGTCTTGGGGTCGGTGAACAGGTCGTTGGGGATACCGGCGTAGCCGGGGCTCATAGAGCGTTTGATCACGACGACGGCTTTGGCGTGGTCGACGTCGAGGATCGGCATCCCGGAGACGGGGTTGCCGGGGCGGCGGGGTTGGTGACGTCGTTCGCGCCGACGACGAGGGCGACATCGCAGGTGGGGAACGCGGTGTTGGCCTGCTCGAGCTGCAACAGCTGGTCGTAGGGCACGTTCGCTTCGGCGAGCAGCACGTTCATATGCTCGGGCATGCGTCCCGCGACGGGGTGGATGGCGTACTTCACGTCGATGCCGTGTCCGGTAAGGAGGGTGGCGCGAGGTCGGCGAGCTCGCGCTGGGCGTGGGCGGCGGCGAGCCCGTAGCCGGGGACGATCATGACGTGCTGCGCGTAGGCGAGCTGGATGGCGACGTCGTCCGCGTCGACGGTGCGCACGTTCGCCGCCGCCGCTCCGGGTGCCCCTGGGGCGGCGGTGTATCCGGTGCCGAACCCGCCGGCGAGGATGCTGAGCACGGAACGGTTCATCGCCTTCGCCATCTGCAGGGTCAGGATGGTGCCGGCAGCCCCCACGAGGCCTCCGGCGATGATCATGGCCTGGTTGCCGATCACGAACCCGGCCATCGCCACCGCGAGGCCGGTGAACGCGTTGAGCAGCGACACACCACCGGGGCGTCGGCGCCGCCGATGGGCAGCACCATCAGCACCCCGAACGCGAGCGCGGCGACCAGCAGCGCCAGCAGCAGCCACGGGTTTCGGGGCAGGACGACCGTCAGCACGCCGGCGGCGAGTGCGACGATCACGACGAGGGCGCTGACAGCTCTTGCGCCGGGGAACTGGACGGGTCGTCCGGGGATGATGCCCTGCAGCTTCCCCGCGGCGATCAGCGACCCGGAGAGGGTGACCGCGCCGATCAGCACGTCCAGCACGATCGGGATCGACGCGACCAACGGGACGACGGCGCCGGAGGTGCGGTGCAGGAAGTCGGCGAACGCGACCGCGGCGGCCGCGCCGCCGACGGCGTTGAACACGCTGATCAGCTGCGGGATGTCGGTCATCTTCACGGTGCGGGCGCGGACGGCCCCGAACACTCCGCCGGCGGCCAGGCCGATCCCGAGCGCGATCCAGCCGATCCCGTCCGCGCTGCCCTCGATGAGCACGGCGATGAGGGTGACGGCGACCGCTGCGGCCATGCCGCAGGCGGAGATCAGGTTCCCGCGGCGGGCTGTCGCCGGGGTGCGCATCAGATGCAGCCTGATCACGAAGCAGGTGGCCGCGGCGAGATAGACGAGACCCGTGACCCAGGCCAGGACGGTCATGGCGACGCCGTCCCTGCAGGCAGGGTGGTGCGGTCAGGTGGCTGGTGGAACATCCGCAGCATCCGGTCGGTGACCACGTATCCGCCGACGACGTTCGCGGCGGCCAGGGCCGCGGCGATCCCCGTGAGCAGGTACCCGGCCGGGCTGTCGGCGAACGCGGTGATCACGATCGCACCGGCCACGACCACCCCGTGGATCGCGTTCGCCCCGGACATCATCGGGGTGTGCAGGGTGGAGGGGATCTTGCCGATCACCTCGTACCCGACCAGCAGGGCGAGCACGAAGATCGCCAGATCCGTGAACAGCGTCTCGGTCACGCCACACCTGCCTTCTTGGATGCATCGATTGGGATTGCGGGAGGAAGCCCCTGGGCTGCGCGCACCGCTGCGCTGGTGAGCTCACCGCCCCGGCACACCACGACCGCGGCGTGTACCTCGTCGGCGGGGTCGATGCGGATCGTGTCGTCGATGATGAGCGTGCCCAGCAGGGCCAGGACGTTGCGTGCATACATCTGCGACGCGGAGGTCGGCAGGTCGGCGGCGAGGTCGCCGCCGATGATCGTCACCCCGCCGGGCGTGATGATGCGTTTCCCGTCGAGGGCGCCGGCGACGTTGCCCCCGTGGTCGCCGGCGGCCAGGTCCACACACACCGACCCGGGCGTGAGCCGGGAGAGCGTGTCGACCGACACGAGCTCCGGTGGGGTGCGGCCGGGAACCTTCGCGGTGGTGATGATCACGTCGAACCGGGTCAGATGCCCGGCGAGCTCGGCCTGCTGCTGCCGGAGTTCGTCGGCTGTCATCACCCGCGCATACCCGCCCTCCCCGGCGCCCTGCGCGACTGTGGAGGTGAGGAACGTGGCTCCGACCGACTCGACCTCGCCGCGGGAGGCGGGGCGGACGTCATACCCGGTGACGACGGCGCCGAGCCGACGGGCGGTGCTCAGCGCCTCGAGCCCGGCGACGCCGGCGCCGATGACGATCACGCTGGCGGGGCGGGCGGTGCCGGCGGCGGTGATCATCATCGGGAAGAACCGGCCGGATGCCTCCGCGGCGACGACCGCGGCCCCGTATCCGGCGGCGGTGGACTGCGAGGTCAGCGCGTCCATGGACTGGGCGCGGCTGAGAGTGCGCGGCAGCAGGTCGAACGCGACCGCGACGACACCTTTCGTGGCGAGCGCGGCCATCCGCTGGGGATGATCCAGCGGGCCGAGCAACCCCAGCAGCAGCTGCCCGCCTCGCATCGCGCCGATCGTCGCGTCATCGGGGCACCTGACCACCGCGAGCACGCCGGATCGGGCGATGACATCCGCACGGGAGATCACCGTGGCTCCCGCCGCAGAGTATCCCGTGTCGGGGAACCCTGCTCTAGGTGTGCTGCTCAGGGACGTTGGTTGAGGTGTGACGCGATAGATGGGTGAGGACCTCCCGGTCGAGAGTGGGGCTGTCTAGTTTCCCTGCACTCGATGACTTAGGAGGTCCTCGTGACCCACGCTAATGCTGCTTTGACTCCTCGCGAATGCCTCCGCCTGGCCCGCCAAGTCGTCGACGACGGCTGGTCCGTTGCTGCGGCGGCGACCTACTTCCGAGTGTCCTGACGCACCGCGGACCGATGGGCTCGTCGTTACGTGGAGATGGGCGAGGCGGGAATGCTGGACCGTTCGTCACGGCCGCATCACAGCCCGAACAAGACCCCGCGAAGACTGGTCCGCAAGGTCGTGCATCTGCGGTGGAAGAAGCGGCTGGGACCAGTCGGTATCGGCGCCCAGCTCGGCATGCCCGCCTCGACCGTTCACACGGTCCTCTCCCGGTGCCGGATCAATCGGCCCAGCCACGTCGACGTCCGCACCGGCGAACCCGCCCGCCGCTACGAGCACGAGCATCCCGGATCGATGATCCACGTCGACATCAAGAAACTCGGCAACATCCCCGACGGTGGCGGCTGGCGCTACGTCGGACGTCTCCAGGGAGAGCGGAACAAGGCCATCACCGCGAAGCGGACCGGGAAACACGGGATCACCGGCGACATGATCACCGGCACAGCGTTCGTTCATACCGTCATCGACGATCACTCCCGTGTCGCTTACGCCGAGATCCACGACGACGAAACCGCCGCCACTGCAATCGCTGTTCTGCGTCGAGCGGTCGGCTGGTTCGCCAGCCGTGGCGTCACCGTCGAACAGGTGCTCTCCGACAACGGCTCCGCATACCGCTCATACGCCTGGCGCGACGCTTGCGCCGAGCTCAGCATCCAACCGAAACGCACCCGGCCCTACCATCCGCAGACGAACGGCAAGATCGAACGCTTCCACCGCACCCTCGCCGACGGCTGGGCATACGCCCGGCACTACAACTCCGAATCAGCCCGCCGCAACGCACTCCCGGCCTGGCTGCACTCCTACAATCACCACAGGCCCCACACCGCCATCGGCAGCCAGCCACCCATCAGCAGATTGACCAACGTCCCTGGGCAACACACCTAACCCCCGCGCCGGCCTCCACGAGCACCGGGCGGGCCCGGGTCAGACGGGCCACCGCGTCCGGATCCAAGGACACCCGCCGTTCTTCAGGCCCGGTCTCTGCGAGCACGCCCACCGTCACGGTCATCCGCTGGCTCCGGGATGACGACTGGGAGCAGTCGTTGCAGGTTCGGCATGCGCTCAGTGTTCGCTGCCGGGACCGGGCTCGTAGGGTCTTAGGTCACACCAGCCCGGTGGGACCTAAGACCCTGACCTGCCCACGGCGACGGGTGAGAGTCGGATCGTGATGGGTGGTCCGCGTGCCCCATCCCTGCCGTTCTCACGCGGCTGTCGAAGGAGTCACCATGAAGGCCGCTGTCGTCACCTCGTTCACCGCCCCACTGGAGATCCAGCAACGAGACATCCCGGAACCGGGGACAGGGGAGGTCCTGATCCGGTTGGAGACATGTGGACTGTGCCACACCGACATCCATGCTGCCCGCGGGGACTGGCCGGTCAAGCCGCTCCCGCCGTTCGTGCCCGGCCATGAGGGCGTGGGGGTCATCGAGAAGATCGGTGAGGGCGTCACGGATCGCACTGTCGGGGAGCGGGTCGCGATCCCATGGCTGGGATATGCGTGCGGAGAATGCCGCTACTGCATCGACGGGCGTGAGACGCTGTGCGAGAAGCAGCAGAACAGCGGATACTCCGTCGATGGCGCGTTCGCCGAGTACGCCACAGCATCCGCCCGGTTCGTGGTCCCCGTCCCGGACGGGATCTCCTCTGTGGACGCCGCTCCGCTGACCTGCGCCGGGGTGACCACCTACAAGGCGTTGAAGGTTGCTCGCATCGTTCCCACCGAACGGGTGGCGGTATTCGGCATCGGAGGCCTCGGGCATCTCGCTGTCCAGTACGGAAGGATCATGGGTGGCTCGGTGATCGCCATCGACGTCGAGGACGCGAAACTCGATCTGGCCCGTGAATTGGGTGCCGAGTACGGCGTGAACGCGGCGAAGGGCGACCTGGTCGCCGCGATCCGGGACCTCGGGGGTGCCGACATCGCTGTCGTGCTCGCGGCATCCCGGCGCGTGTTCGAGCAAGCGTTCTCATCGCTCAGTCGCGGCGGCCGGCTGATCTGCGTGGCCCTGCCCGCCGACGAGCAGATGTGTGTGTCCATCTTCGACACCGTCCTCAAGGGCATCTCGATCATCGGCTCGATCGTGGGCACCCGCCAGGACCTCGCCGAAGTGTTCGCGCTGCACGCCGCGGGGCGCACGAGGATCATTGCGGAGCCCCGCCAGCTCGAACAGGTCAACGACGCCATCACCGAGGTCCTCTCCGGCAAGGTCCTCGCCCGCCTCGTCTTCGAGTACTGAGATCGTCTCCGGCCGGTCGCCGGATGCGGCCCGCAGGGGACGTGGGAGGCGCTGTGACCCGGGACAGACCAGCTGCCAGCGCAGGGGCACCGTCTACGCAGCGTGGAGAACTGCTGTGGATCCTCGTGCTGGTCCTCACCTGCGCGTTCCAGTTCTTCCGGGGCGCGCCGTTCGACGGCCGCGCTGCTCCTGCTGGCCCTGCTGCCGGCCGTCGACGTCGACACACCGGTGACTCTTTCTCGCCGTGGCATCATCGCGGCGATCGCTGCGGCCGCTGCTGCCGTGCTGATCATGCTGCCCAGCCACACCCCGGAGATGGCCACCGCGATCGCTGCGGTCGGTGTCGTGGTGCTCCCTGCGGCGTGGGGTGCGCGCCGCAACCGGCGACCGGAGGAGCCCGGACACGTACTGCACCGCACGGGGTGGGTGTGGGCGGTGCTGGCGGTGCTCGCATGTGTGTGGGAGTTGACCTCGTACATGCTCGGTCAGTGGACGGCTGCGGGTGAGGCGGGCCACCCCACGATCTCCGCTCTGGTCGAACCGTTGCTGTCCACCGAGCCGTCGCGGGTCCTGCTTGTGACCGGGTGGGTCGCTGCCGGGGCGATGCTCGTCGCCCATGGCGGGAGCCGGTGATGATCCGTACCGTGACGATCAGTGTCTACATTCTCCTGCTGGGCGCCGCGGTGCTGCTCACGATCGTCCCGCACCGCCGCCCCGAGTCCTTCTCCCCGGTGGGCTCGCTGCTGGGCGAGGTGCTGTCCGACCGGTTCGCGCGGGTCACGCTGATGGTGTTCTGGTGGTGGCTGGGGTGGCATTTCCTGGTCGCCTGATCTCCACCGCCCCGGGGGCTCGGGACGCAGGATGTCCGATCAGACGGTTAGGCTACGTGGATGATGGGGCGTCGTGGGGGGATCGGTTCGGCTTGCCGGAGCACCTCGCGGGTGACGGTGGCGACTTCGCCGGAGCCGAACAGGAGGTATTTGAGCATGTTGGAGACCGGGCCGCCCTCTGTCCATTCGAAGTAGGCGTTCGGCACCACGCCGGTCAGGTCGCTGATCTGCAGCAGCACCGCCGCGAGGGTGTTGGGCACGTTCGCACTGGTGACGGTCAGCACCCGGTATCCGTGTGTGTGTGTGTGGGTCCCGTGCATGAGCAGTTCCTCTTCGAACTCGGACGAGTCGGTGCCGCGCACTTCCAGGAACAGGATCCTCGACGAGCGGGGGGATGTGGCTATCGCGGCGTTCCGCGGTGCTCTTGGCACGATACTCCTCCTTCCCGCCGGCGCCGGGTTCGTGGGCGATGATCAGGATCTGTCCGCGGCCGGCGTCGTCGCGTAGGAATCCTTCTGCAGTGTCGTCGAAGGTGATCCTCGTCGCGCGGATCTGGAAGGACCGGGAGACGAAGGAGATGACCAGGATGCCGAGGATGAACAGCCCGGCGATGCGGATGCCGTCGGGTCGTTCGATCACGTTCAGCACCGTGGTGTACACGAACACGATGGTGATTACGGCGAATCCGACTGTTGCTGCCCGGTGACGGTGCCGGGCCGCGGAGATCGTCACGGCCACCGCGGCGGAGGTGATGAGCACGAGCACCCCGGTCGCATACGCGCCGCCCTGCGCGTCCACGTCCGCGTCGAACACGATCGTGATGAGGAACGCGATGGCGGTGAACACGAGCACGAGCGGGCGGACCGCGCGCGCCCACTGCGGGGCCATGCCGTAGCGGGGCAGGTAGCGTGGCACCAGGTTCAGCAGCCCGGCCATCGCGGAGGCTCCGGCGAACCAGAGGATGAGGATCGTGCTGATGTCATACACGGTCCCGAACCCGTTACCGAGGTACGCGTGCGCGAGGTATGCCAGTGCGCGCCCGTTTGCGTGCCCGCCGGGCTGGAACTCTTCCTGGGGGATCAGCAGGGTGGTGACCAGGCTGGAGGTGAGCAGGAAACCGCTCATGACCACCGCGGTCACCGTCAGCAGCCGGGTGGTCCCGCGGATTCGCCCGGCGGGGTGCTCGGGAGTGCCCGTGGGGTCGCCGGAGATCTGTGGCATCACGGCGACTCCGGTCTCGAACCCGGACAGCCCGAGCGCGAGCTTGGGGAACACGGTCAGCGCGATCCCGACCATCACCAGCGGGCTGCTGTGCTGGGCGGTTAGCGCACCCCACCAGTCGGTGACCACCACGGGCTGCTTGCGATGTGCGCGAGGGAGACGACGATGACGACCAGGTTCAGGGTGAGGTAGACCCCGACGAGGACGACGGCGATGCCGATCGCTTCCCGGAACCCTTTGAGGAACACCCCGGCGAGCAACGCGATCAGCAGCAGAGTGAGCGGCACCTGGCTGCCTTCGAGCCAGTCGGGAGTGAACGGGTTCTTGATGGCGTGCGCGGCTGCGTCGGCGGCGGACAGCGTGATGGTGAACATGAAGTCGGTGGCCGCGAACCCCAGCAGCATCAGCACGAAGATCTTCCCCGCCCACCACGGCAGCAGGTGCTCGAGCATCGCGATCGACCCCCACCCGGTGAAGCTCTCCCGCGCGACCCGCCGGTACACGGGGAGCGCGCCGGCGAGGGTGAGCAGCACCAGCACGACGGTCGCCAGCGGAGACAGCAACCGTGCCGCGAGGGCCGCGATCGCCGGCTGATAGCCGAGGGTGGAGAAGTAGTCCACCCCGCTGAGGCACATCACCCGCCACCACGGGTGCGTCCGGGGCGGGACCACGACATGCGGGCCCGGATGGGTTCCCCTGCCGTCGACGAGCCCGTCCAGCAGCCAGCGGCGCAGCCCGTTCACACGCGCCCCCGCGACTGGCGGCAGCACTTTCCCCGTGATGTCGGTGCTCGTCACGTGATCCCTGTTCGTCATTCCGCTCCTGGCGTTGGTGTCCACGGAACCGTACGGTGGGCATCGCGCAACAACGAGGCCCAAGGTCCCTGGACATCGCGGCCCCTGGACGGTTCATCGATGGGTGCGACCGATACCCGTCTCGGGCGGCCGCTCCGGGGTGGGCATGCACGGTCCAGGACTTTGTGCCCTATATGCCGCAGCCGACGTGGACGAATCTGTGGTCATGGCCGCCATCCGCATCGCCGTCCGCGCCGAGCGACAGACAATGCCGAGTGAGTTTTCACCCTGTTTTTGCTGTTTGAATCTTGACCCCTCTGGGTGACTATGTCAAGGCTGGCGGGGACCGGGTTGTCGAAGTTAGTTGGCCCCAGCGAGTGCGGTGTTGCGGGTGTGTTGGAGGCGGTAGGAGGTGGTGCCGGTCTCGATGATGGCAGCGCAGAGCCTGGGGTCGGTGAAGGTGTCCGTCCATCCCGAGAATGACTGGTTGGATGCGATCGCGACGGAGTTCTTCTCTTCGCGTTCGGTGAGGACTTGGAAGAGGAGCTCGGCGCCGCGTCGGTCGAGTTCCATGTAGCCGAGCTCGTCGATGCAGAGCAGATCGACGCGGCCGTAGCGAGCGATCGTGCGGGCCAACTGCTTCTCATCTGCTGCTTCGACGAGTTCGTTCACGAGCTTGGTCGCGAGGGTGTATTTGACTCGGTAGCCCTTCTCGGCTGCGGCGGTGCCGAGGCCGATGAGGAGGTGGCTCTTGCCGGTGCCGGAGTCCCCGATGAGGCAGAGCGGGTCGCCGCGTCTGACCCAGTCGCCGGTGGCGAGCGTGTGGATGGTCGCCGCGTTGATGTTCGGGTTGGTGTCGAAGTCGAAGTCGCCGAGCCATTTCTGACGTGGGAAGCCGGCGGAGGCGACGCGGCGGACGGTGGAGCGGCGGTCGCGGTCGTCGCACTCGGCCAACAGCACTTCGGCGAGGAAGCCTTGGTAGGACAGCTGCTCGTGCTCGGCGACCCGGATCGCTTCGTCCATCACGGCGCGAATGGTCGGTAGTCGCAGGCGTCTGCAGGCTTGGTCGACGGCGGCCGCGGCGGCTTCCTGGGTCATCCCGCGTTGCCGGCGGAGGGTGGTGGTGATGTTCGTGGTGGTTGGGCTCATGTGTCGGTGGTTCCTTCTCTCTCATCGGTGGTGGGGTCGGTGAAGACGGGGCGGCGCTGGAGGAGTTCGTCGTATTGGGTGACGGTCGGGAGCGGGCGTTTGTCCTGTGGCAGGCCGGCGATGACAGCCTGCGGATCCCGGAGCCGGCGCTGGGTGAGACTGACAACTCGTCGCTCGCGATCGGGGCGTTGTTCAACGGGCTGTCGGTGTTGGATGGCCCCACCTGCGTACAGTCGTGCTTCAACCGCGACGACGTCAGCGGAGATGGCCCCGACCGAGAGTGCCGCGCGGATCCCGGCGATCACGTCGGCTGCGCGCATGCTGCGATGGAGCAGGAGCACGTCGACGAGCTCTCTGGTGCCGGCCGTGTCGCCATTGACTTTCCTTGCCTCCTGCCAGAACGCTTCATGGGCGGCGGTGAAGGTTCCCGCCTCCCGGGCGCGTGCAAGTGCTGTCGAGCCGGGGAACGCGCCGGGCTTGTGCCGGAGGACCTCGAGGTAGTGATCCAGCTGGATCGACTCGCCTCCGCGGGCGACCACGCGTTCGTGCCGGGCGACTTCAACGCGCCCGTCGAAGACGACGACCTCGGAAGCGCGGAGAGACGCGGACTTCACGGCCGATGAGCCGGGCAGGGACAGAGTATTTCGCCATCCGGACCGTGATCAGCCCGGACCGGTCGACCCGAGGATGCAGCACCAGTCCCGGATCAAATCGCTCCGCCGGCAGCGGCCGAAGGAGCGGGCGTTCTGTAGCGAAGTCGTCCTCGACCTTGGTTCGGCGCTGCGCGATCCGGCGCTGCTCGTCACGGGCATCCCAGCGGCGGATCATCGCGTTCAGTTGCGCGAGGGAGTCGACTTCGGGCATGGGTGAGAGCCACGTGCGGCGGAACCGGCCGACCTCGCCCTCAACGCCGCCCTTCTCGTGCGCACCGTCAATGCCGGGCTGGCAGTAGAACGCGTCGAATCCGTAGTGGGAACGGAACAGGACCCAACGGTCATTCTCGACCCGTTTGCGGTCCTTGCCGTTGACCACGGACTTCACCGCGGCGGCCAAGTTGTCGTATTTGATGTGAAGGGTCGGCATCCCGCCAATCTCCTCGAACGCGTCGATGTGGCCTTCCAGGAACGCCTCTTGCGACTGCGTCGAGTAGACCCGGTGAATCGCCTTCCCCGAGTACGAGAGCCGAAAAGTGAACATGTGGCACTTGGTCTTCACCCCGGCCAGGATCACCCAGACCTCACCGAAATCGTCCCGGGTGCTGGCCACGCCCCTCGCGGTCGCGGCAGCGCGCGCCAAGCGCGTCTCCGGCGTCGAGGTCTGGCATCTGGTGAACCACTCCGCACTGCGGCCCGGCCGCGGGCAGGGACGAGTGTTCCGGATGGCTCTCTGGCCGGACCTCGCCCGCGCGGTCACCGCCGGCGTCGACGTCCGCCTGCGGGCGTCGCACTGGCGTGTCCACGGGCTCTACCTGCGTGAACTCCACGAGCTGGGCCTCACGTTGCAGCGCGCCGGCGCCGCCGAGGACCGCGGCGGCGAGCACGTGCTCGCCGTCTGGATCAGGCAGGCCGAAGCTGCCCTCCAGCGCCTCGAACCCCATCACGATCGCATCGGGAAACCCCCGCACCATCTCTGACCGCAGAAACGCGGCACGGGATGCGGCATCACCCGTGTCGAACACCGACAGGACCGGGCCGGGTGTCCCAGAAACATGCCCGTTCGTTTGATGAACGCGAGAGCGGTCGTGGGCGGCGGGAACTTGCTCACTTCATGGTCGGTCATCGCCCGCTCCCCTGGGCGGCGGGCTCGCGTCCTGCGTCCGCGGGTTGGGCGAGGGCACGGCGGACGGAGGCCGAGCTGACCTGCAACTTCTTAGCGATCGTGTCCCACGTCGCGGGCGGGGTCTGGGCGCGCATCTGACGTGCGACCTCGACTCGCTCGGCGGTCATGACCGTGGGTCGGCCGCCGATGCGGCCCTGGCTGCGCGCGTACTCCAGACCGAGCCGTGTGTTCTCCCGGATCGTGTCTACGCGCAGCTGCGCGAACACCGCGACGATCCCGTACAGCGCGCGCCCCATCGGGCTCGTGGTGTCGATCGTGGGCTCCGTCAGGCTCTTGATATCGACGCTCTTGGCCTCCAGCTCGCGCAGCGTCTCGATGAGCACGCTCTCGCTGCCGGCGAGCCTGTCGAGGCGGTGAACGAGAAGCACGTCACCGGGGCGCATGTAGTCCATGCAGGCAAGCCACTGGGGACGGTTCTTGATCCGGCTCGATTCGCCGTGGTCGACGAACACACGCTCGGCGCCGGCCGCGCGCAACTCCGCCTCTTGCGCCTCAGGGTTCTGCTCCCGCTTGGACACTCGCGCGTACCCGACAACGGTCATGACAGGCCCCTCCTCTGCTCCGTGCTGCGCCCCTCTGGCGGCCGCGGTCGCGATGCAGCGGCATCGCCCGTGGGCGGGCGCATGATGCCCTCCGGGTCCTGCCCGAAGGCGCGGCGCTGCATCTCGATGAACGAACGCATCTGTTGTCCTCGCGGGCTCTGCTCGAACGTCAGCCCCGTCATCGTCTCTCGGTGCTCCGAGCGGTCCTGCGCGGCGTAGCTCTGCACGCGATCGCGCAGGTAGTCGACCAGGGGCCGCTCCGAGCTGGCGACCGCCTGCAGTCGGACGGTGCGCAGCTCGTCGACGTCGACGCGCTCCCAGTCGATGCGGTAGCCGGCGGCGGCCGCGAGCTGGGTGATGAAAGCGCTCTGGCTTCGGGTGTTGCCGTCTCTCATCGGGTGCAGCGCCGTCAGCTCGCCCCAGTGGTACGCGAGCCGGTCGACGAACTGGTCATGCGGCATCCCGCGCAGGTAGTTGTCCCGTCGTAGCGCGTCGTCGATCGCGCGTGCCTGGGCGGGGATGAACTCGGGCCGGCTGTACGGGATGCCGGTCCCCATCGCCTGCGCGTCGACGTCGCGCAGTTGGCCGGCGAAGGGGTAAATCTCGTCGAACAGGCGACGGTGGATCGCCTGGAGCTGCGCGACGTCGAAACGTGTCGGCAGCGGCTCGCGGGACATGGCCGCCCACCGTACGGATGCGACGGCGTTGAGGGCCTGATCGAGCTTGGCCGCGTCGCGGATGTTGTAGTGGTTGACCAGCACTCCCCCGGAGCCGGGGTAGGTGTACTTGTCGTCGACGCTCACGCCTCGCGGAATGCCTCACGGATCTCGCGCATGGCGACCTCTTCGGAGATCTCGCCGGTGAGGACGCGGCGAGCTCGCTCGAGCGCAGCGACGTCCGGGAAGTGGCCGGCGAGCTGGTGGCTCTTCTCGATTTCGGCCATGACGTTCTCCACGTCGATCGGCCGATCGAGGCCTGGCACTATGACCGTCTGACGCTCGGTGCGCGAAATGCTCATTGGGGCCTCCCTCATCGACTCCCATTCTACCGCGTTTGCTCAAAAACCTCCATCGTGGGTTTTGAGCAAAACAGTGTTTCGGCAGGGATTTTGAGCATCATCGCAGCCGCAGGATTCCGCGGCTCTCCACGGTCGGTCGTGCGCTGTTCAGAAACGACCGTTTTCGGCAACCGATGGGGCGCCGCAAAGTAACTGCGCGACACGCCGAGCATCAATCCGCCGAAACCCCCTGCCGAAACCAGATCGCGCCGAAAGGGCGGCGGTAGCGTTTTTGGCATGGCACACGAAGTCGGATACGCGCGAGTCTCCAAGCGCGAACAGAACCCAGAGGCGCAAGAAGCCGAGTTGCGCGCCGCGGGATGCGAGCGCGTGTTTGTCGATCGCGGAGAGTCCAGCAGGATCATGGACAGGCCACAGTGGCTTGCCTGTCTCGACTACCTTCGGCCGGGAGACACCCTCAAGGTTCGCCGCCTCGACAGGCTCGCAGGAAGTGAACGCATCCTGATCGACACGCTCCAGGATCTCGACGCGCGGCAGGTGAACATTGTCAGCCTTACCGAGCCGATGATCGACACAACTACCCCGATGGGCCGTGCCCTTTTCGGCATCGTTGCCGTCTTCGCCCAGTTGCGCGTCGACACCATCCGCGAGAACACTCAACGCGGTCTCGACTATGCCCGCAGCCAGGGCCGCGTCGGCGGCCGCCCGAGCGTGATGACGCCCGAAAGGATAGCGACCGCCGAACGCATGCGAGCCGAACAGCACAGCTGGGAGAGCATCGGACGCATACTCGGCGTCGGAGCCTCCAGCGTTCGTCGAGCGTTGGCTAGCTGTGTTTCTCAGGGACGTTGGTCAATCTGCTGATGGGTGGCTGGCTGCCGATGGCGGTGTGGGGCCTGTGGTGATTGTAGGAGTGCAGCCAGGCCGGGAGTGCGTTGCGGCGGGCTGATTCGGAGTTGTAGTGCCGGGCGTATGCCCAGCCGTCGGCGAGGGTGCGGTGGAAGCGTTCGATCTTGCCGTTCGTCTGCGGATGGTAGGGCCGGGTGCGTTTCGGTTGGATGCTGAGCTCGGCGCAAGCGTCGCGCCAGGCGTATGAGCGGTATGCGGAGCCGTTGTCGGAGAGCACCTGTTCGACGGTGACGCCACGGCTGGCGAACCAGCCGACCGCTCGACGCAGAACAGCGATTGCAGTGGCGGCGGTTTCGTCGTCGTGGATCTCGGCGTAAGCGACACGGGAGTGATCGTCGATGACGGTATGAACGAACGCTGTGCCGGTGATCATGTCGCCGGTGATCCCGTGTTTCCCGGTCCGCTTCGCGGTGATGGCCTTGTTCCGCTCTCCCTGGAGACGTCCGACGTAGCGCCAGCCGCCACCGTCGGGGATGTTGCCGAGTTTCTTGATGTCGACGTGGATCATCGATCCGGGATGCTCGTGCTCGTAGCGGCGGGCGGGTTCGCCGGTGCGGACGTCGACGTGGCTGGGCCGATTGATCCGGCACCGGGAGAGGACCGTGTGAACGGTCGAGGCGGGCATGCCGAGCTGGGCGCCGATACCGACTGGTCCCAGCCGCTTCTTCCACCGCAGATGCACGACCTTGCGGACCAGTCTTCGCGGGGTCTTGTTCGGGCTGTGATGCGGCCGTGACGAACGGTCCAGCATTCCCGCCTCGCCCATCTCCACGTAACGACGAGCCCATCGGTCCGCGGTGCGTCAGGACACTCGGAAGTAGGTCGCCGCCGCAGCAACGGACCAGCCGTCGTCGACGACTTGGCGGGCCAGGCGGAGGCATTCGCGAGGAGTCAAAGCAGCATTAGCGTGGGTCACGAGGACCTCCTAAGTCATCGAGTGCAGGGAAACTAGACAGCCCCACTCTCGACCGGGAGGTCCTCACCCATCTATCGCGTCACACCTCAACCAACGTCCCTGAGCAGCACACCTAGGGCCGCTCCGCCGTGCCCCGTGCCGCCTTCACCGTCTCCCACGCCGCCAGCGCCGCGCGCCGGGTCTCTGCGAGGTCGACCAGCGGCTCCGGATAGTCCGTCGTGTCCCACTCCGGCGCCCAGCGTCGCACGTAGTCGCCGTGCGGGTCGAACTTCTCTCGCTGTAGCTCGGGGTTGAACACTCGGAAGTAGGGCGCCGCGTCCGCACCCGACCCGGCCACCCACTGCCAGTTGAACGGATTGCTCGCGGGGTCGGCGTCGACCAGGGTGTCCCAGAACCACTGTTCGCCCAGCCGCCAGTCGATCAGCAGGTTCTTCGTCAGAAAGGACGCTGTGACCATGCGCACGCGGTTGTGCATGACGCCGGTTCTCCACAGTTCGCGCATCCCGGCGTCCACGAGCGGGACGCCGGTGCGACCCTGTTGCCAGGCCCTCAGCGCGCTCGGGTGGAGCCGGGGCCACGGAAAGGAATCGTATTCACGGTGGATGTTGACTGTCGTCAGCGCCGGGTGCTCGAAATACGTGTGATATGCGAACTCGCGCCAGCCGAGCTCGCTCAGGAAGGTCTCCGCCCCCTCCGCCGTCGACCGGTCGCGCGCCGCCGCCGTCGCGTGCCAGATCTGGAAGGGGCTGAGCTCGCCCCAGCGCAGGCGCGGCGAGAGCCGCGAGGTGGCCGCGATGCCGGGCACGTCGCGTTCGGCCCGGTAGCGGGCAAGACCCTCGCCGAGGAAGGCCGACAGTTCGCGGTGCGCCGCGCGCTCGCCCGGCTCCCATGTCTCGCGCAGACCGTCCGCCCAGTCCGGGTGCGTCGGCAGCAGTCCGAGCTCGTTCGGCTTCAGCGACGGCAGGCGCGGGCCGGGCCGGAGCGTCCGCAGCGCCGGCAGCGGCCTCCGCGGCTCCGGTGTCGCCAGGCAAGCCCGCCAGAACGGCGTGTAGACGGAGAACGCCTTCCCCGATCCGGTCCGCACCGTCCAGGGCTCGAAGAGCAGATTCGCGCCGAAGCTGTTCGCCACGAGCCCGGCGTCCCGCGCGGCGGACTTCACACGCTCGTCCACCCGTCGCTCGCCCTCGCCATAGCGCCGGTTCCAGAAGACAGCCCCGGCATCCACCTCGGCCAGCACCCCGGCCAGCACCCCTTCGGCCGGTCCGCTTCGGATCGTCAGGGCGGAGCCGGCGCGGCCGATGGACTCCCCGAGCGAGGTCAGCGAGTGGTGCAGCCACCACCGTGCTGCTCCGCCGGGGGAACGAAGGCCGGGAGAGTCCTTGTCCCAGACGTACAGGCAGACCACCGGCCGCCCCGACTCCCCCGCGGCGCACAGGGCCGGGTTGTCTGCCAGGCGCAGATCGTCGCGGAACCAGACGACGGCGGGACGGTCGTCGGCCCGCTCGGCGGCAGGGGTGGCGTTCCTCCCCTCCGCGTCTTTTCCGGCGCTCATGATCCGGCTCCGTGCTCGACCCCGGCGCTCTGCGCTGCTCCGGTGCCGTCCGCGGTGCTGCTGGCCAGGCTGGAGCTGCCTCCGAGCGCGACGTTAGCCGTGCTCACAGTGTTGGTCTTCCCCACGTCGTTCGTCCTGTTCACAGGTCGAGGGTGTCGCCGGGCTCGAGCGGGAAGAACTCGCCGCCGTTCTGCTTCGTCGCCCAGCCGATCCGCGCGTTCGCAAGGTCTTTGCCTGTTTGGGAGAGCACCATCTCGTGAGTCGGGAAGCTCCGTCTGGGTTTCACCGCGAGCACGTAGTCCATCGTCTCGGCCAGCTTCAGCCAGGGCGCGCCCGCGGGGGCCGCCAGCACATCCACCTCGACTCCCTCTGGGACGGCGAAGGAGTCGCCGCCATAGTACAACTCGTCGTTGACGAGCACACCGAGATTGTCGACCACCGGGATGCTCTCGTGGATGACCGCGTGCTTTCCGCCGAAGAACCGCAGCGTGAACGGGCCCGCGGTCACGGTGTCGCCTGCATGCGCCACCGTGACCGCGAAGTCCGTCGCCGCTGTGGCGACCCCCTCCGGCGCGAAGATCGGCGCCTCCGGATTGAGGTCGAGGATGCGGCGCAGCTGCTCGGGGGTCCAATGGTCGGCGTGCTCGTGAGTGATGACCACGGCGGCCGTGTTCGCCGTGTCGGTGAGCGGTGAGGTGAAGGAGCCCGGGTCCAGGAAGAGCTTCTTCCCCGACTCTTCGAGGAGCAGTGCGGCGTGTTCGAACTTCGTGAGTCTCATCTCTGTATCTTCCCCCTCGCCACGGTCCGGCTCTTCATCGAATCGGGGAAGACGGGTGCGGAATATACCCCTAGGGGGTATTGTTTGAAGGGATATGGACGAGACGCACACTCACGCTGCGAACGCGCACAGCGTTCAGGGCCACGCTGCTCAGGGTCGCCCTGCTCGGGGTCAGGACGCTCACACTCACGCCGCCCACGGCCACGCCGGCCACGACCCCGGCCTCTTCCGCCGTCGGTTCTGGCTCGCTCTCGTCCTCACGGTCCCGGTCCTGGTCTTCTCGCCCGGGCTGCAGGAGATCCTCGGCCTCGCCGTTCCGCGATTCCCGGGCAGCCGGTCCATCCCGGCCGTTTTCGGGGTCGCCGTCTTCCTCGTCGGCGGTCTCGTGTTCCTGCGCGGCGCGGCCGATGAGCTCCGTGCGCGGCAGCCCGGGATGATGACGCTCATCTCGCTCGCGATCGTCGTCGCACTCGGGTACAGTCTGGCGGTCACGTTCGGCCTCCCCGGGATGGACTTCTGGTGGGAGCTGGCGACGCTCATCCTGGTCATGCTGCTCGGGCACTGGATCGAGATGGCGGCGGTCAGCGGGGCGCAGGATGCGCTGGGGCGCCTGGCGACGCTGCTGCCGGACACGGCCGAGCGCCTCGCCGGTCCGCAGGGCGAACCCGTCGCCGTGCCCGTGGCGCAGTTGCGCGTCGGCGACCTTGTGCGGGCGCGAGCGTGCCGGCGGACGGGGAGATCGTGGAGGGGCGGAGCGCCCTGGACGAGTCGCTGCTGACCGGGGAGTCGAGGCCGGGGGCCGGGGGAGCAGGTGGTCGCGGGGTCGATCTCGGGCAGCGGGTCGCTCGTCGTGCGGGTCGGTAGGACCGGCGACGACACGGCCCTCGCCGGCATCATGCGGCTCGTCGCGGACGCGCAGGCGAGCAAATCGGGCACGCAGGCGCTGGCGGACCGGGCAGCTGCCTGGCTGTTCCTCCTCGCGCTCGCGGTCGCGGCTCTCACGCTGGTGGTCTGGGCGCTCCTCCGGCCGGGCGATCCGGGGTTCGTCCTGGAGCGGGTGGTGACGGTGCTCGTGATCGCGTGCCCGCACGCCCTCGGTCTCGCGATCCCGCTCGTCGCTCAGATCTCCACCGCTCTCGGCGCGCGGAGCGGGCTGCTCGTCCGCGACCGGCGCGCCCTGGAGGATGCGCGTCGCATCGATGTTGTTCTGTTCGACAAGACGGGAACGCTCACGGAGGGGCGGCTGGGGGTCGCCGCCATCGTGGCGGCGGACGGAGAGTGAGGACGCGCTGCTCGCCCTCGCGGCATCCGTCGAGGGCTCGGCCGAGCATCCCCTCGCCCGGGCGATTGTGGCCGAGGCGCGCGAGCGCGGCCTGCCGTCGACTCCGGCGACGGACTTCGAGGCCCTCGGTGGCCGCGGTGCGATCGCGACGGTCGGTGGAGCGCGGGTGGCCGTCGGCGCGCCACGCTTGCTCGCCGAGCGCGGGTGGACGGCGCCCCGGGCGGTCGAGGAGGCCGCGCGGCGGGCCGCCGCCGGCGGGCAGACGGTCGTCTATGTCCTCGGCGGCGATGGGATGCCAGGGACCGGCGGGGTTCTCGGGATGATCGCGCTCGCGGACGTCGTCCGTCCGGAGTCCGCCGAGGCTGTCCGGCTGCTGCAGGACGGCGGTGTCCGCGTCGCCATGCTCACCGGCGACGCGCGGGCCGTGGCCGAGGCCGTCGCGGCGCGGCTGGGCATCGACGAGATCTACGCGGAAGTGCTGCCGGGCGATAAGGCCGGTGCGGTCGCCCGGCTCCAGCAGCGCGGCGACCGGGTAGCGATGGTCGGCGACGGCGTGAACGATGCGCCTGCGCTCGCACAGGCGGACATCGGCATCGCGATCGGCGCCGGGACGGATGTCGCGATCGAGTCCGCCGGGATCGTCCTGGCCTCCAGCGATCCGCGCGGTGTCGCCAAGGCGATCGCGCTCTCCCGCGCGACGTACCGCAAGATGCTGCAGAACCTCGCCTGGGCGACCGGCTACAACATCCTCGCGCTGCCGCTCGCGGCCGGGGTCGCGATCGGCGCCAGCGTCGTGGTCTCCCCGGCGTTCGGCGCGGTGCTCATGTCGGTCTCCACGGTGGTGGTGGCGCTCAACGCCCAGCTGCTGCGCCGTACCCGGCTCTGAGCCCGGCCGTGTGCCATCGTCGGCGGTCGAGACGACCGTGGGGCCGGGCGCGTTGCGCGTCCTCGCCTGAGCGGGAATCGCGACGTTGCGGCGGCACTCGCGCGACACACCCGGGCGGGACGTCCCGTTTTGGCGCGGAGGAGTCCCCTGTGGCATGATTGACGAGTTGCCAATCCGGCCCCATCGTCTAGCGGCCTAGGACGTCGCCCTCTCACGGCGGTAACGCGGGTTCGAATCCCGCTGGGGTCACAACATCGGAAAAACCTCCCAGACACGCGTCCCGGGAGCTTTTTCTGTAAGCGTTGGAGAGGGAACGGTGGGCCTCCGTCTGGCCTGTCGAACCGCCGCCTCGGTCTCACCGGATCCCCTCCGCCCGGGCACGCATCCCCGATCCTCTCGCCGACGTGGCGCCCGACCGACGCGATCGCCGCGCTCTCGAAAGCGTTCGTGGCACAGAGGCGTACGATACGCCGGCGTTCCATGAGGAGATGTCCAGGAACGTCCGCCTACAGTGGCAGCATATCTGAGATTTGATATTTCAAGTCGCTGACCCTCCTTCTGACATCCAGCGTCCTGCTGGCGGGCTGCGCAAGCGCAGCTCTGACGGCGGCGCCGACGACCCCGGTCCGCCGCGACTCCGACAGTCACTCCCGTCGCTCCGCCGACCGTGGACCCGGCCGCGCCCGCGAGCCTGCACGCCGCTGCCCGGTCGGGGGACGCGGAGGCTGTCCGGGCTGCTCTCGCTGCGGGCGCGGCCATCGAGGACCGGGGCGAGGGCGGCAGAACGCCGCTGGTGGAAGCGACCAAAGGCAACCATGTCGAGGCTGCCCGGGCGCTGATCGAGGCAGGCGCCGATGTGAATGCGAAGGACGATATCCAGGACTCCGCCTACCTGTACGCCGGGGCGGAGGGCTACCTGGACATCCTGCGGATGACTCTCGCCAACGGCGCGGACGTGAACGCGAAGAACCGGTTCAACGGCACGGAGCTCATCCCGGCGTCCGAGCACGCGCACACCGAAGCGGTGCGGATGTGCTCATCGCCGCGGGCGTCGACCTCGACCACGTGAACACCCCCGGCTGGACGGCGATGCAAGAGTCGATCGTGCTGGGCAACGGCGGCGCGGGGGCGCAGGATGTCGTCCGCCAGCTGCTCGCTGCCGGCGCGAATCCCGACATCCGCGACTCCCGCGGACGCACCCCGCTCTGCAACGCCACCCGCTTGGGCTTCGGCGCCATCGCGTCCCAGCTGCGAGCCGCCGGCGCGACCGGCTACTGACCTCAGAGCCGGCAGTGCCGGCGTGTGCGGACTCGATCCCTCGTGTCTGCCGCAGGTCTGAGGCCGGTCCATGGGGCGGGCTCGGTCGTCCTTGACCTTCACAAGCCGTTGAGGCGCTCACAGGTCGGTGGGTCTGCCCCGAGTCTTGTTGACAGTCGGGGTTTGGGGTGATGAGGCCGCTTCTGTGTCCTCATAGATCATCTCAAACTCGATGGGGGTGAGTTTGCCGAGGCCGTGTTGCTGGCGTCGGTGGTTGTGGTTCGTTTCGATCCGGGTGACGATCGTGAGGCGGAGATTGGTGCGACTGTCCCCGCGCCTGGTGTTCGGGACGTTCTTCTGGAGGAGGCTGAAGAAGCTCTATGCTCGTGTTGTCGCCTGCCTCGTAGGAGCGGCCCATCGATCCGATCAGGCCGTTGTTGGTGAGCAGGTTCTGGGTGCGTTTCGCGTGGAATTGACCAGATTCAATCGATCGTCGCACCACCGGCTGTTTCGAGTAACCGTAGCTGCTTTTCGAAGGCCTCTGCGGGCGTCTTCCAGCCGAGCACTTTCCGCGGGTGATTGTTGATGGCGGTGGCAACGGCTTGAAGGTCGTCGCTGCTCCATCGAGTCAGGTCGGTGCCCTTGGGGAAGTACTGACGCAGCAGGCCGTTGGTGTTCTCGTTTGTGCCCCGCTGCCACGGTGCGTGCGGGTCGGCGAAGAACACGGGAATCCCGGTCTCGATCTTGAACGCGACGTGGGCCGAGAGTTCCTTCCCGCGATCCCAGGTCAGCGACCGGGCCAGCTGCGTCGGGAGGGTCGACATCGTGTTCGCCAGCGCGTTCTTCATCGTGATGGCGCCGTAGCCGGCCAACGCGGGACCGTTCTTCGTGGAGTGCTTATGCTGGTAGCCCTCCTCACGAGGAAGGTGGACCAGCATCGTGAACCGGGTGCTGCGATCGACGACGGTGCCGATCGCTGAGCGCTGCAGGCCGATGATCAGATCGCCCTCCCAATGTCCGGGAACGGCCCGGTCCTCGGCCTCCGCCGGACGCTCGCTGATCAAGACCTCGTTGGTGACATGGCCCCACGCCTTCTGGCTATTGCGGGCGCGCGGAACCCGCAACGCGCGACCGGTGCGCAGGCAGGTCACCAGCTCGCGTTTCAGGGCGCCGCGGCCTTCGATATAGAGCGCCTGGTAGATCGCCTCGTGGCTGATCTGCATGGACTCATCATCGGGGAACTCGACCTTGAGCCGGTTCGAGATCTGCTCGGGGCTCCATGCCTGCACCCAGCGACGGTCGCCTCGATGAGGCTTGTTGCGGCCCTTCCACACGGGCCCGTCTGGGCCAAGCCGGCGGCCGTCGGCGTCGACCACGTCGCCCGATAGCCGGGCCTGGACGTAGCCCCGCAGTCGCGGGTTCGTGACGAGCTTGGCAACCTTCGGACGGCGCGCTCGTCGCTCCGCATGCCACTGAGCCGTCGTGGCCTTGTAGTCCAGCTCGTAGGTCCGCGTGGACGCGCCACGGCGCAGTTCTCGCAAGATCGTCGACGGGTCGCGCTTCAGTCGTCGCGCGATCTCGCGGGCGCTGACCTTCTGGGCGTGCCAGATCGCGATGTCCTCACGCTCGCTGAAGGACAGGTAGCGACCTGACACCCACTCGGGAAGTCGAGAGTTCACACCGCCAGCATGGCGAAACCAGCGGAACCCGACCGGCCCGGACACGCGGGCCGCGACACAAGCCTCCTCCGTCTTGATGCCGGTCATGATTGCCACCCAGAACCGGACTCTGTCTTCGCGCCACGCGATCGTCGGCCGACCGGGCGAGGCGATCTGGCCCCGATACGCCCGCACACTCTTCTGCCTGTTCGATGACCCCATCGCTCCACCTCTCGATCAAGGTGCTGCGACGACCACTTGAGACCGCCCTGACTGCCTCTATCACTGTGGATCACGCAACCGGCGACGTTCCCACGCAACGCGACAGCGTTGCTCAACGCCCGGACGGCGAGACTCGACTTCATCCGCGAGTCGATGGAGTAGCCGACGATCTTGTTCGAGAAGACGTCCTTGATCGCGCAGAGGTAGAGCTTGCCCTCGCCGGTCTTGTGCTCGGTGATGTCGGTCAGCCAGACCTTGTTCGGCCCGTCAGCGGTGAACTCGCGCCGGACCACACGATGCTCATCGACCACCGCGAGGAGGTCCTCGTGCGGCGCCAGGGCGGTGCTGCCGGGCTTGCTGCGCTTCTTGTGGTGCGAGGCATGAATGCCGGCGATCCGGCACAACACAACCGATGCACCGGTCGCGGCCATCTCATGGACGAGCGGGAAGACTATTTCCTGGCAGGTTCGCCTGCGACAGATACGCCGCGGCCCCCCGCAGCACCTCGTTCTCCTGCTCCAACACTCGGATCCGCTTGTTCGCCTCACGCAGCTGCCTGCGCTCGTCATCGGTCAACCCGGACCGCTTGCCGTCCTCGACGTCGGCCTGCTTCATCCAGTTGGTCAGCGAGCCTTCGGAGATACCGAAAGTTCTTCGCGATCTGAGCCAACGGCGCCTGACCCTTGCGGGCCACGGCCACGACGTCATCGCGGAACTCTCGGGGATAGGGCTTTGCCACAAGCACATCCTTCCAGCGAGGACCAATCCTCACAGATCCGACGTCAACCAAACTCGGGGCAGACCCGCTTCTTTACGGCAGGCGCGTCTGCCCGGTACTCAATCGCCCCTCGCCGCACGGAGATGCGCGATGGTGTGCCTCAGAATTCCTTTCGGGCTTTCAGTTTTATGTACTCTTTATCCTGAATTTATATTTCATAAAGAATGAAATCAATTTTTCGATCCGTAAGGGCGTCGTCCATGAGCGAAGAAGTTGTCGACAGAATCTCATCCGTAACTGTGCGGCGTCGTGGAATCGTGAAGGCCGCAGCCTGGGCGACTCCCGCCATCATCGTTTCCACGGCTGTGCCCGCTGTCGCTTCGTCCACACGGGCAGCACTCGCGTTCGGCGACTCTGCCTACATTGTGTCCGCCTGCGGACGGCTCCAGAATGTGACCGTCCACGTCACCACAGATGGCGCGGCGCGGTCGGGCGTGAGCGTCACTGTCACCCTGCCGAGCGGATTCACCTTCTCCGGGGGAGCCACGAGCTTCACCGCCGGCACGAACGCTGCCGGAGTGATCGTCGTTCCCGAGATCGCGGTCCCCGCGACTCCGGGCGAGGTGACGATTCAGGCGGCCGCCACAGCGCTCGGCCTCATGGCGAGCGTGAAGCTCACCGTCCAGCCCGGAGGCGGGAACGCTTACGTTGCTGTGCGCGACGGCTCATCGTCCATCGCTTCCGTCGTGGGGGTGCCCGCTGGGTCGACTCCGGTCTGGGGCCGGTGGTTCCTGACTCCGGACGCTCACGTCGTCGACGGGCTCAGCGGCACCGTCGTGCTCTCGGATGTCGCGGCGGTGAGCAGCGGCTTCCTCTAGGGCACGAATGAACTGCGGATGGGCTTCACGCGCAAGGACGGATCGTCCGGCTATGCCTTCCTCCTGGGGGCGGATCGGACGATCGTTCCCACCTCCGGCGTTCCGAACGGCTCACATCCGCTCTGGGGCTCGTGGTTCCTGACCGACGACGGTCGGATCCTCGAAGGGAGCGGTGGGGGAGTGTGGGCCACCGACGTGGCGGAGACCGGGCGCGGTCACAGTGCTGCCGATGCGTCGGAGATGATCTTCCCGCTCCGTCACGCCGATGGCAGCTGCGAGTATATCGTGATCCGGCCGGGCCTGCTCGTCGAGGCGGTGCGCGCGGCCGTCTCCGGCGACCAGCTCATCAGCCCCTCCGTCACTGTGCGCCTCTTGCGGCACCTCAGCCCACGTCCGGACGCAGCGGCCGGGGAGGCCCCGCAGCTGACGCCCCGCGAGCGGGAGACGGCGGCTCTGGTCGGACGCGGGCTGACCAACGCCGAGATCTGTGCGGAGCTCGTCATCTCGCTGGGGACGGTGAAATCGCACCTGTCTTCCCTGCAGAGCAAGCTTGGCGTGCGCAATCGGGTGGAGATCGCCGCGTGGGCCTGGCGCAACGGGCTGCTGAACCGCTGAAACGCGATGAACCGCTGAGCCTGCCGAAGACCGGCCATTCGGCTGATGCGACGCTCTGGCGGTTCGAAGACGCTGGTTCTACGGCCCTCGCCGGCCGTCCCGAAAGGAACAGCATCTGTGTCTCAGCACTCCGCACCGACCCCGCCAGCCGCGATCGGAACGGCCGCGTCGCGCCGCCTTCCCGTTCTCGATGTCATCTGGGGCTTCTCCCTCTGCGGCATCACCCTCGTCAACATCGGACCACTCACCCGCTTCGGCGAGTTCGCCGAACGGAGTCCCGCCAGCCTGAACGACGCCTCCGGCTGGCTGGAGCTGTTCGTCCATCAACGGTTCTTCGTGCTCTTCTCGCTCCTGTTCGGCATCGGCTTCGCGCTGTTCTTCTCGTCGGCGCAGCGTCGGACGGAACGGCCCCGGCTCGCTTTGCTGCGCAGGCTGCTCCTGCTGCTGGCGATCGGCAGCCCCTTCGAGATCCTCATGCCCGGCTCGGCCTTGCTTCCCTATGCGATCGTCGGCCTGGTCGTGCTGCTGCCGTGTACCTGGCTTCCGCGCTGGCTGGTTGCGCTGGCCGGGGTCGCTCTCGTGGCCGGCGCCCTGGCGCTCGACGGTGGATTGCTCCTCATCCCCGGTCTGTTCCTGATGGGGGCGGCCCTCACCCGTTACGGCGTCGTCTCGCGGCTCGGCGTGTCCCGCACGGGTTCCGCCCTTGCCTTCCTGGCCTTCGCGTTCGCCTCCATCCCGGCGCTGCTGTGGCAGCTGAGCGACGGTGTCGAGGCGTCTGGGTTCACGATGTCCTCCGCCGTTGCGGGGTTCACCCTGGCCGGTGCGTACCTGTCGCTGCTTTCGCTCCTAATGACGGCCCGGGCCGCTGCGGCGCTGGAGGCGGTCTTCGTCCCGTTCGGCAGGATGGCCCTGACGAACTATGTCACCTCGGCTCCGCTCATGCTTCTGGCCGGCGTTCTGTTCGACCTGCGGCGCTCCGACTCCTGGACGCTGCTGCTGAGCATCGCTGTGGCGATCCTGCTGCTGCAATGGGTCTGGTCGGCGCTCTGGCTGCGCGCGTTCAGCCAGGGTCCGCTGGAGTGGCTCTGGCGCTGGGGCACCTGGTGCCAGCGCCCGCCGCTCCGGCGCGGGCGTGAGCGCCACCGCGCCGAAGCGGGAGGCAGCGCGACCGACGAGAGAGTGGGACGCGTGGCCGACGGTCTGCTGCGCTGATCGGCGGGGCCGGCGAGCGGGTTCGTCCGCGCTCGCCGGCCCGTGCCTGCCAGCCTGTGCTCGGTGGGCCGCACTTGCCGCTGACCGGCCGTGTCGGGTCGGTCCGTGCTCGGCGCATGATCGCGTCGTCGTCGACCAGCACGCCAGACCGGCCGCTCCGGTAGGATGGAGGCTCGCGAAGGGGAGTATCCCGAAGGGCCGCCGAGCCGGGCCGCCCGCGCTGTGTACGTCATCACGGTCCGCTCCGGACCCGGGCACAGCGGCACCGTGAGGGTGCGGGAGAGACTCTCGGGTCCCTCGCCCATACCCCTCGAAAGGTTTTCGCTCCATGGAACTGGCCCTCCCGCTCTGGTTCGAGATCGGCAGCTTCGTCGTCCTGCTGGCGATCCTGGCGTTCGACCTGCTGATCGTCTTCAAACGGCCCCACATCCCGAGCCCCAGGGAGTCGGCGCTGTGGGTGTCGTTCTATGTGGCGCTGGCGCTGGTCTTCGCGCTGCTCATGCTGCTGATCGGGGACGCCGAGCACGCCGGGCAGTTCCTTGCGGGCTGGCTCACGGAGTACAGCCTGAGCATCGACAACCTGTTCGTGTTCGTGATCATCATGAGCCGGTTCGCCGTGCCCAGGAGATACCAGCAGGAGGTGCTCATGGTGGGCATCATTCTGGCGCTGATCTTCCGTGGCGTGTTCATCGTGCTCGGCGCCAGCCTCATCGCGAGCTTCTCGTGGATCTTCTACATCTTCGGCGCGTTCCTGCTCTGGACGGCGATCAGCCAGGCGTTCGGGGACCACGACGACGAGGGGCAGAAAGACAGCTGGTTCATCCGGTTCGCCCGTCGGCGCTTGCAGGTCTCCGACCAGTACGAGGGCAACAGGCTGCGCACCACCGTCGGCGTGCGCCGGATGTTCACCCCGCTCATCATCGTCTTCCTGGCGCTCGGGACCACCGACCTGCTGTTCGCACTCGACTCCATCCCGGCGATCTTCGGCATCACGCAGAGCCCGTTCATCGTGTTCACGGCGAACGTCTTCGCGCTGATGGGCCTCCGCCAGCTGTACTTCCTGCTCGGGCACCTGCTCGACAAGCTCGTCTACCTCAAATACGGCATCGCGTTCATCCTCGCGTTCATTGGCGTGAAGCTCGTCTTCCACGCGATGCACGAGAACGAACTGCCGTTCGTCAACGGCGGCCAGTACATCGAATGGGCGCCCGACATCAGCACCTGGACCTCGCTCGCTGTGATCGTCGGTGCGATGGCGGTCGCGACGGTCGCTAGTCTGGTGAAGCTGCGCATGAGCGGCGAAACCGTCGCCCACGCCATCCACGGCGATGACGAGGGCGACGAGGAGCAGACCATCGAGGCCGCCCCGGCCCCCCATTCCCCGGAGGAACCCCGCACATGATCCCTCTCGTCGGCGTGAGCGCCCGCAGCGACACCGGTGCGGTCCGGCACGTCAACGAGGACAGCCTGCTCGCGCAGGACCCCGTTTTCGTGGTGGCGGACGGAATGGGCGGCCACGCCCGCGGCGACCTGGCCAGCCGGACCGCGGTCGAGAGCCTCGCCCGCGCGCTCCCGGCGGGCAGCGCGCCGACGGCGGATGACGTGGTCGCCGCGATCGACGAGGCCAATGCCGCCGTCCGCGCTCTCTCCAGCGCGGACGAGTCGGGCGCGGCGGTGGCGGGCACGACGCTCGCCGGCGTCGTCCGCGTGCGTGCTCCGGAGCGTTCCGGGGAGCGGTGGATGATCGTCAATGTCGGCGATTCCCGGGTGTATTCCTGGGATGGGCGCGACCTCCGCCAGCTGACGGTCGACCACTCGGCTGTCCAAGAGCTGATGGACGCCGGGCTGATCACCGCCGAGCAGGCCGCCGTGCATCCCGAGCGCAACGTCATCACGCGCGCGCTCGGCGCGGAGGACGTCGTTGCCCCCGATGTCGAGGTGCTGTCCGAGGAGGAGGGGAGCCAGGACTTCCTGATCTGCTCCGACGGTCTGACCCGCGAGCTCTCCGACGCGCGCATCGCCGACATCCTCGCGCAGGGCCACCCCGATCCGGCCGCCGTTCTGGTGACAGCGGCCGTCGAAGCGGGCGGCCACGACAACATCACGGCGATCGTTCTCGAATCGGCGGTGGCGCGCTCCTGAACGGGGCATCCGCCTGCCCGTTCGATGCCCACCCGGGTGATACCCTGACAAACGTGTTCGCGGGTCCGAATCTCCTCAGCCGCCGCGGCGAGTTCTCACCCCAGCCCACCCTCGCCGCGGAGTCCGTCGACGGCTGATCCGTGAACGAAGCTCAAGGAGAACGAAGCAATGACCACCGAAGCCCCCTCGCTGACACTGGCCGAGAAGGTGTGGCAGGACCATCTGGTCGTCAGGGGCGAGGACGGTTCTCCCGACCTCATCTACATCGACCTGCACCTCGTCCACGAGGTGACCAGTCCGCAGGCGTTCGACGGCCTCCGGGTGGCGGGCCGCCCGGTCCGCAGGCCGGACCTCACCATCGCCACGGAAGACCACAACACCCCGACCATCGGCATCGACAAGCCGATCGCCGACCTCACGAGCCGCACCCAGATCGAGACGCTGCGCTGCAACGCCGAGGAGTTCGGCGTCCGCCTGCACTCGCTGGGGGACATCGAGCAGGGCATCGTCCATGTCGTCGGCCCCCAGCTGGGCCTCACGATGCCGGGCATCACCGTCGTGTGCGGCGACTCGCACACCTCCACCCACGGCGCGTTCGGCGCGATGGCGTTCGGCATCGGCACCTCCGAGGTCGAGCATGTGCTCGCCACGCAGACCCTGCCGCTGAAGCCGTTCAAGACGATGGCGATCACCGTGGAGGGCGAGCTGCGCCCCGGTGTGACGGCGAAAGACATCATTCTGGCCGTCATCGCTAAGATCGGAACCGGCGGCGGGCAGGGGTATGTGCTGGAGTACCGCGGCAGCGCCATCCGCGCCCTCTCGATGGAGGGTCGCATGACCGTCTGCAATATGTCGATCGAGGCCGGCGCGCGCGCCGGGATGGTCGCGCCCGATGAGACCACGTTCGCCTACCTGAAGGGCCGCCCCCACGCGCCGGAGGGTGAGGACTGGGACGAGGCTGTCGCCTACTGGACCACGCTCCAGACGGACGACGTTGCCGTCTTCGACGCCGAAGTCTTCCTCGACGCCGGCGAGATCGAGCCGTTCGTCACCTGGGGCACCAACCCTGGCCAGGGCGTCTCGCTCAGCCAGGACGTCCCTGACCCCGCCGCGATCGAGGAGCCGAACGCCCGCGCGTCCGCCGAGCGCGCGCTGGGGTACATGGACCTGAAACCGGGAACGCCGATGAAGAGCATCCCGGTGGACGCCGTCTTCATGGGCTCCTGCACCAACAGCCGCATCGAGGACCTGCGCGCCTTCGCCTCCGTGATCAAGGGCAGGAAGAAGGCCGAAGGCGTGCGCGTCATGGTGGTGCCCGGCAGCGCCCGTGTGCGCCTCGAGGCCGAGGCCGAGGGCATCGACAAGATCGTCGAGGAGTTCGGGGCGGAGTGGCGGTTCGCCGGCTGCTCCATGTGCCTGGGCATGAACCCCGATCAGCTCGCGCCGGGGGAGCGCTGCGCCTCCACCTCCAACCGCAACTTCGAGGGTCGGCAGGGCAAGGGCGTCCGTACGCACCTGGTCTCGCCGCTCGTCGCGGCGGCGACGGCCATCCGCGGCACACTGTCGAGCCCTTGGGACCTCGAACACGAGGGCGCCGATGCCCGGACCGGGGAGAAGGTGGGCATCTGATGGAGAAGTTCGAGACCCTCACGGGTGTCGCGATGCCGTTGCGCCGTTCCAACGTCGACACCGACCAGATCATCCCGGCAGTGTTCCTCAAGCGGGTCACCAAGACCGGCTTCGACGACGCGCTGTTCCACGCGTGGCGTCAGGACCCCGGCTTCATCCTCAACCAGGAGGCGTACCGGGGCGCGGCCGTGCTGGTGGCCGGCCCCGACTTCGGGACCGGCTCCTCGCGCGAGCACGCGGTGTGGGCGCTGCGGGACTACGGCTTCCGGGTCGTGCTGAGCCCCCGCTTCGCCGACATCTTCCGGGGAAACGCCGGCAAGCAGGGCCTGCTGACCGGCGTCATCGCCGAGGAGGACGCGGAGCGGCTCTGGGCGGCCATCGAAGCGCGACCGGGGACGTCCGCGACGGTGGATCTGGTCGCCAAGACGGCGACCGTCGGTGAGGTTCAGGTGTCTTTCGACATCGACGACTACACTCGCTGGCGTTTGCTCGAAGGGTTGGACGACATCGCCCTGACCCTGCGCGACGAGGCGCGAATCTCCGAATACGAGGCCGCCCGCGCCCGCTGGCGACCCAAGACCCTCCCGGTGAAACTGTGAACTCACTCCTTCAGGACGCCGCTGCGTCCGGCGCCCACGTCGGTCTCAAAGGCGACCGCATCACCATCAACGGCGGCATCCCGCTCCGGGGCCGCATCGAGGTGCGGGGCGCGAAGAACTTCGTCACGAAGGCCATGGTCGCCGCCCTCCTGGGCGAGGGCCCGAGCGTGCTGCGGAACGTCCCGGACATCAGCGATGTCCGCGTCGTCCGCGGACTCCTCGAAGTCCACGGCGTCAAAGTGACCGATGGCACTGAGGAGGGGGAGCTGCTGCTCGACCCGAGCGCGGTCGAATCGGCGCACATGGCCGACATCGACGCGCACGCCGGCTCCAGCCGCATCCCGATCCTATTCTGCGGACCGCTGCTGCACCGCCTGGGCGAGGCGTTCATCCCCGACCTCGGCGGCTGCCGTATCGGCGACCGTCCGATCGACTACCACCTCGAGGTGCTGCGCCAGTTCGGCGCCGTCGTCGACAAGCTGCCCAGCGGCATCCGGATGAGCGCCCCGAACGGCCTGCACGGCGCGAAGCTCGAACTGCCGTACCCGAGCGTCGGTGCGACCGAGCAGGTGCTGCTCACCGCCGTCCGCGCCGAGGGCATCACCGAGCTCAAAGGCGCGGCGATCGAGCCGGAGATCATGGATCTCATCAACGTCCTGCAGAAGATGGGGGCGATCATCTCAGTCGACACCGACCGGGTGATCCGCATCGAGGGGGTCGACAAGCTCGTCGGCTACAGCCACACCGCGCTGTTCGACCGCAACGAGGCCGCCTCCTGGGCAGCCGCCGCGCTCGCCACCGGCGGCGACATCTACGTGGGTGGCGCGCGTCAGCCCGAGATGCTGACGTTCCTCAACGTCTTTCGCAAGGTCGGCGGTGCGTTCGAGATCCAGGATGACGGCATCCGCTTCTTCCACCCGGGCGGCGACCTCAAGCCGGTGGTCATCGAGACCGATGTCCACCCCGGCTTCATGACCGACTGGCAGCAGCCGCTCGTCGTGGCGCTCACCAAGGCCAACGGCGTCTCCATCGTCCACGAGACCGTGTACGAGCAGCGTTTCGGTTTCGTGGACGCCCTCATGGACATGGGCGCGAAGATCCAGGTCCACAAGGAGTGTCTCGGCGGCCACGCCTGCCGCTTCGGTCAGCGCAACTTCAAGCACTCGGCGGTCATCATGGGCCCGGTCGATCTGAAGGGCGCCGATGTGGAGATCCCGGATCTGCGCGGGGGCTTCAGCCACCTCATCGCCGCCCTGACCGCCGAGGGCCGCTCGACCGTGAGCAACGTCGGCATCATCAGCCGCGGGTATGAGGATTTCATCGCCAAACTGCAGTTGCTCGGAGCCGATTTCGTCCTCGAGGGCTGAGGTCCGGGATAATGGGACGGTGCCTCAGCCCGACGAAGCCATGACCCCCGCCCGCCCGCGCTCCGAGAAGAGCCGTCCGTCGGTTTTCTGGGTGCTCGCACTCATCGTGGTTCCGCTGGGCGGTTTGCTGGCGCGGTTCCGGATCGTGGACGGGCACAAGCTGCCGCGGCACGGCGCGTTCATCGTCTCGCCGAACCACTACAGCGAGATCGACCCGGTGGTGGTGGGTCTGGCCCTCTGGAAGCTGGGGCGGCTGCCCCGGTTCCTGGCGAAGGAGAGTCTGTTCAGGGTGCCCGTGCTGGGCTGGTTCCTGCGGAAGTCCGGTCAGGTTCCGGTCGCGCGCGGCGGTTCGGGCCGTGGGTCCGCGCCGCTCGACGCGGCGCAGAGGATCGTGGAGGATGGCCGTGTGGTCGTCATCTACCCGGAGGGCTCGCTCACGCGCGATCCGGAGATGTGGCCGATGCGCGGCAAGACCGGGGCAGCCCGGATGGCGTTGGAGCACGGTATCCCGGTCGTCCCGATCGCCCACTGGGGCGCCCAGCAGGTGATGGCGCGCTACGCGAACAGGATCAGCGTCTTCCCACGGAAGACGATCGCGGTGAAGGTGGGTGACCCGGTCGACCTGTCCGCGTTCACGGGGCGTAGTCTGGATGCCGCGACGCTGAACGAGGCCACCGATGTGATCATGGCTGCGATCACCGCCCTGCTCGCGGACCTCCGCGGCGAGAAGGCGCCCGAGACCCGGTGGGACCCGTCCCAGCACAACCAGAAAGAGACCGGCCGCTTCGATGGCTAACGCACGAGCCCGATCGACCACACCGCCGCGTCGGATCGCCGTGATCGGCGCCGGAAGCTGGGGGACCACGTTCGCGAAGATCCTCGCTGACGGGGGCAACGACGTCGTCGTCTGGGCGCGCCGGCCCGAGCTGGCGCGCGAGATCGACGAGGGGAAGCGCAACAGCGACTACTTGCAGGGCATCAACCTCCCGCGCAGCCTGCGCGCGACCTCGCACCTCGGTGAGGCGATGCGCGGTGCGGAGCAGGTCTTCGTCTCTCTGCCGAGCCAGACGCTGCGCTCGAATCTCGAAGCGATGATCCCGTACCTCGGCCCGGCGACAGTCGTCACCAGCCTGATGAAGGGTGTGGAGAAGGGCACGGGCTTGCGCATGAGCGAGGTCATCGCCCAGGGCCTGCCGATCGAGCCGGAGCGGATCGCTGTGGTGTCAGGGCCGAACCTGGCCCTCGAGATCGCTCGTGAGCAGCCCACGGCCGCCGTCGTCTCCTCGCTGAGCCCGGTGACGGCGGTGGCGGTGGCGACCTCCGCCACCAACCGGTACTTCCGCAGCTTCGTGAACACCGATGTCATCGGCACCGAGTTCGGCGGCGTGCTCAAGAACCTCATCGCGGTCGCGATCGGCATCGTGGACGGCGTCGGCTACGGCGAGAACACGAAAGCGTCGATCATCACGCGCGGCCTGGTCGAGATGACTGATTTCGCGGTCGCCTACGGAGCGGAGCCCCAGACGCTCTCCGGGCTCGCCGGCCTCGGCGATCTGATCGCGACCTGCGAGTCGCCGCTCAGCCGCAACAACACGGCAGGACGGCTGCTCGGCCAGGGCTACAGCTTCACCGACGTAGTGAAGCAGATGAATCAGACGGCGGAGGGGCTGGCCTCGGTGGCACCCATCCTGAGCCTCGCGGAGGCCCGCGGTGTCGAGATGCCGATCGTGCGTCAGGTGAGCCAGGTGCTCGCGGGCACGCTCGCTCCGAAGGACATCGCGCCGCACCTCACCACCGATGACGAGCCGCAGGGCGAAAGAACGCGGGGCGAAAGGACTACGGATGACGGACAGGGTCAGGGTCGCACTTCTGTTTGGGGGTCGCTCAAGCGAGCATTCGATCAGCTGCGCGACGGCGGCGGGAGTTCTCGCCGCGATCGACCGTGACGCCTACGAGGTCCTCCCCATCGGCATCACGCACGATGGCGCCTTCACGCTTCAGCCGGACGACGCGGCGGCGTTCGAGCTGAACCCGGAGCGGATGCCGGAGGTCGAGGACAACGGCAGCCGCGTTCTGTGGCCGGAGTCCGCCGCGACCCGGGAACTCACGCTTGTGGCCGCCGACGGCAGGCGCTCCTCGCTGGGGGATCTCGATCTGGTGTTCCCCATCCTGCACGGCCCCTGGGGCGAGGACGGGACGCTTCAGGGGATGCTGGAACTCGTCGGTCTGCCCTACGTCGGCAGCGGGGTGCTCGCGAGCGCGCTCGGGATGGACAAGCATTTCACCAAGACGGTCCTCCAGCAGGCCGGCATCCCCGTCGCCCCGTGGACGACCGTGACCGCTTACGAGTGGCGCACCGGCGCGGACGCCGTTCGCGCCGCCGCGCGCGAACTCGGCCTTCCCGCTTTCGTGAAGCCTGCCCGCGCCGGTTCGAGCGTGGGCGTCGGCAAAGTGAAGGAGTGGTCCGAGCTGGGCCCGGCGATGGACGCCGCGTTCGCTGAGGACGACCGCGTCCTGATCGAGTCGGGCGTCGTCGGCCGCGAGGTCGAGATCGCGGTGCTCGGCGGCCGCCCGGGGGAGTCCGCGCGTGCGTCGGTGGCGGGTGAGATCGTCGTCTCCGGCCGCGATTTCTACGATTTCGCGGCGAAGTACCTGGACGCGCCCGGCATCGACCTGGTGTGCCCGGCGGAGCTCACGGACGTGGAGCTGGGGCAGATGCGCGCACTCGGCGTGCGCGCGTTCGACGCGATCGGCGGCGAGGGTCTCGCGCGCGTGGACTTCTTTCTCACGTCGGAGGGTTTTGTGGTCAACGAGATCAACACGATGCCCGGTTTCACCCCGATCTCGATGTTCCCGCGCTGCTGGCAGGAGACCGGGCTGAGCTATCCGGAGCTGATCGACGAACTGATTCAGGTGGCGCTGGCGCGGGCCTGAGCCCGCACCTACTTCGTCGGTTCCGGCGCGGGCGTCGGCCTAACGTCCGTGTCCAGTGTCGACAGGCACTTCGCTGTCTGCTCGACGCTCGCGATCGCGGAGGCGAACTCCGGCAGCACCGACGAATCCGATGCGCCCGAGACATGGTCGATGATCACCTCGGTCGCCGGCTTCCGGCCGAACGTCTGGTAGACGACCGTCTTGGCGGCCGGTTCCGACATGAGCACCCAGTCGATGCCGTTCACGCTGACGCACGGTCTCGTGGTCGGCCCGATCGGCGGGACCCCGCAGCGCAGCAGGACGGCGGCGGGGTCGCCCCACGCTCCGGTCGCCTGTGCGTCCGTCTGGCGTCGCGCCTTGCCGGCGACCGCGTCCGGCAGCCGGACGCTGATCTCCGCGCAGCCGGGATCGTTCGCATCGGCGGCGGGATCGAGGGAGACCGCGGTCGCGCAGCCGGTGAGGGCGAGCACGGCCGCGGTCAGGAGGGTGGCGAGGACCGCGCTGAGGGCGGTGCGTCGAGCGGACATCGGTTTCAGGCTACCGTTTTGACTCATGGGAATCTCTGGGAGCACCGGCCCGGCCATCGGCGAGGCGTCCGAACGGGAGGCGCTGCGGCGCATCATCCCGCGGCTGCCCCGGTCCGCGGCTGCGCTGGTCGGCCCGGGCGACGACGCCGCCGTGCTCGCTGCGCCCGACGGCCGCTACGTCGTGACCACCGATCTGATGGTCCACGGGCCGGATTTCCGGCTCGCCTGGTCGAGTCCCGCGGATCTCGGCTGGAAGGCCGCCGCGACGAATCTCTCCGATGTCGCGGCGATGGGCGCGGCGCCGACGGCGCTCGTGGTCGCGATCGCCGCGCCGCCGGCCCTGCCCGTCGCCGCCCTCGAAGAGATCGCCGACGGGCTCCGCGCCGCGTGCGAGGCGCTCGCGCCGGGCTGCGGGGTCGTCGGCGGCGACCTCTCTGCCTCCGAGACGCTCACGCTCGCCGTCACCGCGTTCGGCGACCTCCGGGGCCGGCCTCCGGTTCTCCGCAGCGGCGCCTGGCCCGGCGACATCCTCGCGGTCTCCGGCCGGCTCGGCGCGGCGGCCGCGGGACTCCGTCTGCTTTTCCGGCACGCGGTGGATGCCGCGGGCGCGCCCGACCGTGCCGCCTTCGACCGTGTCGCGGCCGATCATCCCGACCTCGTCGCCGCCCAGCTGCGTCCGACGCCTCCGATCGCGGACGGCCCTCTCGCGGCCGAGGCCGGGGCCACCGCCATGCTCGACCTCAGCGACGGTCTGGCGCTCGAAGCGCGCCGCGTCGGGGAGGCGAGCGGGGTGGCGATCGACCTCGATCCGGACGCGCTCGGTCCCGACCTGCGCCTGGCGCTCACCGGGGGAGAAGACCACAGTCTGCTCGCCTCCTTTCCTCCGGACGCCCCTCTGCCCGGCGGCTTCCGCCGCATCGGAGCGGTGCGCGAAGGCGAGGGGCTCTTCGTCGGCGGGCGGCCGTTCGGCGAGCGCGGGGGCTGGGACCCGTACCTCGAGTGGGACGGCTCCGCCGGCTAACTGTTGTCGTGTCCGGGGACGTTGTTGGATTCCGTTTCCGTCGCTCGTCGAAAACGGACGAGAGTGTGGTCGGTGGTGGGGGTCAGACAGGAAACGAAGGAGAAAACGCGGGTAAGGGGGCCGATTCTCCTCCGGTTGTGACGGGACGGACCCGGTGCGTACAGGGACGGGACGCGAGGGTGTGGAGAGAGCGGACGTGGATGTCAGGCTGCTCACAGCCGCACAAGGCACGACAGCTAACCGGCCGATGGCTCGAGGTAGTGCAGCGCTGTCTCGCCGTAGGTTCGCGAGTACACCCTCTCCAGACCGTCGGGGAGGCTCGGCTCTCCCGCGCGCGCGCTCCGCTCGACGCAGACCAGGGCGTCCGGCGCGAGCAGGGGGACGAGCGCTGTGAGCACCGCCAGCAGCTCCGCGTCCGGCACATCGTAGGGTGGGTCGAGGAAAACCAGCTCGAAGTGGCCTGTCGCGGTCGTGAGGTAGGTCAGGGCAGAGGTCGCTCGCACCTCCACGCTCGGCCGCTCCCCGGGGCTCGCCGCCTGCGCGACGGCCGCGGCGTTCCGCTTGCACGCACTCGCCGCCGCCGCGCTCTTCTCGACCAGCACGACGGCCACCGATCCGCGGCTGGCCGCCTCCAGCCCGAGGGCGCCCGAACCCGCGTACAGGTCGAGCACGCGCGCGCCACGCACGGCATTCCGCGACTCCAACGCGGAGAACACGGCCTCGCGCACCCGGTCGCTGGTCGGACGGGTGCCGCTCTTCGGCACCTGGATGGCGAGCGAGCCGGCGAAACCGGAGACGATGCGAGTCATAACCCTCGAAAGCCTAGCCGTGCCGCCCTCCCGCCCGGCAAGACGGCGGGGAGGGGCGAACGCCTACGATCGAACCATGACCTCCGTCCCCGCTCCGGCCGCCGGGGCCGTCTCCCTCGACGCGAAGCTCACGGGCGTGCTCGGCGGACGCACCGCCGCCGCGTTCGAGAAGGCGTTCGGGACGCGCACCGTCGCCGATCTCCTCAGCCACTACCCGCGCCGCTACGCGCGCCGCGGTGAGCTGACCGCGCTGGCGAACCTGCCGCTGGACGAGAACGTGACGATCATCGCCGAAGTGCTGCGCGTGCAGGAGCGGTCGATGCGGGCGCGGCGCGGCAGCATCCTGGAAGTCAAGATCTCCGACGGCGAGGGCATCCTGACCCTCACCTTCTTCAACCAGTCCTGGCGGGCGAAGGAGCTGACGCCCGGTGCGCGTGGCATCTTCGCGGGCAAGGTCTCGGCCTACCGCGGCGCTCTGCAGCTGGCGCATCCCGACTACGAGCTGTTCGAGCCGGATGCCGGAAACACTGTGGACCCGGGCAGCGCAGCGGCGAAGGAGTGGGCGCAGACCCCGATCCCGATCTACCCGGCCACCGGGGCCGTCGCCAGCTGGCAGGTGCAGAAGGCGGTCGGTCTGGCGCTGGATGCGCTCGGCCGGGTCGAGGACCCGGTGCCCGCGGGCATCGTCGCCGAGCGCAGGCTCGTCTCATTCCGGGACGCCCTGGAGGGCGTCCACCGGCCGCAGAAGGACTCCCAGTGGCAGCGTGCTCGCGACGCTCTGCGCTTCCAGGAGGCGTTCGTGCTGCAAGCGGCTCTGCTCCAGCAGCGGGCCGCCGCGCGCGCTGTCGCCGCCACCCCGCGCCGGGCCGTCCCCGGCGGCCTGCTGGAGCGTTTCGACGCCGAGCTGCCGTTCGCCCTGACCGACGATCAGGCCCTGGTCGGTGGCGAGATCGCCCGGGATCTGGATGCGGACGCCGCGATGCACCGGCTGGTGCAGGGCGAGGTCGGTTCCGGCAAGACCCTCGTGGCGCTCCGCGCGATGCTCGCTGTCGCGGACTCGGGCGGGCAGTCCGCTCTGCTCGCGCCCACGGAGGTGCTCGCCGCCCAGCACCTCCGCTCGATCGCCGCCATGCTCGGCCCCGGCCTCTCCGCCGAACTGATGCCGACGCTCTTGACCGGTCAGCTCTCCGCCGCGGAACGCAAGCGCGCTCTGCTGCGCACAGTCTCGGGCCAGTCGCGCATCGTCGTCGGCACCCACGCTCTGCTCGGCGACGCCGTGACGTTCTACGATCTCGGGCTCGTCGTGGTCGACGAGCAGCACCGGTTCGGGGTCGAGCAGCGGGAGGCGCTGCGGGCCAAGGGCGGGACGCCGCCGCATGTGCTCGTGCTCACGGCGACGCCCATCCCGCGCACGGTCGCTATGACCGTCTTCGGCGACCTGGATGTCTCGACCATCGCGCAGCTGCCCGCCGGACGGCAGGGGATCGAGAGTTTCGTCGTCCCGCTCGCAGACCGGCCCGGCTGGGAGCGCCGCATCTGGGAGCGCGCCTCGGAGGAGATCGCGAAAGGCCGTCAAGTGTTCGTGGTCTGCCCGGCTATCGCCGGGAAGGAGACCGAGGAGGGCGCGGACCCGCCGGAACAGGAGACGGGGGCGGCGCGCTCGCCCGACGCCCCCGCCCGCCCGATCGCGAACGTCGAGTCCGTCGCCGCGCAGGTGCGCGCAGACCCCCTCTTGGCCTCCGCCCGCATCGGCATTCTGCACGGCAGGCTGCCCTCTGAGGCCAAGGACGAGGCCATGCGCTCGTTCGCCGCCGGCGATATCGACCTGCTGATCGCCACGACCGTCATCGAGGTCGGCGTCAACGTCCCGAACGCGTCCGTCATGGTCGTCCTCGACGCCGACAGGTTCGGCGTCTCGCAGCTGCACCAGCTGCGCGGCCGGGTGGGCCGGGGCGGCGTCCCCGGCCTCTGCCTGCTGGTCACGGCGGCCGGGCAGGACACACTGGCGCGCGAGCGGGTAGAGGCCGTCGCGGCCACTCTGGACGGTTTCGAGCTCGCGAACATCGATCTCGAACTGCGGCGCGAGGGCGATGTGCTCGGCAGCCGCCAGTCGGGCGGACGGTCCTCGCTCCGGCTGCTGCGCGTCGCCAGCGACGGCGAGCTGATCGCCGAGGCGCGGGTCGCGGCCGAGGAGACGCTCTCCGCTCCGGATGGGCTGGCCGCGCAGCCCGCGCTCGTCGCCGCCCTCGCTCGCCGGCTGGACGAGACCGAGCGGGCCTTCCTCGGAAAGTCGTGATCCCACCGCCGCGAGCATGACGGATTGACAACGAAATCCTGGGACCCCGGGAGAGCAGGGGGTTCCGGGATAGTGTGAGGTCCTATGCACAGGATCGCCGTAGTCCCTGGATCGTTCGACCCGGTCACTCTCGGGCACCTCGACGTGATCGAGCGTGCCGCGGGGATGTGGGACGAGGTCCACGTCTTGGTGGTCCACAACCCGGACAAGAGCGCGCTGCTGCCCATCGCGCAGCGGGTGGCGCTGCTGGAGCGGTCGATCGAGGAGGCCGGCATCGCCGGGAGCATCGTCGTCGCGTCCTGGTCGGTCGGTCTGCTGGTCGACTACTGCACGGATATCGGCGCGCACGTTCTCGTGAAGGGCATCCGTTCGCAGGTGGATGTCGCCTACGAGACGCCGATGGCCATCGTCAACCGCCACCTCGCTGAAGTGGAGACAGTGTTCCTGCTGCCGAACCCGGCCAATGCGCACGTCTCCAGCTCGCTCGTGCGCCAGGTCGCGTCCCTGGGTGGCGACGTCAGCCCGTACGTCCCCGCTGCCGTCTCCGAGCTGCTGTCCTCGTCGTGATCGCGCTGGGCCGTCCGTCGGCGCGCAGCGCGATCGCGGGCCTCGAGCGACGTCCGGAGCGAGGCCGCACTGCTCCCTGTGTCTCTCCTGCCAGACGGCTGGCCCTCGCCCGCGAGCGCGGGGCGGACAGCGTAAAATAGCAGACCGTGACCAGGAGAAGAACGACCCCGTACACGGTCACTGTGTACGAACTGCTGCGTCGTCCAGGCGAGATGCGCGAGCAGCGGCTGAGCGTCCCGGTGGCCGAGCGACTGGGCGAGGGACTGCTCTCGGTGCCCGAGGGCGGCACCGTGGAGCTGGACCTCCGGCTGGAGTCCATGCACGAGGGGATCCTCGTCTCCGGCGAGGTGGAAGCCACGGCGACCGGCGTCTGCGGACGCTGCCTCAAAGACATCGAGCAGCCGGTCGGAGTCGATTTCCAGGAGCTTTTCGCGTATCCTTCTGACGAAGCTTTCGATTATGAGGTTCACGACGACCACGTGGATCTTGAACCTCTGATCAGGGATGCGGTGGTGCTGTCACTGCCGTTCCAGCCGGTGTGCCGGCCGGATTGCCCCGGTCTCGATCCCGAGACCGGCGAGCGACTGGCGGATGCACCGGATCGGGAACCCGGGCAGGCCATCGATCCGCGATGGTCCGCGCTCGCCGGTTTCCAGGCTTCCGACACCACTGTCACATCGACAGAGCCCACGAGTAACGCCCCGGCCGCCGGGGCCGGAGAAGAGAGATAGTCATGGCCGTTCCGAAGCGGAAGCAGTCTCGCGCCAACACCCACGCCCGTCGTTCGCAGTGGAAGGCCGAGGTCCCCACGCTCGTCAAGACCGTCGAGAACGGCAAGGTCACCTACAGCCTGCCGCACCGCGCCAAGGTCGTCGAGGACTCCGCGGGCACCGCTTTGTTCCTCGAGTACAAGGGCCGCAAGGTCGCCGACGTCTGATCGGCGCGGCATGGTCGGCGAGAACACTGACCGCAGCGCACTGCTTGAGAAGCTCGGGGTCGACATCGACCCCGAGCTTCTCAAGCATGCGCTGACGCACCGGTCCTATGCATACGAGAACGGCGGCATCCCGAATAACGAGCGTCTGGAGTTCCTCGGAGACTCGATCCTCGGGCAGGCCGTCACGGTCAAGCTCTTCCGGGAGAACCCCGGCCTCGATGAGGGAGAGCTCGCCAAACGTCGGGCCAGCCTCGTCTCTTCCGTCGCGCTGGCGGAGGTCGCCCGCGGTATCGGGCTGGGGGAGTATCTGCGGCTCGGCCGCGGCGAGAACCAGAGTGGCGGGCGCGAGAAGGCGTCCATCCTGGCCGACACCGTCGAGGCGGTCATCGGCGCTGTGTATCTGGATGCCGGCGGCGATGAGGCGACCGCCCTCGTGCTCCGCCTGATCGGTCCGCTCATGGCCGACCCCGCGCGTTTCGGGGCCGCGATGGACCCCAAGACCAGTCTGCAGGAGGCCGCCGCCCACCACGGCGTAGGCCAGCCCGTCTACACCGTCACCAACACCGGTCCGGACCACTCGAAGACTTTCCACGCCACCGTGGATGTCGGCGGTCTGATCACCGCGAGCGGCGAGGGGACCAGCAAGAAGCAAGCCGAGATGGCCGCTGCCCTCAGCGCTTGGACCGCGCTCACGAACCACCGTGCCCGAGCTCCCCGAGGTTGAGGTCGTCCGCGCGGGCCTCGCTCCCGCGGTCACCGGCGCGACCATCCTCGGCGTGGAGGTGTTCGAGCCGCGCTCCTTGAAACGTCACGACCCGCTGACCGGCTCGTTCGAGTCGCTCCTCACCGGCCGCAGCATGCGGACACCGGCCCGTCGTGGGAAATTCCTCTGGATTCCCCTCGACAGCTCACCGAGGAGCGCGATCGTGGCCCACCTCGGGATGAGCGGCCAGATTCTGCTCCGAGACCCCGGCACTGTCGAGAACGGTTTGCTGCGCATCCGGCTGCACATCGAAACCCCACCGTCGGACGCCGGGCCGCCGCGCGAATTCTGGGTACACTTCGTCGACCAGCGCATCTTCGGCTCGATGGCCGTCGACGCTCTCGTCCCGACGGCGGACGGCGCTCCCGCCGGACTCGGGTCGGACGAAGCGCTCCTCCCGGCACAGGTCAGCCATATCGCCCGCGACCCGCTCGACCCCGCCTTCGACGACGCTGCGTTCGCCGCCGCCCTCGCGCGCCGCAGCAGCGGCATCAAACGCGTCCTCCTCGACCAGAAGCTCATCAGCGGCATCGGCAATATCTACGCCGACGAAGCGCTCTGGGCGGCGCGCATCCACTACGACCACCCGGCGACGGCCCTCAGCCGTCCGCGGGTGTACACGCTGCTCGCCGAGGTGCGCCGCGTGCTCGAGAGGGCTCTCGCGGAGGGCGGCACGAGCTTCGACGCCCAGTACGTCAACGTGAACGGCGCCTCCGGCTACTTCTCCCACAGCCTCAACGTCTACGGTCAGCAGGGAAAGCCCTGTCCCCGCTGCGGCGCCCCCCTCGTCCGCGAACAGTTCATGAACCGCGGCTCCCACCTCTGCCCCCGCTGCCAGCGCCCCCGCTGACCCACCCCTCCCTCGCCCTGGCCCGCCAACCTCCGGCCGTCGGAAAGGTCTGCGTCGCCGAGGCGGTCGAAAACGCTTGTATCGCCTGTAGTCTCAGCGCACATAATTCGTGGTGCGACGGAGCAATCATGCCCCGTTCGACGCGAGATCACGTTGAGAGGCAAGAGATGCTACTGAAGAAAGTCACCATCGGTGCGGCTGTCGCAGCGTCAGCCGCACTGTTGCTCGCCGGATGCGCCAACCAGCCAACGGGGGGCCAGCGGAAGCAGCAGAGTCGATATTCCGGTCATCACCTCCGTGGATGTCCCCAAAGACGCGGTCCTCCCTGCGGGCGATGGCAAGGCCACCTGTCCGGCCGGTCTGACCATCGGCTATGTCGGCACCGAGACCGGCCCGAACGCGCAACTCGGAATCAACGTCTACAAAGGCGTGCAACTCGCCATCGACCAGCACAATCAGGCGAACCCGGGATGCCAGGTCGGCTTCAAGAAGTTCGACACCGAGGGCGACTCGAACAAGGCGACCGGTCCGGTCACTCAGGCTGTGAACGAGCCGGACATCATCGGCGTCGTCGGCCTGCCGTTCTCGGGCGAGTCCAAGGCGACGGGCAATATCTTCGAGCAGCAGGGGCTGGCGCACATCACCCCGTCTGCGACCAACCCGGGCCTGACGAAAAACGGCTGGAAGACTTTCTTCCGCGGCCTCGGCAACGATGCCGTGCAGGGTCCTGCCGCCGCCCAGTTCCTCACGGGCAAGCTAAAGGCCAAGAAGGTCTATCTGGTCCAGGACGACTCCGACTACGGTATCGGACTCGCCGCACAGACCCCCAATGCGCTCGGCAGCGCCCTCGTCGGCACCGACAAGGTGACCACCGGCCAGAAGGACTTCTCGGCCGTGAGCTCCAAGATCCTCAACGCCAAGCCGGACGCGGTCTACTACGCCGGCTACTACGCTGAGGGCGCCCCGTTCGATCAGCAGTTGGTCACCAAGGGGTTCACCGGCACGTTCGTCGGACCGGACGGGATGAAGGACGACCAGTTCATCAAACTGGCCGGGGACGCATCCTCCAATGTGTATTTCACCTGCCCTTGCATCCCGGGTGAGCTCATCCCGACCTTCGAGTCCGCGTACAAGAAGCTCGCGAGCGTCGAGCCGGGCACCTACTCGATCGAGGGGTATGACGCCGCCACCGTCCTGCTGAGCGGGATCGACAAGGGCAAGACGACCCGTGCCGATCTGCTGGCGTTCCTCAAGGACTACGACGCGGATGGTCTGAGCAAGCACTACAAGTGGGACCCCACCGGCGAACTCCAAGTGCCGACCGTCTACGGCTACAAGGTCGCCCGCGGGAAGATCGTCCCGATCGGAACCATCGGGTAGCCCGGAACGCGAAGGTGCTGCGGGTCGCCGTGGTCCGCAGCCCTTTTGTTCGGCCTTCGCCCGCTCGCCCGCCGGACCACTGACGTTCCGGCGCTGAACCTTGGACACCCGAATGCACGAGACCTTCCTCTTTCCTCCCGCCCTCGGCACTTCCTGGATCGCCTTCGACGTCGGCGCTCTGATCCAGAACTTCTGGAGTGCCACCTTCGACGGCCTCACCTTCGGCGCCATCTACGGCCTGATCGCCGTCGGCTACACGCTCGTGTACGGCGTGCTGAACCTGATCAACTTCGCCCACTCCGAAGTCTTCATCGTCGGGGCGTACGGCGTCGTCATCACGCTCACCTCGCTCGGCTTCGGCCCCAGCGCACCCACCCTCGGTCCCGTCGCCATCGTCGGCGATCTGCTGCTGGCGCTCCTGGTCGGCATGGTCGCGTCGGCGCTCACGGCGTTCGTCCTCGAACGTGTGGCCTACCGGCCACTGCGGCGACGCAATGCGCCCCGTCTGGTGTTCCTCATCACCGCGATCGGCGCTTCGTTCACGATCCAATACCTGATCTTCCTGATCCGGGGGGCGAACGCGGAGCCGGCGGTCGCCATGTTCGTCCCGACGCCGATCTTCGAGGTGTCCGGCACGATCGTGAACAGCCAGCAGATCGTCATCGTGGCCGCCTCCGCGATCCTGATGGCCGGAACCGATCTGTTCATCCGCCGCACCCGCATCGGCCGCGGTATCCATGCTGTGGCCCAGGACCCGGACACGGCGACCCTGATGGGCGTCAACAAAGAGAGGATCATCGTCATCACCTTCGTCACCGGCGGCATCCTCGCCGGCGCCGCCGCACTGTTCTTCGTGATGCTGGTCCCGTCTGGCGTGATCTACAACGGCGGGTTCGTCCTCGGCGTCAAGGCGTTCGCCGCCGCTGTCCTCGGCGGCATCGGCAACGTCCGCGGCGCCCTCCTGGGCGGTCTGCTGCTCGGTGTGATCGGCAATTACGGCCAGATCCTCCTCGGCGACTCGCAGTGGATCGATGTCGTCGCGTTCGTCGTCCTCGTCTTGGTGCTCCTGGTGAAGCCCACGGGCATCCTGGGCACCTCGCTCGGAAGGAGCCGCGCATGAGCCTGACCGAAAGCCTCGGAGTTCTGCCCGATGGCCGGCCGGACCGGGCGGGCGACGCCCCGAAACCGCGCCGCGCCGGGAGGAGGACGGGTCTGCTGCAACCGCTGCGCGACAGGTGGAACAGCCTGCCGCGCGCCGCGCAGTGGGCCTGGCTGCTCGTTGTGGTGGCGCTGGCGTATGCGCTGCCGTATCTGAATGTCTTCCCGCTCACGACCGAACCCGGCAACGATTGGCCGCTCGCGTGCTTCGCGATGGCGACCTACGCGCTCATCGCGGTCGGCCTGACCGTGGTGGTCGGCTACGCCGGTCTCCTCGACCTCGACTATGTCGCGTTCTTCGCGGTCGGATCGTACACCGCGGCGATGCTGACCAGCCCGGACTCGCCGTTCCTCAAGATCCCGTACCTGTGGACGATTCCGGTCGCGATGGCTGTCGCGATGATCTTCGGCGTGATCCTCGGTGTGCTGACGCTGCGGCTGCGCGGCGATTATCTGGCGATCGTCACGCTCGGCTTCGGTGAGATCGTGCGCATCCTCGCCACCATCATCCCGGCGATGAAGGGGCAGGTCGGCTTCCAGAACGTCGGGCATCCGCCGGGGGAGACGGCGGGCGGCGTGCCGATCTTCTCCGACTCGAACGGCGTGCCCTGGTACTGGCTGACGGTGACGGCTCTCATCGTCGTGCTGCTGCTCGTCGGTAACCTGGAGCGCAGCCGTGTCGGCCGCGCCTGGATCGCCATCCGCGAGGACGAGGACGCCGCCGAGATCATGGGTGTGCCGACCTTCGCGTACAAGGTGTGGGCGTTCGCGATCGGCGCGGGCGTCGGCGGTGTCTCCGGAGCGCTGTTCGCGGGCCAGGTCGGCTTCGTGAACAACCAGAAGTTCGACGTGCAGACCTCCATCCTGTTCCTTGCCGCCGTCGTGCTCGGCGGTGCGGGCAACAAGATGGGGGCGATGATCGGCGGCGCGATCGTGGCGTACATCCCTCTGCGGTTCACCGCCATCGCCGACTACACATACCTGATCTTCGGCATCGGGCTCGTGCTGATCATGATCTTCCGCTCGCAGGGTCTGTTCCCGGCGCGTCAGAAGCTCCTGGCGTACGGGCGGCACGCGTACCGAAGGCTGTCCGGCAGAGAGAGGGGAGCGACGCGATGACCCGTGAGCGCGCACTCGTGCCCGACGACGCGGCCTTCGGTGCGAACCAGGAGGACCTGAAGGCCGCCGGCGTCGACCTCGCGGTCGCCGAAGCGGCCGCTCCCGACCGCGAGATCGCGGTCGAGGTCGGCGAGAGCATTGTGGAGGTCCGGGGCCTCACGGTGAAGTTCGGCGGCCTGCTCGCTCTCGACGATGTGTTGTTCGACATCCGCCGCGGTGAGATCCTCGGTCTGATCGGCCCCAACGGCGCGGGCAAGACGACCTGCTTCAACGCCATGACCGGCGTATACAAACCAACCCGCGGCGATGTGCGGCTGGAAAGCCGGTCGATCAAGGGGCAGAAGCAGCACCGGATCACCCGCATGGGACTTGCCCGGACATTCCAGAACATCCGCCTCTTCGGCGGGATGACTGCGCTGGAGAACGTGATCGTCGGGCTGGACGCCCGGCATCGCACCTCCGTTCCCAGCGCTCTGCTGCGCCTCCCGCGGCACACGCGCGAGGAGAAGTCCTCGATCGAACGCGGGATGGCGTTGCTCGAGTTCGTCGGCATCGCCGACCAGGCGGCGGCGCTCTCCCGGGCGCTCGCCACCGATCCGAAGGTGCTCTGCCTGGACGAGCCGGCCGCCGGCTTCAACCCGGCCGAGAAGCAGGACCTCATGGACCTCATCCGGACCATCCGGACCATCCGGGCCGACGGCTACACCGTGCTGCTGATCGAACACGATGTGAAGCTGGTCATGGGAGTGACCGACCGGATTGTCGTGCTGGAGTTCGGGCGCAAGCTCGCGGACGACATCCCGGAGGCCATCCGGAACGACCCGCGTGTGATCGCCGCCTACCCCGGGGAGCCCGAAGATGCCACTGCTTGAACTGAAGGACCTCCGCGTGTCCTACGGCCGCATCGAGGCCATCCACGGCATGTCCTTCTCCGTGGAGGAGGGCGAGATCGTGAGCCTCATCGGGGCCAACGGCGCCGGCAAGTCGACCACGATGAAGACGATCTCCGGCCTGCTGAACCCGACGGCCGGCTCGATCGCCTTCGACGGCCGCGACATCAGCAGGACGAGGGCTCACCTCCGCGTCGTCCAGGGCATCTCCCAGGCTCCGGAGGGCCGCGGGATCTTCCCGGGCATGACGGTCATGGAGAACCTGGACATGGGCGCGTTCGGCCGCAGGGACCGCTCGACGATGGGTGAGGACTTCGACCGGGTGTTCGGCCTGTTTCCGCGTCTCGCCGAGCGCAAGACCCAGCTCGGCGGCACAATGTCCGGCGGCGAACAGCAGATGCTCGCCATAGGCCGGGCGCTCATGTCGAATCCCCGCCTGTTGCTCCTGGACGAGCCGTCGATGGGGCTGGCTCCGCAGTTCATCCGCCAGATCTTCGCGATCATCTCGGAGATCAACAAACAGGGGACCACCATCCTGTTGGTGGAGCAGAACGCGAACCAGGCCCTCGCCCGAGCGGACCGTGCGTTCGTGCTGGAGGCCGGGTGCATCACACGCGCGGGAGACGGCCGCGAGCTTCTGGCGGACCCGGCGATCAAGGAGGCGTATCTGGGCGTGGGGTAGCGCCCTTCCGTCCGGCGTCGGCTCAGCGCAAAGCGAGCTCCGCGATAAGCGCCCGCAGCCGTCCCTCGTCGTCGGGGAGGGCGGTCACCCGTTGCGTTGCGTTCAGCAGGGCGCGCGTCGCGGCGTCCGGGGCCGGCGCCACACCCAGCGCCTCCGCGATCGTCTCTGGGAACTTCTGCGGTTTCGCCGTCTCGAGGACCAGCATCGAGACCCCCGGCTCCACCAGCGGCCGGGCGACCTTGACACCGTCGGCCGTGTGCGGGTCGATGGTGACTCCGGAGCTCTCGGCGACCGCTCGGATGGTCGCCAGGCGGTCGGCGTGGGTGCTCGTCCCGCTGACGATCCCGAACTCGGGGAGGAAACGGTTCTGCTCGGCGGAGAGGTCGATCTCGCCCGTGACCTCCAGTTCGCGCCAGGCGGCCGCCGTCCGCTCGGCCGAGCGGCCGAGCAGGTCGAAGACGAAGCGTTCGAGGTTGGAAGCGCGCGAGACATCCATCGACGGGCTGGAGGTCGGCAGCGTGTCGGCGGCGCTGCGCGGCCGGTAGCGGCCCGTGCGGAAGAAATCGTCCAGCACATTGTTCTCGTTGGTGGCCAGCGCCAGCCTGCGCACAGGCAGTCCCATCCGGCGGGCGTAGTGCCCGGATAGGATGTTGCCGAAGTTCCCGGACGGGACGGCGAAGGAGACCTCCGCCGGGCCCCGGGCGTCGGTCGCCCGCAGCCACGCCCAGACGTAGTAGGCGATCTGCGCCGAGATCCGCCCGAAGTTGATCGAGTTGACCGCGCCGAGGCTGTGTTCCCGCTTGAAATCCAGATCTTCCGCTATCCGCTTCACCAGGTTCTGGCAGTCGTCGAAGACGCCGTCGACCACCACATTGTGGACGTTGTCATCGAGCAGCGAGTACATCTGCGCCCGCTGGAACGCGCTCATCCGTCCGAGTGGCGAGAGCATGAACACGGCCAGGCGCTCCCGCCCGCGCAGTGCGTGCTCCGCGGCCGAGCCGGTGTCGCCGGAAGTGGCGCCGAGCACGTTGAGGACGCGGTCCGACTCGCGGAGCACGACGTCCAGCGTCTCGCCGAGGAACCGTATCGCCATGTCCTTGAACGCGAGGGTCGGCCCCTCGGACAGGCCGACCAGCGTCATCCCGCCGTCGATCTGGCGCAGCGGCACGATCTCCGGCGACGCGAACGCCTCCGGACGGTAGGCCGCCCGGCAGATGCGGGACAGCTTCTCGCGGGGGATGTCCGTGGCGAACAGTCCGATGACCTCTGTCGCGAGCCCCGCATAGTCCAGGGGCCGCCATCGTTCCAATTGCTCGGCGTCGAGCCGGGGCAGCTCCTCGGGGACGGCCAGGCCGCCGTCCGGCGCCAGCCCTTCGATCAGGGTGTCGGAATACGGCCCGAGCAGGCCGCCGCGTGTGGAGATGTAACGCAAGTCTCTCGTTTCCTCAGCTGTCGGGAGTTGATGCCGGCCGCCCCCAGCCTAGGCGATGCCGTCTCCTGCGGCGCGCGGGCGGCGGGCGGACCGCATCCTCCGGTAGATTCTCTGTGTGTATTTGAAGAGTCTCACGCTGAAGGGGTTCAAGTCGTTCGCGCAGCCGACGACGTTCGCCTTCGAGCCCGGCGTCACCTGCGTGGTCGGGCCGAACGGCTCGGGCAAGTCGAACGTCGTCGACGCCCTCGCGTGGGTGATGGGCGAGCAGGGCGCCAAAACGCTCCGCGGCGGGAAGATGGAGGATGTCATCTTCGCCGGCACCGCCACCCGCGGCCCGCTCGGCCGCGCGGAGGTGCAGCTCACGATCGACAACAGCGACGGCGCTCTCCCGATCGAGTACACCGAAGTGACCATCTCGCGCACGCTGTTCCGCAATGGCGGCAGCGAGTACGCGATCAACGGCCAGTCCTGCCGACTTCTGGATGTGCAGGAGCTGCTGAGCGACTCCGGTCTCGGCCGCGAGATGCACGTCATCGTCGGCCAAGGCCAGCTGGACGCCGTGCTGCGCGCGACGCCCGAGGAGCGCCGTGGCCTCATCGAAGAGGCCGCCGGCATCCTGAAGCATCGCCGGCGCAAGGAGAAGACGCTCCGCAAACTCGACGCGATGCAGACCAATCTGACTCGGCTGAGCGATCTGGCGGGGGAGGTGCGCCGGCAGCTGAAACCGCTCGGGCACCAGGCGGAGATCGCCCGCGAGGCCCAGTCCATCGCTTCGATCGTCCGGGACGCCCGGGCGCGTCTGCTCGCCGACGACGTGGTCGGTCTGCGCCGCACGCTCGACGGCCACGTCCGCACCGAGACTGAGCGCCACACCGAGCAGATCGTCCTCCAGGAGCAGCTCGAACAGAAGCAGCTGCGCCGCACGCGGCTCGAACATGCCCAGGCGGGCGACAGGGTGGACGCCGCCCGCGCCACCGCTTTCGTGCTCGAACAGGCCCAAGACCGGCTCCGCAGCCTCTACACGCTCGCCACCCAGCGGCTCGCCCTGCTCGGCAGCCAGGCGGAGGCCGCCGACGACGGTCCGCGCGTGAGCCCGCAGATGGTCCAGGACGCCGCCGACGAAGCCGAGCGCCTCCACGCTCTCGTCGCCGAGGCCGAGGCTGCTTGGCAGACCGCCCAGGAGGCGACCCGCCAGGCGCGTTCCCGTCTCGATTCCGTGGACGAGGAGATCGCCGCGCAGAGCGCCCTGGTCTCCAAATACGACCTCGAGATCAGCACACTGAACGGTCAGGCCGAGGCCGCCGCTCAGCGCCTCGCCGCGGTCCGCGGCGAAGTGCTCCGTCAGCAGAACGCCCTCGACGCCGCCACCGAACGCCGGGAGAAGGCGCGCGCCGAGTTCGCCGCCCGCGAGGCCGACGCCGCGACCGCCGACGCGGGCGAGGGCGCTCTCGACGAGGTCTACGAACTCGCCCAGGCCGATGTGTTCGAGGCCGAGGGCGAGATCGAACGTCTCCGCGAGGAGCTGCACACGCTGGAGCGCGAACGCGACGCCCTCGCCGCCCGCACTTCCGCCCTCTCGCTCGCTCTCGACCAGAAGGACGGCTCCGCCGCTCTCGTCTCCGCCCGGCCCGCCGGTGTCCGCGGCCTCGCCGCCGAGCATATCCGCGTCCACCCCGGCTACGAGGCGGCCGTCGCCGCCGCGCTCGGGACGCTCGCCGACGCCGTCCTCGCCGACACCCGCGATGCCGCGTTCGCGGCGGTTGCGCTCGCCGCCGCCGACGACTTCGGCCGGGTGGAGGTCATCGTCGCCGACGCTCCCGCCGCCATCGTCGACCTCTCCGGGGTCGAGGGCGTCCGGCCGGCGCGAGAGGTGGTGGACGCGCCCTCCGGCGTCCTCGGCATCCTGGCGTTCACTGCGATCGCCGATGACCTCGACTCCGCCCGGGCCGCTTCCGACGCCTACCGCGAGCGGAAGCTCGCCGGCCCCGTCACCCTCATCACACGCGGCGGCGAGGTGCTCACCGAGCACCTCCTCCGCGGCGGCTCCGGCGCCAAGCAGAGCCGTATCGAGCTGCTGGCCGATCGGGACGCCGCCGACGAGCGTCTGGGCGAGGTCGCCTCTCTCAGCGATCGCGCCCGGTTCGCGCTCGCTGAGCAGCGCGGCGTGCTTCAGGTCGCCAAGGAACAGTCGCAGAACGCTCTCGCCGCCCTCCGCGAGTCCGATGCGAAGCTCGCCGCCCGGACCGAGCAGCTGAACCGTGTGAAAGTGCAGCTGGAGGCCGCGCAGGCCGAGTTCGACCGGCTCAGCCGCGCGCTGGAGCAGGCCGCGGAGCGCGTCGCGGAAGCCGAGTCCGCCGCGGAGAGGGCGGCATTCGAGCTGGCGGCCGCCCGCTCGCGGCCCCGCCCCATCCTCGACGTCAGCGCCCGCGACACCCTCTCGTCGGAGCTGGAGGCGGCGCGAGAGACCGAAGTCGAGTCCCGTCTCGCCGTCGAGACCGCCAAGGAGCGCGTCCGCGCCGAGCAGGCCCGTGGCGAGGCGCTCGCCCGCCAGCTGGACGCCGAGCGTGCCGCAGCGGACGAGGCCGCCCGCCGCGCCGTCATCCGTCGCCGTCAGCTGGATGCCGCGCAGTCCGTCGTGGACGCGCTCCCCGCCGTCCTCGCTTCCGCCGATCGCTCCGTCTCACAGGCCCGCGTCGAGCTGGCGTCCGCCGAGGCCGAGCGCGCCAGTCAGAACGAGGAGCTCCAGACGGTCCGCCGCGAGGAAGGTCTTCTTCGGGAGCGCCTGCACGCGATCACCGAGAGCGTACACGGCCTGGAACTGCAGATCTACGAGAAGAAGCTGCATCTGTCGAGTCTGCTGGAGCGCGCTGGCAGCGAGCTCGGCCTGGTCGAGGAGGTCCTGGTGGCCGAGTACGGCCCCGAGGTTCCCGTCCCCGTCGACCGCGGCCGCGACGACGAGCCGCTCGCCGCGGGGGAGGAGCCGCCGGCGGTCCCGTTCGCCCGCGAGCAGCAGCAGAAGCGCCTGGCCGCCGCCGAGCGCAAGCTCGGCCAGCTCGGCCGCGTCAACCCGCTCGCCCTGGAGGAGTTCGCCGCGCTGGAACAGCGCCACAAGTTCCTCTCCGAGCAGCTCGCCGACCTCACCGGCACCCGCAAGGACCTCCTCACGATCATCGAGGAGATCGACGAGAAGATGCAGACGATCTTCGAGTCCGCGTTCGCGGACACGGAGGAAGCGTTCCGGCGGGTCTTCCCCGTCCTGTTCCCGGGCGGAACGGGCAGCATCGTCCTCACCGCCCCCGACGACCTGCTCACCACGGGCATCGAGGTCTCGGTGAAGCCGGCGGGCAAGAAGGTCGAGCGGCTCTCGCTCCTCTCCGGCGGGGAGCGCTCGCTCGCCGCCGTCGCCCTGCTGGTCGCGATCTTCAAAGCGCGGCCCAGCCCGTTCTACATCATGGACGAAGTGGAGGCGGCGCTCGACGACGCCAATCTCGGCCGTCTACTGACGATCTTCGAGGACCTGCGCGAGAACAGCCAGCTCATTGTGATCACGCACCAGAAGCGCACGATGGAGGTCGCCGACGCGCTCTACGGCGTCTCCATGCGCCAGGACGGTGTCTCGGCGGTCGTCGGCCAGCGGGTCGCTCAGGAGCGGGCATCGTAGCGGACGCGGACGCGACGAGCGCCACGGGAGCAACTAGTCTGAGGTCATGGCAGACTGCACCCCCTGGTCCTTGTCGGGCGCCCTCCGCGGGATGTTCGCCAAGAAGACCATCGACGAGACCACCTGGGACGACCTGGAGACGGCGCTCATCACCGCCGACTTCGGTCCCGCTGTCACCGAAGCGGTCATCGACGATCTGCGCGCCAAGGTCGACCGCTACCGCACCACCGACCCCGCCGATCTCCAGCGCATGCTGCGCGAGACGATGGAGGAGCGGCTCTCCCGGCTGGACACCACTCTCAAGCTGAGCGACCGCCCGGCGGTCGTGCTCGTCGTGGGCGTCAACGGCGTCGGCAAGACCACCACTATCGGCAAGTTCGCGAAGTTCCTGCGCACCTACGACCGCTCGGTCGTCGTCGGCGCGGCCGACACCTTCCGCGCCGCGGCGGTCGAGCAGCTCGCGACCTGGGCCGAGCGCTCTGGCGCCGGCATCGTCCGGCCTCAGCAGCAGGGGCAGGACCCTGCCTCCGTCGCCTTCCAGACCGTCGAGAAGGCGAAGAGCGACGGCACCGAGATCGTCCTCATCGACACCGCGGGCCGTTTGCAGACCAAGGGCGGTCTGATGGATGAGCTGTCCAAGATCAAACGCGTGGTCGAGAAGCAGGCGCCGATCGCCGAGGTGCTGCTGGTGCTCGACGCGACCACCGGGCAGAACGGTCTCGCGCAGGCCGAGGCGTTCCTCGAGCACGCCGGGGTCACCGGGCTCGTGCTCACGAAGCTCGACGGCTCGGCGAAGGGCGGCTTCGTGCTCGCCGTGCAGGAGCGCACCGGCATCCCGATCAAGCTGGTGGGCCAGGGCGAGGGCATCGACGACCTCACCGGTTTCACACCGCACGTCTTCGCGCAGCAGCTGGTCGGCTGATGGCCATCGAGCACGACTTCTTCGGGCTCATCGACGAGACCGCCTCTGGCGGACTCGTCTGGGAGGACACCGTCGAGCTGGCCGACCAGGCAGTCGGGCTGGAGCTCCGGGTCGAGAGGGAGTCCACCGTGACCGAGGACGCCTTGGACGCGGCGGCCGCGCTCATCCAGCGTCTCGACGGCTTCGACGCCCGGGCCAGGGACGCTCTGATCGCCGAGCTGAGCTCGCGACAGTCGGCGACGACGAGCTATATCGACGAGCATGTCGACCGGATGGGGGAGACCCTGCTCGACCTGCTCGTCCACAACTCGGGCGACATCGCCGTCGACGTGCTGCGCTCGTTGCAACTGCTGCGCGTCGTCGTTCAGCCCGGCGCCGCTGGCGAGGAGGAGGTCTTCGCGACCTTCGACTACGCCATCGATGCTGAGGAGACGGACACCGTTCTCACTGTCTCCTTCGACGTCCGCGGAGACGTCGTCGCGGTGGAGACGCAGAGCTGAGGCTCGGGCCAGGCCCCATCGGCGCCCGGTAGACTTGTCCGATCATGGCTACTTTCGGCTCGTTGTCCGACCGTCTCGCGGACACTTTCAAGAACCTGCGCACCAAAGGCAAGCTGTCGCCGTCGGATGTCGACGGCACTGTGCGCGAGATCCGCCGCGCCCTGCTCGACGCCGACGTCGCCCTCGACGTGGTCAAGGAGTTCACCGGCAAGGTGCGCGAGCGGGCGCTGAGCGACGATGTCAACAAGGCGCTCAACCCGGCCCAGCAGGTCGTGCAGATCGTCAACGAGGAGCTCATCGGCATCCTGGGCGGTGAGCAGCGCCGCCTTCAGTTCGCCAAGAAGCCGCCGACGGTCATCATGCTCGCCGGCCTCCAGGGCGCCGGAAAGACGACCCTCGCCGGCAAGCTGGGCAAGTGGCTCGTCAAGCACGGCCACACGCCGCTCCTCGTCGCCGCCGACCTCCAGCGCCCCAACGCGGTCAATCAGCTCCAGATCGTCGGCGAGCAGGCCGGCGTGCCGGTCTACGCCCCGGAGCCCGGCAACGGCGTCGGCAACCCGGTGAAGGTCGCGAAGGACGCCCTGAAGTTCGCCGAGACCAAGCAGTACGACACGGTCGTCATCGACACCGCGGGCCGCCTCGGTGTGGATGCCGAGCTGATGAAGCAGGCCGCCGACATCCGCGCGGCGACGAACCCGGACGAGGTGCTCTTCGTCATCGACGCGATGATCGGCCAGGACGCCGTGGCGACCGCCAAAGCGTTCCAGGACGGTGTGGATTTCACCGGTGTCGTGCTCTCCAAGCTCGACGGCGACGCCCGCGGCGGCGCGGCGCTCTCCGTCGCCTCGATCACCGGCCGCCCGATCATCTTCGCCTCCACCGGCGAGGGTCTGGACCACTTCGAGCCGTTCCATCCCGACCGCATGGCGTCCCGCATCCTCGACCTCGGCGACATCCTCACCCTCATCGAACAGGCGCAGGAGGCCTTCGACGAGGAGGAGGCGCGCAAGGTCGCCGAGAAGTTCGCGACCGACACTTTCACGCTCGACGACTTCCTGGGGCAGATGCAGCAGCTGCGCAACATGGGCTCGATCAAGAAGATGATCGGGATGCTGCCCGGCGCCGGCCAGATGAAGCAGCAGCTCGACCAGTTCGACGAGAGCGAGATCGTCCGCACCGAGGCCATCATCCAGTCGATGACCAAGGCCGAGCGCACCACCCCTAAACTCTTGAACGGCTCCCGTCGCCTGCGCATCGCCAGGGGCTCGGGCACGACGGTCACCGAGGTCAACGCCCTCGTGAACCGTTTCGAGCAGGCCGCCAAGATGATGAAGACCGTTGCGAAGGGCGGCGTCCCGAACGTCCCCGGCATGGGGCCGATCCCCGGCGCGGGCTACGCGGGCCGCGGCAAGCAGCAGGCCAAGAAGAAGAGCGGCTCCCGGTCCGGCAACCCCGCTAAGCGCGCCGCCGAGAACGCGGCGCTCGCCTCCGGCGCGAAGCCGGCGGCCGCTTCCCTCCCGACCGGCAGCGGCTTCGGCCTCGGCGGCGGTGCCGCCGCGCCGAAGGGAGGCCCTTCCGAGGAGGAGCTGGCTGCGCTGCAGAAGTTCCTCGGTCGTTGAGTGGGCGTTAGGTCCGGCAAAGGCCCGGCCAGTGCCGACGCACCTTGGGTTCTAACGGTCGTTGCAACACCTGGACTTTCTGGGAGTTGTAACGACCGTGGCCCGTTTAAGGAGCTATTCGAGGGATCGACGCTGTTTCACGCAGGCTGATAAGGACGCGTTCTTCGCGTTGTTCGAGGCGTGTGGGAGCATCACGATCGCGGCGCGTGAGTTGGGGTTCAACCCGGCGACCTGCGGGACGTGGGTATGGAAGGCCGGCCTGCGCAGCCAGGGGAAAACCGGGACTGGTCCGCATCCAGGAAAGGAACGCTACTTCCAGTTGCGACGCGATGGCATCTCGCGTCGCGAAGCAGCGGCTGCCGTCGGGGTGAACATCCGCACGGCACGGGATTGGGATAACGGTGTCCGGAAGACCGCTCATCGCCGCTATTACCCAGATGGTCGGGTCGTCGATTACAAAACAGGTATGACGACGTTTCTTGACGGCACCGAGACAATCTCGCCGGCGGCGATCTTTCAGCTGGAGAGGAAGCTCGATCCGCGGTTCCTTTCGCTGGAGGAACGTGAGCAGATCCGGGATCTCCTCCGCGATGGGTTGTCACTGCGGAGCATCGCCGCCCAGCTGCGGCGGTCGCCATCCACGATCAGTCGGGAAATCTCCCGGAACCGGTCCTCGACCGGGATCTATCACCCCTTCGCAGCACATCGCTACTCGGCGAAGCGTCGCCCACGGCCAAAGCCGCGAAGACTGGTGACAGAGCTGCGGTTGCGTGCTTTCGTTGAGTCGAAGCTGGCGTTGCGGTGGTCTCCCGAGCAGATCACTCGAGCCCTGATCCGTCAGTTCCCGGACGACGTTGGGATGCGAGTGGCGACCGAGACGATCTACCAGACGCTCTATCTCCAAGGACGCGGCCAGCTGCGCCGTGATCTCGCGACAGCGCTGCGTACCGGGCGCGCACGTCGCCGACCGAACCGGGGAACCAACGCACGTCGTTCGCGGTTCGTCGACCCGATGCTCATGATCTCCGAGCGCCCCGCTGAGGTCGCTGATCGTGCTGTTCCAGGGCATTGGGAAGGCGATCTCATCATCGGCGCTGACCACGCCAGCGCGATCGGCACCCTCGTCGAGCGAACCACCAGGTTCGTGATGCTCGTCCACCTCCCGACCGACCACGCTGCCGAGACCGTCCGCGATGGCCTCATTCGGACGATGAGCGGCCTGCCGGCCGAACTGAAGAAGTCGCTGACCTGGGACCAGGGTGCGGAGATGGCCGCCCACAAGACGTTCACGATCGCCACCGACATGGACGTCTACTTCTGCGACCCAGCCTCGCCCTGGCAGCGCGGTTCTAACGAGAACACGAACGGGTTGCTGAGGCAGTACTTCCCGAAGGGCACCGACCTCTCACAGCACTCGCCCGCGGACCTTGCCCGAGTCGCACACGAACTCAACACCCGCCCACGCAAAACGCTCGGCTGGGAAACCCCAGCCCAGCGCCTCGCTAAACTACCTACCAGCTAATCGTCGTGTTGCAACGACCACTAGAATCCGCCCACCGGCCGGGCCTTTGCCGTGCGCTCAGGGAATCCTGATGGTGCGGCAGCCGAGGGTGGTTTTGCTGGTGAGTTGGGGGTAGTCGGGGGTTGTTATGCAGGCGGTGTGGGTGCCGGGGGTTGTGGGTGCGGTGAGGGTGAAGCCGCGGGTGCCGGTGGTGGTGTATTTGGTGTTGATGTCGGTGCGGAGTTGGTTGGTGGTTGTCGTGGTTACGGGGGTGCCGTCGATGGTGAGGGTGACGGCGGAGTTGGTGGGGTTGTCGCGGTCGAGGGCCCAGCCGGTGACGGTGATGGAGTGTCCGGGGGTTTGGGCGATGGTGTCGTAGGAGCCCTCGGGGGCCGCGCTTGAGACGACGACAGTGCGGCAGCCGAGGGACTGCTGGTTCCCGACCGGATAGTTCGTCGCCGTGACGCAGACCTGCCTGAGACCACCGGGCGCCGTGACCGTCACATCGAATCCGCGGCTACCGGTTACGCCTTAGCGCGCGTTCACGTCGGTGCGAGCCAGCGACGTCGTCCCACCGCCGGCGCGAGCGCCGTCCACGGTGACGGCGAACGTGGCGGCCGCGGACTGATCGGGATCGAACGACCATCCCGTCACTCGCACCTTGTCGGTTCCGGGGGATGCCGCTGTGTCGAGCGCGCCCATCGGATTCTCCCCGCGGAGATAGCTCAATCCGTTCCGGTCACCGGCCTGGTAGCTGGCGGTCGGAGCGGCCGATGGGTACATCACCTGGCGGGCTCCGCCGTAGGTTCCCGAGTAGTAGGCGAGCCCGAGAGTGTGGCCTATCTCGTGCGCGACGATCTCCCTTTTGACGGCAGCGGTCTGGACCGCTGTCGGGGGAAGTATCCAGACCCGTCCTGCCAGCACGATCGCGCCATTGCCCGTGACGGCTCGGCTCTTGCCGAGGTAGGGGCCTCCGCAGCCAGCGATGCCGCCACCGCTGCCACAGGGGGAGGAGGTGAAAGCCCCGATGTAGATGGTGTTGGCGGGCACGACGCCCCCGGGGTCGCTGAACTGGCCGGGAGCCACGCTGATGTTGGCGAGTCCGGCCGCAGTGAGTTCGGACGCCGCCGCCTGGGCGAAGCCTCGGTATGCCTCGACCCCGGGGGTCGAGATGAGCCGGATCTCGTAGCGGAACGCGTTGGAGCGCACACCTGAGAGCAGCGCGTAGCCGGAGTCGGCGAAGGGTTTGACGACCGGAGCGTCGGGAAGCTCTCCACCGGTCTTGAAATCGAACCGCGGTGAGTCGTGGTCGACGGATGCGGGGGTGTCGCCGCTGCCCTGCTGGGGGAGAGTCGTGGGAGCCGGAGCGGAGAGGTTCGTTGAGGGGGCTGTCGGCGCTGAGGCCAGCGTGGGGGTGCCGGCCGCCGGTGAAACCGGAGAATCAGTGCGGCGGCGCTCAACGTGAGTGCGGCAACGGCGGCGAGCGTGGCGGATATGCGGTGTCGGTGCATGAATTCGTTCTCCTTCGTACTCGCACGGTCCAGCGAATGTGAAAAGTGTAACCACAACCGCACATGCACGTAATGCTTGTGTTAGATGTCACGCAAAGCTAGAGTAACCGCCCTGCCAAAAGCCAGAAAATGGCGGAATATTGCCGTAAACGCTCTGATGTGCAAGCAATAAAACACGGCATGCAGTGAGCGACGATGCTGAGCAAGAGTGATGCTCCGAGTGGCGTGAAACGGTCGCGCTGAGCGTCAGCGCGCTGAGCGTCAGCCTTCGGATGTGTACGCAGCCACGACGGGCCGTCGAGACGGGGGACGCTGTGAGCCCGGATCCAGGGGTGCCCCCGTCGCGAGCGGACCTCAGTCGTCGAGTCGCTCGAGCACGACTGAGGCGATCGCCTGCTGGCCGGCGACAGTGGGGTACTCGCCGTCCTCCTGCACCCGCCCGTCCACTCCCCGGTAGGGCTGGCCGAGGCTGAGCCATTCGCCCCCGGCTTCGGTCACGACCGACTCGAGCGCGGAGTCCAGCGGTGCGAGCTGGTCGTCCCCGGCGGCGCCGCTGAGCGCGCTTAAGCCGACGAGCTGCACGCCCGGGAGCGCCGTCTTCAGGCGTCCGACCGCTGCGGTCATCGCGGCCGAGACCTCGGCGATGTCCTGCCCGAGGTCGTTGTCGGAAGCGCCGATCAGCACGATCTGCGCCTTCGCGGCGATCGCCCTCTCGATCTGTGTCGTGTAGTCCTCGTACCTGTCTCCGCGCGTCACGAATCCTGACCCGGCGACGCTGAGGTTGTCGAGCTCCCAGCGGAGATCGACGGCCACCAGCGCCGGCCAGGCTTCGGACGGCTCCACTCCGAGCCCGGACTCGATCGAGTCGCCGATCACGGCGATGTGCGGATGGTCTGCGGTGGGGGTGGGGTCTCCGGCCGCTGCGACCTCCGGCATCACCGAGCAGCCGCACAGCGCGAGCGTCGCGGCGAGCGCCGCGGCGCCGGCCAAGACAAGCGATCGGTGGCGAAGCATGCCTTCAGGGTAAGGGCTGGACTCTATGGGCGCAGTGCGTCTTTTCCGGCCCAGGCGGGTCGGCCCAGCCCGCTCCTCAGCTCGTGCGTGAGCGAGCTCATGACCGCCTGCAGGCTGCCGCCGTTCGCTCTAGCGACGGCCAGCTGCCGCTGGTAGCTCGCCCCGGACCTCAGGATGGTGTGTACCTGCGCGAGTTCCTCTGTGCAGCCGAGCCGCTCGGCGATCGGTGCGAGGGTCTCGGTCAGCTCGGCCAGTTCGTCGCGCACGAGCCGTTCGGCGCCGTCCGGTGCGACGATCACCTCCGCGTCCAGCCCGTACCGCGCGGCCCGCCACTTGTTCTCGCGCACGAACCAGGGCTGCAGCGCGACCGGTTTGACGCCGTCGTCCAGCTCGCCCGACATCCGGTCGGCGAGGCAGTGGATGAGCGCGGCCACCGCGCCGACCTCGTCCGCCGTCGAGAGCCCGTCACAGGCTCGCATCTCCACCGTGCCCCACTTCGGCGACGGGCGGATGTCCCAGCGCACCTCGCTGTGGTCGGTGACGACACCGGTGGCGACCAGGTCTTGCACGTACTCTTCGTAGTTCGCCCACGCGCCGAACTGCCACGGCAGCCCCGCGGTCGGCAGCTGCTGGAACATCAGCGCGCGGTTCGAGGCGTATCCGGTGTTCGCCCCGGCCCAGAACGGACTCGACGCGCTGAGCGCCTGCAAGTGCGGGTAGTAGGTGAGCAGCCCGTTCACGATCGGGAGCGCTTTGTCGCGCTCGTCGATTCCGACATGGACATGGACGCCCCAGATCATCATCTGCCGCCCCCACCACTGTGTGCGGTCGAGCAGGCGGTCGTAGCGTGCGTTCGGCGTGATCCTCTGGTCGTACCACTGGGCGAAGGGGTGCGTGCCGGCGCACATCAGCTCCACGCCCCGGGGGTCGGTGACCGCGCGCACCATTCCGATCAGCTCCTGCAGATCGGCGATCGCCGCCGGGACTGTCCGGTGAACCCGGCTGACCAACTCGACGGTGTTCATCAGTAGTTCGTGCGTGATCTGGGGATGCTCGTGGCCGTCGGGCGTCCCGAGCTCGCCCAGCACCTCCTCCGCAATCGGGACGAGGTCGCCGGTCGCGCCGTCCACGAGCGCGAGCTCCCACTCGATCCCGACGGTGGAGCGCTCAGACTCCGAGAATTCGATCTGCATTGCCGGAATCCCCATTCGTTCGAGTACACACAGCGCCGATTGTTCATCGGGGGCGCTTTTCTGCCAGAATAGCTAGTTGAGTTCCGCAGCGCCCGACCCTCTATCCGGCGCGGCGGACGACACGAAGACCTCCTGCCGAGTGTGCCCCCACGCCCACGGCAGTCAGTTCGACATAACTCATCATTCGACACAGGAGAATTGTGGCTGTCAAAATCCGACTGAAGCGCCTCGGCAAGATTCGTGCTCCGCACTACCGCATCGTCGTCGCCGACTCGCGCACCAAGCGTGACGGGTGCGTCATCGAGGAGATCGGTCTGTACCACCCCACCGAGGAGCCCTCGCGCATCGAGGTCGACTCGGACCGCGCCCAGTACTGGCTCAGCGTCGGCGCCCAGCCGACCGAGCAGGTGCTGGTGCTGCTCAAGCTTACCGGCGATTGGGGCGCCTTCAAGGGCGACAAGAACGCTGTCTCGACCGTCAAGGTGGCCGGGGCCAAGGAGGCGTTCGTCGCCGACGAGAAGAAGAAGCCGGTGCTGAAGCCCAAGGCGGCGAAGCCGGCCGAGGCTGTCGCCGAGGCGGAGGCCGTCATCGAAGCCGAGGTCGAGGCCGAGGAGGCCGCTGAGGCCGAGGTCGTCGCCGAGGCGGAGGACATCGCCGACGAGGCTGCCGACGGCGAGAAGGCGTAACGTCTTGCTCGCTCCCGCTCTCACGCATGTGGTCAAGGGCATCGTCGACCATCCGGACGACGTGCGCGTGGTGGCCAAATCATCCCCGCGTGGCGAGGTCCTCGAGGTTCGTGTGAACCCCGAGGACCTCGGGCGGGTCATCGGCCGCTCCGGCCGGACAGCGAAGGCGCTCCGCACGCTCGTGACCGCCCTGGCCGACGGTCGGCGCGTCCGCGTCGACGTCGTCGACGACTGAGGTGGCGGACCACAAGCTGCCGCGCAAGGAGGTCGCGCCGCGGCCGGATCAGACCGAGCTCCGCGTCGGACGGCTGACCAAAGCCCACGGCCTCAAGGGCGCGATCAAACTCGAACTCTTCACCGACGAGCCCGGCAAACGGTTCGTCCCAGGAGCGGTCTTCACCCTGCAGGTGCCCACGGCGTCCAAATGGCACGGCAAGACCTTGACGCTCCGTGAGCTCCGCTGGTACAACGGCCACCCGGTCGGTTTCTTCGACGGAGTGGACGACCGCACTGAAGCTGAGACTCTTGTGAAGGCGATCCTCTGGGTGAACCAGGACGTCCGCGAGCTTCCCGACGAAGAGGACGCCTGGTACGACCACCAGCTCGTCGGCCTCTCCGCCCACCGCGACGGGGTCGTCGTCGGCGCCATCGCGCGCGTCGACCACCTGCCCGGGCAGGATCTGCTGGCGATCAAGACTCCCGGCGGCGAAGTCCTCGTCCCGTTCGTCACAGCGATCGTCCCCGATGTCGATCTCGTGGCCGGAACGGTGACGCTCACCCCGCCGCGAGGCCTGTTCGAGGACCTTCCGGATGACGCGCCGGCCGCAGACGAGTCCGCGCCCGTGCCGGCAGAGGAGACCCCCGGCGCCGAGTGACCGCGGATCCGCTCGCGCCTCGCCGTGTCCACTGCGATCCGCCCAGCCGGTCGTCGGCGGTGGCCTGCTCGAGTATGAGGCTCATTCGGTACACCGATACGGTGTACCGAATGAGAAGCAGCAGCACCACCACAGCGAGCCGGCGCACACCACGGCCGTGGCTGATGCTCGCGCTCGGCGTGCTCGGGCAGGCCAGTTCGACCGTGTTCGTCTCGACCCCGGCCTTCCTCATCCCGCTGCTCCATTCGGAGCGCGGACTCAGCCTTGCGCAGGCGGGGCTCCTCGCCTCGACGCCGACGGTCGGCCTCGTGCTGGCGCTCATCGCCTGGGGCGCGCTCAGCGACCGGATCGGCGAGCGCTGGGTGATCGCCGCCGGTCTCGCGCTCACGGCGCTCGCTGCGCTCGGTGCGATGTCCGTCTCCTCGTACATCACCCTGGGCGCCCTGTTCCTGGTGGGCGGCATAGCCGCGGCGAGCCCCAACGCCGCCAGCGGCCGCGTCGTGATCGGCTGGTTCCCGAAGGGGCGCCGAGGGCTCGTGATGGGCATTCGGCAGATGTGCCAGCCGCTCGGCGTGGCGGTCGCGGCGATCGGCGTCCCTTCTCGCTGGCCGCCGTAGGCGGGATCGCGCTCGCGCTGGTCCTTCCCGCCGCGCTCTGCGGCATCTCAGCAGCGCTCTGCGCGCTCGCGCTCGTCGATCCGCCGCGAGCGGGACGGGGCGGTGGGGATGACAAGGAAGCCCATTCCCCGGCCCGCCGGCGGCCGTACCGCGAGACCTCGCTGCTGTGGCGCATCCACGGTGTGTCGATGTTGCTCGTCGTGCCGCAGTTCACCGTCTCGACCTTCGGACTGGTCTGGCTGGTGGCCGAGCTGGGACTCTCCTCTCTCGCCGCTGGGATGGTCATCGCTGTGAGCCAGTTCGTCGGCGCGATCGGCCGCATCGGTGTCGGCGCCCTGAGCGACCGCGTCGGCAGCCATCTGCGTCCGCTCCGCTGGGTGTCTGTCGCGGCGGTCGCCGCGATGCTGCTGATGGCGGTCGCCTCCGCCCTCGGTTCCGTTGCTGCGGCGGTCATCCTGATCGTCGCCGCCGTCGTCACTGTCGCCGACAACGGGCTGGCCTACACCTCGGCCGCCGAGATCGCGGGGCCGTTCTGGTCCGGCCGTATACTCGGCGCTCAGAACACCGGGCAGTTCGCCGCCGCCTCGCTCGTCGGTCCGGTCGTCGGCGCGCTCATCGGCGGGCCGGGGTACCCACTGACGTTTGCCATCGTCGCGCTCTGCCCCGCCGTGGCGGCGCCGCTCGTGCCGCGCGACCGCGAGCTGATGGCCGTTCCGGAGTGACCGCCCCGAATAGACTGGCCGCCATGCGCATCGACATCGTCACGATCTTCCCCACATTCTTCGATGTGCTCGACATCTCCCTGCTCGGCAAGGCCCGCCAGTCCGGACGGATCGCGCTCGGCGTCCACGACCTGCGCGACCACACGCACGACCGGCACCGCACCGTGGACGACACCCCGTACGGCGGCGGCGCCGGGATGGTCATGAAACCCGAGCCGTGGGGCGAAGCGCTCGACAGCGTGCTGGATGACGCGGAGGACCCCCTGGTGATCTTCCCCTCGCCCGCGGGCGAGCTGTTCACGCAGACGATGGCCCGCGCGCTCGCGGGGGAACAGCACCTCGTCTTCGGCTGCGGCCGCTACGAGGGCATCGACCAGCGCGTGTTCGACGACGCGGCATCCCACGCCCGCGTCCGCCTCGTCAGCCTCGGCGACTACGTGCTCAACGGGGGAGAGGTCGCGGCGATGGCGATGATCGAGGCCGTCGGGCGGCTCATCCCCGGGGTGGTCGGCAACCCGGAGAGCCTCGTGCAGGAATCGCACGAAGACGGCCTGCTGGAACACCCGTCGTATACGAAACCGGTCCAGTGGCGCGGCCGCGCTGTGCCGCCGGTGCTTCTCTCGGGCAACCACGGGGCCATCGCCGCCTGGCGGCGCGAGCAATCGGTGGCGCGGACGGAGCGGGTGCGGCCCGACCTGCTGCCGTAGGACCGCCGCCGGCGACCGCGGGGTCAGGCGGCGGTGAGGACGAGCGGGCCGGACTCGGTGATCGCGATCGTGTGCTCCGAGTGCGCGCCACGCGAACCATCCGCCGAGCGGAGCGTCCAGCCGTCCGGGTCCGTGACGATCTGGTCGGTGGTCTCCAGGAACCACGGTTCGATCGCGATCACGAGCCCCGGGCGCAGCGGGAAGCCACGGCCCGGCGGCCCATCGTTCGGGATGTGCGGATCGCCGTGCATCGTCCGGCCGACGCCGTGGCCGCCGAACCGGGTGTTGATCGGGTAGCCCTCTGCCACGGCCGCAATCGCCGCCGAGATGTCGCCGGTGTGCCCTCCCGGCTGTGTTGCCGCGATGCCCGCCGCGAGAGCGCGGCGGGTCGTGTCGATGAGCCGCAGATCCTCGTCCCTCGCCTTCCCGACGACGACGCTGACCGCTGCGTCGGCCACCTAGCCATCGACGCTCGCCGCGAAGTCGAGGCTCAACAGGTCGCCATCGCGCAGCCGGTAGTCGTGCGGGAGGCCGTGCAGCACAGCGTCGTTCACCGAGGTGCAGATCGCCTTCCCAAACGGGCTCGCCCCGAACGACGGGTGGTAGTCGATGTAGCAGGATGTCGCGCCGCGTCGGCGGATGGCCGCGTGCGCGATCCGGTCCAGCTCCAGCAGATTCGTGCCGACCGTCGCCGCAGCGGCCGTCTCGGCCAGCACCTCGGCGGCGAAACGGCCGGCGGGCCGCATCTGCTCGATCTCGGCGGGCGTCCTCAGCTCGATCACGCGGGTCCTTACTCTCGGCGTAGAGGGGAGGCGCCCAGTCTGGCATGCGCGCCTCCCATCGTGCCCTCGGCGAACCCGCAGCCCTCGCACAGCCGCGTGCGGCTACGCTGACACCGTGTTCATCCGGAAGGCGTTCTACTGGTGGCTGTTCCCCTCCGCCGTGGTCCTCCCCGCCTGGCTGCTCGTCGGCTGGGCCGCGTTCCACACCGGAAGCGGCTGGTCGTTCCTGGGACTGCTGCTGTGTCCGCTGCTGTTCCTCGCGCTGCTCGCGATCGGGGGCGTCCTCGTGGCCCGGAAGAGCGTGCGGGACGTCCAGGCCGTCTCGTGGTACGACGTCGGGCTGCTCGCGCCGTGGAACGCCGCGATCGTCGCCTTCGGCTTCTTCCCGGGCGCGGCGGCCGGCTGGCTCGCCGTCGCCGGGGTGATCCTCTTCCTCGGGCTGTTCTGGCTGGGGTTGTGGGAGCTGATAGCCGAACTGCGCGGCCGCGTGAGGGAGACCTACGCTGCCTATGAGCGGGCCGCGCAGTCGCAGCAGGTGCGGCGCGACCCGAGGATGTCCGCCGGAGACGCCGAGGTGATCGTCATCGAAGAACGGCGCGAGGAGTAGCTCTGTCGGAGGTTCGGGCTTCCGCTTTGGCAAACCCGCTCCCGGCATGGCACAATTAATCCTTGTGCCGCCGCCCGGCTCTGCCACAGGGGAGCCAGCATCTCGCGCGGACACACCCATCGAATCCCGGCCTCCAGCAGCGAAGGCCCCGAATCCGTCCCCGACCTGTCGGCGGGCACAGAGAGCGAAAAGCAATGCATATCCTCGACCAGGTGGACGCCGCTTCCCTCAAGCAGGACATCCCGGCCTTCCGCGCCGGTGACACCGTCAAGGTTCACGTCAACATCATCGAGGGCAGCCGCTCTCGTGTCCAGGTTTTCCAGGGCGTCGTGATCGCCCGCTCCGGCGAAGGCGTCCGCGAGACCTTCACGGTCCGTAAGATCAGCTTCCAGGTCGGCGTCGAGCGCATGTTCCCGGTCCATTCGCCGGTCATCGACAAGATCGAGGTCGTCACCCGTGGTGACGTCCGCCGTGCGAAGCTCTACTATCTCCGCGAACTCCGCGGCAAGAAGGCGAAGATCAAAGAGAAGCGCGACAACTGAGCGTTTCCCGCCCCTCCGTCTGAGCTCCCGGTCCTCCGCAGACCGGGAGCTCAGCGGTTTTGAGGGCGGGTTGAGACACCGCCCGGACGCCCGTGGAGGCCGGGCGCGCAGCGCTCTGCTGTTGAGCGGCCGTGCGTTCCCGATCGCCGCGCCCCGTGCAGCGAGGGACGTGGCTGGACGGCTATTCTGAAGTCTCCCGTGGACCGGAGGAGGACGAGCGAGGATGACCCCGGTTACCCCGTCGCTGCGATTCGAGAAGGCGCTGTACCGCGAGGGTGTCACCTCGATCGTCGCCGTGGACGAGGTCGGCCGCGGCGCGCTCGCCGGCCCGGTCGCGGTCGGCATGGTCGTCATCGACACCGCAGTGAAGCGCATCCCGCCCGGGCTCCGCGACTCCAAACTTCTTCCCGAGCCCGTCCGGGAGGCCCTGGAACCGGCTTGCCGCCGCTGGTCGCTCTTCCACGCCGTCGGCCTGGCCTCCGCGTCCGAGGTCGACAGGCACGGCATCATGCGCTGCCTCGGCCTCGCGGGGGCGCGCGCCTTCGCCGTGCTGGAGGAGCAGGAAGCGCCCGTCCACGACAGCGCACTCATCCTGGACGGCAACTACGACTACCTCACCCCCGCCTTGGCGCGCCCGGCCCGTGTGGTCACCCGGATCAAGGCCGATCGCGACTGCGCGTCCGTCGCCGCCGCGTCCGTCATCGCCAAAGTGCATCGAGACCGCTTGATGATCGGGCACGATGCCGACTATCCCGGCTACGGCTGGGCGAGCAACAAGGGCTACTCGACACCGGGGCACTTCGCCGCCATCGCCGAACTCGGACCCAGCGCCATCCACCGTCTCACCTGGCTCAGAGAGACGACCCGGCTCGACGTTCCGCTCTGACGCCCGGACCGGCTTAGACTTGACGGACGATGGATGAGGACGAGTTCGACGACTACGACCGCGAGGTCGAGCTGGCTTTGTATCGCGAATACCGGGACGTCGTCTCGCAATTCAAGTACGTGATCGAGACCGAGCGCCGTTTCTACCTCGCGAACGAGGTCGAGTTCGCGCGCCGTGACACGGAGCACGATTTCTACTTCGAGCTGACCATGAACGATGTGTGGGTGTGGGATGTGTACCGCGCCGACCGGTTCGTGAAGTCGGTGCGCGTGCTGACCTTCAAGGATGTGAACATCGAGGAACTGTCCAGCAAGGAGTTCGAGTTGCCGAAGGAGCTGGCGCTGGACGAGTGACGGGTTCTCTGCCGTTCCCTGGTCGTTCCTGATGCCCTCCGGCGGCGGGTTGTCCACACGCTGCGGTCATCCCTGACTTCTCCACAGATTCCTGGCGCGCGCCCCTTGCGCTGTGACTTCCCACGAAGCTGGCTGTGGGAGGAATCATGGCAAAGAAAGACGAACTCGGCCGCCGTGGCGAAAGCGTCGCGGCTCACTGGCTCGAAGCGCACGGCTACGTCCTGATCGACCGCAACTGGCGCATCCAGTCGGGCGAGATCGATATCATCGCGCGCACGGGGGACATCACGGTCTTCGTGGAGGTGAAGACGCGCGCCACGACGCACTACGGTCATCCCCTCGAAGCGATCACCCCGGAGAAGGCTGTGCGCTTGCGCCGGCTCACCGCCGAGTGGTGCCGCACGTACGGGCCGCTGCCGGGAGCGCTCCGGGTCGACGCGATCGGCGTCCTGAACGTCTGGAGCGCGAACCCGCAGATCCACCATCTGCCCGGGATTCTCTGATGGCGCTCGGCCGGACCTTCGCCGTCGCTCTCACGGGGGTGCGCGGCGACATCGTGGAAGTGGAGGCAGACATCTCCGCGGGTCTGCCCGCTTTCGTTCTGATCGGTCTCCCCGACACCGCCCTCGGCGAATCGCGCAAACGAGTCACCTCCGCGGCCGTCAATGCCGGTGTTACGCTCGCGCAGCGCAAGCTTACCGTCAACCTGTCGCCGGCCGCCCTGCGCAAACAGGGATCGGCGTTCGACCTGGCCATCGCGATCGCGGCGCTGACCGCCTCCGGTGTCGTCCCGGCGGAGTCCGCTGCGCGGTCGGTGCATCTCGGCGAGCTAGGCCTCGACGGCCGTCTCCGGCCGGTCCCCGGGGTGCTGCCCTCCGTCCTCGCGGCTCGCGCCGCCGGTTTCCGCCGCGTGCTGGTTCCTACGGCGAACGCCGAAGAAGCGGCCCTCGTCGATGGCGTCGAGGTCGTCGCGGTGCCGGGGCTCCGGGCAGCGGCCATCGCTCACGTCTCAGAGCTCGACCCGATCGAGGTCGATCCCGTCCCCGCGGCGGCGGTGGGGACGGCCCTTCCCGCCGAGCCAGACATGTCCGACATCGCGGGCAACGAGGAAGCGGTCGAAGCTCTCGTCGTCGCGGCGGCCGGCGGGCACAACGTCACCATGATCGGCCCGCCTGGAGCCGGCAAGACGATGCTCGCCCGCCGGCTGCCGTCGCTCCTGCCCGACCTCACCCCGGATCAGGCGCTGGAGACCACGTCCATCCGCTCTCTCGCCGGCGTCGGGACCGTCGGCGGCCTCATCCACCGACCCCCCTTCGAATCCCCGCACCACACTGCCTCGGCCGCGGCGCTCGTGGGCGGGGGCAGTGGGAGATCACGCCGGGAGCCGTGGTCCGGGCCACGAACGGCGTGTTGTTCGTGGATGAGGCGGCCGAGTTCCCGGCAGCCGTTCTCGATGTGCTCCGGCAGCCGCTGGAGAGCGGAACCATCACTATCCATCGAGCGAGCGGAGCCGCGACCTACCCGGCCCGGTTCCAACTCGTCCTCGCCGCGAATCCCTGCCCCTGCGGTCAGTATGGATCGGCCGAGGAGGAATGCGCCTGTCCTCCGGCCGCCCGGCGACGCTATCTGGCCCGCCTCTCCGGTCCGCTCCTCGACCGTGTCGATCTCCGTCTCACCGTCTGCCGTCTGGGCTTGGGTGCGCTCCGGCTCGGGAGTGACGGCGCACCGCCCGGTCCGTCGAGCGCCGCCCTCCGTGTTCGCGTGGAGGCGGCCCGTGCTGCGGCAGCGTCCCGGCTGAGCGGGACCGCCTGGTCACGCAACGCCGACGTCGAAGGCTTCTTGGCTCCGCTCCGGTCCGTTCCGCGTACACGGAGGCGCCCTCTCCCCACTCGACCGCGCCCTCGAACGCGGAACCATCACCATGCGCGGTTACGACCGGACCCTTCGCGTCGCCTGGACCCTTGCCGATCTCGACCAGTCTCCGACGCCCACCCCCGACCACATCGGCCGGGCACGCTACCTCCGGAGAGGAGCCACCCCATGACCGAGAGCTTCTGTGCGATCCCTGCCGCATCCGAGCGATGCCGGGGTGTGTTCGACGGTCAGGGCTGTGCTCCGCTTGTGGGCCCGGACTGCCGGTGCGGTGCGGCCGGCGGCGGGGAGAACCCGCCCGTCCGCCCGGTCTCTCGCCGGGCGAGAGACGTTCCGGGCGTGAGCGCTTCCGTCCGCGAAGACCGCCGCTCTCTCCGTCGCCCGGAGGCGACGGCCTCCCCGTCGTCGCGATCCGGCAGGGGGCGGACGGAGGGGAGCACAGCGGAAAAGGGGAGGTCGGCCGGAGATCGCCTCGGAGATCGCGTCGCTGAGCGCCCGCACCCCGGTGCCGTCGTCCACGCGAGCGCGAGCCGGTCGCTGGTCTGTGCGCGCTGCCCGATCCTTGCGACGGTGTCGGTCCTCGCAGCCGCATCGGGCCAGCGATCCACCCTGCGGACGCGGGTCAGGGGCCGCGACGATGGCCGATAGCGACACTGTTCTTGGGACCTCGGTGCGAGAGATGCTCGCGCTGCTGCGACCGGTCATCGCCGACGGTGCGGATCTCGATGGAGCGCAGGCGATCGCTGCTGTGTTCGCCGAGGCGGCGTTCTCGACGCTCGTCGAACCGGGGGACACCGATGCGGTCGCCCTGCTGACCGCTCTCGGCGCCCGGCGAACGCTGCGTGCTGTAGCGCTGGCCGAATCGGGGGAGTGCGTCCACGAACGGATTCTGAGGTCCGAAGCCCATGATCCCGCGCTGAGCGCCGAACGCGTCGACCGCGCTCTCCAGCGCTGGCGGACTCGGCTCGGCCAGGACTCGCCCGCGCGGGCTCTTCACCGAGCCCACTTGCTCAGAGCGACACTCGTCCTCCCCGGTTCGCCGTTCTGGCCGTCCGGACTGGACAGCCTCGAACACGGCCGCCCGCTCGCGCTGTGGGTCCGTGGAGATCCCTCTTTGCTGAGCGGGCTGCACCGGTCCGTCTCGTTCGTTGGGTCGAGGACTGCCACGGGCTACGGCACGCACGTCGCGCTGGAGAGCTCCGCCGGTCTCAGCGATCGAGGTTTCGCCATCGTGTACGGCGGCGCCCTTGGAATCGACGCCGCTGCCCACCGCGCGGCGATCGCGAGCCACCGGCTGACGGTGTGTTTCCTCGCCGGGGGAGCGGACCGCCTCTACCCGGCGGCGAACACCGAACTCCTGAGCCGCATCCTGGCCTCTGGTCTGATCCTCGCCGAACTCCCACCGGGCTCGGCTCCAACCCGGTGGCGGTTCCTGATGCGAAACCGTCTGATCGCCGCCGTCAGCCAGGCGACCGTCGTCATCGAGGCCGGGCGCCGGTCCGGTTCGCTGAACACCGCCGGCCACGCTGCTCAGCTCGGCCGTCCTCTCGGGGCTGTGCCCGGGCCCGTGACCTCACCGGAATCTGCGGGGTGCCATCGTCTGATCCGCGAATACGCTGCCACCTGCGTCACCTCTGCGGAGGAGATGGCCGAATTGGCGGACCCCTTCACCGTCGCCGGGTCAGACCCGGTGACGGAACCCGACGATACCCGCATTCTTCGCGAGCTCTCCCGGACGGCCCCGCGCTCACGCATCGACGTGGCCGCACGGACAGGAATCGAACCCGCCGAACTCTCCGCCGCGCTCGGCAGGATGTCCGCGCTGGGCCTTGTGATCGAGAGTGCCGGTGGTTGGAGGGCGGTCCAGAGGTGAAGGAGCCGATTCGTCCTCTTGCGCTGTCGGTCCGGAGCTTTGCGCTGCCGGGTCCGGAAACCGCGCTGGCGCTGGGGCGACCCCCACGGGCGATGCTGCTCGCCCGCGGAGGGTCGCACGGCGGGCGGGCCTCCGCTGGGAGAAGCTGAGGGGGTGGACTTCCCGCACGCGATCGACGGGTACGCGCGTCATCTCACGGCCGAACGCGGCTACTCGCCGCAGACGGTCCGCGCGTACCGATCCGACCTGGCGAGTCTCATCGACTTCGCCGGCCGGCGAGGAGCGCGCGACACGGGCGATCTCACCCTCGACCTCTACCGGGACTGGTTGTGGGACGCTGCCCAGCGCGGCCTCGCCAAAGCGACCCTCGCCCGACGATCCGCCTCCGCTCGCGGATTCAGCGCCTGGCTCGCCCGTCGTGGAGCCTCCGGTGGCGGACGCCCTGTCCCCACCGCGGGAGACTCCATCGCTGACGGTGCCGCAGCGGGCGCCGCTTCGCTCGCGGGTGCCGCTCCGCTCGCCGGCTCCGCCGCACTCGCCGCTTCTGACCCGCTCGCCGGCTCTGTTTCGACGCCCGCTGGGACCGATTCGATCTCCGGCAGTCCCATCCCGGCCGTCGCCGGTTCTGACGCGATTCCTGCCGTCTCCGCTTCCGCTGCTCCCGCAGACAACGTCCCGATCGTTCCCCTCTCGCCCGTCTCGGCTCCCGATGCCGCGGCACGATTGCGGTCGCCCAAAGCGGACAAGACGCTCCCTCGGGTGCTCACCCGTGCACACATGGACGGCATCCTCGTCGCACTCGCCGCCAGCGCGGCCGGGGGAGCGGCGACCGCGGTGCGGGATGTCGCCGTGGTCGAAATGCTTTACGCGGCGGGTGTCCGGGTGAGCGAGCTCACCGGACTCGATGTGGACGATGTCGACTTCGAGCGATTGACGGTTCGCGTGCTCGGGAAAGGGAGAAAGGAGCGCGTCGTGCCGTTCGGGGTTCCGGCCCGGGACGCGCTCCGTGGCTATCTGCGGGCGGCGCGGCCGCAGTTGGCGACCCCCAGGTCGGGGCCGGCGCTCTTCCTGGGCTCTCGGGGCGGGAGGCTCGGGACCCGCGCGGTCTACCGGGTTGTGGCCCGGCTGCTGGCCGATGTACACGGTGGCGGTCCGGCCGGCCCGCACACGCTCCGGCACACGGCAGCCACGCACCTGCTGGACGGGGGCGCCGACCTGCGCGCGGTGCAGGAGATTCTGGGGCACGCCAGCCTAGGGACCACGCAGATCTACACCCATGTCTCGGCGGAGCGCTTGAAGGAGACGTACCGGATCGCTCACCCGCGGGCTTGACGCCCGAACGGGACCCAGCGGAAGCAGGATGGACGGCGGCAGTGTCGCGAAGAAGAGCAGCGGTGAGACATACTCGCCGTTGATGCGCACGCCGACATGGAGGCAGGCGCTGCCGCAGTGACCGCCCGTTGCGATGGCGGCGAGCGGATCTCCCGGAGACACGGACTCGCCGACGGTGAGCGGCGTCGTCACCGGCTCGTAACTCGAGAGGACGCCGCTCGCGTGTTCGACGGTGAGCACGGGCCGATCGACCACCGTCCCGGCGAAGCGGACGACACCGGATGCCGGGGCTGTGACGGGAGCGCCAGGCGCTGCGGCGAGGTCGATGCCGCGATGTCCGGCGGCGTACGGGGTGGGCGGCGCGGCGAAGCTTTTCAGCAGGTGAACGGGGGAGACCGGCCAGGACCAGCGTCCGGACCGGGAAACGCGGTCGCCGAGGGCGCGCGTGGGCCTGCTCATCGCTGCGGCCGGATGCGCCGAGGCCGGAACGGCTGTCTGCGCTGGCCGGGACCGGGCGGCGGCGGATGCTGTCTCGGATGCCGATGCTGTCTCGGGTGCGGTCGTCTCGTCGCTCGCGCTCCGCCCCTCGCGGACGGGGAGCGTCCCCGCCAGCATCCCGAGCATCGCTCCGACTGCCACCAGCCGCCACCGGTGTGCCGCCCGGTGCGGTGACCTGTGCCCGCCTCTCTGAACCGCTGGCGATGACGTTGCCCGCATGCGCGCCCCTTTTCTTCTGGCTCCCCACTCTTCCGGCGTCGGGAGGCGCTCGCCGCACGCCGTTCGGCATCTGTGTAGAACGTGGCTCCGCCGCAGCCCTGTGGACGACCCGCCGAGCGCTAGCTCCCGCAACCGTGCGCCCCAGCGTACCGTGTCTCACGCCCACCCTGGGACGGGTGGGCGTACAACCGAAGAAGGATGAAATGTCTGAGCAACACAGCGAACCAGCAGAGACGAGCGAGGAGAGCTCACCACAGCCCACGGCCGCGATGCGGCGGAAAGTCACCGGTCTGGCGCTTGCGGCAGCGGTCGGGGGCTTCCTGTTCGGGTTCGACTCGTCCGTCATCAACGGGGCCGTCGACTCGATTCAGAAGAACTTCGCGCTGAACGCCTTCGTCACAGGGTTCATCGTCGCTATCGCCCTCCTCGGGTGCGCCGTCGGCGCGTTCGTCGCGGGGCGGCTCGCCGACCGATGGGGCCGGCTGCGGGTCATGCTGCTGGGAGCCGTTCTCTTCCTCATCAGCTCGGTCGGGGCCGGGCTCGCCTTCTCCGTATGGGATCTGGGCCTGTGGCGCATCGTCGGCGGTCTCGGAATCGGAATCGCCTCCGTCGTGGCTCCGGCGTACATCGCCGAGATCTCCCCGCGGCAGTCGCGGGGACGGCTCGCGTCCCTGCAGCAGCTCGCGATCACCCTCGGTATCTTCGTGGCGCTGCTGTCCGACGCCTTGCTCGCGGGGATCGCGGGGTCGGCGTCCAGCCAGCTCTGGCTCGGGCTGGAAGCGTGGCGCTGGATGTTCCTCGTCGGCGTCATCCCGTCGGTGGTCTACGGTGTCCTGGCGCTGACGCTGCCGGAGTCGCCGCGCTACCTGCTGACGACCGGCCGGCACGAAGAGGCACGGGCCATTTTCACGACGATGGTGCCAGAAGGCGATGTCGACCGGCAGCTCCGCGACATCGACCGCGCGATCGAGGAAGACAAAGAGGGCAGGAAGGGGACCCTAGCCGGAAACCGCTTCGGCCTCAAACCGATCGTGTGGATCGGAATCATCCTGTCGGTGTTCCAGCAGTTCGTCGGCATCAACGTGATCTTCTACTACTCGACGACGCTCTGGCGTGCGGTCGGCTTCACGGAGAGCAACTCCCTCCTGATCACGGTGATCACCTCGGTGACCAACGTCGTCGTGACGATCGTGGCGATCCTCCTGGTCGACCGGGTCGGGCGCCGGCCGATCCTGCTCACGGGATCGGTCGGGATGGCGCTGGCGCTGGGCGTCATGGCTCTCTCGTTCGCCTTCGCGGTCAAGCAGGACGGGGTCGTCCCCCTCCCGAATCCGTGGGGTCCGGTCGCGTTGGTGGCCGCCAACGTGTTCGTCGTCTGCTTCGGTGCGTCGTGGGGGCCGCTGGTGTGGGTTCTGCTGGGCGAGATCTTCCCCTCCCGCATCCGCGGCAAGGCGCTCGGAGTCGCCGCAGCGGCCCAGTGGATCGCGAACTTCCTGGTCACCATCTCCTTCCCGCCGATGTCGGACTTCTCGCTGCCGTTCACCTACGGGATGTACGCGGTGTTCGCCGCCCTGTCGTGGTTCTTTGTGTTCTTCACGATCCCGGAGACGAACGGCATGGCGTTGGAGCATGCGGAGACGCTCTTCCAGGAGGCAGGCGGCCGCCGGCGCGGCATCCAGGTGCGTTCCAGCGGTGACTCGGCCTAACCGCGGTTCCTGCTAGACTCCCAGACGCACTCCGCTCGTCGGAGTGACTACGCGTGCCCGCAACCCTCTCGTGAGGGCGGGCGCTCCACCGCCGGTCTCCTCTCAGCCCGCACGGTCTCCGTGCGGGATTCGGGGGAGCGGGGGAGCGCGGGGCACCAGGAGCGGACGGCCGAGGGCCGTCCCGATCAACCGCAAACAGAAGGAGAACGGCAAATGGCCGTCGTCACCATGCGCCAGCTGCTCGACAGCGGCGTCCACTTCGGACACCAGACCCGTCGCTGGAACCCGAAGATGAAGCGCTTCATCCTCACCGAGCGCTCGGGCAGCTACATCATCGACCTCCAGCAGTCGCTGACCTACATCGACAAGACCTACGACTTCGTGCGCGAGACCGTCGCTCACGGCGGCACGATCCTCTTCGTCGGCACCAAGAAGCAAGCGCAGCAGTCGATCGCCGAGCAGGCGACCCGCGTCGGTCAGCCCTACGTCAACCAGCGCTGGCTGGGCGGTCTGCTGACCAACTTCCAGACCGTCTCCAAACGTCTCGCCCGCATGAAAGAGCTCGAGGAGCTCGACTTCGAGGGCACCACCAGCGGCTTCACCAAGAAGGAGCTGCTGATCAAGAAGCGCGAGCTGGACAAGCTGCACAAGTCGCTGGGCGGCATCCGCAACCTCTCGAAGACCCCGAGCGCGCTCTGGGTGGTCGACACCAAGAAGGAGCACCTGGCGATCGACGAGGCGAAGAAGCTGGGCATCCCGGTCATCGCCATCCTCGACACGAACTGCGACCCGGACGAGGTGCAGTACCCGATCCCGGGCAATGACGACGCGATCCGCTCCGTCTCGCTGCTGACCCGCATCGTCGCCGACGCGGCGGCCGAGGGCCTCATCCAGCGTCACCAGAAGCCGGAAGAGGGCGCGGAGGCGGCCGAGCCGCTCGCCGAGTGGGAGCAGGAGCTGCTCGCGCAGCCGACCGAGGTCCAGGCCAGCGCCGAGACCCAGAAGGCAGCGGACGCCGACCTCGCCGAGGCCAAGGCGGACTCTGCCGAGGTCGTCGCCGAGGGTGAGGCGGACGCCGAGTCCACCCCCGACACCGACGGCGCTGCCGCCGAGTAGTCCCACCTTTCATCGTCGAGTCAGAAGGTTCCAGTTACGAACATGGCAAACATCAGCATCGCTGACATCAAGGCCCTGCGCGAGCAGCTCGGCACGGGCATGGTCGACACCAAGAAGGCGCTCGAGGAGGCCGGTGGCGACATCGAGAAGGCCACCGAGATCCTGCGCCTGAAGGGCGCGAAGGGCAATGCGAAGCGGGCAGACCGCTCCACCAGCGAGGGCCTTGTCGCCGCCAAGGAGAGCGGCAACGGCACCGCCACGATGATCGAGCTCGCCTGCGAGACCGATTTCGTCGCGAAGGGCGAGAAGTTCATCGCCCTCGCCGACAAGGTGCTCGACGCGGCCGCTGCGGCCGGGTCCACCACCATCGAGGAGGCGCTCGCCGCCCCCGCCGGTGCGCAGACGGTCGCCGAGCTCATCGGCGACGAGGCGGCGATTCTGGGCGAGAAGGTCGAGCTGCGTCGCGTCGCCGTCGTGAGCGGCAAGCACTCCGCGATCTATCTGCACAAGACCTCCAAGGATCTGCCCCCGCAAGTGGGTGTCGTGGTCGGCTACGCCGGCGACGACGCGGAGACTGCCCGTTCGATCGCTCAGCACATCTCGTTCGCGAACCCGACGTACCTCACGCGTGAGGACGTCCCCGCGGAAGAGGTCGAGAACGAGCGTCGCATCGTCGAGGAGATCTCGCGCAACGAGGGCAAGCCGGAGGCCGCGCTTCCGAAGATCATCGAGGGCCGTCTCGGCGCCTACTTCAAGCAGGTGTCCCTGCTCGAGCAGGAGTACGCCCGTGACAACAAGCTCACGATCAGCCAGGTGCTGAAGGACGCGGGCCTCACCGTTTCCGGCTTCGCCCGGTTCAAGGTCGGCGCGTAAACATGCTGCGAAGGAGTCCGGATCGTCTCGTACGATCCGGACTCCTTTTCTGCGCGCGCACGCGACACGCGCATTAGGTTGATGGAACACACGGAAGGACTTCGAGACAGCTATGACGACGGCAGACAAGAGGCGAAGGGTCCTTCTCAAACTTTCGGGCGAGGCGTTCGGTGGCGGCCAGCTCGGGGTCAACCCCGACATCGTCAGCGGCATCGCGCGTGAGATCGCCCAGGCGGCCACGGATGTCGAGATCGCGATCGTCGTCGGCGGCGGCAATTTCTTTCGCGGCGCCGAACTGTCGCAGCGCGGAATGGACCGCGGGCGTGCCGACTACATGGGGATGCTGGGCACCGTCATGAACTCTCTCGCCCTCCAGGATTTCCTCGAGCAGGCCGGCGCGGAGACGCGCGTCCAATCGGCCATCGAGATGATGCAGGTCGCCGAGCCCTACATCCCCCTCCGTGCCGAGCGGCACCTGGAGAAGGGCCGTATCGTGATCTTCGGCGCCGGCGCCGGACTGCCCTATTTCTCCACGGACACCGTCGCCGCCCAGCGTGCCCTGGAGATCACGGCCGATGTGGTTCTCGTCGCCAAGAACGGCGTCGACGGGATGTACGACGACGACCCCCGCACGAACCCGGATGCCCGCAAGATCGACCAGATCAGCCACCAGGAGGCGCTGAAGCAGAACCTCAAGGCTGTCGACTCCACGGCGCTCAGCCTGTGCATGGACAATGGCATGCCGATGCGCATCTTCGGCATGGAGCCCGCCGGCAACGTCACCGCGGCTCTGCTCGGCGCCGAGATCGGCACGCTCCTCGGCTGAACAGGCGGGCCCTAGACTAGACAACGATTCACCGATCTGAAGGAGTGACCGTGATCGCGGATGTGATTTCCGACGCCAGCCAGCGCATGAGCAAGACCCTCGAGGCGGCGAAGGAGGATTTCGGCACCGTGAGCGCTGGCCGCGCGAACCCTGCTCTCTTCCAGAAGGTGCTCGTCGACTACTACGGCTCGCCGACGCCGCTCGCGCAGCTGGCGGGGCTCCAGAACCCCGAGGCCCGCGTTCTGATCGTCACCCCGTATGACAAGGGCGCGCTCAAGGAGATCGAGAGGGCGATCGTCACCATGCCGAGCATGTCGGCCAATGTCGGCAACGACGGCGAAATCGTGCGCGTCACCCTTCCGGAGCTCACCGAGGACCGCCGCAAGGAGTTCGTGAAGATCGTTCGCGGCAAGGGGGAGGACGCCAAAGTCGCGATCCGCAACATCCGCCGGAGGGCGAAGGACGAACTGGACGCGCTGAAGGGCGAGGTCGGGGACGACGAGGTCGCCCGGGGGGAGAAGGAGCTGGAGGCCCTCACCCGGACGAACGTCGACCTCGTCGACGAAGCCCTCAAGCGCAAGGAAGCCGAACTCCTCGAGGTCTGAATGAGCGAGGGGAGCGGCACCGGCACGCCGGCAAAGGGCAGACGAGGGAAAGCGCTCTCGCGCGAGGAGATCCGCGCCCAGGTGCAGGCGACCCGCGCCGATTTCGAGCGGCAGGTGCAGGCTCGCAAGGCGCAACTGGACGCTACCAGCGAGAAGATCGAGCAGCGCGCCGGCCGCAATCTCATCCTCGCGATCCTGATCGGCCTGGCGGTCGGCGGGCTCGTCGTGGTGAGCCTGATCTTCATCAAGGAGCTCTTCCTCGTCTTCGGTGTGGCGATGGCGGGTTTTGCCGCTTTCGAGCTGACACAGGCGCTCCGGAGCGCGGGCCGGCGGGTGGCGCGCATCCCGACGGTGATCGGCGCCGTCGCGATCCTCCCGGCGTCGTTCCTCCTGCACGCGGGCGGGCAACTGGTCTCCCTCGCCGCGGGCGTGGCCCTGGTCATCGTCTGCCGGCTCGTCGAGGAGGCTTTCGCCGGCGCGGCGCGGCGCGGCGGCGGTGAACTCGTCCGGGATCTGACCTGGAGCGTCTTCGTGCAGATGTACGTGTCGCTGCTGGCCAGTTACTCCATTCTGCTGCTCGCGCAGGAGCACGGCGAGTGGTGGGTGCTCGGGTTCGTCATCGTCGTCGTGGCGGTGGACACCGGAGCCTACGTGAGCGGTCTGAGCTGGGGCCGGCATCCGATGGCGCCGACGATCAGCCCGAAGAAGACCTGGGAGGGGTTCGCCGGCGCGGGCGTCACCGCGGTGGCCGCGGGCATCCTGGTGTCGGTCTTCATGCTCGGGCAGACCTGGTGGTTCGGGATCGTCTTCGGTCTCGCGATGCTCCTCACCGCGACCGCCGGAGACCTCGCAGAGTCCCTCGTCAAGCGGGATCTCGGGATCAAGGACATGAGTTCGTGGCTGCCGGGCCACGGGGGGTTCCTGGACCGTCTGGACAGCATCCTGCCCTCGGCAGCGGCGGCTTACGGTCTCTTCCTCATCTTCTCCTGACACAATGGACCGGTGAGCACCTTTCCCCGGAGCCCCAAGAAGCAGCTCGGATACGACATCGACGAGGTTGACGACTTCCTCGCATCGGCCCGGAACGCCTACGACGGCGCCGCCGGACTGACCGCAGAGGAGATCCGCCGCACAGCGTTCCCCATGAAGAAGGGCGGCTATTCCACCTCGCACGTCGATGCGGCGCTGGAACGCCTGGAGGACGCGTTCGCGGCCCGTGAGCGCGAGAATGCGCGCGCTGCGAAGGGCGATGCGGCCTGGTTCGAGGAGGCGCGCGCCACCGCGCAGGTCATCATCGACCGGCTCGAGCGGCCGCTGGGCCGCCGTTTCCAGCGGATGAGCTTTCTCGCTCTCGGATACAACCGGCAGGATGTGGACCGCTTCTCTGCGCGCCTGGTGAAGTACTTCCAGGAAGGGCGTCCGATGAGCATCGAAGAAGTGAGGACGGTAACTTTCCGCGAGCAGCGCGGCGGCTACCGCGAAGCCCAGGTCGACCTCCTGCTGGACAGCGTCACCGACGTGATGCTGGCTGTCCGCTGAGTCTGGTCGTTCCCTGAGGATGGGCATGGGTTCTTGGAAAGTCAGGATTTCTTGGTTATGGTGGTGTGATCGTGGGTAGACCAGAGACAACCGAGATCATTCCGCTGAACCCGGCCAATCCGGTCGGAGTCGCTTTCAAGCGTTCTCATCGTCCACACATCCGCTCGCGCACGGCGATCTGGAGTTTTGCCTTCACCACAGCAGTCGGTTTCGCCCTCGTCAATGTCGTTGACCCGTACTCGGGCGCGGCGGCCTCGCCCGCGTACGCCGGCACACTCCAGGCGATCGGCCAGACGTCGCGCTACGGCGATGCCCCCGTGCAGAGCCTGACAGCTCCGGACGCGCAGGGTCTGACCGTCACGCGGGACGCGGTCGGGGTCAAATCGCAACCGAAGCCGACCCCCACTCCCGTTCCCACCGCCGCGCAGAAGCCGTCATCCGCCGGGTCGAGCGGCGCACCCGCCGTCGGCGCCCCGGACCCGGGCTCCGCCCAGGCCATCGCGTATCAGATGCTCCAGGCGCGGGGGATGGGCGACGACCAGTATGCCTGCCTCGTCTCCCTGTGGAACAAGGAATCCCACTGGAACGTGTCCGCCCACAACAAGGGAAGCGGTGCGTATGGCATCCCGCAGGCCCTCCCCGGCAGCAAGATGGCCTCGGCCGGCCCCGACTGGCAGACGAACGCTGCCACGCAGATCACCTGGGGGCTCGGCTACATCTCCGGCCGCTACGGAAGCCCGTGCGGCGCGTGGAGCCACTCCCAGTCCAGCGGCTGGTACTGAGCGTCCTAGACTGGGGGGATGCCCCGCAGTAACCGTCCTCGTCGTCGTTCCGGCGGCGGTCATGAAGACGAGGAGAGCGGTCTGGACCGATTGCTCGCCGGCTGGCGGCGCATCGAGACACGGCGCGGCGCGGAGTGGAATGTGCAGCCGGTGTCGGTCACCCAGGCGCAGAAGACCTACAGCTGCCCCGGATGCGGTCGCGGGATCGTGCCCGGTGTGGCGCACATCGTGGCGTGGCGCGCGGACGGTGTGCTGGGAGACGCGGCCGACCTGGCCGCCCGCCGGCACTGGCATATCTCGTGCTGGCGAGCCGTGTGACGCAGAGGAGAGCGAGTGAGAACGGCCCCCACCGAGATCCGCGGCGGCGTCGAGCTGCCGGCACGGCGCGAGGACATCGAACTGCGCACCCGCGATGGACTGACGCTCCTGGGCGAGCTGGCGAGCCCGTTGGAACGCGACCCGCTCGCGACTCTCGTCACCCTGCACCCGCTGCCCACCGCGGGCGGGTTCATGGACTCGCACATCCTGCGCAAGGCGGCTGGGCGCTTGCCTGCGCTCGCGGACATCGCCGTGCTGCGGTTCAACACGCGGGGGACCTCGTCGCCGCGAGGGCGCAGCCAGGGTGAGTTCGGGGACGGGATCCAGGAGCGGTACGACGTGGAGGCGGCGATGGCGTTCGTGGCCGAGCGCGGGCTTCCGCATCCGTGGTTGCTCGGCTGGTCGTTCGGGACGGAGCTCGCTCTCCTGTACGGCCGGGACTGTCCGGTGGAGGGTGTCATCCTGCTCTCGCCACCGCTGCACCGTGCCAAACCGGAGCACCTGGCGGCCTGGGCGGGGGACCAGCGGCCGATCGTGGCGCTCATCCCGGAGCACGACGACTATCTGCGACCCGCCGAGGCGGCGGAGCGGTTCCGTCCGCTGCCGCAGATCGAGTTGGTGACGGTCGCAGGCGGCAAACACCTCTGGGTGGGGGAGAACCAGACCCGGCGTGTGCTCGATGAGGTGGTGGCACGCCTGAACCCGGCTGCGGCTCCGCTGCCGACGCACTGGTCGCCGGCTCCGTAGCCTTCCGCCGTCAGGCCCAGCCTTCCGCGGTCAGAGCTCGTTCTGGCGCGGGACCACGACCTGCTTGATGATCAGCAGGATGGCGGCTGCGAACGGGATGGCGACGAGCGCGCCGAGGATGCCGAGCAGGGTGCCGCCGGCGAGAGCGGCCACGACGACGACCGCGCCCGGGACCGCGACAGCCCGGTTCATGATGCGCGGGCTGAGGACGTAGGCCTCGACCTGCATATAGACGATGTAGTAGACAGCGGCGGCGATCGCGGTGGGCGGTCCGGAGAAGAGGCAGACGAACACGATGATGACCGAGCCGGTGATCGTTCCGACCAGCGGGATCAGCGAGAAGAAGAAAGCGATCGACGCGAGCAGGATCGGGAACTTGGCGCCGATGACGCTCAGGAAGATCGCGGAGAGCACGCCGTTGACGAGCGCGAGCGCGACCTGACCCATCACGTACTTGCCGACGGAATCGGTGATCTGGTCGCCGATTTCCGCGAAGCGGGAGCGGCGGGAGGCCGGCACCAGCTGGTAGCCCGCGCGCTTGATCGACGGCAGGGATGCGGTGAAGTAGATCGTCAGGATGATGACGATGATCACGCCGAAGGCGCCCTGGACGATCCCGATGCCGGTCTGCAGGACTTTGGAGGTGATGTCGGGGAGGTTCTGCTGCAGCCACTTGGTCACAGCGTCGATGTTCTGCTGGTTGACGATTGTCGGGAACTGGTGTTGCAGCGTGAGGAACCACTTCTCGGCGTCGCCGTTGCTCACCCAGGAGACGGTGTTCTGAACGAGCTGAGAGGCCTGGCCGACGGCGACCGGGACGATCGCCCAGATCAGGGCGACGAAAGCTCCGATCACGATCACCAGGGTGGTGATCAGCGCGAGCCAGCGCGGAACCCTGTGGCGCTCGAGGAGGGCGATGAGCGGCTCGATGCCGAGCGCGAGGAAGAGTGCGGCGCCGATATAGGTGATGATCGTCGCGAGGCTGACGATGGAGGTCAGGATGAGGATCCCGAGCCCTACCCCGAGTGCCCCGATGAGACCAACGCGGAATGGGTTCTGGATCTTCACTGATTCGTCCCTATCTGGTTCGCTAGTCGTGCCGGGCTGCGCTGACGTGCTCCGCCTGCTGCAGCATGCCGCGCAGGTTCTCGAAGTAGCCTGCGACGGCTTCGCGCTCGATCCTAATCTGCGACAGGCGCTCTTCCGCGTCAGCGACCAGGCGTTGCGTCCGTTCTTCGGCATCTCCGATCAGGGAGGCGGCGCGCTCTTCGGCGTCGTGGACGATGTCAGCGGCGGTCTCCTCGGCCTCCTTTCGGGCCGATTTGATCGTCTCGCGAGCCTCCGACTCGTGGGCTTCGGCCTGGGCGCGGGCCTGCGCGGTGCGCTTGACCGCCTCCGCGAGCTGGACATTCGCCTCATCCAGGTACTTCTGCGTCTGGGCGACGGCCTCCTGGTGGCGGCTGAGGTGCTCCTTCTCGGCTTCGTCGCGGCGGGCGCGCAGTTCGACCTCCAGGTCGATCCGGGCCTGCTCGACCTCCCTCGTGTGCCGGTCGACCTCTTCGAGCGTTGTGGTGCGCAGGGTCACCAGTTCGGCATTCAGCTCGGCGCGTGCGGTCGCGGCCTCTTGGTCGAAAGCGGCCTGGCGCTCGGCGAGCTGGGCCTCGAGCGCGGTGGTGCCCGCGGCGATCTCGCGGGCGAGCTCGGCCCGGGCCTGCGCGCTGTCGCGTTCGAGGGCGACTCGGGCCCGCTCGGTCTCGTCGGCGAGCGAGATGCGGGTCTGCTCGGCCTCGCGGGCCAGCTCGAGGCGCTGCTGCTCGACGTCGTCCGCCAGCTGGTTCATGGTGGTCGCGCGCTGGTGCTCCAGCTCCACGGCGGTGCGGCGGATGTCCTCTGCGAGGGTGGATCGAGTGCGCTCTGTCTCCTCCGCGAGCGCTGAGCGGGTCTCCTCCCGATCGGCGGCCAGTTTGGCGGCGGTCTGCTCGATGTCGGCGGCGAGTCGCGACTTGGTCCCGCTGAGCTCGGCCTCCAGCGCCGATCTGGCCTGCTCAACCTCGGCCTTCAGCCGGGACTTGGTCTGCTCGACTTCGGCGGCGAGAGCCGACCGGGTGGTGCTCACCTCGGCGTTCAGGGCGGAGCGGGTCTCATCGACCTCGGCCGCGAGACGCGCCTGTGCGGTGGTCACCTCCGCGGCGAGGGTGCTGCGCTCGCGGGACAGCTCTTCGGCGAGGGCGGACTTGGTGCTGGTGACTTCGTGGTCGAGCGCGGACTTTGTGCTGGTGACCTCCTCCGCCAGTTCGACCCGGGTGCTCTCCAGCTCTTCGGCCAGCTCTGCGCGCGCTGTGACCACCTCCTCGGCGAGGCGGGCGCGGGTCTGCTCGACCTCGGCGGCCAGCGCGCCTCTCGTCTGCTCGACCTCGGCGGCCAGCGCCTTCCGGGTCTGCTCCACCTCCGTGGCGAGAGCCTGGCGGGTGGTGGCGTCCTCGTTGGCGAGATCGGCTCGGGTCTGCGCCGCTTTCGCGGCGAGGTCGGCGCGCTGCGTCTCCACCTCGGCGGCCAGATCGGCACGGGCCTGGGCGGCATCGGCGGCGAGTCTGTCGCGGACCCGGGTCTGCTCGGCGGCGAGGGAGTCGTTCGTCTCGGCGACGTGACGCTCGAGCTCCAGAAGCGTTTGAGCGGCCTCGCGCTCGAAGTCGGGGCGGTCGTCGGCGAGGGCCTTCTCCAGCTCGCCGCGCCGGGAGGCGATGGTCCGCTCGAGGTCCGCCGCCTCGGCGCGCGCGGCGGCCGCCTCGCGGGAGGCGACCGCCTTCAGCTCGGCCGCCTCGCGGTCGGCTTCGGCGCGGACGGCCGCGGCCTCACGTTTGCTGGTCGCACGCAGCTCCGCGGCCTCCGTCGCCACAGCGCCGCGGATCGCGGCCGCCTCGCGCATGGCATCGGTGAGCAGCGTCTCTTTGCTGGTGCGGGTCTTGGCGAGCAGCTCGCTGGACTCGATCTGGGCGTCCTCGAGCAGCGTCGTCGCTCGCGCCTGAGCGTCGGCCAGCACACGCTCGGCCTGCTGGGCCGCCGACCGCTTGACCTTCTCGACCTCGGCGGCGACGCCGGCGCGCAGCTTCTCGGCGTCGATGTCGGCTTGCGCGATGAGGCGGGTGGACTGCTCCTCGGCGACGCGGAGCATGTTCTCCAGCTTGGTGCCGAGTCCAGAGTAGGTGGGACTGCCGACCTCTTCGATCTCGGCGTTCAACTCCTCGACGCGCAGCTGGAGACGTTTGATCTCCTTGGCCTGATCGGCGCTCTTGGTGTTCGACTTGATGAGTTCGCCGCGCAGGTCCTGGACGGTCTTGTCGACTTCGTCCTTGTCGTAACCGCGGAAGACCTGCGTGAAGTCCGATTCGTCGGTGGCCACTGTTGTTACTCCTGAAGGGTCTCTGGGGTGCCGGCAGAGCGCACCGGAGACATCATACCGTCGGTAGGATACGCGCACAGGACTTGCGGTAGCGTGCAAGGGGACGGTTTAGACGCCTTTCAGGGTGCTCCAGTATCGTTCTGTGACTGTGTCCTTTCCCGCCCGGGCACACGAGGAGTTCTGTTTGCGTTTCGTATTCGCCATCGTCGCGTTCGTGATCGCGGCCGTCATGATCGTCGCCGGCATCGCCCAGCGCACGCTCTTCGTGCCGCCTTCGCAGGTCACGGCGACAGCAACGGTCTCGGGCGACGCCCGCTACATCGTGCTCAACAGCGCGGTGCTGAACGCGCACCCCGGGCAGCAGACGCTCTCCGTCTCTGGCGCGAAGGACCCTGCCTCCCAGGTCGTCGCCTACGGGCGCACACCCGATGTGGAGGCCTGGCTCGGCGACCAGACGTACGTCGCCATCGGATACGACACGGCCACGGGCCGGTTGACGACGAAGACGGTCACGGCCGCGGGCGCGGAGCGCTCGACGCCCGCTCCGACCCCGACGGGCGCCGCGTCCGGTTCCGCCGCGTCCGCGACGCCCGGCCCGAACCCGGCCGGCTCCGATCTGTGGCTGGAGGAGTCTGACGGACCGAACGCCCAGACCACGCGGATGAACCTGCCCCCCGGTGTGAGCGTCATCGTCGCGGCGGACGGCACCAAGCCGGCGCCCAACACGATCCTCGTGACCTGGCCGGTCGACACCAGCACGCCGTGGGCGTTCCCGCTCATCATCGGTGGTCTCGTGCTGCTGGTGATCGGGATCGCGCTCTACCTGTGGGCTCTCTACACGCACCGGAAGTCGCGCGGCCCGCGCCGGAAGAGCGGACCCAAGATGCCCAAACTGCCGAAGACCCCGAAGTACAAGCCGACTTCGTCGGCGGCCTCCTTCGAGAGTTCCCGCGGCCGCCGCTCGAACCGCCGTTCGCGGGTGGTCCTCCCGGCTGCGCTGGCGGGGGCGCTCGCTCTCGGCGCGATCGGCGGCGGGGGCGCTTTCGCGGACACGACCGACATTCCGACACCGAGCGCGACCCGGACGGCCAAGCCGGTCGATCAGCTGCCTCCGGCGGTCACGGAGCCGCAGCTGAAGCGCATCCTCAGCCGCATCTCCGCGGTCGCGGCCAAAGCCGACTCCACGGTGGACCTGCCGCTGGCCAAGACCCGTTTCGCCGGGCCGGCACTGCAACTGCGCGAGGCGAACTATACGATCCGGGTGAAGAAAGCGGATGAGCCGGCGCCATCCGCCATTCCGGACGGCCCGATCGAGCTGGCCCTGCCGCAGGCGACCGACACCTGGCCCCGGACGGTCAACGCCGTCGTGAGGATGCCGGCGGCCGCCGACGGGAAGGCGCAGGCTCCCATCGCCCTCGCCCTGGTGCAGGAGACGCCCCGCGACAACTACCTGGTCCAGTACGCGATCACACTCGAGCCGAACGTGAAAGTGCCGAACCTCGCCCCGGCGAGCATCGGCGCGGCGGTCGTCCCACCGGACTCGAAGCTGCTGAAGGTGCGCCCGGACCAGGTGGGCGCGGCGTACGGCGACATCCTCCTGAACGGCGCCTCGAGCAAATGGGCGGAGAGCTTCGACCTGGCGGACGACAAACTCCTCCCCCAGGTCGGCCAGGCCTGGAAGCAGCAGGAGACGGCCAAACTCCACCAGGAGGCCGGCAACACCTCCTCGCTGGCGTGGACGAGCCAGCAGGGCAAAGGCCCGGTCATCTCGATGGCCACCAACGACTCCGGCGCGATCGTGTGGGTCGATCCCGAAGAGGTCCAGCTGCACCGGGTGCTCGAGGCCGGGGCGCAGGTCATCGCCGGTCCGACCGTTGCCGCGCTCTCGGGCGTCGCCACCTCGAACACCGCCATCCAGTCCACCTACGGCTACCAGCTGGCGTTCTCCGTGCCGGCGGCCGGGTCGAACGAGAAGATCCGCCTGCTCGGATTCGCTCAGGGCCTCATCTCCGCCGCGCAAGTGCCGTAGCGCCCAGCGTATTGTTTTAACCCATGAACCAGATCCCGCCCACTCCGACGAATCTCCGCGGCGCCGTCGACCTCAGCGCGCTCGTGAACCGGCCGGCGCCGGGTGAGGCCGGCCCCACAGCGATCGGTGAGGAGATCGCCCTGCCGAGCCTGTTCTTCGAGGGCACCGATGCGAACATCGATGACTTCCTTCAGCTGTCGGCGCGCATCCCGGTCGTCGTGGAACTCGTCGCGGAGTGGAGCGAACCGGCCAACGAGCTCGTGCCGGTCCTCGACCGGGTGATCGCAGAGCTCGGCGGGCGGCTCGTGCTCGTCAAGGTCGATGTCGACGCGAACCCGCAGCTCGCCCAGGCTTTCCAGGCGCAATCCGTGCCGACTGTCGCAGCGATCGTCGCGGGACGCCCGGTGCAGCTGTTCGCCGGGGCGCTCCCGGAGGAGCAGGTCAAGGATGTGTTCGGGCAGCTCCTGGCGCTCGCCGCGCAGAACGGCGTGACCGGCGCAGCGGCCGTCGAGACCGGTGCGGCCCCGTCCGACGCGCCGGACACAGAGCCGGAGCCCGAGCCGCTGCCCCCGCACCACGCGGCGGCCTACGAGGCGATCGATCGCGGGGATTACGAGACGGCCATCGCCGAGTACAAGACGGCGATCGCGCAGGACCCGCGGGACGCGATGGCGGTGGCCGGGCTCGCCCAGGTCAGCCTGCTCTCTCGCCTCGCCGGCAAGACGATGGAGGATATTCGCACGGCCGGGGCGAACGAGCCGTCCAGCCCGGACGCGCAACTCGCGGTGGCCGACCTGGACCTCTCCGGCGGTCACATCGAGGACGCCTTCGACCGGCTGCTCTCCCTGTTCCCGACGCTGGACGCGGCGGGCAAGGAAGCGGTGCGAACCCGCATCCTGGACTACTTCGAGATCGTCGGCGTGGAGGACCCGCGCGTCGGGAAGGCCCGGGGGCGGCTGGCATCGTTGCTGTACTGACGTCCGCTCCCGGGGGCGAGCAGCGATCGTCGCCTTCTCGCCCCGGAACGGTTGTCGGGCCTGACTCAGCGCCGGGGCTTGAGGAAGAGCGCTCCGAGCGGTGGCAGTGTCAGCACCGCCGAGGCCGGACGTCCCATCCACGGCTCGTCCTCTGCGCTCACCCCGCCGAAATTGCCGACTCCGGAGCCGCCGAACACGTCCGCGTCCGTGTTGAGCGCCTCCTCCCAGTCGCCAGCGAAGGGCAGTCCCACCCGGTACTCCGGGTGCGGGGCGCCCGAGAAGTTCAGGATGACCGCGATGGGCTCCCCGCGCCCATCCTTGCGCAGGAAAGCCAGGACGTTGCCGGCCGCGTCCGATCCGTCCAGCCATTCGAAACCGGAGGGGTCGTTGTCGTGTGCCCAGAGCGCGGGGGTGCCGCGGTAGACGGCGTTCAGCTCGCAGACGAGGTTCCACAGGCCACGGTGGGTGGGCTGATCGAGTATCCACCAGTCGAGGCCGCGCTCCTCGCTCCACTCGGAGGGCTGGCCGAACTCCTGGCCCATGAAGAGCAGCTGCTTGCCCGGGTGCGCCCACATGAACGCGAGGTAGGCGCGCATGTTCGCGAGCTGCTGCCAGTGGTCGCCCGGCATCTTGCCGAGGAGTGACCCCTTCCCGTGAACGACTTCGTCGTGGCTGATCGGCAGGAGGAAACTCTCGCTCCACGCGTACACGAACGAGAATGTGATCCTGCTGTGGTGCCAGCGGCGATACAGGGGGTCCTCGCGGATGTACTCCAGCGAGTCGTGCATCCACCCCATGTTCCACTTGAGGCCGAAGCCCAGGCCGCCGGAGGAGGTGGGAGCTGTGACGCCGGGGTAGCTCGTGGACTCCTCTGCGATCACGATCGTCCCGGGGTTCCGCTTGTAGGCGGTCGCGGTGACCTCCTGCAGGAAGGCGATCGCCTCGAGATTCTCCCGCCCGCCGTGGATATTGGGCTCCCATTCGCCATCGTCCCGCGAGTAGTCGAGGTAGAGCATCGACGCGACGGCATCCACCCGCAGACCGTCGATGTGGAACTCCTCGAGCCAGTAGAGCGCGTTGGCCACGAGGAAGTTCCGCACCTGCGAGTTGCCGTAGTCGAAGATGTAGGTGCCCCAGTCGGCGTGCTCGCCGCGGCGCGGGTCGGCGTGCTCGTAGAGCGGCTGGCCGTCGAAGCGGGCGAGCGCCCAGTCGTCTTTGGGGAAGTGGCCGGGGACCCAGTCGAGCAGCACCCCGATTCCCGCGCGGTGCAGGCGGTCGATGAGGTATTTGAGATCGTCGGGGCTCCCGAAGCGGCTCGTCGGCGCGTAGTATCCGGTGACCTGGTATCCCCAGGAGCCGCCGAAGGGATGCTCGGCGAGCGGCAGGAACTCGACATGCGTGTAGCCGAGGGCGCCGAGGTAGTCGATGAGCTGGTCGGCCGCCTCGCGGTAGCCGAGGCCCGGACGCCAGCTGCCGAAGTGGAGCTCGTAGATCGACATCGGACCGGCGTGCGGGTCGCTGGCCGCGCGGCGGCGCATCCACTCGCCGTCCTGCCACTCGTGCCGGCTGACGGTGATGCGGGAGGCCGTGTCCGGCGGGGTCTCGGCCAGCCGCGCCATCGGGTCGATCTTGCGCATCCACTCGCCGGACTGCGCGAGCAGGTCGAACTTGTAGATCGCGCCTTCGCCGAGCCCGGGGACGAACAGCTCCCACACTCCGGAGGAGCCCATGTTGCGCAGGGCGTGCAGCGTTCCGTCCCAGCCGTTGAAGTCTCCGACGACACGGACGGCCCGAGCGTGCGGCGCCCACACGGTGAAAGCCGTGCCCGTGACGCCGCCGAGGTCGCGCACCCGGGCCCCGAGCGCCGTCCAGAGCTGCTCGTGGCGGCCCTCGCGGATGAGGTGGAGGTCGATCTCGCCGATGGTCGGCAGGAAGCGGTAGGGGTCGTCGGCGGACCAGACAGTGCCGTCGGCGTAGCGGGCCTCGATCTCGTACGAACCCGGGCCGACGATGCTCACACCCTGCCAGATCCCGTGTGCGAGGTGCGCCAGCTCGAGGTGCGCCCCGGTCGGCAGCACGGCGAACACGGCTTCGGCCAGTGGGCGCAGGGCGCGGATGACCGTGACCGTCTCGGCGCTCCCGGCCGCGGTCACCGGGTGCTGGCCGAGCACGGAGTGTGCATCGTGATAGCTGCCGGTGGCGACGGCGTGCAGCACGGCGTCGTCGAGCCCGGGCAGGGCGGCGGCTCCCTCGGGGAGGCGGGTCATCGGGCAGGCTCCGTCGTCCGGGCGTCCAGCGGCTTGGCGACGAGGATGTGGACGGGCTCGGCGAAAGCGTCGAGGCGGACATAGTTGTCGGCGCCCCAGGTCCAGCGCTGGCCCGTCACGATGTCTTTGACCTCGAACGACGAGCCGGCGGGGAAGCCGAGGGCTTCGACATCCAGGTGGACCATCGTCTCCCGCACCGAGTGCGGATCGACATTGGCGACCACGATCACGGTGTCGGGCCGGTTGCTGCGGGTGAACGCGCCCGGCAGGTGCTTGGAGTAGACGAGCACCGCGTCGTCGTCGCTCCAATGCACCCGCAGGTTCCGCAGCTGGCGGAGGGCGGGGTGCTCGCTGCGCGCCCGGTTGAGCATGGTCAGATAGGGCGCTAGCGAGCGGCCGAGCGCTTGCGCCCGGGTGTAGTCGCGCGGCCGGAACTCGTACTTCTCGTTGTCGATGTACTCTTCGGCGCCGGGCCGGGCGACGTTCTCGAACAGTTCGAAGCCGGAGTAGACCCCCCAGGTGGGCGCGGCGGTGGCGGCGAGGGCGGCGCGGATCTTGAACGCCGCGGGACCGCCGAACTGCAGGTACTCGGTCAGGATGTCCGGTGTGTTCACGAAGAGGTTCGGCCGCAGGAACTCGGCCGTCTCGGTGGCGAGCCCGGTGAAGAACTCTTCCAGTTCCGCCTTGGTGTTTCGCCAGGTGAAGTAGGTGTACGACTGCTGGAAGCCCGCCTTCGCGAGGGTCTGCAGCAGCGCAGGGCGGGTGAACGCCTCCGCCAGGAAGACGACATCCGGGTCGGTGGCATTGACGGTGTGGATTAGCCACTCCCAGAAGCGCAGCGGCTTAGTGTGCGGGTTGTCGACGCGGAAGATGCGGACGCCGAGCGACATCCAGTGACGGACGATGCGCAGGACCTCGGCGCGGAGCCCCTCGTCGTCGTTGTCGAAGTTGAGGGGATAGATGTCCTGGTACTTCTTCGGCGGGTTCTCAGCGTAGGCGATGGTGCCGTCCGGGAGCGTCGTGAACCACTCCGGGTGCTCCGTCACCCACGGGTGGTCGGGGGAGGCCTGCAGCGCTAGGTCCAGTGCCACCTCGAGTCCCGCCTGCTTGGCCTTGCCGAGGAACTGGAGGAAGTCCTTCTCCGTGCCGAGCTCGGGATGGATGGCGTCGTGGCCGCCGTCGGCGGAGCCGATGGCCCAGGGGGAGCCGGGGCCCGCCGCTCCGGCGTCGAGCGTGTTGTTGGGGCCTTTGCGGAACGTGCGGCCGATCGGGTGGATGGGCGGCAGATAGACGACATCGAAGCCCATCGCGGCGATCTCGGGCAGCCGTTTGGCCGCGGTCCGGAACGTGCCGGAGCGCCAGGAGCCGTCGGACAGCTTCTTGGCGCCCTCGGAGCGGGGGAAGAACTCGTACCAGCTTCCGACGCCGGCCCGGGCGCGTTCGACCAGGATCGTGCGGGTGGCCGAGAGCGAAGGGAGCGCGACGAGCGGGCGCTCGGCCAGGATGCGGCCGATCCGGTCGTCCACGGTCGCGGCGAAACGCTCATCCACCGGCTTCGCCGCCTCCGCCACCGCTGTGGCGGCCTCCGAGAGGCGCCGGCGCTCGGCGGCGCTGCGGTTTCTGTCGGCCGCGGCGCGGACGAGCAGATCGTGACCGGTGCGCAGCATGAGCTCGACGTCGACGCCGGCGGGTATCTTCACCTCCGCATTGTGCCGCCAGGTCGCGTATTCGTCGGCGTAGGCCTGCACGCAGTAGTGCCAGAGACCCTCCTGCCGCAAGGGGACTTCGGCCTCCCAGCGATCGGTGCCGGGCGCGACGGCGTGCATGCGGTGCTCTGTCTGCTCGCCGCCGGGGTCGAGGAGCAGCAGGTCGACGCCGATGCGGTCCTGGCCCTCGCGGAAAGCCGTGGCGCTGAACGGGACGACCTCGCCGCTGAAGGCCGTGGCGGCCCAATGGCCCTCGTCGACCTGGGGCCGTAGGCCCAGGATCGGGATGCGAGGAAGGAGGGGCTCGTAGTCGGGAGCCGCGGGGCCCTCCGGTCTGGTCGCTGCGCTCTGTGCCACACCCCGACCGTACACTCATTAGCTTCTCCACCAGGCGACTCCCCTATGCTCGTCCGAGTGAAGGCCATCCGTAGAATCACCGTCCGCGCTGTCCTCCCCGACGCCCTCTCCGCGCTCGAGGAGATCGCCGGCAACCTGCGCTGGTCCTGGCACGAGCCCACCAGGGAGCTGTTCGCCCGGATCGCGCCGGAGCTCTGGCAGGAGGTGGGGCACGATCCGATCGCTCTGCTCGCTTCGGTCGACCCGGCGAGACTGGCGGAGCTGGGGGAGGACCCGGGCTATGTCGACAGGGCGGAGCGCATCCGCGACGATCTGCGTGCCTACCTCCGCGACCCGCGCTGGTATCACTCGCTGGGGGAGTCGGCGCCGAAGACGATCGCCTATTTCTCGCCCGAGTTCGGCATCGCCGCTGCGCTGCCGCAGTACTCGGGCGGCCTCGGCATCCTCGCCGGAGACCACCTCAAGGCGGCCAGCGATCTCGGCGTGCCGCTTGTCGGCGGCGGGCTGTTCTATCGGTCGGGCTACTTCTCGCAGGCGATCACCGCGGACGGTTGGCAGCTGGAGCGCTATCCCGTGCTCGACCCCGATGGGCTGCCCCTGAGCGTGCTGCGGAACCCGGACGGCACGCCGGTGCAGATCACGCTGGCTCTTCCGGAGGGCGAGCTGCACGCCTGCGTGTGGCAGGCCGCGGTCGGGCGCGTGCGGCTGCTGCTCGACACCGACATCCCGGAGAACGTGGAGAATCTGCGTTCGGTCACCGACCGGCTCTACGGCGGCAGCGGCGAGCACCGGCTGTTACAGGAGCTGCTGCTCGGGATCGGCGGGGTGCGCGCAGTGAAAGCGTGGACGGAGCTGACCGGGGCGGCGGAGGCGGATGTGTTCCACACGAACGAGGGACACGCCGGCTTCCTCGGTCTCGAACGCATCTCGGACCTCGTCGGCGAGGGGTTGGGCTTCGAGGAGGCCCTGCAGGTCGTTCGCGCGGGGACCGTGTTCACCACGCACACGCCCGTTCCGGCGGGCATCGACCGGTTCGACCGGACGCTGGTGCAGCGCTTCTTCTCCGCCCCCCTCCTGCCCGGGCTCGACGCCCAGCGGATTCTCGCCCTCGGCGCCGAGGATTATCCGGGAGGCTCGCCCGATGTGTTCAACATGGCGGTGATGGGTCTGCGCCTCGGCCAGCACGCGAACGGGGTGTCGCGATTGCACGGCCAGGTCAGCCGCAAGATGTTCGCCGGCCTCTACCCGGGCTTCGACAGCCAGGAGGTTCCGATCGACTCGGTCACCAACGGCGTCCATGCCCCCACCTGGACGGACCCGATGCTCCGCGCGCTCGCCGTGGAGAAGCTCGGCACCGACGACACCACGCACGCCGACTGGGCGAATGCGGGCGCGTTGAGCGACGCCGACCTCTGGGGTGTCCGCGGCCGGATGCGCGGTCAGCTCGTGCAGGACGCCCGGCGCCGCCTGGCCGCCGCCTGGGAGGAGCAGAACCCGGGCGGCGCCGCACCGGCGTGGATGGCCTGCCTGCTCGACCCGGACGTCCTCACGATCGGCTTCGCCCGCCGCGTCCCGACCTACAAGCGCTTGACGCTCATGCTGCACGACCCCGAGCGGCTGAAGGGCATCCTGCTCCACGCCGAGCGGCCGGTGCAGTTCGTGATCGCCGGCAAGTCGCATCCCGCCGACGACGAAGGCAAGCGTCTCATCCAGAAGCTCGTGCAGTTCGCCTCCGAGCCCGAGATCCGCGCCCGCATGGTGTTCCTTCCGGACTACGACATCGGCATGGCGCAGCTGCTCTACCCCGGCACCGATGTGTGGCTGAACAATCCGTTGCGGCCGCTGGAGGCGTGCGGCACCTCGGGTATGAAAGCGGCCCTCAACGGCGCTCTCAACCTGTCCATCTGGACGGCTGGTGGAACGAGTTCTTCGACGGCGAGAACGGCTGGGCGATCCCGTCCGCGGACGCGGCCGGCGACGGCGCCGAGCGCGATGCGCTCGAGGCCGAGGCTCTGTACGACCTCATCGAGCACCAGATCGCACCGCGGTTCTACGATCGCGGCGCCGACGGAGTGCCGACTCGCTGGGTCGCGCAGATTCGTCACACTCTCGCCACGCTCTCGTCACCGCTGAGCGCGGAGCGCATGGTTTGAGAGTATGTCGAGCGGCTGTACATCCCGGCCGCGGCGAACGAGAAGCGTTTGAGCGAGGACGGCTTCCGGGATGCGCGGCTGCTCGCCGGGTGGAAGCAGCGGGTGCGCGCGGCCTGGCCGGGGGTGGATGTCGTCCACGTCGACGCCAGTGGACTGGACGCCGTGCCCCAGGTCGGGGACGAGCTTCACCTCCGCGCCCTCGTCTGCCTGGGCGGGCTCGCCCCGGACGATGTCGAGGTGCAGCTCGTCTCGGGTCGCAGCCACGACGGCGATGAGCTGACCGACGTCCGCTACCAGCGGCTGGAGCTCGACGACAGCATTCCCGGCGCCGATCCCTCGGCCGCCCGCGAGTTCGCGGGCACCGCCACGCTCACCTGGGCGGGATCGTTCGGCTACACCGTGCGGGTGGTGCCGGTGAACGGCCTGCTGCTGTCCCCGGCGGAGCTGGGACTGGTCGCGCTCGCGGAGTAGGGCGAGCGCTCGCGTCCCACTTCGGGAACAGCTCGTGCCCTCCGGGCGGGAAGGCGGTCGGGGGGCTCTTCCGCCGGCGCGCGCGGACCGCGTTCCACAGGCCGTGGACATCGCCCCAGAAGAGCGGGCTCATGACCGCGATGCGGAATGCGGAGCCGCTGGCCCAGAACTCGACGCGATACGCATCCTCCGTGACCGCCCAGAGCGAGAATCCGCCGTGCAGCATCCGGAGCTCGCTCGTCCAGGCATGGGCTTCGGCGACCGCTCGGGCCCGGTGGAGCGCGGCGGCCGAGGACGAGGCCGCAGCGAACTCCCGGCTGTCGGTGAGATAGTAGCTGTTCTCGACGTTCCCGCCCGGGAGAGCGCTGTGGGCGCCTCCCGCATAGTTGCTGATCGGGAACGGGGCGTCGCGGCCCCCCGCCCACACTCCGCTGGTGAAGGTCTGCTGGGCATCGCGGAGGAGCTGCTGGAGCCGCCCATAGCGGTCGGCGCACAGCGCGTACTGGACAGCGAGACCCCATCGGCGGACATCCGCGAGGGTGAGCCCTCCCGCGTCCGCGGCCTCGGACTGAGCCGTCATCCTGTCACTCCCCCAGAGCGCCGCCCCCGCGACGCGCGCAGAATATCGGTGCAAACATATCACGCTGGCGACCGGCGACGGCCGGATCGGGAGATCAGCGCTGTCTGACGGCGCCGGTTCTGCGTTCGGCGGCGGCGGTGCGTCCGCCTCTCAGGCCAGCGTCTCCACGCGCGGGCCGTTCGCGCGGTACAATTGCATCGAGGCGCCCTCGACGAGACGTTTCGCGCCCAGGGCGAACTCGGTCCCGTCCTCCTCGACGGGGACGTCTGTCGCGCTGTCCCAGAGCAGCCGGTACGAGGTCACACCCGGTACGACGGGAAGCGACACCTCCACCTCGTCCTCGACGCCGTGGACGACCAGGAGGATGCGGTTGAACTCCTCTGTGTCCGGGGTGGAGGCGGCGAGGTATTGCAGGGTGCGGTTCTCGGGCGAGTTCCAGTCGGAGTCGTCCATGAGGGCGCCGCCGGCGTCGTACCAGTCCATGTGGCTGGAGTTTGGCGTGGTCTCGCCGGACACCGCGAAGCGGCCGGGGCGCAGCGCCGGATTGGTGCGGCGGAGCTCGAGCAGACGCTTGGTGGCGCTGTGCATCTCGCGCTGTTCGCGGGTGCGCAGCCAGCTCAGCCAGGTGAGCCCGCTGTCGTGACAATAGGCGTTGTTGTTGCCGCGCTGGCTGCGTCCGAACTCGTCCCCGGCGGTGATCATCGGGACCCCGGCCGAGAGCAGCAGCGTTCCCATGAGGTTGCGGGCGGCCTTGCGCCGGTCCCGGAGGATGCGCTCGTCCGCCGTCGGACCCTCGACGCCGTGGTTGAATGAGCGGTTGCTGTCGGAGCCGTCCCGGTTGTCTTCCCCATTGCCGAGATTGTGCTTGACGTCGTAGGCGGTCAGATCGGCCATCGTGAAGCCGTCGTGCGCGGTCACGAAGTTGACCGAGGCGAGCGGCCCGCGTTCGGGCGAGAAGGTGTTGGAGGAGCCGGCCAGACGGGTCGCGAAACCGCCGATTCCGATCGGAGCCTGGCCGTTGCGACGGGCCTCGGCGATGTCGGCGAGCCAGAAACTGCGAACCCGGTCGCGATAGCGGTCGTTCCACTCCGACCAGCCGGCCCTCCCGGACGAAGCACCGGGAAAGTTGCCCGTCTGCCAGCCGCCCAGGCCGACATCCCACGGCTCGGCGATCAGTTTCGCATCCTGGAGGAGCGGATCGTCCAGGATCGCGCGCAGGAGCGGATGCTCGCGGTCGAACGCGCCATCGGGTCCGCGTCCGAGCGTCGTGGCGAGGTCGAAGCGGAAGCCGTCGATCTGCACCATGCCCGCCCGGTAGCGCAGCGAGTCCAGGATGAGCCGTTGCGGAGCTTTGCGGCCGAAGTCGACAGTGTTGCCGCATCCTGTGACGTCGATGTACGTGCCGCCGCCGTCCTGACGGTAGTAAGTCGCGTTGTCGATGCCGCGGAAGGAGGTGCGCGGCCCGCCCAGACCCTCCTCGGCGGTGTGGTTGTACACGACATCGAGAATGACCTCGATGCCCGCCTGGTGCAGCAGCTTCACCATTCCCTTGAACTCGGCGAGTACCGCGTCTGGACCTGCCGCCTGCGCCGGCCGGGAGGCGTAAGGAGCGTGCGGACTGAAGAAGTTCAGGGTGTTGTAGCCCCAGTAGTTCGTCAGGCCCTGCCGGAGGAGCCGCTGCTCGGAGACGAACGCCTGCACCGGCAGCAGTTCGACCGCGGTGATGCCGAGATCCTTCAGATAGCCGATGGTCGATTCGTGAGCCAGCCTGCATAGGTGCCGCGCAGCTCCTCCGGGACCTCCGGGTTCAGCCGGCTGAGGCCGCGCACATGCGCTTCGTAGACGACGGTGCGGTCCAGCGGCACGCCCGGTTTGCCGACCCCGCCCCAGTCGAAGCCGTCGTCGACCACGCTCGAGCGCCATTCGTCCGCACCCACCCGCACCAGACCGCGCGCGTAGGGGTCCAGCAGCAGCGTCTCCGGGTTGAAGACGTTCTGCGGCGAGGCGGGACCGGACACCCGGATGGCGTAGCGGCTGCCCGCCTGCAACGACCGGGAGCGCCCGGCCCAGACGTCGCCCGCCTCCTTCGTCATCGTCACGGTCTTGACAGCCAGTTCGGGTCCTTGGCGTCGAAGAGGCAGAGTTCCATCGCGTCGGCGTGCTCGGAGTAGACCCTCAGCTCGCCGCCCTGCGGTCCGATGCGGACGCCCAGCTCGCGGAGAGGATCGGCGGAGGTCATGCGTCCTACAGTAGTGAACAGCAGTCGGTTAGCTGAGTGACAGGAGGAATCGCGGTGCCGGTCTACCTCGATCACGCGGCCACCACGCCGCTGCGCCCCGAGGCCGCGGAGGCTCTGGTCGCGGCGCTCGGCGTCGTCGGGAACCCCGCCAGCATCCACAGCCAGGGCCAGCAGGCGCGCCGGATGCTGGAGGAGGCGCGCGAGACGGTCGCGGTGACGCTCGGCTGCGACCCGGTTGAGGTCATCTTCACCTCCGGCGGCACCGAAGCGATCAACCTCGCGGTCAAAGGGATGTACTGGTCGCGGAACACGGGCCGCAAACGACCGCGCATCCTCGTCCCGGGCGGCGAGCACCACGCGACCACGGACACGGTCGAGTGGCTGGAGCGGGCGGAGGGCGCGCGGCCCGAGTGGCTTCCGCTCGACGCGGCGGGCCGCATCCTTCCGCCGGAGCTCGAAGGCGGCGAGGACATCGCACTCCTCACTTTCCTCGCCGTCAACAACGAGGTCGGCACCGTGCAGCCCACCGCCGAACTCGTGGCGCGTGTCTGCGCGGCGGGGGTCCCGGCGCATGTTGACGCGGTCTCCGCCTACGGTCACCTTCCGATCGACTTCGCCGCGCTCGGCGCCGACGCCCTGAGCGTCTCCGCCCACAAGATCGGCGGGCCGGTGGGCATCGGCGCGCTCGTGCTCGCCAGGACAGCCGCGGTCGTGCCGCTCCTGCACGGTGGTGGACAGCAGCGCCAGGTGCGCAGCGGCACACAGGACGTAGCGGCTGCGGTCGCCTTCGCGGCGGCCGCACGGGCGGCCGAGGCCGAGCGGGAGGCGGAGTCGGCGCGGCTGACGGCTCTGACGGCTCGGCTCGTCGCGGGCGTGCGGGCGGCGGTCCCGTCGGCGCGGCTGAGCGGTCCGGAGCCCGTGTCGGGGGAGCGGGTCGCCGGGAACGCGCACTTCGTGTTCCCGGGCGCGCAGGGCGACTCCCTGCTGTTCCTCCTCGACCGGGCCGGGGTGTCGGTGTCGACGGGCTCCGCCTGCACAGCCGGCGTCCCGGAGCCCTCGCCCGTTCTGCTCGCGATGGGCCGGAGCGAGACCGACGCCCGGAGCGCCCTGCGGTTCACCCTCGGGCGAACCTCGACCGCCGAGGATGTGGACGCCCTGCTCGCGGTCCTCCCGGATGTCTGCGCCCGGGCCACCCGCACGGGCCTCGCCGAGCGGGCGACCCGGCTCGTCTGATACAAAGGCAGGATGAAACGGGATCTCATCACGGTTGATGTCAAAACAAACAGCTTGCGCGACGCTGAGACGGCCCTGCGGCACGCTCTCGGCGCCTACAAGAATCCGAGAGTGGTCGCCCTGACCGCGGTCGGGCCGAACTGGTGGCAGTGGTCCTCGCGCATGCAGCTTCTCGCCGCGATCGAGTTCGACGACTGATCGAGTTCGACGACTGATCGCGTGCGGCGCTCGCCCAGCGGCGGCGGCGTAGGATTCTTCGGGTGAGGGTTCTGGCAGCGATGAGCGGCGGCGTCGACTCGGCCGTGGCTGCGGCGCGCGCGGTCGAAGCGGGGCACGAGGTGGTCGGGGTGCATCTGGCGCTGAGTCGGCTTCCCGGAACCCTGCGCACAGGCAGCCGCGGTTGCTGCACGATCGAGGACTCTATGGACGCGCAGCGCGCGGCGAACGTCATCGGCATCCCTTACTATGTCTGGGATTTCTCCGAGCGCTTCGCACTCGATGTCGTGGACGACTTCATCGCCGAGTACTCCGCGGGCCGCACCCCCAACCCGTGCATGCGCTGCAATGAGAAAATCAAGTTCGCCGCGCTGCTCGAGAAGGCGCTCGACCTCGGTTTCGACGCCGTGTGTACGGGACACTACGCCAGCATCGTGACGGACGCCGACGGCAATCGCGAACTGCACCGGGCGAGCGCGTGGGCGAAGGATCAGTCGTATGTCCTCGGTGTGCTGACCGCTGACCAGCTCGCACACGCGATGTTCCCGCTCGGTGCCACCGCCTCCAAGGCGGAGGTTCGGGCCGAGGCCGCCGCGCGGGGGCTGACGGTGGCGGCGAAACCGGACTCGCACGACATCTGCTTCATCCCGGACGGAGACACCCGCGGCTGGCTGGCCGAACGGGTGGGCGCCGAGACCGGAGACATCCTGGACCGCAGCGGGGCCCGGCTCGGAACGCACGAGGGCGCGCACGCGTACACCATCGGCCAGCGCAAGGGCCTGAACATCGGCTTCCCCTCGCCGGACGGTCGGCCGCGCTTCGTGCTCGAAGTGCGCCCGAAGGACAACACCGTCGTCGTCGGCCCGAAAGAGGCGCTGGACATCGCGGAGATCGCCGGCGCGCGGTACACCTGGGCGGGGACGCCGCCCGCGTCCCCGGACACGCCGTTCGCGTGCGAGGTGCAGATCAGGGCGCACGCCGACCCGGTGCCCGCGGTGGCCCGGGTGGCTGGTGGTGAGCTCGTGATCCGTCCGGACGTCCCCCTCAACGGCGTCGCACCCGGGCAGACCGCCGTGGTGTACGTGGGGACCCGCGTCCTCGGCCAGACCACCATCGACCGCACCGTCTCCGCCGTGCCGGCCTGACGCTGTCCTCTCTTGACGCTGTTCTGTCCTGACCCCGTGCCGGCTTGACGCTGTTTTGTCCTGACGCTGTTCTGTTCTGACCCCGTTCTGTCGGCTCTGCCCGTCGACTCTGGGCCCTCTGCCCTGGCTGGCTCTGCTCCGACCCCTGTCTGTTTCCTCGCCCACTTCCCCGCAGCGAAGGGAGGAGAATCTCAGCCTTCTACCTCCAGGCTCCTCCCTTTCCTGCGACTCGCCGCGACCTGTGCTCGTCTCTTCTCCGTTTCCTGCGACTCCCCTGAGCTGTTCCCGTGCTTCTGCCGTCCCTGCCTCGGGGCGGAAATGGAGGACTTCTCGGCCGGAGCACCGGCGAGTCGCAGGAAACGGAGGAATCTCTGTGCGGGAGGCGTGGATTCTCCTCCCTTCGCTGCGGGGAGGTGGAGCGTGGGCGGGCAGCCCGGCCGGTGGGGCGGGCATCGGGGTCGGGGGTCGTTTATATGCTTGCTGAGTGGCGGAGACGACGGAAGACCAGGTGACGGCGGATGCTTGGGCGGAGGCTCAGGGGCTGACGACGCGGATACTGGAACTGCGGGACGCTTACTATGAGCGGGACACAGTGCTCGTCAGCGACGAGGAGTACGACCGGATGCTGCGGCGGCTCGAAGAGCTGGAGCGCCTGCATCCCGAACTGCAGAGCCACGACAGCCCGACGCAGACGGTCGGCGGGCGGGCGCAGACCACGCTGTTCGCACCGGTGGAGCACGCCGAGCGGATGCTGAGCCTCGACAACGTGTTCTCGTTCGAGGAGTTCGAGGCGTGGGCGGCGAAGATCGAGCGGGATGCCGGGCGGCGGGTGGACTATCTCTGCGAGCTCAAGATCGACGGTCTGGCGATCAATCTGCGCTACGAGAACGGCGTGCTCGTGACGGCTGCGACCCGCGGCGACGGCGTGGTCGGCGAGGATGTCACCGAGAACATCCGCCACATCCCGGCCATCCCGCAGCGGCTCTCCGGGGCGGGCCCGTTCCCGCCGGTCGTGGAGGTTCGCGGCGAAGTCTTCTTCCCGGTCGCGAAATTCGACGAACTGAACGCCAATCAGCAGGCGGCGGGCGAGCGGGTGTTCGCGAACGCTCGCAACGCGGCCAGCGGCTCGCTGCGGCAGAAGGCCGAGGGCAAGAACCCCGCGCAGCGGGCGCTCATGCGCGATCGGCTGGGCCGGCTGCACATGCTGGTACACGGTATCGGCGCGTGGCCGAACCCGCCGGCAGCCACTCAATCCGGGGTGTACGAGCTGCTGCGCTCCTGGGGCCTGCCCACCTCGACGCAGTACCGCGTGCTCGGGACGGTGCAGGAGGTCGACGACTTCATCGGGCGCTCCGGCGAGCGCCGGGACACCGTCGAGCACGAGATCGACGGCGTCGTCGTCAAGGTCGACGAACTCGCGCTCCACGACGAGCTGGGAGCGACGTCGCGGGCCCCGCGCTGGGCCATCGCGTACAAGTATCCGCCCGAGCAGGTCAACACCAAGCTCCTCGACATCGTCGTCAGCGTCGGCCGCACCGGGAGGGCGACGCCGTTCGCGATCATGGAGAAGGTCAAGGTCGCGGGTTCCGAGGTGCGCCAGGCGACCCTGCACAACCAGGATGTCGTGAAGGCCAAGGGAGTGCTGATCGGCGACACGGTGGTGCTGCGGAAGGCGGGCGATGTCATCCCCGAGGTGCTCGGCCCGGTGGTCGAGCTGCGTGACGGCACCGAGCGCGAGTTCGCGATGCCGCAGAGCTGTCCGGAGTGCGGCACGGAGCTGGCGCCGGCGAAGGAAGGCGACATCGACCTCCGCTGTCCGAACGCCCAGTTCTGCCCGGCGCAGGTCCGCGGGCGGGTGGAGCACATCGGTTCGCGCGGCGGGCTCGACATCGAGGCGCTGGGGGAGGTCGCGGCGGCCGCCCTGACCCAGCCGCGCTTCCCCGAGAGAGCGCCGCTGCCGACCGAGGCGGGACTGTTCGGGCTCCGATTGGAGGACCTGTTCCCGATCGAAGTCGTGGTGCGGGATTCGGAGACCGGGCTGCCGAAACTGACCGAGACGGGCGCCGAAAAGGTAGACACCCCGTTCCGCCGCCGGCGGCAGAAGAAGGACGGAGCGTTCGACCCCGAGGCGGAGGCGTTCGACGGCGACGAGACCTCGGTCCCGTCCAAGAACGCGATCGAGCTGCTGGCCAACCTGCGGATGGCGCGCACCAAGCCGCTGTGGCGCATCCTGGTTTCCCTCAACATCCGTCACGTCGGCCCGGTCGCGGCTCGCGCTCTGGCGGACCATTTCGGATCGCTCGACGCGATCCGTGCCGCATCGCGCGACGACCTGGCGGCGGTGGACGGTGTCGGCGGCATCATCGCGGACGCTGTGCTGGCCTGGTTCGAGATCGCCTGGCACCGCGAGATCGTCGAGAACTGGGCTCGCGACGGTGTGCAGTTCGCGACACCGGACCACCCCGGCCCCGGGCGGGCGGACACGGCGGGCGGAGTGCTCTCCGGTCTCACGGTCGTGGCGACGGGATCGCTGGAGGGGTACACGCGCGAGGCCGCGCAGGAGGCGATCGTCGCGGCCGGGGGGAAAGCCGCATCCAGCGTGTCGAAGAAGACCGATTTCGTCGCGGCGGGTCCCGGGGCGGGCTCCAAACTCGCCAAGGCGGAAGAACTGGGGGTGCGCGTTCTGGACGCCGCGCAGTTCGCGATTCTGGTGGAACAGGGCCCGAGCGCTCTCCCGGAGGTCGCAGGCTAGCCCCTTGTTTTGTGGATAGGAAGCGATTTCTCCCCGAGAAAAGGGGGTAGAACTTCCAGCCGGTCCTCAGCGGCTCCCTGGTAGAATCGAGGTGCGCGCTCGCCATTGCGCGTCTATGGGCTTGGCTCGCTCGTGGAGGGGGATTCGGAAAGAATGCTGGTCGGCTTCGCAGCGTTCTCCTTCGTCGCCTCGGTTGTCTCAGGACCCACCGGGGCCGTCGGCGTTGCCTCAGGACTCCCGGCCCAGCTCACCGCAGGCCCGAGCGCCAGCCTCGTCGCGTCCGGCCTGTCGCCGGTCGGCGACCCCGCGAACTCGGGTTCCGTCCCCGGGGTGGTCCCAGCCGCCGTTCGCCCGTCGCTGCTGTCGAGCATCCAGACCGTCGATCCCGCGGCGCTTCCCGGCTTCCTGAGCGCTCACGCGGTGGAGGTCGACCAGATTCTCGCCCGTCCACCGGCCGCCGCCGATGTCGCCCAGCTCTGGAGGTTCCTCGACCCGGCCCGGCAATCGGCGCTGCTCCAGAGCGGTCCGCACCTGGTCGGCAATCTGGAGGGCATCCCCTACTCCGTCCGCGGGAAGGCGAACACGCTGGACCTGGGCCGCACGATCGCCTCGGCCGAGCGGCGGTTGCGCACCGAGCGAGGCAAATCCGAACGGATCGTCCTCCAACGCCGGCTGGACACGCTGGGCAATGTGAAAGCTGCGCTCGTCAGGAAAGACGGTGTCAAGCGCACCCTCGTCGCCCTGGACCCTGCCGGGGACGCCCGGGCGGTGATCGTGGTCGGCGATCTCAGCACGGCGTCGTATGTCAGCGTCCTCGTGCCGGGCATGTACATGTCGGTCGGCGAGCAGATCGGGTCGTGGACGACGGTCGCGCAGGAACTCCACGACCGTCAGAGCGCGTACCTGAAGAGTCTTTCCGGCGGCCACGGCGCTCCGGGCGTCGCGGTCGTCGCCTGGATCGGCTACCAGACCCCGGTCCTGATGAACATCGGCAGCCTGAAGCTCGCAGAACAGGGCGCGGACAGCCTGGGGCGGACGCTCGAGGGCATCCGCAGCCTCCGCGCGGGCGATCAGCCCTACCTCTGCGTGTTCGCGCACTCGTACGGCTCGACGGCCGCGCTGCTCGCTCTCGAGCGCCACACGGTGACGGTGGATGCGCTCGCCCTGATGGGTTCGCCGGGTTCCGACGCGCAGTCGGTCGAGGACCTCTCCGTCGCGAACGGCAACGTCTACGTCGGCGAGGCGCCGATGGACCCGATCGTGGACAGCGCGTTCTTCGGTTCCGACCCGGGATCGCCCTTCTACGGCGCGCAGTCGATGGGGGTGGAGGGGGCGCTCGACCCGATCACGCACGAGACGCTCGCCGGCTCGAGCGGACACAACGAGTACTTCATGCCCGGCACGGAGTCCATGCGCAACCTGGCGATGATCGGGATCGACAAGGGCGGGCTGGTCATCCCGGCGAGCGGCTCCCTCTCCTCGACGCAAGCCGTCCGGAACCGCTGAACCGGTTTGGGGCGCGGACCCGCTCGCGCTCGGCGCCGTCGCCTCATCGCCCGCGACCGGGCCGCGCCGGTGTCAGAGGGCGTGCCACGCGGTCAGCCGGCGGGGGACGCGGCTTGTCCGGGTGACCTTAGAATTGACGGTGTCCACCCAGAGAAGCTCACGGAGACGCATGTCTGAAATCAGCGCAGAACAGGTCGCGCACTTGGCGAACCTGGCCCGGATCGACCTCAGCCCGGAAGAGATCGCCTCGCTCACCAGCGAACTCGGTCAGATCGTCGAGGCGGTCGCCAAGGTGCAGGAGGTCGCCGGCCCCGAGGTCCCGGCCACTAGCCACCCGCTGCCGCTCGCCAATGTGTTCCGTGCCGACGAGGTGCGTCCGTCGCTGAGCGTCGACCAAGCGCTGTCCGGCGCCCCCGCGCGTGAGGGCGACCGTTTCAAGGTCGCCAGCATTCTGGACGAAGACCGAGACGGGGAGACACGACCATGACGGATCTGACCCGGCTCTCTGCCGCCGCCCTCGCCGATCTACTCGCCGAGGGCGAGGTCTCCTCGGTGGAGGCCACCCGTGCCCACCTGGACCGCATCGAGGCGGTGGACGCGGATGTCCATGCGTTCCTCCACGTCGCCGGTGAGAAGGCGCTCCGCACCGCCGCCGAGATCGACGGCCGCCGTGCCTCCGGCGACGCGCTCGGCCCGCTCGCCGGCGTTCCGGTCGCGATCAAGGATGTGCTCGCGACGAACGATATGCCCTCCACCTCCGGGTCGAGGATTCTCCAGGGCTGGCTGCCGCCCTACGATGCGACCGTGGTGCGGAAGCTGCGCGAGGCCGGCCTGGTGCCGCTCGGCAAGACCAACATGGACGAGTTCGCGATGGGCTTCTCCACCGAGCACTCCGCGTACGGCCCCACCCGCAACCCGTGGGATCTGGAGCGCATTCCCGGCGGGTCCGGCGGTGGCTCGGCCGCGGCCGTCTCGGCGTTCGAGGCTCCGCTCGCGCTCGGGTCCGACACGGGCGGCTCCATCCGTCAGCCCGCGGCGGTGACCGGCTCGGTCGGCGTGAAGCCGACCTATGGCGGGGTGAGCCGTTACGGCGCGATCGCGCTGGCGAGCTCGCTCGACCAGGTGGGCCCGGTCTCCCGCACGGTGTTCGACGCCGGCCTGCTGCACGACGTCATCGCCGGGCACGACCCGCTCGATGCCACCTCGCTCACCGAGGTGTGGCCCTCAATGGCCGACGCCGCGCGCGCGGGCCAGCGCGAGGGCGCGCTGCGCGGTGCGCGCGTCGGCGTCGTCCGCGAGCTGAACGGCGAGGGCTTCCAGCCCGGCGTCAAGCAGCGTTTCGAGGAGGCCCTGGCGCTTCTGGAGGGCGCGGGCGCCGAGATCGTGGAGGTCTCCGCACCGAGCTTCGAGTACGCTGTCGCCGCCTACTACCTGATCCTGCCCGCCGAGGCCTCCAGCAACCTGGCCCGCTTCGACTCGGTGCGGTTCGGCCTGCGGATCGACCCGGCTGACGGTCCGGTCACGGTGGAGCGCGTGATGGCAGCCACCCGCGACGCGGGCTTCGGCCCCGAGGTCAAGCGCCGCATCATCCTGGGAACCTACGCCCTCAGCGCCGGGTACTACGACGCGTACTACGGCAGCGCTCAGAAGGTGCGCACGCTCATCCAGCGCGATTTCTCCGCCGCGTTCGAGCGGGTGGATGTGCTGGTCAGCCCGAGCGCGCCGACCACCGCCTTCCGGTTCGGCGAGAAGCTGCACGACCCGATGGCGATGTACCTCAACGACATCACCACCATCCCGGCCAACCTCGCCGGAGTCCCCGGCATGGGCTTGCCGATCGGCCTGGCCTCGGAGGACGGCCTGCCCGTCGGCCTGCAAGTGATGGCCCCGGCCCGCGCCGATGCCCGCCTCTATACGATCGGCGCCGCTCTGGAGCGGCTGCTGGAGGAGAAGTGGGGCGGCCCGCTGCTGGCCCAGGCGCCGGACCTGAGCGCCACCGAGATGTTCGCGAGCGAAGAGGGAGCCGTCTGATGGCGAAGGTCGAGCTGATGGAGTACGAGCGGGCGCTGGAGCTGTTCGAGCCGGTCCTCGGCTTCGAGGTGCATGTCGAGCTGAACACCAACACCAAGATGTTCTGCGGCTGTGCGAACGAGTTCGGCTCCGGTGCCAACACCAACACCTGCCCCACCTGCCTCGGGCTGCCGGGCGGGCTCCCGCAGGTGAACGAGAAAGCCATCGAGTCGAGCATCCGCCTCGGTCTCGCGCTCGGCTGCGAGATCGCGGAGTCGAGCCGGTTCGCCCGCAAGAACTATTTCTACCCGGACCTGGCGAAGAACTTCCAGACCTCGCAGTACGACGAGCCGATCGCGCACGACGGCCGGGTGACCATCGAGCTGGAGAACGGCCGCGGGCTGACGATCGAGATCGAGCGGGCGCACATGGAGGAGGATGCGGGCAAGCTCACCCACATCGGCGGCTCGACCGGCCGCATCCAGGGCGCCGACCACTCCCTGGTGGACTTCAACCGCGGCGGTGTTCCGCTGGTCGAGATCGTCACCACGATGATCGAGGGCGCGGAGGCCGACGCTCCGGAGGTGGGCCGCACCTACGTGCGTGCCATCCGGGACATCGTGAAGGGGCTCGGCGTCTCGAACGCTCGCATGGAAGAGGGCAACGTGCGCTGCGACGCGAACGTCTCCCTCCGCCGTCGCGGCTCGTCCGAGCTGGGCACGCGCACCGAGATCAAGAACGTCAACTCGCTGCGCTCCATCGAGCGGGCGGTCCGCTACGAGATCCAGCGTCAGGCCGCCATCCTGGAGGCCGGAGGCACGATCGTGCAGGAGACGCGGCACTGGCACGAGGACACCGGCAGCACCTCCGCCGGCCGTCCGAAGTCCGACGCCGACGACTACCGGTACTTCCCGGAGCCCGATCTCGTGCCGGTCGCACCGAGCCGCGAGTGGGTCGAGGAACTGCGTGGAACGCTCCCTGAGCAGCCGGCGACCCGGCGCAAGCGGCTCACCGCTGAGTGGGGCTTCACCGCGCTGGAGTTCCAGGATGTGGCCAACGCCGATCTGCTCGACGAGGTGGAGGCGACCGTCGCCGCCGGCGCCCAGCCGGCCGCCGCGCGCAAGTGGTGGACTGGTGAGATCGCCCGTGTCGCGAACGCGGAGGGCGTCCCCGCTGCCACGCTGGTGCAGCCCGCGCACGTCGCCGAGCTCGCCGCGCTGGTCGAGGAAGGCGCTCTGACCGATCGGCTCGCCCGTCAGGTGCTCGAGGGCGTCATCGCGGGCGAGGGCCGTCCGCAGGAGGTCGTGGAGGCTCGCGGTCTCGCGGTCGTCTCCGACGACGGCGCGCTCATCGCCGCGATCGACGAGGCCCTCGCCGCCCAGCCCGATGTGCTCGAGAGGATCCGCGACGGCAGGGTGCAGGCCGCCGGCGCCGTCATCGGCGCGGTCATGAAGGCGATGAGAGGGAAGGCCGATGCGGCCCGCGTGCGCGAGCTGGTGCTGGAACGGGCCTCGCAGTAGCGGAGCGGGGCGCTCCGACGGTCTCTCCGTCGGAATGCAGAGCGCGAGAGCGCATCAGCGCTCGTTCTGTCGGTTCAGCAGTTCCTCGCGCACTTTGCGCCGGATCACCTTCCCGACTATGCTGCGCGGCAGCTCGTCCACCGCGACGATGCGGCGGGGAACCTTGTAGGGTGTCAGGCTGTCGCGGGCGAAAGCCCGGATCGCCTCTTCGTCGAAGGATGCGCCCGCTTCCATGACGACGACGGCCACGACATCCTCGCCCCTGTGGCGATGCGGGAGGCCGACAACAGCCACATCCGCGATGCCCTCGAAGCCGTGGAGGGAGTCTTCGACCTCGGTGGGGGCAATGTTGAAGCCACTGGAGATGATGAGTTCCCTGATCCGGTCCACGATGCTCACGAAGCCGTCCTCGTCCATGGTGACGAGGTCACCGGTGCGGAACCAGCCGCCTTCGGCGAAGACGGCGGCGGTCTCCTCGGGCTGACGCCAGTAGCCCGAGAACACCTGCGGACCACGGGCGAGGAGTTCGCCCTCCTCCCCGAACGGCCGGTCGGCGGAGAGATCGTCGGGGTCGGCCACACGGAGCTCCGTGCCGGGAAGGGCGAGACCGACGGCGCCCGCTTTGCGCGTCGCTCCGACGGGATTAGCCAGGAGGACGGGGGAGCACTCGGAGAGGCCGTATCCCTCCACCAGATAGCCGCCGGTCTTCGACTCCCACAGCTCCACGATGGTCTGCGGGAGGCTCATAGCGCCGGAGATGGCGATGCGGATTCCGGAGAGTGAGGCTTTGCGTTTCTCGGCGGCCTGCACGAGGCGCTCGTAGATGGGCGGGACGGCCGGGAGAAAGGTGGCGGGATGCTTCTTCACGACATCCAGCACCAGCTCCGGATCGAACGCCGGGAAGAGCACCAGGCGCGAACCCATGCTCATCGCGAAGGTCAGGCACAGGGTGAGCCCGTAGGCGTGGAACAACGGCAGCACGGCGAACACGACAGACGTGCCGCGCTCGATGGCCGGCACCCAGGCGCGCGCCTGCGCCGCGTTCGCACCGAGGTTCAGATGGGTCAGCATGGCGCCCTTCGGCCGCCCCGTCGTGCCGCTCGTGTACTGGATGAGCGCCAGGTCGTCGCGCTCCGGCCGGGGATACGTCGCTTTCAGGCGGCGCGAGGAGGTCAGCGTCTCCCAGAGGACCGTCCCGCTCGTCTTCCCTGTCAGCCGGGCGCGCGCCTTCCGTGCCGCCGGCAGCGGGAGCCGCAGCGCGAAACGCTTGGACGCGGGCATGGCGCGGGTCATGTCGACGGAGACGATGGTGTCGACATGGAGGTCCGCCGGGAACTCCTGAACCGTCTTGGCGACTTTGTCCCAGACGATGGCGACGTTCGCCCCGTGATCCTCGAATTGATGGCGCAGCTCGCGCGCCGTGTACAGCGGGTTGTGCTCGACCACCACCGCTCCGAGCCGCAGGACCGCGTAGAAGGCGACGACGTGCTGCGGACAGTTCGGCAGCACCAGCGCCACCCGGTCGCCCTTGCGCACGCCCCGCGCGCGCAACCCCTCCGCGGCGCGGGCGATCTGGCCGCCGAGCTCCGCGTAGGTGGTCGTCGCGCCGAAGAACTCGAGTGCGACATGTTTGCCGTATCTCGCCACCGACTCGTCGATCAGGTGGGAGAGGGAGCCGGTGGGCAGTTCGATGTCGGCGGGCACATCCGGCGCGTAGCCGGCGATCCACGGGCGATCGCTGTAGATAGTCACAGTCGACAGCCTAATGAAGGACGCCCTGGCGGCCCGTTCAGCTCCGGTGCGCCGACGGTGGGATGCTTGAGTGATGTGGAAGCGTAAGCCCGGCCGGCCTCGCGACGAGGCACGCACCGATCCCCGTTCCTCCCTGCCCGGTCTCGGCGTCGGCGTTCAGGTGTACGTGCGCGAGCAGGCGCCGCCCGCGGCCGCCGACTGGGTGGGCGAGCCGACCGGTGTGATCGTCGCTCCCGGCGATCGCAGCGTGCGGAACGTTTACGGACCGGTCGACGGGCTGACGACCTGGCTGGTCGCGTTCAGCGAGCCGCAGTGGCGTCGCGACGGACGCGGCCCGTACGAGAACGCGATCATTCCCTCCGGGCTGCTCGTGCCCGCTGAGCCGGCGGAGTAGGCATGCTCGGCGTCGGTCTGGTCCGCGGCATCAATGTCGGCGGCTCCGCCCGGGTGTCCAAAGCGGATCTCGCCGCTGCGTTCGAGGCGGCTGGTTTCGCGGAGGTGGTGGCGTTCCTCCAGAGCGGCAATGCCGTGTTCGCGGCCCCCGTGCCGCCGACGGCCCGCCAAGCCGCGGCGGTCACCGCGGCCCTGCGTGCGAGCGCCGGAGTGGAGGCCGGGGTCGTGCTTCTCACCGAGAAGCGGTTCCGGTCTTTCGCGGCCGGCAATCCGCTGCTCCCGCTCGGATACGACGAATCGAAGCTCATGGTGACCTTCCTCGACCACGACCTCCCGGCCGGTCTGGAGCTTCCGGCCGACGACGAGATCGCGCCCGAGGCGGTGCGGCTCGGCGATCGGACCGTCTACCAGTGGTGTCCGCTCGGGGTGTCAAAGTCGTTCCTCCCGGCGGCGTTCTGGCGTGCGGTCGGTCCGGTCGCCACCGCGCGCAATCAGCGGACGGTGGGCCGCATCCTGAACGAACTCGATCGCCGCGGCTGAAGGTTCCCCGGCCACTTTCTCCGGACGTCGGCGCAAACATAACAATTCTGGCATGGTCGTCGAGGGCACTCTTCGATGGCAGGTCACGGAGGACTGTCCTCCCGATCTGCTGATCGCTCTCGCCCTCCGCGACCTGATCGGCCTCGGAGGAGGGGGCGGTTCTGCGCTGCCGAGGGTCTCCCCAGCGGTTGTCCCGGTGCTGCCAGGCCGCCTTCGCGCGAGCGCGCTGACGACCCGGCCGCTGCTCGAACAGCAGTGGCTCGCCCTCTTCGAGGCGGCTGCCGACCGCCAGCGGCATCCGCCGGCTTCCCTCTTCCAGCCGCCACACTTCAGTGCGCTCGATCGTGCGATCGAGCTCCAGGATCTGGTGATCGCGCACTATGGCGAAGCTGTGCGCTGGGCGGCCGAGCGCCGCACGGAGTACGCCAGCACTTGCCTCGAATGCCCCGCCCGGCGGTCGGCGGACATCGTGGAGGTCGTGCATGGACGCGAGCACGATCTCCGTCGCCAGGCCGGTTCCTTCCGCCTGGATCTCGCTGTGCTGCCGCTCGCCGAGAAGGGCGCGTGGATCGTCGGACCGAACGCCGTGGTCGTCAGCGCGTCCCTGCGCGACGACTCGACGGCGTTCCGCGACTGGTTTCGTACCCTTGTCGCGGCTCTCGTTTAGACGATTCGGGTCGGTGGCGAGACTGTCTTCGCCGGGTCGGTCTCCGCGACATCCCCCACTGCCTCGTCGATCCGCGCCAGCACCTCCTCCGGCAACCGCACCCCTGCTGCTGCCGCGTTCGAGGCCACCTGATCGGGGCGGGACGCTCCGACGATGGCACCGGCCACGTTCGGGTTCCGCAAGACCCAGGCGACGGCGAGCTGCGCCATCGTGATGCCCAGCTCGTCCGCGATCGGGCGCAGACGCTGCACACTCGTGAGCACATCGTCTCTCAAGAAACTCTTGATCGCGCTGGCGCCCCCTTTCTCGTCGGAGGCGCGGCTGCCGGCGGGGGGCTGCTCGCCGGGCAGGTACTTGCCGGTGAGCACGCCCTGCGCCACCGGCGACCAGACGATCTGCGAGATGCCGAGCTCGACCGAGGCGGGGACGACCTCTTTCTCGATGACCCGCCACAGCATCGAGTACTGCGGCTGGTTCGAGATGAGCGGGAAGCCGAGCTCCTTCGCGAGCGCGTGACCGGCGCGGAGCTGGCTCGCACTCCACTCGCTGACGCCGATGTAGAGCGCCTTTCCGGCGCGGACGATGTCGGCGAACGCCTGCATCGTCTCCTCGAGCGGGGTCTCGTTGTCATAGCGGTGGGCCTGGTACAGATCGACGTAGTCGGTGCCGAGGCGGTCGAGGGAGCCGTCGATGGACTCGAGGATGTGCTTGCGGGAGAGGCCGGTGTCGTTCGGCCCCTTGGGACCGGTCGGCCAGTAGACCTTGGTGAAGATCTCCAGGGAGGCGCGGCGCTGACCGGCCAGCGCGTCCCCGAGCACCCGTTCCGCCGCGGTGTTGGCGTAGGCGTCGGCGGTGTCGAAGGTCGTGATGCCCGCGTCGAGGGCCGCATGGACGCACTGCGTCGCGGTGTCGTTCTCCACCTGGGAGCCGTGGGTGAGCCAGTTGCCGTAGATGATCTCCGAGATCTTGAGGCCGCTGTTGCCGAGGTATCTGAATTCCATGAGGATCATGCTACCCGCACAGAGCCGTTGTCGGCCCCTGGTGGCATCCTGGTGGAGTGGGACGAGCGAATGGCAGCGACCGGCGGGTGACGACCGCCGAGATCGACGACCACGACGCGACCATCCTGCACGTCGACATGGATGCGTTCTTCGCCGCGGTCGAGCTGCTCGATCGGCCGGACGCGCGCGGGAAGCCCGCGATCGTCGGCCACGCGGGCGGGCGCGGCGTCGTCACGAGCGCGACGTACGAAGCGCGGAAGTTCGGCGTCCGCAGCGCCATGCCGGTCTCCCAGGCGCTTCGGCTGTGCCCGACGGCGATCGTCCTGCCGCCTCACTACGACAAGTACACGGAGTATTCGCGCAGACTGATGGACATTTTCCACGGGATCACGCCGCTGGTGGAGCCGCTCAGCATCGACGAGGCGTTTCTGGACATCGCCGGTGCCCGCCGTCTGCTCGGCCCTCCTCGGCGCATCGCCGAGCTCATCCGCTCGCGGGTGCGGGAGGAGACCGGGCTCACCTGCTCAGTCGGCGTCGCGGGGACGAAATTCCTGGCCAAGCTCGCTTCCGGCCGCGCCAAACCCGATGGCCTCCTCGTGATCCCGCCGGCTGACGCCATCGCCTACCTGCGGCCGCTCCCGGTCGGCGCACTGTGGGGCGTCGGCGCGAGCACACAGGCGTCGCTGGAGCGGATGGGGATGCGGACGGTCGCCGATCTCGCCGACACGCCGCTGCCGGTGCTTGAGCGTGCGGTGGGCAAGGCCTCCGCGCACCGTTTGCACGAACTCGCGAACGGTCACGACGCGCGGACGATCGTCACAGAGTCGCGCGAGAAGAGCATCGGCCACGAGAACACGTTCTCGGTGGATGTGGACGACCCCGGCGAGCTCCGCCGGGAGCTGCTGCGGCTCTCCGGCCGTGTGGGGGAGCGGTTGCGGAAGCACGGGACGGTCGGACGCACTGTGGCGATCAAGGTTCGCTTCTCCGACTTCCGCACCATCTCGCGCTCCCGCACGCTTAAAGAGCCGACCAATGTCGGGCGGCGGCTGTTCGAGGAGGCGTGGGATGTTTTCGAGGCGATCGGCATCGACCTCGGCGAGACGCCGATCCGGTTGATCGGGGTGCGGGCCGAGCAGCTGGCGGACGCCGGGGGAGACGCGCTTGCGCTCTGGGACCCGGACGAGGAATGGCGCCAGACCGAGCGCGCCCTCGACGCTGTGAGCGCGCGTTTCGGACACGGAGCGATCGGACCGGCGTCGCTCGTGCGGCGGGGGCAGGAGGCCGAGCGGGAGGGGCGGAATCCACGGTGGCTGAGCGACTGAGCTCGCGCCGGGCGCCCGGGCCGGGCCGGGTCGGCGGCGATCGTTTTCTGCAATTCGGCCAGCATCCGGTCACGCTGCTGGTATTCGCCGGGACGCACCGATGCGAGGTGGACGGCATAGACCCGGGTCGTGGCGCCCGGAGTGGCGACATCGACGCGGAGGGCGCGGCTCCAGCCGAGGCCGAGGCTCAGCGGCTCTTCGCCGGTCAGTTCGTACCTGCTCCAGAGACCGACGGTGCCCACGACGATGTGGTGGAGGTAGCGGCCGTCGAGTGCGGATTCGACGGCCGGGCGCGTCGTCGCGTCGAGCTCCTGCAGGGCGATGAGATCGGGAGAGCGGGAAGCGAGGCCGTCCGCGATCACGGATGCGTGCGGGTTCTGCGCCTGGACGTTCTCACTCACGACCGTGAACCGGGGTGCGCCGCCACTCATCGCCGGCAGTGCGGCGACGCCGAACGTCGACCACCAGACGGCCATCGCCGCCGCCACTGCCAGCCCGGCGACGAGCGAGAGCCGCAGCAGCGCGACCGCCCCGAGCACGATGAGGAGCGCGCCTCCCCAGGGCAGGAAGGTCTCGACGAGGGAGGCCGATCCGGCGATGTCGGGCAGCGCCCCGTGCCACAGCAGCAGAGCGCCGACCCCGAGTGCGGCGATCCCCGTCAGCAGACCGCGCGGGCGGAGGCGGGGAGGTCGGAGGGACACGGAGACGATTATCCCTAGCCGTCCTGTGGAGAATCCGGTGCGAAGGCTGGGTGCGCCGTGGGAACCAGCCTGGCCGTTCGGAGAACCAGCGGGGTACGGTGAGGATATGAACATCTCACTCAAGCTCGCGGAGACGATGAGCTCCTCCGGTGTCAAATCTGTCTACGGCGAGCCGGTCGTGGTGGACGGCACGACGATCGTCCCGGTCGCGGCGGTGAAGTTCGGCTTCGGCGGCTCTGCGGGCGACGACGAGGACGGCCCCGGTCGCTCCGGCGGTGGTGGTGGCGGCGTGGCCGTTCCTTTCGGCGCGTACGTGAGCGATGAGGCCGGAGTGCGGTTCCGGCCGAACCTGATCACTCTGCTGGCGGTCGGCATCCCGTTCGTGTGGGTGGCCGGACACGCGTGGTCGCGGGTCATCCGCGCGCTCAAGAAGTAGGGACTCCTCTTTCCGAATCCGACTACACTGGCTCCTGAACACGGGAGTCCGGTGAGCCGGGCTGAGAGGAAGCTTCTCCAAGCTTCGACCGTCGAACCTGATCTGGGTCATGCCAGCGCAGGGAGACTTCTCACGGTCCCGTGCTCTCATTTCTGAAGAGAAGGGGCACGAAAGTGCATGCAACCGTTCCAGCCCTCGTGGCGCGCCCGATGCGCGTCTTCCGCTGGCGGGTCGTCGACATCGTCGTCGCCAGTGTGGTTGCCGTCGCATCCGGTGTCGTCTTCTGGGCCTGGGGCCAGGCCTGGAACCCGCTCTCGGGCCCGGTCACGGCTCTCCTGCCCGGCTTTCAGGGCATCCTGAACGGCCCCTGGCTGTTCGCCGGGGTGCTTGTCGCCCTCATCGTGCGGAAGCCGGGGGCTGCGCTCTACGGCGAGGTGGTCGCCGCCGTCGTCTCCATGCTCGTCGGGACGCAGTGGGGTTTCGCGACCCTGTTCTCCGGCGTCGTCCAAGGACTCGGCGCCGAGATCGTCTTCGCGCTGTTCCTCTACGCCAAGTGGACGCTGCCGCCGGCTCTCCTCGCGGGCGCGGGCGCGGGACTCGCCGAGTCGGTGCTCGACCTGTTCTATTCGTATCCCGGGGTGGCGCCGGGCTTCGCCATCGTCTACACGGTCACGACCACGATCTCCGGCGTCGTCGTGGCCGGTCTCGGGTCGTGGGCGCTCGTCCGGGCGCTGGCGAAGACGGGAGCGCTCGACCGTTTCGCGTCCGGGCGCGAGCGCCGGGTCTGAGCGCGGTGTCTGAGCAGCGCTCGGTGAGGCCGCCGGCGGTCGCCGTTCGGGCCGACGACTGGGGCTGGCGCTACGCCGGGCGGCGCGGCTGGGCGGTGCGCGGTCTGACGCTGAGCGTCGAGCCGGGCGAGCGGGTCCTGCTCCTCGGCGCGTCCGGCGCGGGGAAGTCGACGGTGCTCGGGGGGCTCGCCGGCGTGCTGGGTGGGGACGACGACGGCGAGGCGGAGGGCGATCTCCGGCTGGACGGGCGGCTGCCCGCGGCTGCGCGCGGACGCGCCGGACTGCTGCTGCAGGACCCGGATGCGCAGGTCATCCTCGCCCGGGTCGGCGACGATGTCGCGTTCGCGTGCGAGAACCTGGGTGTGCCCCCGGCGGACATCTGGCCGCGTGTGAAGCGGGCGCTCGGCGAGGTCGGCCTCGATGTGCCGCTGAGCCATCCCACGGCGAAGCTCTCCGGCGGGCAGAAGCAGCGGCTGGCGCTCGCGGGGCTGCTCGCCATGCGGCCGGGGCTGCTGCTGCTCGACGAGCCGACGGCGAATCTCGATCCCGAAGGGGCCCGGGGGGTCCGGGAGGCCGTCGGCTCGGCCGTCGCTGCGAGCGGGGCGACCCTGATCGTCGTGGAGCACCGGGTGGACATCTGGCGGGACCTCGTGGACCGCGTCGTCGTGCTCGCCGCCGACGGCGGGACGCTGGCCGACGGCTTTCCGGACGAGGTGCTGGCGGACACCGCGGGGGAGCTCCGGCGTGCGGGAGTCTGGCTTCCGGGTCAACCGCTCCCCACGGCGCCTGTCGTGGCCGAAGGGGCAGGCCTCCTCACCGCCCGCGACCTCCGGGTCGGACGGTGGCGGAGGGCGACGCGCGGAAAACGCCGAACGCGGATGCCCGCCCCAGTGCCCCTGCTGCCGCTGCGCGCCTCCCTCGACATCGCAGAAGGATCGGCGCTCGCGCTCACCGGGCGCAATGGCGCGGGCAAGTCCACCCTCGCGCTCGCGCTCGCCGGTCTGGTGCCGCCGCTCGGCGGAACGCTCACCGCCGAGCCCGCCCTCGCGGACGGCGCCGGACCCGATCCGGCATCCTGGCGCTCGGGCCAGCTGCTCACCCGCATCGGCAGTGTCTTCCAGAACCCGGAGCACCAGTTCCTCGCGGCGACGGTCCGTGACGAACTCGCCGCCGGCCCGCGCGCCCTGCGACTCCCGGATACGGAGGTCGCCGCCCGCGTTGAGGGCCTGCTGGACCGCCTGGGCCTCGCCTCCCTCGCGGACGCCAACCCGTTCACTCTCTCCGGCGGGCAGAAACGGCGGCTGTCGGTGGCGACCGCGCTGGCGACACGGCCCCGCATTCTGATGCTGGACGAACCGACCTTCGGACAGGACGCGAACAACTGGCGTGGGCTGGTCGCCACTATCGCCGGGCTGCGCGCGGAGGGGCACGCGGTGGTCGCCGCGACGCACGACCTCGACTTCGCGGCGGCGATCGGTGCGGGGGAGCTCCGCGTGGATGCGGCGGCCGGGGCGATCGCATGAGCATCGCGGAGCCGGTGCGGCAGGGACCGCTCGCCACTCTGAACCCGGTGTCGAAGCTCGGCGCCGCGCTGATCGTGACGACCGTGCTGCTGCTGTCGATCGACCCGGTCTCCGCCGCGGTCGCGCTCGGACTGGAGCTGGCGCTGCTGTGCTTCGCGCGCATCCCGGGCCGCGTACTGCTGCCGCGGCTGGCTCCGCTGCTCATCGCAGCGCCGCTCGCCGGGCTCACGACCGCGCTCTACGGGCGGACCAGCGGGACGGTCCACCTGCACTGGTGGGCGGTGGAGGTGAGCAACGGGTCGCTCACGCTGGGCATCTCGACGGTGCTGCGCATCCTGGCGATCGGACTGCCCGCGGTGCTCCTGTTCGTCACCATCGATCCGACCGACCTCGCGGACGGGCTCGCTCAGGTGCTCAGACTGCCGGCGCGCTTCGTGCTCGGGGCGCTCGCCGGGCTCCGGCTGGTCGGGCTGTTCGCGGACGACTGGCGCGCGCTGACCCTCGCGCGGCGGGCGCGCGGAGTGGCCGAATCGGGTGCGGTGCGGCGCTTCCTCGGGCAGACCTTCGCCCTGTTCGTGCTGTCGATCCGGCGCGGCGCGAAGCTTGCGACAGCGATGGAGGCGCGCGGCTTCGGCGCCCCCGGAGCGCGCACCTGGGCGCGACCGTCCATGTTCCGCGCGCGGGACGCGGCGGCACTGGCGATCGCAGCGCTCGTCGCGGGCGCGGCGGCCTCGGCGGCGATCGCGGTGGGGAGCTGGAATGTCCTGGGGGGCTGAGCACGCGGCGGCCCGGGACACGCTGCTCGCCCGCGTCGCGGCAGCGGCGGATGACGTCCGCATCCCGGTCGTGCTCATCGACGGCCCGAGCGGTGCGGGGAAGAGCACGCTCGCCGATCTGCTCGTCGCGTGCTGGCCGGGCGGCGAAACCGTGCGCCTCATCCGCATGGACGACCTCTACCCGGGCTGGGGCGGCCTCGACGCCGCGAGCGCCGACCTCTCCGAGACGCTCCTCGGGCCGCTCGCGCGCACCGGCCGGGGTCGCTGGCGGCGCTGGGACTGGGCCGCAGGCGAGCCCGGCGAGTGGCAGAGCGTCGAGGGGCCGGGGCCGGTCGTGGTGGAGGGGTGCGGCACGCTCGCGCGGCGCAGCGTCCCGTGGGCACACGTCCGGCTCTGGCTGGACGCGGACGACGCGCTGCGGAAGGAGCGCGCGCTCGACCGCGACGGCGAGACATTCGCGACGCACTGGGATGGCTGGCAGAGAGACTTCGAGCGCTACCTCGCCCGCGAGGGCCCCCGCGCCGCCGCCGACCTGCGCCTCGACGTGACCGACTGGCCGCTGTCTTTCTCCTGCCGCCCGCCCGCGGGGACTACGGTGGTGCCATGAGCGAGACGCACCCCGACCCGGAGTACATCGTCGAGTACGCGGACGGCCCGCTGGCCGGCACCGCCGAGCGCCGCTATCTGGTGGGCGGGAAGGCCGACGAGCGCCTCAGCGCCGTCGCCGCGGTCGAGGGGCTCGAGTCCCTGTTCTGGTACGTCGCTGGTGAGGAGCGCACGGTGAACGGCGAGCGCCATGTGACGTACCGTTTCGACGCGGTGGACAGCGACCCGGTGGAGGCGGATCGCGACGACCGGAATCCGGTCTTCTAGGCCCAGCCGAGCTCGTGCAGGCGATCGTCGTCGATTCCGTAGTAGTGCGCGATTTCGTGTACGAGTGTGATGTGGATCTCCTCGCGCAGCTCCTGCTCGTCGGCGCAGATCGCGAGCAGTGACTCCCGGTAGAGGATGATGCGGTCCGGCATCTCGCCGAATCCGTAGCGGTCGCGCTCGGTCAGGGCGACGCCATCGTACAGGCCGAGGAGGTCGAGCGTCCCGTCCTCCGGGCGGTCATCGACGACGAACACCACATTGTCGAGCCCGTCGACCATCTCGTCCGGCAGCCGATCCAGCTCATCGGTGACGAGCGCCTCGAAGGCGTCCTCGTCGAGGTCGAGCGGCATCACCGGACTCCGGCGACCGCGGTTCGCGCGATGCGCTGCTCCGCCGGGCGGGCGACGCTGCCCACGAGACGCGTGTCGTGGATGATGGGGCCGGTGCTCACCCGCGTGAGTCTACCGGCCCCGTGTCAGCGCTTTGTTCGGCCGGTCAGCGCCAGCGCTCAATACCAGCCGACCGACTGCGAGTGACCCCATGCCGAGCACGGCGTGCCGTAGCTCCGTTTGATGTAGTGCAGACCCCACTCGATCTGAGTGGTGGCGTTGTCGGCCCAGTCGGAGCCGAAGGCCGCCATCTTGCTGCCCGGGAGGGCCTGCGGGATGCCGGTGGCACCGCTCGATCCGTTGGCCGCTCTGTAGTTCCAGCCGGACTCCTTCTGCCACAGATCGCTGAGACACTGGAACTGGACATCGCCCCAGCCGTAGGCGCTGGCGGCGAGACGGCGGGCCGTGGTCTTCGCACCCTCCGGTGTGTTCGCGGCGGCTGCGGCTGCCGCGGCGGCCGCAGCCGCGAGCCGGTCGGTCTCTGCGCCCGCGGCGGCGAGTGCGGCGCTGGCTGCGTTGGTCCTGTCGATGCTGACGCGCAGCTGGGAGTCGTCCAGCTTCGTGTAGCCGCTGAGGCTGGCGATCGTCATCTTCGCCGCGCTCGCATCCGCCTTCGCGGCGTTCGCCCGCACAGTCTGCTCGGCGTCCGTGAGGGCATTCTTGGCTTCGGTTTCGAGCCGGTCGCGCCAGATGTCCTTGTACACCGAGAGCTGCTCGTGGTGCAGCCCGGTCGAGTCGGAGAGTTCGCGCGGGTGGCTCGTTCGCTCGCCTGCCGCTGTGCGATCGCCAGGGCGATCAGACTCGTGGAGAGGAGGACAGCCACGGTTCCGGAGACGACTGTGGCGAGAGGGGTGTTGGTTTTGCGGAGGGTGGAACGGAGACTGCTGAGCATAGGCTTCCTGGGTCGGGCTTCCCCGCCCGCCGGTACACGCCCGTTCGGGGCGCGGCACGGCGATGAGCGCTCCCGCGGGAGCGCTCGCTGACGGGCTGGCACCGCACCGGCACGCGCGGAAGCCCCGGCTGACGGGGTCCGTCCGAGGCGCGGCATGCGGCGCGGGTGTGCTGCACCGAGGGTTCCGGGCGTCGCTCTCCCGGGGTGGTTGGGGTGGGGAGAGGCGGCGTGGCGCAGCACGGACGGCGATCTCTGCCGTCGGCTGACGACCTTAGGCGCTCACTCTGGACAGAACAGGCACGAACGCGGAGAAGGCCGTGTGCGCATCGGCGAATCCACCGGCCCGCGCACTCCGTTTCAGCGATCGCTCAGGCCGTCGTGGCGAACGGGGCCACGGTGCCGGAGAAGCCCTAAGCGAAGTGAGAGAACGCTCAGGAGCCCTGCTCGGAACGGGTGAGGAATCCGCTTCGGTCCGGAGGCGGAGGGGATCGGATCTCAGGCTGGCGTGGTCCGCGGTCCTGTCAGCGCAGATGCCGGCCTCTTCGAAAGACAGCGGCGAAACGCCGAGAGGGCTCTGTTTTTCTCGCGCGAACGGCGGAGGAACCTCGCCGGGCGCGCCTCAGACCGCCCTCGCCGCCGCCGCCAGCACCTGCTGCAGCGTCGGGACGCCCTCGGCGCGGAACACTTCCGTGCCATCGGCCGCGCTCACGATCACGGTCGGCGTCGAGCGGATGCCGTCAGCCTCGGCGAGCTCCATCGAGCGAGCGACATCCCGCTCTGTCACCGACAGCCGCGGGGCGATGCGTGCGGCCTCCGCGAGGACAGCGCGCGTCTGCGTGCAGGGCTGGCAGAACGCCGAGGTGTACAGAATGAGAGCCACACCCGCGGTGACGGGAGGGCCAACGGCCGGTGTCGCATCCACACGGTCCAGTGTACGTCCGGCGAATTTCCGGCGACCGGTGGGGGAAGCGCCCCCGCACGCCGCCCGATCGGCACCCGGGCGACCGACAATCGTCTTGTGAGCCGAACCGCTTTCACCCGGTATGTTGCCCGGGGACTCGATCACCGAGGGGCTGTGCGACGCGGCGCCAGGCCGGACGGGGACCTGGCTGGGCTGGGCGGATCGCCTGGCCGGCATCCTCGACGGCGATGCGCGCCTCTCCGGCGGCACGGTCGAGTTCGCCAACCTCGCGGTGCGTGGCCGGCGCATCGGAGACGTGGTCGACGAACAGATCCCCGAGGCCGTGCGGCTGTGTCCCGACCTCGTCTCCGTGCTGATCGGGGGCAACGACCTGATGAGCCCGGCCGCCGACCCCGACGCCCTGGCCGCGAGACTCTCCGACGGGGTGGGCCGGCTTCGTGCGACCGGGGCGACGGTGCTGCTGGCGAACCTCTTCGACCCGCAGTTCGCCTTCTTCTTCAAGCCGTTCCGCGGTCGGGCCGCGGTGTTCAGCGCAAACATCTGGAGCATCGCGCGCGACCACCGCGCGCAGGTGCTCGACATCTGGGGTGTGCGCGAGTTCCGGGACCCCGGGATGTGGGCCGCCGACCGCATGCACTTGAGCGCCCGCGGGCACCGGCTCCTCGCGAGCCGGGCGGCGCAGACGCTGGGGATACCCGCGGCGGAGAGCGCGGCCACCGACGGGGCCGGGTCGTTCGAGCCCGAGCCCGCCGCTGTGCCGTTCCGCATCTGGCTGCGCGTCTACGCGCTCCCGTGGGCGGTCCGGCGAGTGCGCCGTGTCTCGCTGGGCGACGGGATGGGGCCCAAATGGCCGGAACCGCTGCCGGCGGGCGCCCTCCTGCCGCGGAGCCCGCGGCCTCGGATCGCCGCCACGGGCCGTCGGGGGCCCGCACTAGACTTGCCTGTATGGCAACCTCCTCGGATCGACTCGTCTGGATCGACTGCGAGATGACCGGTCTCGACCCGGCGGTCGACGAACTGGTCGAGATCGCAGTGGTCATCACCGATTTCGACTTGAACGTCCTCGACCCGGGGCTGAGTATCGTCATCAAGCCGGATGCCTCCGCACTGGCCACTATGAACGACTTCGTCCGCGAGATGCACACCGCGTCGGGTCTCATGGAGGAGATCCCTGGCGGTGTCAGTCTCGCGGAAGCGGAGTACGAGGTGCTCGAGTACGTCCTGAGGTTCGCACCGGCTGCCCGCACGGCCCCGCTCGCCGGGAACACCATCGGCACCGACCGGATGTTCCTCGCCAAGCACATGCCGCGCCTGGACACGCATCTCCACTACCGCAACGTCGATGTCTCCTCGATCAAGGAGCTGGCTCGCCGCTGGTTCCCCCGTGTCTACTTCAACGCACCCGAGAAGAACGGCGGCCACCGCGCCCTCGCCGATATCCTCGAGTCGGTCCGCGAGCTCGACTACTACCGCAGAGCGGCCTTCGTCGCGGAGCCCGGGCCAACGACGGAGGAGACACAGACGGCCTCCGCGACCATCGTGGAAAAATGGACCGCCCGAATGGGCTAGACTCGTTGGGTTGCTCCGAACGGAACGGAAGAACCGTTCGAGAGACATGGTGGGTATAGCTCAGCTGGTAGAGCGCCTGGTTGTGGTCCAGGAGGTCGCGGGTTCAAGCCCCGTTACTCACCCCATGTGGTGGTCGTCGTCTGAACTGACGTCAGAACGAGCCGCGAACGGCTGGTCGGCCATCACTGTGCGTGATGGCCGACCAGCCGTTTTGCGTATATATAGTGACGCACTCCGATTCACAGCTCGCGTGTTTGAACGGGACGCCAAGAAGTCGATTAGCGGCAAAAGCTCGCGCTCGATTGGGGCGCGGACGGAGACCCGTGCGTCGAGCGATCCGAAAAGTATCTTTCATCGCCGCATGTGCGTCGGTGCCATCCGCCCCTGATGACTCGGAGACGTTTGGCGCGATTGCTTCCCGGGGCGTCGGATCGGGAGAGCGTGACGCTTGCCGGAAGCGATCGGTCCTTTTCTCGGCCGACATCGGTGCCCTCGGCCTTCTCGACCGCTGTGCGTACACATATCGGGCGAGTGCGACACAGCCTTTTTCTCGATCGCAGATCGTGAAGCAGTGACGGATTCAACCGCTCCACAGGAATTGTCGGAAGAAATCGATCGCCGGCTTGAGCCAGAGTCCTCTCAAGCGTGAGCGGCCTCGTAGGCTGACAGAATGGCAACCGGAATCCGGCCACGATCCGGCATCTGGGTGCCTTGCTCACGTGCCCATGCTCGAATCGCCGCCAGATCGCGACGCGAGGGCTTTGCGCTGGCTGTCGACGAGGCGCCCCGCCGTGTACGAGGCTGGGGACGAGCGGCCGCGACATAGGCGGCCAGCGCCTCGCGCAGCGCCGACGCGTTCGCCGCCGACAGGTCGATTTCGTAGCTCACATCGTCCAGCCCAAACGTCACCGTCTCGCCGCCGCTGTCGCCAAGTTCGGTGCCGTCCAGATCGTCGACAAGCTGATAAATGACTTTCTGAGCCATAGGGATTCCTCGTTTCGATTGTCAGTTACGTTTCATAGTGTAGCGAAAAAGGAACGCTGTGCAATCTGCTTTCGTTCGTGATTGTCGCGCATTTCACGGCGGTGACGGTGGACGAAGCGAATCGGGGCTAATGTCGTCAAGGCCAAGCTCGGCTGCTCCTCTCGGGTGGAAAACCATGATTCATGGAGACGATGAATCTCTGCGATGCGGTCGTCGTCACATGTATGCCGTCGAACCGCGACGTTGTCCTTTCGAGAACACGATGAATCATGTTTCTGCTGATTTCTCGTTCATCGGAGCGGACGGAGCGCAGCGTTCTGCCTGCTCTTATGCGGGGCATTGTGGCCCGCGATTCGGTGTTCACGCACTCTGGCTTCTCGGCTGGGGCGGAGGGCGCCGGAACACCCGGGTCCCCGCGTCCCACAGCCGGGGGTCGAGACTGGCAGCGTGGGCGCCGGGCACGGCGGCTCCATCGCGACGCGGGCCTGAAGGATCAACAGAGCGATCTCCGCTGTGCTGCCTCTTCGGGCACACGATGCTGAGGGAAGTCCCCTGCACGGTGGGAACCGGTGGAGCGTTCCGCTCCTCCTGTCGGGGTCCAGGTTCGGCTCTGTTCCCCTCGAACATCCACCGGCTGGTTCCCGACGATGCCAGGTTCGGGTTCGGCCAGACCGGATATTCCAGGGGGATACCGAACCGGTCGGCCGCGTTCCCGAGCACTCCAAAACCCTGAGCGTCGACAAGAGCCGGGGCGGACGCCCATGAGTTCAGAGCTTTATAGTATGTTAAACTTCAATAGAAAACTTCGCCACGTGGGAAGCGAGACACCCGCGACGCGGCGATTTCAGACATGAAACGTGAAACCCACCCGAGAAGAGACACCGTCTTTGCATACGTCACCATCTAAGCCCGCCGAAAGCAACTCGAAGACCCTCGCTTCCACGAGCGTCTCCACGATCCGCCGGCGAACGGTTGTCGCCGGCGCCTCGTGGAGCGTTCCCGTGATCGCGCTGTCGGTCGCTACCCCCGCCATGGCGGCGTCACTGGGTCAACTGACTCTCACTTTCGGGCAGTCGACCTACCGGGGCGTCGGCGGCAACGAATTCACCGATATCACGGTGCTGGCGACCCGAGGGGGCGCAACCGCGGCCGCTGGGCTCTCTTTGACCGTCACCTTGACCGGCGGGTACACGTTCGATGGTGCTGCCACGACCCATTTCGGCAGCACGGGCGACTCGGGAACGCTCAGCGTCCCCCGGGTGAACATCCCCCTCGGGGGCGGCACCAGTGCTATCACCGTGACTGATGGCACCGCCACCGCCACCCTGACGGCGGTCGCCAGTTCGATCGCGAAGGCCCGCTGGAACGACGATGCCATCGCGAGCTTCCCCGCTGTGTCCGCGGGCTCACAGGCTGTTGGCGCCAACTTCTTCCTCGACCCGAACAACAACCTGTCCCTCAGCGACGGCAGGAACATCGACAACAATGTCGAGAAAGCGGTGGGCGCTTTCCTCTCCAGCGGACACCTCGTGACTTACACGACGAACGGAGTGGCGAGGAACTGCTGGGTCGACTCGTCCGGAAACGCCAGCTGGGGAACATGGTCGGATGTTCCCCTGAACTCCGAACCCATCGAGGGCAACTACTTCCTCGCCCCGAACGGCGACCTCTACCGCGAGAATTCTTTGGTCTCCAGCCGGGTGACCTCGGCTGCCGGCACGTTCAATGGCCAGGTCGGCAACCTTGTCACCTACGTGCATGACAACAAGAGCTGGACCTACTGGCCAGGCAACGGGAACTGGGTAACCTACGCAGCGGTGCCCGAGGGGACCAGCGCGGTCGCCGGGGGCTTCTTCTTGACGCCCTCCGGTGAGCTCTACTACCAGGCGACCAAGATCGCCGACGGGGTCACCGCGGCGGACGGGACGATGATCTACGACTGGACCAGCGACGGCGGCGGCCGACCGGTCACCTACGTCGATGCCACCGGCGGCCACCAATACTGGACCGGGCCCCGTGGCGGCTACGCGAGCTATCCCGACGTCCCTGCCGGCTCCACCCCCCCCCGCGAGGGATCCGTCTTCCTCACCCCGGACCGCAGACTCTTCCACGACAACAGCACGATCGCGACCAACGTCCTGACAGCCGCCGCTTCCTACGGGGAAACGGCGGGAATCCTCATCAACTGGACCGAAGCACAGTGAGTTAAGTGAGTTAAGGGACCCGCGGTGTTGGGGTCAGGCTTGGATAGGTCTGTCCGATGAACGGTGTTTCTGGGTCGGTGGTCATTACTTGATGCAGCCTTCGAAGGTGATCGCGAACGCGTTCAGTGCCGGTTTTCACTTGGTCGCTCAGCCTGTCCTGCCCCGGTCGGTCGGGTCAAGCGAGCGGCTCACGAGGTAGAGACACTTGAGCGCGGTGGTGTCATTAGGGAAATGTCCGCGGGCCCGAACCGCCCGCTGGTAGCGGGCGTTGAGCGACTCGATCGCGTTCGTCGAGCAGATGATCCGGCGGATCTCGATGTCCCCGTCCAGGAATGGCGCGAACTCGGACCAGGCGCTGCGCCAGAGCTTGCTGATCGCCGGATATTGCCCACCCCACTTCGCGTCGGACTCCTCGAACCGCTCGGTGTCGGCTGCCTCAGCCGGTGCGGTATAGACCGGGCGCAGATCCTTCCCCATCTCTTCCCAGTAGTGCGCGGAACGCGAACTGGAACGTGCCCCGGATCAGGTGAATGATGCATGTCTGCACCGTCGCGAGCGGCCAGACCGTATTGATCGTTTCCGGCAACCCCTTCAACCCGTCGCAAACGACGATGCAGACATCCTCGGCACCACGGTTCTTGTTCTCCGTCAAGACACCGAGCCAGAACTTCGCGCCCTCACCGCCGCCGGCCCAAATCCCGAGGATGTCCTGTTCCCCGTTCACCGTCACGCCGACGGCGATATAGAACGGCTTGTTCCGCACCTGCCCGTCACGCTACCTTCACCACGAGAGCGTCGATGAACACGACGGGATAGACCCGATCCAAGGGCCGATTCTGTCACTCGGTCATCTCCTCGATGACCTTGTCGGTGATCCGGCTGATCGTGTCCTTGCTCACGGACACGCCATAGACATCATCGAAGTGCGCCGCGACCTATGGATTTGCGGACACCGCGCACCTCGGCGAGCCGCATGAGGCGTTCGGTATGGTCGCGGCCGATGTCCCAGCCTTGCCGACGCATCAGAGCATGCATCTTCCGGCGCCCGTAGACACCGTAGTTCTCCGCGTGCAGCCTCACGACCTCCGGCATCAGCAGCTCATCCTTCAGCTGCCGAGCTGACTGCGCACGACCGGCCGCGGCGCGATAGCCGCGGCCGGTGAGGAAGCCCTGCACTGCTGGTCTAAGGACACCGCAGATGAGCTCGACCCCAAAATGATCCCGGTACTCGTCGATGAACCGGATCATCTCGGTCAGGAACGGCCTGGCTCCTTCGCGAAAACACGCTCGCAGCCATGAGGATCTCGTTCGCCTTCCGCAACTCGGCGTTCTCCGTGTCCAACTCCTTGATCCGCGTGGCCGCATCGGTCGTGACGCCGGGCTTGGCACCGGCGTCGACCTCGTAACGGCGCTGCCAGAGTCGTAGCGTCTCCGGACTCATACCGAGCAGACCGGCCACGTGCCGGATCGCGGCCATCATCGTCGGGTGCTCCAGCCGCGTCTCCGCGAGCATCCGCAACGCCCGCTTAGGCATCTCCGGCGAATACTTCCTGTTCATCGAGTTCCATCTTTGCTTGAAGAACGGAACGAAACTCAGGCCGATTCAAACCGACATGGACGAGGACTACATCAGCATTCAGAACGGCGATCGCTTCACTGTCGAGAAGGACGTCGACGGTTACTCAGCGATCAAGATTCAGAACACGGTCTGGGTCGTGGCGGCGATCGACGAGCTGATCCATGCACTCATAGAGCTGCGTGACGCGAAGCAATGACAGAGCACGCCCCACGGCCGCCGATCCTCGACGGTGTTCCCGAACCCCGGCTCCGTGACGCGTTCCGCATCGTGTGGTAGTCGCAACGCGGCTACCGCCACGGCTCACGGCACGGCCGAGGGGCTGGCCGGTAGCGCTGCGTGCTGCGGCCCTTGCCGATAACGCCGGAAAAAGCATGAAAAATGTTAATGCATATGTTATTTTCAATCCCGTTTGTCATCATGAGAGGTTTGTAATGCGCGCTAAGTCGACGAGGACAGGTCGGGAAAAGTGGATGAAGCTGGCTTCTGCGGCGGTCATCGCAGGCGGTGTTCTGCTTGGCTCGGGTGTGATCGCTGCCCCTGCACACGCTGCCTCACCAGCGTTCCGCATCTACTACAGTCCGAACTGCTCTGGATCTTCACGATGGTACGGCGGTTACAGCGCCGGTGAGGCGTGGGAGAGGGATACCTTCACCTACGCGGGGGCGGGGCAGGGGTGGACCATCAGGAAGAACGCAGCATCGGTTTCCGTCTCCGACGCGGTGGCGTTGATCTCAGCCGATGGCGGCTACTCGTGGGCACGGTATGGCGGGCGAAAGGGTCCGACGTGCTACAACCTCGGAACTCAGCGCAACCGCAACACGAATTGGATTGTTCGGGCTGCATAGCTTGACTCGCGGCGGAGCAATCCGAGTGCCAGCCCCTAAGTGCTACAATGTAGAACATGTACATGGTGGGGATCCGAGAGTTGAAACAGAACCCTTCAGCTGTTGTCGCGGACGCGGCGGCTGGTGAAACGGTCATTATCTCGGATCGAGGTCGGCCCGTTGCGCGTTTGACTCCTTTGCCTCAGTCGTCGTGGGCTGGGTTAGTGGAATCCGGGCTCGCCCACGATCCGGTCTTGCCGATCGCCTCGATCACTTACCCGACCTCGGAGCCGAGTGTGTCGAAAGCTCTGGAAGAGGACCGCGACGATGAGCGTTACTAAGCCCATCCACTATTTCGACACGTCTGCGTTGGCGAAACTCGTTGTGGAAAAAGGTGAGTCGCCGGCACTGTTCGAGTGGCTACACGCGGAGCCCCGGAGGATCGTCACATCCGATCTGTCCCGTACCGAACTGCTCCGAGCGGTTCGTCGGGTCTCAGCGTATCATGCCGCCACAGCACGCACATTGCTGCGTGCGTGCGGAACGGTGTCGGTATCGACCGATATCTGCGACCGGGCCGCTCTTCTCGACCCGGAGAGCGTTCGCAGCCTGGACGCCATCCATCTTGCAACCGCTCTGTCCCTTGGCGACGACCTCGACTCATTCGTCTGCTATGACAATCGGCTCACCGAGGCCGCGAACCTGAACGGACTCACGACCGTCGCACCCGAATAGGGCGCCATGATCGCTGTGTTTCTCAGGGACGTTGGTCAATCTGCTGATGGGTGGCTGGCTGCCGATGGCGGTGTGGGGCCTGTGGTGATTGTAGGAGTGCAGCCAGGCCGGGAGTGCGTTGCGGCGGGCTGATTCGGAGTTGTAGTGCCGGGCGTATGCCCAGCCGTCGGCGAGGGTGCGGTGGAAGCGTTCGATCTTGCCGTTCGTCTGCGGATGGTAGGGCCGGGTGCGTTTCGGTTGGATGCTGAGCTCGGCGCAAGCGTCGCGCCAGGCGTATGAGCGGTATGCGGAGCCGTTGTCGGAGAGCACCTGTTCGACGGTGACGCCACGGCTGGCGAACCAGCCGACCGCTCGACGCAGAACAGCGATTGCAGTGGCGGCGGTTTCGTCGTCGTGGATCTCGGCGTAAGCGACACGGGAGTGATCGTCGATGACGGTATGAACGAACGCTGTGCCGGTGATCATGTCGCCGGTGATCCCGTGTTTCCCGGTCCGCTTCGCGGTGATGGCCTTGTTCCGCTCTCCCTGGAGACGTCCGACGTAGCGCCAGCCGCCACCGTCGGGGATGTTGCCGAGTTTCTTGATGTCGACGTGGATCATCGATCCGGGATGCTCGTGCTCGTAGCGGCGGGCGGGTTCGCCGGTGCGGACGTCGACGTGGCTGGGCCGATTGATCCGGCACCGGGAGAGGACCGTGTGAACGGTCGAGGCGGGCATGCCGAGCTGGGCGCCGATACCGACTGGTCCCAGCCGCTTCTTCCACCGCAGATGCACGACCTTGCGGACCAGTCTTCGCGGGGTCTTGTTCGGGCTGTGATGCGGCCGTGACGAACGGTCCAGCATTCCCGCCTCGCCCATCTCCACGTAACGACGAGCCCATCGGTCCGCGGTGCGTCAGGACACTCGGAAGTAGGTCGCCGCCGCAGCAACGGACCAGCCGTCGTCGACGACTTGGCGGGCCAGGCGGAGGCATTCGCGAGGAGTCAAAGCAGCATTAGCGTGGGTCACGAGGACCTCCTAAGTCATCGAGTGCAGGGAAACTAGACAGCCCCACTCTCGACCGGGAGGTCCTCACCCATCTATCGCGTCACACCTCAACCAACGTCCCTGAGCAGCACAACCTAGCGACGACCGCTACCCGTCCTCATCCAGCTGTTCAAGCACGGCCAGCGGCGTCGGTTTGACCGGGAACTGTGCGGCGAAGCGGCCGGACTCCTGGACCGGCTGACCGCGCTCGGCGGCCACGATCGCCGCGACCGCGAACGCGACCTCGCAGTAGCGGCTCAAGTGCGCGCGATTCGGCCGAACCACGCAAGGAGCCGACACCGTGACTAGCGCTGTGACCGATCTCGCCGCCCTCCACCCTGCTTGGGCCGAGCGCTTCAACGCCGGCGATCTGGACGGGATGCTGCGACTCTACGAGCATGGCGCGGTGTTCCTCCCCGAGCCGGGCCGCCCCGTCGCGGGCAGCGGCCTGCGCGGTGCGTTGCAGGAGTTCATCGACCTTGGCGTTCCCGTCCGAGTGACGGTCCGGCACACGGCGCGCGTCGGAGAGATCGGCCTCATCGTCGCCGATTGGCGGCTCGACGGCACGCGCGCGGACGGGGAGAGCGTGAGCATGGCGGGAAGCGCCTCCGATGTGGCGAGACTCCACCCCGGACACGGCTGGCGATTCGTCATCGACAACGCCTTCGGCACCGCGTGAGAGCAGGGGGCGGCCTGTTCAGCCGTGTGAGGGGAGGCGGCCCCACTCGGCGTCGCCGTCCACGTAGACCCGCGGGACGCGCGCCGCGACGCCGGTGACCATCTCGTCGGCGATCGTCCCGGCCCACTCTGCGTATTCCTCCGCGGTGGCCTCGCCACTCTCGCCCGGGCCGAACAGGATGGCGGTGTCGCCCGGTTCGACGCGCTGGTCTCCGGCATCCACCAGCATCGAGTCCGCTTCGACGGCGATCACGGGGCAGCGGCGCCCGCCCAGCTGGACCGAGGTCCGGGCGAGGCCGAGCGTGGGGACGCCGTCGCCGAAGCCGATGCCGACGCGGACGTGTGCGTTGCCGCCGAGGTGTGCGGCGGTGACCGGGGCCTCGAGGCGCATGACCGGCTTCAGGCCGAGCTCCGCGCCGGTCGTGTCGTCGAACGGGGAGAAGCCGTAGGCGGCGATGCCGAAGCGCACCAGGGCGAAGCGGGCCTCCGGCATGCGGATTCCGGCCGAGCTCGCGGCCAGGTGCAGGATCTCGAATCGCGCGCCCCGGGCTTCGGCCTCGGCGACTGCGTCCAGGAACTCCGCGAGCGCCGCCTCGTCGTCGGCGATCGACGTGTCGGCCAGGTGGGACCAGGCGGCGCGGACGCGGACGACACCGGCCCCTTGCAGAGCCAGCGCGGCATCGACCAGCGCCGGCCACTCCTCGCGGGTCGCGCCGTTGCGGCTGAGCCCGGTGTCCACTTTCAGGTGGACGATCGCGGGCCGGTCCGCGGCGGCGGCCGCGATGGCGTCCAGCTGCCAGAGGCTCGAGATGCCGAGGTCGATGTCGTTCTCGATGCCCGCGCGCCAGTCGGTCCCGGCGCCGTGCAGCCAGGCGAGCAGGGGAACGGTCACCCCCGCCCGGCGCAGCACCAGCCCGGCGGGGATCTCGAGGACGGCGAGCGAGGTGGCGCCCGCCTCCACGCCGGCTTCCGCGATCGGCAGCAGGCCGTGCCCGTAAGCGTCGGCCTTGACCGCCAGCATGGTCTCGGCGGGCGCGATCAGCCGGGTGAGCTGCGCCACATTGCGGCGGAGGGCGGCCAGGTCGATGACGGCGCGGGGGAGCGGTTCGGCCATGGCGTCCACGATGGTCATGCGTAACGCCTCTCGATGCGCCGGCCGAGCCGGCTGGTGATCACGGGGGCGGCGACGCCCAGGGCGTCCGCCCAGTCGAGGACGGTGGGCTCGCCGCGGCCCGGGTCGCCGAAGACCACGACCGGGTCGCCGGGGAGCGCGTCGGCGTCCCCGATGTCGACCACGAACTGATCCATCGCGATGCGTCCGCTCACGCGCCCCCGGACGGTTCCGACCTGAACGGGACCCCTGTTCGAGGCGACGCGCAGGAGGCCGTCCGCGTACCCGAGCGCCACCAGGACCAGGGTGCTCGGGCGCTCGGTGCGGTAGGTGTAGCCGTAGGACACCCCGCGGCGCGCGCCGACCCGCTTGACGGCGACGATCTCCCCGACCAGGCGCAGCGCGGGGCGGGAGGCCTGCTGCGGATCGAGACCGAACAGCTCCGGTCCGAGCAGCGCGCCGGCGTCGCCCGCGGGGGAATCGACCAGGACGCGTCCCGACACACCGTCGTCGGCCAGCGTCGCAGCGTCCTCGATGCGGGAAACCAGAAAACCGCCGGTGCCGGCCGACGACAGTACACGCGCCACGGGAATGAGCCCGTGGCCGTACGCGTCGACTCTGAGGTCGGCGGTGGAATTGGCGAGCGGTCGCCCGCTGGAGATCGCGTTGGCGACGATGGCGTCGAGATCGATGTGCGCGTGCCGGCGCACGCCGGGGGCCGGTGTCATCGTCGCAAGGAACGGTGCGGGTCCCGCAGGCCGTGTCAGGCGCGCTGCTCTTCGAAGAGCCGCGCCGTCTCGTCGTGCCAGCTGTGCGCGATCTGGGACAGCTTCTCCTGGTGCTTCTTGCCGTGGTGGGCGCAGAAGAGGAGCTCGCCGTTCTTGACCTCGACACGGATGTACGCCTGCGCTCCGCAGCTGTCGCAGCGGTCGGCGGCCGTGATCTGTGGCCCCGGTGCGATCTCGTCAACCGCACCATTCTCCGAGGTGATCGTCGACATGAGATGCTCCTTTCGTCGGGGCCGGTGTGACTCGGTATCTCTATAGAACCATGGGAATCCGCCAGACAGGCTCGATTCGCTCCTAGTTTCGCTCAACGCGAAGCGCGGCGGGCCTCGGGTGTCGTCGCCCCGGCAGCCCCTGCGGCGCTTACGCTGGGGGATGCACGGCGTCCGCGTTCCCGCGGGGCGCGTCGGAACTACAAGGAGCGCTCGTGGCGAGCTCGGACTATTCGGCCAGGCATCTCTCGGTCCTGGAGGGACTGGAAGCAGTACGCAAGCGCCCCGGCATGTACATCGGCTCGACCGATTCGCGCGGCCTCATGCACTGCCTCTGGGAGATCATCGACAACTCGGTCGATGAGGCGCTGGCCGGGCACGGCTCGTCGATCGACGTCGTGCTGCATCCCGACAGCAGCGTCGAAGTGCGCGACAGGGCCCGCGGCATCCCGGTGGATGTGGAGCCCAAGACGGGTCTCACCGGCGTCGAAGTCGTCTTCACGAAACTGCACGCGGGAGGCAAGTTCGGCACCGGCTCCTATGCGGCTTCTGGCGGTCTGCACGGCGTCGGCGCTTCGGTCGTGAACGCGCTGTCGGAACGGCTGGACGTCGAGGTCGACCGCGACGGAAAGACCTGGGCGATGTCGTTCCACCGCGGCGAACCGGGCGTCTTCGAGGATGGTGCGGCGGCTCCCGGGCCGGATGCGCCCTTCACGCCGTTCGTCTCGGGAAGCGAGCTGCGGGTCGTGGGTAGGGTCGCGAAAGGTGCGACCGGGACGCGCATCCGCTATTGGGCCGACCGGCAGATCTTCACGAAGGGCGCCGAGTTCTCGGTGGACGATCTGATCGGCCGCGCACGGCAGACTGCGTTCCTGGTCCCCGGGCTCGCGATCGCGATCGACGACAAGCGCAGTGCCGAGGGCGGCAGCACGACCTTCAAGTACGACGGCGGCCTCTCCGAGTTCGCGGACTTCCTCGCGCCGGACAGCCCGATCACCGAGACCTGGCGGCTCACCGGCGAGGGCGCTTTCACCGAGACCGTTCCGGTCCTCTCCGACAGCGGCGCGATGGTCCCGACCGAGCTGAAGCGGGAGTGTCACGTCGACATCGCCCTGCGCTGGGGCACCGGCTACGACACGGTGATGCGCTCGTTCGTGAACATCATCGCCACGCCCAAAGGCGGCAGCCACCAGGCCGGCTTCGACCAGGGGCTGCTCAAGTTCCTCCGTCAGCAGGTGGAGCTGAACGCCCGGCGGCTCAAGGCGGGCACCGACAAACTCGAGAAGGACGATGTGATGGCCGGTCTCACCGCCGTTCTGACCGTCCGCCTGCCCGAGCCGCAGTTCGAGGGGCAGACCAAGGAGGTGCTCGGGACGCCGGCTGTCCGCGCGATCGTCGCGGGCGTCGTCCAGAAGTCTCTTTCCGAGCGGTTCGGCTCCTCCAAACGGGACGACAAGACGCAGTCGGCGCTCGTGCTGGACAAGGTGGTGGCGGAGATGAAGTCGCGCATCTCGGCGCGCGCCCACAAGGAGACGCAACGCCGCAAGAACGCGCTGGAGACCTCGTCGCTGCCGGCGAAGCTCGTGGACTGCCGTTCGAGCGATGTGGCGAACAGCGAGTTGTTCATCGTCGAGGGCGACTCGGCGCTCGGCACCGCCCGGCGGGCGCGCGACAGCGAATACCAGGCCCTGCTGCCGATCCGCGGCAAGATCCTCAACGTGCAGAAAGCGTCCGTCTCGGACATGCTCTCGAACGCCGAGTGCGCCGCCATCATCCAGGTCATCGGCGCCGGTTCCGGCCGGACCTTCGACATCGCTTCCGCACGGTACGGCAAGGTCATCATCATGTCGGACGCGGATGTGGACGGCGCCCACATCCGAACTTTGCTGCTGACGCTGTTCTTCCGTTACATGCGGCCCATGATCGAGGAGGGCCGCGTGTTCGCCGCGGTTCCCCCGCTGCACCGGGTGGTCGTCGTGAACCCCGGTTCGAAGCCGAACGAGACGGTCTACACGTACTCAGAGGCGGAGTTGCAGGCTGTGCTGGGCGACCTGAAGAAGCGCGGCAGGAAGTACCAGGAACCTATTCAGCGCTACAAGGGACTCGGCGAGATGGATGCGGACCAGCTGGCCACCACCACGATGGATCGCGGGCACCGCACACTCCGCCGGGTGCGGGTCCCCGACGCCGAGGGGGCGAACCGCGTGTTCGAGCTCCTCATGGGCAACGATGTCGCCCCGCGCAAAGAGTTCATCATCGCCGGAGCCGACGATCTGAGCCGCGCCCGCATCGACGCGTAACCGCCCCGTCCCCGCCCACTTTCCCACCCCACCCAGCTCCGAGAGAACCCCGCCTCTCCCGGTAAGCCCACCCTTCCCGGTAAGGAGAGGAGAGCTCTGCCCGCCTGGCCAAGATCTCCTCCCTTTTCGGCCAGATGCTGCCCCCGCCGACGGATCTCCTCCCTTTTCGTCATCGGCCGCTGAGTCGCCTGGTGGTGGGTTTCGGCCTTGGTGCATGGCGAGGTCACGTGTTGGAAAGGGAGGGGATTCGGTGCGTGAGAGGGGGAAACGCAGGGAAGGGAGGAGATCTGGGCCGGATGTGGGTGGAATGTCCTCCGTTTCGGCTGGGTGGGGGCATGTTCGGCTGGGTGGGGGTGTGCCGGGGACGGGGGAAAAGAAGAGGCTGGGGCTCAGGAGATCTGGCGGCCGAGGGAGCCGACGACCGTGTCGAGGGGGGCGCCCGAGCCATCGCGGCGTGCGCCGCTCTCGGGGAGGGCTCGGACGGCTCCGTCGGAGGCGACCGCGAGGGCGGGGGCGGGGCCGGTCCAGGCGAGCGCGAGCTCGGTCTCGCCCTTGAGGAAGCGCTGCGAGCGGACGCCTCCGGTGGCGCGGCCCTTGGCCGGGAACTCGGCGAAGTCGCTGACCTTGCCGCTGCCGGGGTCGGAGCCGGGGAGGGTCTGGTCGCTGACGGCGACGGTGACGACGACGGCTGTGTCTTTCTCCGTCGCGCTGATTGCGCCGAAGAAGATGACGCGGGCGCCGGGCGCGAGAGCGATACCGGCCATGCCGCCGGCGGCGCGGCCCTGTGGCCGGACCGAGGCCGCCGGGAAGCGGAGGAGCTGGCTGTCGCTCGCGACGAAGACGAGCTCGTCGGTGTCCTCGGTGTGTACGGCGCCGACGACTTCGTCGCCAGCCTTCAGGCCGATGATCTCGAATTCGGGTTTGCTGGCCCAGTCGCCCGGCGCGACGCGCTTCACGACGCCTTGACGGGTGCCGAGCGCGATCGGGTTTGGGGAGTCGAGGGAGACGAGGGCGAGAACGCGTTCCTTTTTGTCCGCGAGCGCCAGGTAGTCGTCCACTCTCACCCCGGCGCCGAGCTGAATGGAGTTCGGCGGGGCGGCCGGCAGGTCGACGGGGGAGAAGCGCAGGAGCCGTCCCCGGTTCGTGACCGCTCCGATCTCGCTGCGGTTGGTGGTGTCCAGGCGGGAGAGGACGGCGTCGTGCTTGCTGCGGCGCACCGGAGGCTGGATGCGGTCGAGTCCGGCGTCTTGCTCCGCTCCGGCGTCCACCCGCAGGATGCGCCCGGTGGTCGAGAGGAACACCCGGCAGGGCACGTCCGCGACCTCCAGCTGTGCCGTCGCCGCTTTGCCGCGCGACGCGCTCGCGATCGACGGCTTCGCCTCGGTGAGCAGTGTGCGGCGCGGTGTCCCGAACGTCGCGGCGACCTGCTCCAGCTCGTCCGAGACGAGCGCGTTGATGAGGGTGCGGCTGGCGAGCAGGGCTTCCAGCTCCGCGATCTCGGCCCGGAGCTGGTCGCGTTCGGCTTCCAGCTCGATGCGGGAGAACCGGGTGAGGCGGCGCAGGCGCAGTTCGAGGATGTAGTCGGCCTGCAGTGTGCTGAGGTCGAAAACCTGCATGAGGCGGCTGCGGGCCTGATCGGTGTCGTCCGAGGTGCGGATCACCTGGATGACCTCGTCGATGTCCAGGATGGCGACGAGGAGGCCTTCGACCAGGTGCAGGCGCTCTTTCCGCCGGGCGAGGCGGAACTCCGAACGGCGGGTGACCACGCGGATGCGGTGGCCGAGATACACGCTGAGGAGCTCCCGCAGGCCGAGCGTCTGCGGCCCGCCCTCGACGAGGGCGACACTGTTGATCGAGAAGCCCTCCTCCAGCGGGGTGTGCCGGTAGAGCTGTTCCAGCACCGCTTCCGGGCTGAAGCCGGTCTTGACGCCAATGATGAGGCGCAGTCCGTGTTTGCGGTCGGAGAGGTCGGTGACGTCCGAGATGCCGTTCAGCTTCTTGGCATTGACGCCGTCTTTGATCTTCTCGATCACGCGCTCCGGGCCGACCCCATAGGGCAGCTCGGTCACGACGAGGCCGTTCTTGCGGGCGGTGATCGGCTCGACGCCGACTTTGGCCCGCATCCGGAAGCTGCCCCGTCCCGTCGCGTAGGCGTCGCGGACGCCGGAGAGGCCGGCGATGGTGCCGCCGCTCGGGAGGTCGGGGCCGGGGATGTAGGCCATCAGGTCGTCCAGCGTCGCGTCCGGGTTGTTGAGCAGGTGCCGGGCGGCTCCAACGACTTCCACGAGGTTGTGCGGTGCCATGTTGGTGGCCATTCCGACCGCGATCCCGCTGGCGCCGTTGACGAGGAGGTTCGGGAAGGCCGCGGGCAGCACATCCGGCTGCATGAGTTGGTTGTCGTAGTTGGGGACGAAATCGACCACGTCTTCGTCCAGGTCCCCGGTCAGCGCGAGGGCGGCGGCGGCGAGGCGGGCTTCGGTGTAGCGCGCGGCGGCGGGACCGTCGTCCAGCGAGCCGAAGTTGCCGTGGCCGTCGACCAGGGGGACGCGGAGGGTGAAGTCCTGCGCCATCCTCACCAGCGCGTCGTAGATCGCGCTGTCGCCGTGCGGGTGCAGTTTGCCCATGACCTCGCCGGTGACACGCGCCGACTTCACATGACCGCGGTCGGGCCGCAGACCCATCTCGGTCATCATGTACAGGATGCGGCGCTGCACGGGCTTCAGCCCGTCGCGGGCGTCCGGGAGCGCCCGCGAGTAGATCACCGAGTACGCGTACTCGAGGAACGAGCCCTGCATCTCGGTCGTGACATCGACGTCTTCGATGCGCTCGGCGGCGGGGGCCTGGTCGTCTGATGGTGTCATGCGTCGTTTCTCGCGGAGGGCGGGACCGGCCCCGTGGCGCTATGCCAGACTGGGCCGGATGCCCCCCATGCTACCGGCCGCGTTCACCACGACCGCGAGCCTCGCCACTGTTCTGCCGAGTTCCCTCGCGGCCCTGCGCGGCGAGCGGAACGCCCTCGGCCTTCCGCGGCTGGAGCATATCGTGGTGGTCCTGGTGGACGGGCTCGGCGCCGCGGCGCTCCGGGCCCGGTCCGGCCACGCCCGCACCCTCGCCGCCGGTCTCGGCAAGGCGACCACCATCGACTCCGGTTTCCCGACGACGACGGCGGCCGCGCTCACGACGCTGACGACGGGGACGACGCCGGGGGAGCACGGGATGGTCGGCTACCGCGTCCGCGACGGCGCGGGCCGGCTGACCAACCAGCTGCACGGCTGGGACGACCGGATGGACCCGGCGGTCTGGCAGCGTTCGCGCACGGTCTTCGAGCGTGCGGCCGGCGAGGGGATCGGCGGATGGGCGATCGGGCTCCCCGGCTACGCCGCGTCGGGTTTCACCGCGGCCGTCCTGCGCGGCGCCGCGTTCGTCGGCGGCCGGACGATGGCCGACCGGTTCGAGGCGGCCTCCGCCATCCTGGACCGCCCGGGGCCGGGCCTGACCTATCTCTATGTCGCCGAACTCGATCAGGTCGCGCACGCGCGCGGCTGGGAGTCACCGGAGTGGACAGCGCAGCTGGAGACGCTGGACTCGCTCGTGAGCGCCTTCGCGCGGCGGCTCGGGCCGGGACAGGGGATGCTGCTGACGGCCGATCATGGCATCGTCGACGTCCCCGTGAGCGGGCATGTGCTCTACGACACCGCGCCCGAGCTGCTCGCGGGTGTCGCCCAGGTGGCGGGGGAGCCGCGGATGCTGCACCTTTACCTCGCGCCCGGCGCCGACCCTGCCGCCGTCGCCGCGCGCTGGCGCGAGGCCGAAGCCGGCCGCTCGTGGGTCGCCACGCGCGCCGAGGCGATCGAGGCCGGCTGGTTCGGACCGGTCGTGCATCCCGAGGTGGAGCTGCGGATCGGGGAGGTTCTGGTCGCCGCCCGCAAAAGGATCGCGTATTACGACTCCCGCGACTCCGCGAGGACGGGCCGCAGCATGATCGGCCAGCACGGCTCGCTCACCGCTGAGGAGACCCGGGTGCCGCTGCTGCGCTTCGGAGCGGCGGGGTAGGAGTCCGGCGCGGCTCAGGCCAGGTCGTCGTCTGTCCGCGCGCCGAAGACGATCTCGTCCCAGCTCGGCATCGCGGCGCGCCCCTTCTTCCGTCCGACCGGCCCGGTCTGCGACTCGGGCGTCTCCGCGGTCTCGGCTGACGGACGATCCCCTGTGCCGTCCGTCAGCGCGACGGTCTCCTCCGCGATGCGGAGCGGGGCCGGGCCGAGGATCGGATCGTCCAGGAGCGATGGCTGCGGCTCGGGCGGGTCGTCGTAGCTGGCTCCCTCGCGCTCGCCGCGGCGACGGCGGAGGGCTTCCAGGAGGTCCGCCGTCTGGTGGAGGTCGCGCGGAGCCTCGTCGGCGCGTTTGATGGCCGAGACGGCGATCGCGTTGCTGGCGCGCCCGGTGTGCGGGGCGTCGAGCGCCTCGGTGGGCGTGACGACCTCCGGGCTCAGGGGGTCGACGCCGGACGCGGGGAACGCGAAGGCCCCGCTGTCGAAGCGGGAGGTGTCCGGTTCGCCCTCGTCCGGGAGCACGGCGCGCAGACGGGGGATGAGCGCCCCGGTGCGCAGCTCGCCGGCCTGGGACAGCGTGGTCGCCTCGGAGTTCAGCGGAGCGAGAGAGTGCTTCCGGGCGTCGTAGGTCCAGCGGGCGTCGTGGTCGATCTGGTCCGCGGTGAACTCGAGCTTCACGATCCAGCCCGTCTCGGAGTCCTTCCAGCCTGCCCAGCGTTCGCCCACGACCCCGAGGGCGGCCAGGCGCTCGCGGATGACGGAGCCGAAGGTGTCCTGGTCGCCGAGCGGGTCCACCTCCGCCGAGGTGCGGACGGGGACGCTGAGGGCGTTCGCCACGATGTGCTCGCGCTCGGCGACGATGGGCCCCTCGAAGCGCTGCACGTAGTCGAGCGGCGCACCGGTGACGGCGGCGACCTCCTCCGCGGACAGTCCCGCGCGGATGTGCGCCTGCACTTCGCGGGGGGAGAGTTTCGGCGATTCCGCAGACGTCCGCTGGCGCACCTGGCGGATCTTGGATTGCAGGGTGTCGTCGACGGTGATGCGGAACCGCTCACCGTCGTCGCCGACGGCGACGATCGCACCGTTCTCGACCCCGATGACCTTCAAATCCTGCATGTGGATGCCTTCCGAGCTCGCATTCTTACCCGGCCAGAATGCCACGAGAACGGGGGCTACCGGGGGAATACCCCGGGCGTGCCGGAAGTTGTCCACCGAGCAATCGCTGACAGCTTCCTGGGTGGTTTTGCTATTCCTTGCTGATTGATGCAAACTATCGCCGCCGATTGCGAGAATCGGCCGTTACAGACGAGAAGTGGATGGGCATGGCAACGGATTACGACGCACCGCGGAAGACCGAGGACGACTCTGAGTCGATCGAGGCTCTCAAGGAGCGAGTTCCGGACAAGATGTCCGGAGTCGTCGACGTCGAGGACGCGGACAACCCGGGCGGATACGAACTCCCCGGTGCGGACCTGTCGGATCTCGACCTGGACGTCGTAGTTCTGCCTCCTCAGGCCGACGAGTTCACCTGCGTGAGCTGCTTCCTGGTGAAACACCGTTCGCAGATCGATCACGAAACCAAGCTCGGGCCGATGTGCGTGGAGTGCGCCGCCTGAGCGGCCGCACGACTAGGGCTCCTGGCGGGCCTCTTCGAGAACCTGGACCAGCCGGTCCGGGTTTCTTGTCGAGAGGAGCCAGTAGGGCGTCGGGTCGTCCGCGTCCAGCAGCGGCACCTTCACGACCGGCTTGATCCACCCGCGGATGAGCAGCCAGGCTCGCGCGTCGAGCCGCCGCCCGCGCTCCAGCGTCGCCTGCTCGCCGGCGAACGCTTCGGGGGCGCCGGCGAATTCCAGTGGAAGGCGGGCGCGCCCAGCGACCAGCTCGGTCTCCGTGACCCGGATAGTCGGGGCGGAAAGCAGCAGCGCGGCGACGATGGCCGCGTAGAAGGCGAGGGCGAGCACGACGCCGATGGTGAGGTCGATCGGGGCGAAGACGAGCATCACCGCGGGGACGACCAGCAGGGTGGAGACGAAGAGCCAGGGGGTCGCCCAGAGCCGTTCTCGATACAGGTCCATAACGTCTATTCGATCAGACTTCTGCACTACCCTCGACACCGTGACCGATACCGTCGACATTCCGATCATCGCGGAGCGCCTCCCCGTCTACGCCCACCCCGGCGACGCCGGCGCCGACCTGTGCGCCGCGGAGGCGGTCACGCTGGAGCCCGGCGAACGGCACACCGTGGCGACAGGGGTCGCGATCGCCCTGCCGGAAGGCTACGCCGCGTTCGTCGTCCCGCGAAGCGGGCTGGCCATGCGGCACGGCCTCACGATCGTCAACGCGCCGGGAACGGTGGACGCGGGATACCGCGGCGAGATCAGGGTGACCGTTCTGAACACCGACAGGTCGATGCCGTACGATATCGCCGTCGGAGACCGGATCGCCCAGCTGATCGTCATGCCGGTCACCCGAGCCGTCTTCGTCCCCGTCGACACTCTGCCGGACAGCCATCGCGGCACAGCCGGCTTCGGCTCGTCCGGCTACACCGTGACCCAGGCAGGAGAACACGCTTGACCGACAGCAGCGACACCCCCGGCGAGCCGGCGACGCCCGACGAAGCGGAGAAGTCCGCCCCCGCGGACCGCGCGACCGAGGGGCCGCTCGATGAGAGCGAAGCCAATCCGGTCCGCCCCTATGTCGACCTGGGCGGGGTGAAGATCCTGCCGCGGGAGGGTTTGCACCTCCGGTTGGAGGTCGAAGAGGAATCGCAGCGCGTCGTCGCGGTCGGCCTCGACTACGCGAACTCGACGTTGCAAGTGCAGCCGTTCGCGGCACCCCGTTCGACCGGTCTGTGGCATGAGATCCGGGAGCAGATCACCGATCAGGTGCAGCGCCAGGGCGGTCGCGTGAGCGAGCGTCAGGGCGTGTTCGGGCCGGAGATCGTCGCGGAGATCCCCGTCGCCGCCCCGCAGGGCGCCCGGGGAGAGACCCGGGTCGCGCGCTTCGTCGGCGTGGACGGGCCCCGCTGGTTCCTCCGCGGCGTGATCGCGGGCGACGCGGCCGTGAAACCGGAGGCGGCCGCGCTCGTCGAAGACCTCTTCCGCAGTATCGTCGTCGTCCGCGGCGCGACGCCGATGCCTCCCCGCGATCTGATCCCGCTGCGCATGCCGGCGGCGCCCACCGGCCCCGCGGACAACGGCTACACCACCCTCTGAAGGCCGCCATGACCGAGCATCAGGACGCCCAGCCGGAGAAGGACGCCGACACGCCTGAGGCCGCCGACCCGGCCGTCGTGAGCCTCGGCGAGTCCCTCGCGCGCGCCGCCCGGAAGTCGGGGCTCGGCGAGCTGGCGGACGCCCAGACGCCGACCGGGACCGCGCTGCTGGCCGCGCTGGGCGGGGTGCGCGGACTGCTCGAGACGGTCCTGCCGGGGCTGGTGTTCCTCGTCCTGTTCACCTTCACCGCCAGCGTCCCGCTCTCGATCGGCTTCTCGGTCGCCGTCGCGGTGGCGTTCACGATCGTCCGGATCGCCGGCAAGACGCCGGTGACACAGGCGATGGCCGGGTTGATCGGCGTCGGGGTGTCCGCCGTCCTGGCGCTCATCACCGGTCGCGGCGAGGACAACTTCATCCTCGGGATCTGGACGAACGCGGCGTACGCCGCCGCTCTGCTGATCTCCATCGTCGTGCGCTGGCCGCTGATCGGGCTCGCCGCGGGCTACCTGATGGGCGACGGGCTCGCCTGGCGGTCGGTCAAGAGCAGATTCCGGGTGATGCAGGCGCTCACGTTCCTCTGGTTCCTGCTGTTCGCGGCGCGGCTGCTCGTGCAGGTGCCCCTGTACCTGGCGCACACGGACGCGGCGACGAGCGCTCTGGGGCTCGCGAAGCTGCTGATGGGAGTCCCGCTCTACGCGCCTTTGCTGCTCGTGACCTGGTTCGTGGTGAAGGGGCAATTCCCGCGCGAAGCGGCCCGTCCGGCGTAACGGCCGCCGCAGGGCGTCGAAGAGAGAAGAAAAGGGCGTCGAAGAGAGAAGAAAGAGGAGGCCGCGAGGGATGCTCGACGCACGGATCAGGGACGGACTGACGGCCGCTCAGGCCGCCGAGCGGCACGCGGACGGCCGGGCCAACTCCCAGCACCAGCCGACCTCGCGTTCGCTCGCCGACATCCTGGGCGAGAACGTCTTCACGCTCTTCAACGGCATCCTGACCGTCTGCTTCGTCGCGGTGGTGCTGCTCGGCGACCTCCGCGACGGCTTCTTCTACGGCGTCGTGGTCGTGAACGCGCTCATCGGCATCGTGCAGGAGGTACGGGCGAAGGTCGTCCTCGACCGGGCGGCGCTGCTCGCCGCTCCCCTGAGCCGGGTGCGCCGCGACGGCGATGTGAGGTCTGTCCCGCTGGAGGAGGTCGTGCTGGACGATCTGCTCGTGCTGCGGCCCGGCGACCAGGTCCCGGCCGACGCGGTGGTCGCCGAGAGCACCGGGCTCTCGCTGGACGAGTCGATGCTCACCGGTGAGTCCGACCCTGTCTTCAAGGACGCCGGCGCCCAGCTGCTGTCGGGCTCGCATGTGACGACCGGCACCGGCTACGCGATCGTCACGGCGGTCGGCGCCGACTCGTACGCGAGCCGGCTGACCAGCCAGATCCGGCGACACTCGCTCGTCCACTCCGAGCTCCGGCACGCGACCAATCGCATCCTGGTCGCCCTCTCCTGGATACTCGGCCCGGTCATCCTGATCACACTCGTCGGGCGGGTGCTCGCGTACGGCGGCTGGTTACGGCTGTTCCTGGACGAGCGCTGGCGGCGGGCGCTGCTGGACGCGGTGGCCGCGGTCGTCGGAATGATCCCGGAGGGGCTCGTGCTGCTCACGAGCCTGGCTTTCGGGGTCGCGGCGATCCAGCTCGCGGCGAGCAAGGTCCTGGTCCAGGAGCTCGCCACCGTGGAGGTGCTGGCGCGCGTCGACGTGTTGTGCCTGGACAAGACCGGGACACTGACGAGCGGCGAGCTGGTGCTGGAAGGCACCGAGCCGCTGGAGGGGAGCGTGCCCGGAGAGCTGGCGGAGGTGGCGCTCGCCGCCTTCGGCGCGGACGACACCGGGAACGCGACCTCCGGCATCCTGGCCACGCGCTTCGTCAGCGACCGCTTCCGGGTGGAGCGCCGCATCCCGTTCAGTTCCGCGACCAGGTACTCCGGGCTCCAGATGCGCGTCGGCGACGATCACAGCTCGTGGGTGCTCGGAGCGCCCGAGTGCGTGCTGGCCGCTCACGAGGCCGAGCTGGCGCGCGCGACCGCGATCGCGGCGACCGGACGGCGCACCCTCGCTCTCGCGCGGGTCGCCGTCGAACTGCCGCACGGAGCACACCCTGCGCTGACAGGCGTCCCCGTCGAACCGGCGCTGCTGGTCGTCCTCGGCGAGACGCTCCGGCCGGAGGTGGCGGAGACGCTCGGCTACTTCGGCAAACAGGATGTCCGGGTCGTCGTCCTCTCCGGTGACAACCCTGTGACCGTCGCCGCCATCGCGGGGGCGCTCGGCCTCGAGGGCGAGGCGGTGGATGCCACGACGCTGACCGACGACGCCGCGCTCGCCGAGGCGCTCGGCCGCGCCGACATCTTCGGGCGGGTGAGCCCCGAGCAGAAGCGAACGGCCGTCGGCATCTTGAAGGAGCAGGGCCGCACGGTCGCGATGACCGGCGACGGCGTCAACGACGCGATGGCGATCAAGGACGCGAGCCTCGGGATCGCGATGGGCACAGCGACCGCAGCGACCAAGGCGGTCTCCCGCCTGGTCCTGCTCGACAACCGGTTCGACCGGCTGCCGAGCGTGCTCGCCTCCGGGCGGCGGGTGATCGCCAATGTGGAGCGGGTGTCCAACATCTTCCTGGCCAAGACCGTGTACGGCATCCTCCTGGCGCTCGTCAGCGCGGCGGTGCTGTGGCCGTTCCCCTTCCTCCCGCGGCAGCTGACGCTGGTGTCCTCGCTCGCCATCGGCATCCCCTCGTTCTTCCTCGCGCTGGCGCCGAACAAGCGGATCTACACGCCCGGCGTGCTGCCGCGCATCGTGAAGTACTCGATCCCGACCGGGCTGATCGCCGGGCTGACCGCCGTGGTCGCGTACGCGCCGCTCTACCGGACGCTGCCGCTGTCGGAGGCGCGGAGCGTCGCGACGGTGGCGCTGTTCTGCGTCTCGCTGTGGATACTGTGCGTCTTGACGCGCCCGCTCTCCGCCTGGCGCTGGGGGCTGCTCGGGGGTGTGGCCGGGGCTTTCGTCCTGGTGTGCGTCCTCCCGTTCGCCTCGGCGTTCTTCGAGATGCACCTGGCCTGGGATGTCCCGCTCGCCTGGGGGATCGCGGTCGGGGCCGTCGGGGCGGCCGGCATCGAGCTGTTCTACCGGTTCGCTCGGTGGCGCGGGCTCGTCTTCGATCGTCTCTGAACATGGTAGATTTATCTTGACATCAAGATATTTTCGTCGCTGAGGACTTAGGCTTGCCTTGTTGGAACAGCCTCCGACGGACGACCAAGATGGACGAGGCGTGCGACGTTTTCGCCTGCCGAAGAAGGAGAGGGCAACGTGTCAGCTGTCAATAGCTTTGGTGCCAAGAGCACCCTGAGCGTCGGCGACAAGGACTATACGATCTTCGCGATCGATACTGTCGACGGCTACAAGAGACTCCCGTTCAGCCTCAAGGTGCTGCTGGAGAACCTCCTCCGCACCGAGGACGGCGCGAACATCACCGCGGACCACATCCGCGCGCTGGGCTCGTGGGACCCGGGCGCCGAGCCGGACACCGAGATCCAGTTCACGCCCGCCCGCGTCATCATGCAGGACTTCACCGGCGTGCCCTGCATCGTCGACCTTGCCACGATGCGCGAGGCCGTCTCCGCCCTCGGCGGCGACCCGCAGAGGATCAACCCGCTGGCACCGGCCGAGATGGTCATCGACCACTCCGTCATCGCCGATCTGTTCGGCCAGCCGGATGCGCTCGAGCGCAACACCGACATCGAGTACGAGCGCAACGGCGAGCGCTACCAGTTCCTCCGCTGGGGGCAGACCGCGTTCGACGACTTCAAGGTCGTCCCACCGGGAACCGGCATCGTCCACCAGGTCAACATCGAGTATCTGGCGCGCGTCACGATGACGCGCGAGGTGGGGGGCGAGCTGCTCGCCTACCCGGACACCTGCGTCGGCACCGACTCGCACACGACGATGGTCAACGGCCTCGGTGTGCTCGGCTGGGGGGTCGGCGGCATCGAGGCCGAGGCAGCCATGCTGGGCCAGCCGGTCTCCATGCTCATTCCGAAGGTCGTCGGCTTCAAGCTGACCGGCGCCATCCCGACCGGTGTGACGGCGACGGACGTCGTGCTCACCATCACGCAGATGCTGCGGAAGCACGGCGTGGTGGGCAAATTCGTGGAGTTCTACGGGGCGGGCGTCGCGCAGGTGCCGCTCGCGAACCGGGCCACGATCGGCAACATGAGCCCCGAGTTCGGCTCCACCGCCGCGATGTTCCCGATCGACGAGGTGACCCTCGACTACCTGCGCCTCACCGGCCGCAGCGAGGAGCAGGTGGCACTGGTCGAGGAGTACTCGAAGGCGCAGAGCCTCTGGCACGACCCGGCCAGCGAGCCGGTCTTCTCCGAATACCTGGAGCTCGACCTCGCCACGGTGGTGCCCTCGATCGCCGGCCCGAAACGCCCGCAGGACCGCATCGAGCTGAGCGCGGCAAAGAGCCAGTTCGAGAAGGACCTCACCAACTACGCGGACATCTCGCACGACCTGGTCGATCTGACCATCTCGGAGTCCTTCCCGGCCTCCGACCCGGGCGAGCTTCAGCCAGAGGACGCCCGCAGCGTCCACCAGCACTCGCACCACAGCCACGCGCCCCAGGCGGCGTCGAACCCCACACCGGTGACGCTGGAGAACGGCACGGACTTCGTGCTCGACCACGGCGCGGTCGCGATCGCGGCGATCACCTCCTGCACCAACACCTCGAACCCGTCGGTCATGCTGGCCGCGGGCCTGCTCGCCCGCAACGCGGCGAAGAAGGGCCTCAAGGCCAAGCCGTGGGTCAAGACCACACTGGCCCCCGGGTCCAAGGTCGTCACCGACTATTACGAGAAGGCGGGCCTCACCGCGGACCTGGAAACCCTCGGCTTCTACACGGTCGGCTACGGCTGCACCACCTGCATCGGCAACTCTGGCCCGCTGCTCGACGAGATCTCGCAGGCGGTCAACGACAGCGACCTCGCCGTCACGGCCGTGCTCTCGGGCAACCGCAACTTCGAGGGCCGCATCAACCCGGACGTGAAGATGAACTACCTGGCGAGCCCGCCGCTGGTCATCGCCTACGCGCTCGCCGGGTCGATGAACTTCGACTTCGAGGTCGACCCGCTGGGAACCGACCAGGACGGCAACGAGGTGTTCCTGGGGGACATCTGGCCGGACGCCGCCGAAGTGCAGCAGACGATCGACTCCTCGATCAACGAGGGGATGTTCGTCCACCAGTACGCCTCGGTGTTCGAGGGCGACGAGCGCTGGAAGTCGCTCGCGACCCCGACCGGCTCGGTGTTCGAGTGGGACGAGAAGTCCACCTACGTGCGCAAGCCCCCGTACTTCGAGGGCATGACTCTGGAGACGACTCCCGTCACCGACATCACCGGAGCCCGCGTGCTCGCCCGCCTCGGCGACTCGGTGACGACCGACCACATCTCGCCCGCGGGGTCCATCAAGGCGGACAGCCCGGCCGGTCAGTACCTGACCGAGCACGGCATCGACCGCAAGGACTTCAACTCCTACGGCTCGCGTCGCGGCAACCACGAGGTGATGATCCGCGGCACATTCGCGAACATCCGCCTGAAGAACCAGCTTCTGGACGGGGTGGAGGGCGGCTACACCCGCGACTTCACGCAGGCGGGGGCGCCGCAGGCGTTCATCTACGATGCGTCGCAGAACTACCAGGCGGCCGGGACCCCGCTCGTCGTCCTGGGCGGCAAGGAGTACGGCTCCGGCTCCTCGCGTGACTGGGCGGCTAAGGGCACCAGCCTCCTCGGCGTCCGCGCGGTCATCACCGAGAGCTTCGAGCGCATCCACCGCTCGAACCTGATCGGCATGGGCGTCGTCCCGCTGCAGTTCCCGGCCGGCGAGAACGCCGACTCGCTGGGGCTCGACGGCACCGAGTCGTTCGCGATCACCGGGCTGACCGAGCTCAACGAGGGCCGCACGCCGAAGACTGTGCGTGTCGTCGCCGAGCCCACCGTGTACTCGCCCGCGGGCAAGCAGCCGGTCGCCTTCGACGCGGTGGTGCGGATCGACACCCCGGGTGAGGCGGACTACTACCGCAACGGCGGTATCCTGCAGTACGTGCTGCGGAGCCTCGTGTAGCCGAAGAATCGTCACGGGAGGCACGGAATCGACCGGTTCCGTGCCTCCTTACGATTCTTGCCGTCCTACACTCATTTCATGAGCATCCTCGAATCCGTCCACGGGCCGCGCGACCTCGACCGGCTCACGGAGCGGGAGCTCGATCAGCTCGCCGCGGAGGTGCGGGCGTTCCTCGTCTCCAATGTCGCGAAGACCGGTGGGCACCTGGGGCCGAACCTCGGCGTCGTGGAGGCGACCATCGCCATCCACCGCGTCTTCGACTCCCCGCGGGACGCGATCGTGTTCGACACCGGGCACCAGTCCTATGTCCACAAGCTGCTCACCGGGCGGCAGGACTTCTCGCGGCTGCGCCAGAAGGGCGGCCTCGCCGGCTACCCGCAGCGCTCGGAGTCCGAGCATGACATCGTGGAGAGCTCGCACGCCTCGTCGTCGCTCAGCTGGGCGGACGGCATCTCGCGCGCTTTCGAGATGACCGGGCAGGACGACCGGCACGTCGTCGCGGTCGTCGGCGACGGCGCGCTGACCGGCGGGATGACGTGGGAGGCGCTCAACAACATCTCCGACGACAACAACCGCCGCCTCATCATCGTCGTCAACGACAATGGGCGCTCGTACGCGCCCACGATCGGCGGGATGGCGCGCTTCCTCAATACGGTTCGCACGCGCCGCAGCTACCGCAGCCTCTATCTCACGAGCCGGAAGGCGTTCGAGAAGCTGGGCCGACCCGGGCAGTCCTTCTACCGCGGCATCCGCGGCGGCCTGCACGGCTTCCTCAGCCGCTTCTCCGACAACGAGGCGCTCTACTCGAACCTCGACATCAAGTACATCGGCCCGGTCCACGGGCACGACATCGGGGCGATGGAGGAGGCGCTGCGCCAGGCGAAGAACTACGGCGCTCCGGTCATCGTCCACGCGATCACGCAGAAGGGCCGCGGCTACGAGCCTGCGCTCCGGGACATCGCCGACCAGTTCCACGCTGTCGGCCAGATCGACCCCGAGACCGGCGACCCGATCGGCAGCCCGTCCAAGCCGAGCTGGACGGGTGTGTTCGCCGAGGAGATCGTCGCGCTCGCGGAGAAGAACCCGAAGCTCGTGGGGATCACCGCCGCGATGCTCCGGCCGACCGGTCTGCACCGGTTCGCCGAGCGCTTCCCGGACCGTGTGTACGATGTGGGAATCGCCGAGCAGCACGCGGTCACCAGCGCGGCGGGCCTCGCTTTCGGCGGGCTGCATCCTGTCGTGGCGATCTACGCCACCTTCATGAACCGGGCGTTCGACCAGGTGCTGATGGATGTCGCCCTGCACAAGGCGGGCGTCACGTTCGTGCTCGACCGTGCGGGCGTCACCGGACCGGACGGCCCGAGCCATCACGGCATCTGGGACCTCGCCATCTTGCAGGTCGTCCCGGGCATCCGGCTGGCGGCCCCGCGCGATGCCAGCCGTTTCCGCGAGGACCTCGCCGAAGCGGTGGCGGTGGACGACGCGCCGACCGTTCTCCGCTTCCCGAAGGGGAGCGTCCCCGCCGACATCGCGGCTGTCCGCCGATTGGACGATGGTGTCGATGTGCTGCACGAGAGCGACCAGAAGGATGTGCTGCTCGTGACGGTCGGCCCGATGGCCGGCCTCGGCCTCAGAGTGGCCGAAGCGCTCGCGGCGCAGGGGATCGGCACGACCGTCGTGGACCCGCGCTGGGTGGTCCCGGTGCCCCGGAGCATCCTCGACCTGGCGGCCGGGCACCGCATCGTGGTGACGATGGAGGACGGCATCCGGGTGGGCGGCGTCGGCACCCGCGTGCGCCAGGATCTGCGCGAGGCGGGCATCGACACCGCCGTGGACGAGCTGGGCCTGCCGGACGAGTTCATCGACCACGCGACGCGCGACGAGATCCTCGACGAGGCCGGGCTCACCCCGCAGAAGATCGCGCGCGACCTGGTGGCGCAGGTGCTCGGCAGCCGGGTTCCGATCGCGAGGCCGCTGCCGGTGGAGGAACTCACTGAGCCGAGCGCCGAGCGCAAGAAGCGGCGCGCCTAGCCTCATTGACCGAGACCGGGAAAGAGCGCCTCGCACTCAGAGCGCGCCCCGGACGCGGAAGCCGACCAGGCGCTCCGGCTTCGCGCCGATCTGCTCCACCGTCAGCGAGGAGGCGTTGATTGCCACAACGGCCTCGTCGGACACTTACTGTTCGACCTCCGCGAAGACGCTCTGCTTGACCGCCAGCTCCTCGAACACAGCCTCGATCACCCAGTCGCAGTCGGCGAAGTCGGACTTCTCCGTCGTGCCGATGACCAGGGTGCGCAGACGGTTGGCCTCATCGGGGGAGATAGTGATCCAGTTCCGGGATGCGGGAACTACGTAACAGAGAGAAGGGAACCACCTCAGTCTGGGTACTTTAAATACTAAACGCACTCATAATCTAATGAAAGATTTCAGAGCGCATACTGTGGTACGCGAGCTTATGTTATTTTCATTTGAGTTGAGCTCAGTTTCATCTTGGCCATAACAAAGTTGTGTTGGTGGTCTCAGGTTGATCAAAGAGTTAGGAATACGAATGTCAAAGAAGACATTGGGAATCTCAGTGGTGATCGCTACCGCGACTTTGCTTTCGCCTCTTGTGGTTGCGACTTCCGCTGAAGCGGCCGAAAAGTCGTTGGGCAACATTAACGTGCGCCGGCCAAATCGGACAGTTCCCAGAGATTCATACACTGTCTACGTCCAAAGGTGACACTGTGCATTCGATCTATGGTGCGTGGCAGCGCGTCCAGGCGTGGCCGGTCACCAGCACCATTACTGCTGGCTACTCAAGCTCGTACTCGTCCTGGGACGTCCATCACTGGCTGTACTACAAGAACGGATCCGGCGGTCGTGTCACGGGTTCCTTGGGAGTCTCCTCGGCTGGCATGCAGTGCCGGTAACGCTCTCTTAACTGCGGCGGCCCGCTTTTATCATGCTGGCTGCCGCAGCAGCAGCGATACTGTTTACCGGTTGCGCGGAGGAGTCACGCACTTCCAGCATGACTAGCGAAGTTCGGAAGAAGTATCCGACGCCCCTGGACCTCGCGAAAGCTCGCGCGGACTGTCTCAATGACAAAGGGTGGAACGTGACTGTCGATGACGATGCACAGATCCACGCATCGTACCCTTCAGCGAAGGATGCCGGGTACCAGAAGGATAGCCATGCCTGCTTGCTCAAACTGGGGATTGACCCGGACGCGCCTACGCCAGACTCTGTCGTCTCGGCCATGTATCCCTTGTACGAGAAGGGGGCTGCGTGTCTGATCGCTCACGGTTGGCCGATTTCTGAGGCACCATCGCTTCAAGTTTTCAAGGACACCTACGAGACAAACCCTTGGTTCCCGTGGGGCGAGGTCCCCACTGGGTCCTTGGCGGACGCGCTGAAGCTCTGCCCACAACCTAAGCCGACATATTAGCGTCATCATGAAAGAGAGACAGGCAGGCATCTTTGCCTGGCGGCTGGTGCTTGTATACGTCCTTTGCGGTACCGTCGTAGGGGCGGGAACGTTTTGGGCCTGTGCCGAACTTTTCGGTCCCGGTAAGATCGATCCGGTTGTCCCGCAGTATCTATACGCGCGAGCCATCCAGTCGTTCGTTGAAGATCAGGTTCCAGTGAACGTGTCAGCCTCCTGGGCCGTGAGCGCACAGGCACCCAATCAGGCGAAGGGTATTGTAACCGGGATACTCCCCGGAGCTGCTGGACGTGTCGAGGTGGGTGCCATCCTCTACACGGTCAACCTTCGTCCGGTAGTTGCTGCTGTAGAGGAGGTTCCATCCTTTCGTTCGCTGTCTGAGGGTATAAAAGGCCCGGACGTTCGCCAGCTTCAAAGTATGCTTGCAACACTTGACTTCTTCGATGGGAAATCTGATGGAAACTTCGGCCCCCAGACGACAGCAGCGGTGAAGAAGTGGCAGGCATTCCAGGGTGTCGATATGGACGGTGTCGTCGCGGTGGGCGACATCGTGTACTTCCAGACCCTTCCCGTCGGCGTCGAACTAGACCCGGAACAGATCCAGGTCGGGCGAGCGCTTGCCGGCGGTGAACCAGGCATCAAAGTGACAGTTTCACCACCCACGTTTGTGATCAGCCTAACCGCCGACCAAGCCAAAGAGATCGACGTGGGCACCCCCGTTTCTGTGCCCCAGAGTACCGCGACGTGGCAAGGGACCGTCTCCCAGCTAGTAGTTCAATCAGATCAGAGTGTCAACGCGGTACTCGAAGGCGTCGGGGGTGAGCCGTTCTGCGGGCAGGAATGCGACACGGTCCCCGCCGCCGGACAGCCTTCTCTGCCGGGAATCGCGACACTCACGCCAAGAACAGCAGGGATCGTTGTTCCAACCGCTGCCGTACAGACCCGCAGCAACGGCTTGACCGTCGTTGTCGACCGGCAGGGCACTAAGCGGGCGGTCACCGTTGCGGTGTCTGCTGGCGGAAAATCCGTCATCCGTGGAGTCCCAGAAGGCACCGAAGTTCGCGTAGGGGGGCCGGTGATTAGCGTGCATGATCTGAGCTATGCGTATAAGCGCGCTGGAACACCAATAATCGAGAACCTGACCGTCGATTTCCCGCGAGGAACGATCACCGCCTTGACCGGCCCGTCCGGCAAAGGCAAGTCCACGCTCCTTTACATCCTTGGTCTGATGCTCGTTCCTAACGCGGGGGATGTCGTTGTCAACGGCACACACACGCGGCGACTCGATGACAACAGCCGCTCCAAGCTTCGGGCAGAGTATTTCGGGTTCGTGTTTCAGGACGCGGTACTCGACCCAATACGAACTGTAGCCGACAACATCCTGGAGCCCACTCTGTACAACGGCCGCTCGCGTGCTTCCATGGCGGACCGCAACGCTAATGGACCAGTTCGGGGTGGCGTTGCGTAGCCGCGCAAAACCTTCGCAGGTGTCGGGAGGCCAGGCGCAGCAGTATCGCACTGTGCCGGGCGCTCTTGTCCGAACCATCCGTGATTCTGGCAGACGAACCGACAGGAAACCTCGACGACGCCTCCGCACAACTCGTCATCGGTGAAATGAACAGACAAGCCCGCAGCGACCGTGTCGTCATCATCGCCACCCACGACCCCCGCGTCATCGAACGCTGCGACCGAACCGTCGAACTGTAGGCGCTCATGCGTTTAGGTCTGTTGCATGAAGCCATTGAGGAGTTCCCTCGCGCGCTGGGTACCATCCTTCCTGGCAACAGTCCTGGTCGCTGTCGCCGTATCGATCGTCATTGCTACGGCAGGGAGCGCAGCAGGCTTCAGCGAAAGAGTACTTGCAAGCTTGGACAGCGCAGGGACCAGGGCCGTCGTCCTCACCGCTCCTCCGTCCGCGAAGCTCAACTCCAACATCATAGACCAACTCGCTGCGATGGATGGGGTCAGCTGGGTTGGTGGGTTCGGGCCCGCCAAAGATGTGCAAGAGCGTAGCTTTGCTGGAGGCAAGCGAGTGGCGATGCGTGATCTCTGGTCATTTGACCAGAGATCCCTCGGAGTTGATGATGCTCACCAGTTAGCAGCCGCCCGTGCGTCTAACGCAGCTGCCCGAAGTCTCGGTCTGATAGACGGGGTCGGCGTTGTCGTAGACAAGGACGGGGTACCGACGACGATCGGTGGGACGGTCAGACTTCCCACATTTCTCAGCGAGCTGGAACCGGTTGTGCTCGTGCCAAGCGAGTCGTCGTCGGGCACAGTTACACTTATCGTCGCTATCGCCTCGCGCCCATCACAGGTCCAAGCGCTCACCCACCTGGTCGTTAGCCTTGTACCTGCCGGGGCATTTGATCGAGTGCAAGTGAAAACGTCGACCGAGCTTGCTAATCTGCGCGCCGTAGTTCAGACTCGCCTGGGAAGCTCAGGAAGGGAAATCGTCGCGATCAGCCTCATACTCTCAGGTGCCCTTGTGACCGCGGTTCTTACAGGGTTGGTGTTCATGCGCCGCAGAGACTTCGGACGTCGGCGCGCACTGGGTGCCAGTCGACGATGGATCATCCATTTGGTGGTCTGCCAAACGCTACTGCAAACCGTTCTTGGGGTCTTCGTCGGGACCGTGGTCGCCACAGCGGGACTCGGGATGACGGGCTCCCCCACACCACCGCTCTCTTTCCTGCTCGCAAATGCATTGCTGTTCGTTATAGGTGCAGGCCTGGGCTCACTGTTCCCGGCCCTGTACGCGGCGACCCGTGACCCGGCGAAAGAACTGCGAGTCCCCTGACGAACGGACTTCACGATCTGCGGCTCGAACGAGCCATCCCAGACCCAGGTCAACTCTCTGTTCCCTCGCTTGCTTCAGTAACTGCTCTGCAAGCTTGCTGCTCATCAATGAACTCTCCCGTCACAGGATCGATCATCGCGGTCGTGTCCATCACAGCCTTTTCCTTTCGGTCAGACCAACCCAGAAACACCGAAAAACAAACAGTACCCGTACGGGGACCTCGTCATTGAGCGGTCGTCTCCGTCGCGGACGGCAGGCGCATCGGGGCGGGAGGTTCGGGACAGCCCGGCGGCGAGCTCTCCCTGTGCTCTCTGCTGTGCTCCCGGTCTTCCGTGCGCTGAGGTCAGACGACGCCCGCAATGGGCGGGTGGTGGAAGGTGTCGCCGAAGACGCGCTCCGACGCGCCCGCCCGGTCCAGGTAGGGCGTGATGCCGCCCATCTGGAACGGGAAGCCGGCGCCCAGGATCATGCAGAGGTCGATGTCCTCCGGCTCCTCGACCACATGTTCGAGGAGCATCCGGCGGATCTCGTCGGCGAGCCCATCCTCGAGGCGGCGCAGGATGTCCGCTTCGCTCCACGGGCTCTTGCCGCCCGCGAGGACCTTGGCCGCACCCTTGTCGAGCCCCTTCGCCGCGCCCTTGGCGTCTTTGTCGAGGAGGACGCCGTGTTCGGCCAGGCGGTGCAGGTTCTCGCTCCGGTAGAACCGGTCGGGGAAGGCGGCGTGGTGGGTGTCGAGGACGTGCGCGCCGACTTTCAGCCCGACGAGGTCGAGCAGGGCCGAGGGCGTCATCGGCAGGCCGAGCGGTGCGAAGGCCCGGTCGACGGTCTCGAACGGCGTGCCGTCGTCCACCGCGTGCATCGCCTCGCCCAGCACCTTCGCCAGTACGCGATTGACCACGAAGCCGGGGGTGTCGGCCGTGATGACCGCGTTCTTCTTCAGCGCCGCGGCCGCGGCCATCGCGGTCGAGAGCGTCGCGTCGTCGGTGCGGGGCGTCTTCACCACCTCGATGAGCGGCATGACCGCGACCGGGGTGAAGAAGTGGAAGCCGACCAGGCGCTCGGGGCGCTTCAGCTTCGCGCCGATCTGCTCGACCGAGAGCGAGGAGGTGTTGGTCGCGAGCACAGCCTCGTCGGAGAGATACTGCTCGACCTCCGCGAAGACCTGCTGCTTGACGCCCAGCTCCTCGAACACGGCTTCGATGACCCAGTCGCAGTCCGCGAAATCGGCTTTGTCCGTCGTGCCGGTGACGAGCGCGCGCAGGCGGTTGGCCTCGTCGGGGGAGATGCGGCCCTTCTCCCGCAGTTTGCCGATCTCGTCGTGGATGGACGCCACGCCCTTGTCGACGTGTGCCTGGTCGAGGTCGGTGATCACGACCGGCACCCCCAGCCGCCGCACGAACAGCAGCGCGAACTGGCTGGCCATGTAGCCCGCCCCGATGACGCCGACCTTCGTGACCTTCTTCGCGAGCTTCCTGTCCGGCGCGCCGGCGGGGCGCTTCGCCCGCTTCTGCACCAGGGTGAACGCGTAGATGCTCGCCTGGAACTGGTCGCCCGAGATGAGCTCGGCGAGAGCGTCGTCCTCCCGCTCGAAGCCCGCCGCGCGGTCGTTCGATTTGGCGGCCTTCAGCAGGTCGAGCGCCTTGTACGGCGACGTCGGGACGGTGCCGATGCGGCTCTCCAGCATCCTGCGGGCGATGCCGATGGCGGCATCCCACTTGACCATCCGCTCGAGCTTGCCGGGGACGTTGGGCCGCTTGACCTCGATCTCGCCGGTCAGGACCTTGTCGGCCCACACCAGCGAGTCCTCCAGGAAGGTGGCCGAGCCGAAGATCGCGTCGGCGATGCCGAGGTCGAAGACCTCCTGGGGCTTCAGCATCCGGTTCTGCTTGAGCGGGTTCTCGACGATCACCTTGAGGGCGTTCTCGATGCCGATCAGGTTCGGCAGGATGGTCGCGCCGCCCCAGCCGGGGATGAGCCCGAGGAACACCTCGGGCAGTGCGAACGCCGCCGCATTGCGGTCGATGGTGCGGTAGTCGGCGTTCAGGCCGATCTCCACGCCGCCGCCGAGCGCGAGGCCGTTCGTGAACACGAACGACGGGACGCCGAAGCTCGCCTGCTTGCCGAGCACGTAGTGGCCCAGCTGGGGGAGCAACTTCGCGACCTCGGCGCTCGGGATGTCGCCGACCCGGCTGAGGTCGGCGCCCGCGGCGAGGATGAACGGCTTGCCGGTGACGGCGACAGCGTCGATCTCGCCGCGGCCGGCGCGCGCGGTCAGCGCGTCGAAGGTGTCGCCCAGCTCGAGCAGAGTGGCCGGGCCCATCGTGTTCGGGCGGGTGTGGTCCCGGCCGTTGTCGAGGGTCACCAGCGCCAGGTTCTTGCCGCTCGGCAGGCGCACATCTTTCACGAAGGAGCGGGTCACGACCTCGTCGTCCGCGAGGCCGGCGAGAGGGGAGAAGTCGATCTTGCTGTAGTCGGTCACGTCGCCCTCAGCCCTTCCGCGCCGCGCGCTTGTCGTAGTTCGGGTTCTCCCAGATGACCGTGCCGCCCTGGCCGAGGCCGACACACAGGGCGGTCAGTCCGTAGCGCACCTCCGGGTGCTCCTGGAACTGCCGGGCCAGCTGGATCATGAGACGGACGCCGCTGGCGGCCAGCGGGTGGCCGATGGCGATCGCCCCGCCCCACTCGTTGACGCGCGGGTCGTCGTCCACGATCCCGAAGTGGTCGAGGAAGGAGAGCACCTGGATGGCGAAGGCTTCGTTCAGCTCGAACAGGCCGATGTCCGAGATCGTCAGGCCGGCCTTCCGCAGCGCCTTCTCCGTGGAGGGGACCGGGCCGATGCCCATGACCTCCGGCTCGACGCCGGCGAACGCGAAGCTGACCAGGCGCATCTTCGCAGTGAGGCCGAGCTCTCTCACCGCGTCCGAGCTGGCCAGAAGGCTCGCGGTCGCACCGTCGGTGAGCGGCGAGGCGTTGCCCGCGGTCACCCGGCCGTGCGGACGGAACGGGGTCTTCAGGGTGGCGAGGCCCTCGAGCGTGGTCTCGGGGCGCATCCCCTCGTCCTGCGTGGCGAGGCCCCAGCCGGACTCCGAGCGGATGGCGACCGGGATGAGATCGGCCTGGAGTTTGCCGGCGGCGTACGCCGCGGCGGTCTTCTGCTGGCTCGCCAGCGCGTACCGGTCGGAGCGCTCCTTCGTGAGCGCGGGGAAGCGATTGTGGAGGCGCTCGGCGGTCATGCCCATGTTGAGCGCGTCCTCGGCGACCATCCGCTCGGAGAGGAAGCGCGGGTTCGGATCGGCCCCGAAGCCCATAGGGTGCCGGCCCATGTGCTCCACGCCGCCCGCGATCACGAGGTCGTAGGCGCCGAAGGCGATCCCGGAGCCGAGCGCGGTCACGCTCGTCATCGCCCCCGCGCACATCCGGTCGATCGCGAAGCCCGGGACGGACGCGGGCAGACCGGCCAGCAGCGCCGCCGTGCGGCCGAGCGTGAGGCCCTGGTCGCCCTGCTGGGTGGTCGCGGCGATGGCGACCTCGTCGATCCGGTCTTTGGGCACCTTCGGATTCCGCGCGAGCAGCCCGATCATCGCCTTCACGACGAGATCGTCGGCGCGGGTGTTCCAGTACTGCCCTTTTTCGCCTGCCCGCCCGAACGGAGTCCGGACTCCGTCGACGAACACGACATCGCTTCTCTCGGCCACAGTGCCTCCCCAATCAGGTCGCCCTCGATCCTAGACAGTGCCGCGGAACCGGAAGAATCGTTTGACCCTTCTCTACGAAAGGGTCTCCGGGCCCTCGCGCTCGTGTTGGGCGGATTCCACAAACGTGCGTGCGATCATCGGCGAGGTCGCCGCGATCTGCCAGGGACGGGCGCCGTGGGAGGCGAGGGCGGCGGCGATCGACTCGGACGTCACCGGCACGGGCGGCGCCCAGGCGACGCGCCGTAGCGTGTCCGGCGTCAGCAGGTTCTCGAGCGGGAGGGAGCGCTCCTCGGCGAGCGTGGCGAGTTCGGCCCGTGCGCCCTTCAGGCGGGCGTCGGCCTCCGGGTTCCGGTCGGCCCAGGCGCGCGGCGGCGGCAGGCTGTCGCCCCCGGTGCGGAGCGTGGGCAGATCGTCGGTCGCGCGCCCGGCCTCCACCGCGGCCCACCAGCGGTCCAGCTCCGTGCGGCTGGCGCGGCCGGTGAACTCGCGGAGGGCCGCGAGCGCCCGCTTGTTTTCGGGCAGCGCCTTCGCCACAGCGGTGAGCGACGCGTCCGGCACCAGACGTCCGGGCGCGATGTCCAGCTGGCGGGCCAGAGCGTCCCGGCTCAGCCAGAGCTCGCGGGCGGCGGCGAGGTTGCGGAGGCCGCGGATCGAGTGGATGCCGGAGAGCCGCCGCCACGGTTCGCTGCGCACCGTCGTCAGCTCGCGGGTCAGCTCGTCCGCGAACTCCTGCCGGGCGATCTCGGTCTTGTCTGCCGCGTCCAGAAGAACGGCCACCGCGTCGCGGAGGTCGGGCAGCAGCTCGACGTCGAGGGCCGCGTATTCGAGCCACGGTCCGGGCAGCGGGCGGGTGGACCAGTCGGCCGCGCTGTGCTCCTTGGTGAGGTGGATGCCGAGCAGCTCTTCGACGACGGTCCCGAGCCCGACCCGCGGCATCCCGAGCAGGCGCGCGGCCAGCTCGGTGTCGAAGATCGTGACCGGGTCGAGTCCGACCTCCCGCAGGCAGGTCAGGTCTTGTGTGGCGGCGTGCAGCACCCATTCGTCTCCGGCGATGGCCGCGTTCAGCTCGTCGAACCGGCCGATGGCCGGGGGATCGAACAGGAAGGTGCCCGACCCGCGGCGGAAGACCTGGATGAGGTAGGCGCGCTGGGAGTAACGGAAGCCGCTGGCGCGTTCCGCGTCCACGGCGACCGGCCCGTCCCCGGCGGCGATGGCCTCGACCGTGGACAGGTAGCCGGCACGGGTGTCGATGACGGAGTGCTCAGCCACGCGGGGTCCTCCGGGTGCTCAGCAGGCTGACGCCCTCTCCGGTCGGCGGGAGCCCGGCGAGCATGCAGAGCAGCTCCCCCCAGCCCTCGACGTGCGCGGCGACGCCGGTCTCCTGCGGGCTCCACGACGCGCGGAGCTCGATCTGCGCGCCGTCGCCCTGTTTCGCGAGCTCTCCGAAGCCGGTCGAGATGATCTTGGTCGCGGTTCCGCTCGCCGCGGTGTAGCGGGCGTGCCGGGCGTCCAGTGCGTCCACCAGCCACGACCAGGCGACATCGGCGAGGAAGGGGTCCAGACCGATGTCTGTCTCCAGCGGCGCTTGCGCGAAGCAGACGACGCGGAAGGGCCCGCCCCAGGCTTCGGGCTCGTCCGGGTCGTAGAGGAGGATGAACCGCCCGGTGCCGAGATCCGAGTCGTCGCCGTGCCGTGCCGGTCGCACGTCCGCGGCCAGCGCGACCGCGAACGGGGCCAGCTGCGCCGGCGCCGGGATCTCGCCGATCGCGAGCTCTGCGCGGACCTCGGCGGCGCGGACCGAGTCCAGCGCGGCAGCGAACGCCGCGGGCATTCGCGGGGCAGAGGGTGGAGTCGACACGCTACGAACACTAGAAGCCTTTGCCGGCGCGGAGGCGTAAGGCACGCCGCCTGGGGATGTCCTGAGGGCGCGGCCTGAAACGCGCGGCTACGCTTGCCGCATGAGCAGCGAGCGTCGCGGGGGAGTCGGACGGGCGATCGGTTGGACGGCCGCGGCGGCGAGCGGACTCGCTCTCCTCACGGCGGCGGGGGCAGCGCTCCTGGTGGCGCGCGTCGCGCTCACCGTGATCACGCCGGTGCGGCGGCGCCCGCAGCGCGAGACCGTCCGCGCCGTGGACGAGCCCGCCGGCACACTGACCCTGAGCGCGACGCCGGACGGGTCGATGCCGGGACGGTTCGGCCTGTGGTTCGGGGACGGGTCCGGCTACGCCAAGGTGGGCGGTATCCTGGTCGCGGAGGAGGGCCGTGTCGTCCGGGAGATCGAGCGCGTCGAGTTCGGCGAGCTGAAGCCGGGCCGCGCCCGGATTAGCGGCTACTACTATCTTGAGCCGGAGGAGCTGGGGCTGCCCGTCGCGAGCGTCGCCATCGAGACGGAGCTCGGCGAAGCGCCCGCCTGGCTTTTCCCCGCCCCGGGGAGCGACGGCGACGCACACGGCGATGGACGCTGGGTCATCCAGGTTCACGGCTGGGGCGCCAGCCGCCAGGAGGGTCTACGCGCCGTCCCGGTCTTCCACGCCGCCGGCTACACGAGCCTGCTGGCCTCTTACCGCAACGACGGCGACGCTCCCGAGAGCGCCGACCGCCGCTACGGGCTGGGCGGGACCGAGTGGCGGGACATCGAGGCCGCGATCCGGTACGCGGCGGACCACGGGGCACGCTCCATCGTTCTGATGGGCTGGTCGATGGGCGGCGCGGTCGTGCTGCAGACGGCCACCCGCTCCGCTGAGCTCGGTCTCGTCAGCGGGCTCATCCTGGAGTCGCCCGTGGTCGACTGGGTCGACACGCTGGAGTTCCAGGCCGCCCTGCTCCGCCTGCCGGACGCGATCACGCAGGGAGCCCTCCGCCTCATCGAGTCCGCCTGGGCCGGGCCGGTCACCGGGCTCGGCGCCCCGATCGACCTGAAAAGCATGGATTTCGTGGCCCGTGCGGCGGACCTGACCCTGCCCACCCTCATCCTGCACAGCAGCGACGACGGATTCGTGCCGGCCACGGCCTCCCGCGCCCTCGCCCGCGGCGACATCGTGACCTTCGTGCCGTTCCACACGGCGCTCCACACCAAACTGTGGAACTACGACGAAGAGAAGTGGACCGGCGCGATCCGGGTGTGGCTGGCGGAGCGCTGAGCCCGGCCGCCGTCAGGCCCGCGCCGCGAGCTTCTCCCTCACCTGCCGCTTCGCGCGGCTGAGCAGGGCCGACATCCCGCGGATGCGCAGCGGCGACACCGCCTGTGTGAGCCCGAGCGTGCCCGGGAAGTCATCCGGCACCGCGAGCGCCTCGGCCGCGGTCAGACCCGCGAGACCCTGGACGAGGATGGAGGCGAACCCCCGCGTCGTCGGCGCCTCCGGCGGCGCGGCGGCGTGGAGCTGAACGATGCCGTCCGCGTCCACCTCGACGAAGATGAAGACCGGCGACTGACACTCCTCCACCCGCTCCAGTAGATCGGGATGGTCCCGATAGCGCTCCGGCAGCTCGGGCAGCCCGTCGGAGAACTCCAGCAGCAGCTGCAGGCGCTCGTTCTGCTCCAGCGCCCGAAAGTCGTCGCGGATGCCCGCCAGCGTCCCGGTCAGCTCGGTCATTGCACGCCGCCCGGCTCGGTGCCGGTCACGATCGGCACCCGCACCGCCGAACCCCATTCCGTCCACGAACCGTCGTAGTTGCGGACGTCTTCGAACCCGAGCAGGTGCGTCAGGACGAACCAGGTGTGGCTGGAACGCTCGCCGATGCGGCAGTACACGATCACCTCATCGCCCGGCGTCAGGCCGGCCTCGCCGAGGTAGAGGGCCTCCAGCTCGGGACGTCGCTTGAAGGTGGCGTCCGGTGCGGCGGCGCGCCCCCACGGCACGGAGGCGGCGGACGGGATGTGACCGGCACGGAGCGCTCCCTCGGTCGGATAGCCGGGGATCTCGGTGCGCTCGCCGCTGTACTCCTCGGGCGAGCGGACGTCGATCAGCGGTTTGCCCCGGTGGGCGAGCACGTCGTCCTTGAAGGCGCGGACACGGGTGTCGTCCCGTTCCACCACCGGGTAGACGGCCGGTCGCGCCGCCGGGGCCTCACGGGTGAGCTCCCGGCCTTCGGCGATCCATTTGTCGCGGCCGCCGTCGAGGAGGCGCACGTCCTCGTGGCCGAAGAGCGTGAACACCCACAGGGCGTAGGCGGCCCACCAGTTGCTCTTGTCGCCGTAGACGACGACCGTTGTGTCGCGGGCGATCCCCTTGGAACCGAGCAGCTCCGCGAAGCGCTCCGGGGAGACGTAGTCCCGGATGACCGGGTCGTTGAGGTCCGTGTGCCAATCGATCTTCACCGCGCCCGGGATGTGGCCGGTCTCATAGAGGAGCACATCCTCGTCCGACTCCACCACGACGAGGCCCGGCGCGCCGAGCTGCGCGGCCAGCCACTCCGTGGAGACCAGGCGCTCGGGGTGGGCGTAGCCGGCGAACGCGGGCGACGGGTCGGCGGCGATGGACATGATGGTTCCTCCTCCGGGATAAGCTGAGACCTTGCGACTGAAGGGATGCCCTCCAAGGCTACGCGGCCGTGGAGGGCTGCAGGACGATCCCTCTCCAACTTCGACACAAAAGGTGCGCATCCCCCATGACGCTCGAGACGACCGGTTCGCTGCCGCGCCTCGCGGACCGTTCACCGCAGATCACCGGCGCCGAGATCGTGGCCAGCCTGGTCCCGCCGTCCCAGTTCGAGCGCGCGAGCTTCGCGTCGTACCGTCCCGACCGCAGCTACCCGTCGCAGTCCGAGGCCGTGGCGGCCCTCAAACTGTTCGCCACATCGTGGGAGCCGCAGCGCCCGGCCGGCCTCTTCAGCCGAAACCGCAAGAAGATCGCCCCGACGCAACCCGGCGTCTACCTCGACGGCGGTTTCGGCGTCGGCAAGACCCACCTCCTCGCGGCGCTCTGGCATGAGGCCCCCGGCCCCAAGTACTTCGGCACCTTCATCGAGTACACCGCCCTGGTCGGCGCCCTGGGCTACGCCGGCGCCGTCCGGCTGCTGCGCGGCTCGGCCCTCCTCTGCATCGACGAGTTCGAGCTCGACGACCCGGGCGACACCATGATGATGACCCGGATGCTCGGCGAGCTCGTCGCCTCCGGTACCCGCATCGCCACCACCTCCAACACTCCGCCCAACGCCCTCGGCGAGGGGCGGTTCGCCGCCAGTGATTTCCTGCGCGAGATCCAGTCGCTGTCCGCCCATTTCCAGACCCTCCGCATCGACGGCCTCGACTACCGCCGCCGGGACACAGCCGGCTCCTCCGTGACTGTCTCCGCCGACGAGTACGGCCGCGCGCTGGGAGCGCTCGCCGCCCGCGGCGAGACCGCGACGAGCGACTCGTTCGACGGCCTCATCGCCCACCTGGCGACCGTCCACCCCTCCCGCTACATCAAGATGCTGGAGGGCGTGGACGTCATCGGCCTCTCCGATGTGACCGTGCTGCACGACCAGATGGCTGCCCTGCGTCTCGTGGCGTTCATCGACCGGGTCTACGACGCGCAGATCCCCCTCATCCAGACCGGTGTCCCGCTCAGCGAGGCCTTCGACGACGAGATGCTCGGCGGGGGATACCGGAAGAAGTACCTGCGCTCGGCCTCCCGGATGATCGCGCTGACGGCAGGGGAGCTGCCGCCCGCGGCGTAGAGCGGATCGCCGGGCGTCTCCCGCCCGATCGGGAGTGTGCTCCCGTCTCCCCGAAACACACTGTTTACACTCATCGGCAGCTCGTAACAGACCCGAAACACGCAGATGCGACCCCCGAAACGCGACGCGGTGAAACTGGCGACAACCCGAAGCGCCCTCGATACGGGAACTCCTCCCGCCGGGCTTTGCACAGAGAGGTTGGGATACGCATGGTGTTTCACACAGCAGTGGACTACGCAGCGGCAGGGACCGTCAACTCCCTGTGGCTGCTCGTGGCCGCAGCCCTCGTCCTGCTGATGACGCCGGGCGTCGCCTTCTTCTACGGCGGCATGGTGCGGGCGAAGAGCGTCGTGTCGATGATGATGATGAGCGTCGGAGCGATGGCGATCGTGGGCGTGCTCTGGGTCGTCTACGGGTACGGGCTCGCCTTCGGCACGCCGCTCATCCCGCACGTCCTCGGCGCACCGGACTGGTTCCTCGGCAGCCTGATGGGCAAGGACGGGATGACCCCCGATCTCTCCGGGCTCGCCTTCGCCGGGTTCCAGGCCACGTTCGCGATCATCACCGTCGCCCTGATCTCCGGCGCGATCGCCGACCGGGCGAAGTTCGGCGCGTGGATGGTGTTCGCCGCGATCTGGGTGACGGTCGTTTACTTCCCGGTCGCGTTCTGGGTGTTCAACCTCTCCCAGGGCTGGATCGCGAGTGTTCTGCACGTCAACGACTTCGCCGGCGGCACGGCTGTCCACATCAACGCCGGCGCGGCCGGGCTGGCGCTTGCGCTGGTGCTCGGCAAACGCGTCGGGTTCCAGAAAGGTATGAGCAAACCGCACAATGTGCCGCTCACCCTCCTCGGGGCCGCGCTCCTGTGGTTCGGCTGGTTCGGCTTCAACGCCGGGTCGGAGGCCGCGGTGGACGGTGTGGCCGCCCTCGCCTGGATCAACACGCTGGCCGCTCCGGCCGCCGCGACGATCGGGTGGCTCGTGGTCGAGAAGGTCAAGGACGGCAAGCCCACCTCGATCGGTGCGGCATCGGGTGCCGTCGCCGGTCTGGTCGCGATCACTCCGGCGTGCAACATCCTGACGCCGTTCTGGGCCATCCTGCTCGGTCTCGTCGCCGGTGCGGTGTGCGCGATCGCGGTGGACCTGAAGTTCAAACTCGGTTTCGACGACTCGCTCGACGTGGTCGGCATCCACCTCATCGGCGGTCTGATCGGAACGCTGTGGATCGGCTTCTTCGGCTTCACCCACGTCGACGGTGACGCCTCCAAGCCGTTCTCCAGCCTGCTCTACGCCGGCAGCTTCGCGCAGCTGGGCGCGCAGGCGATCGGCGCGTTCGCGGTGCTGATCTACTCCTTCGTCCTGGCCTTCGCGATCGGCGCTGTCATTCAGCGGACGATGGGCTTCCGGATCAAGAACGAGGACGAACTCGCCGGTGTCGACACGGTCGTCCACGGTGAGGAGGGGTACTCGCTCGAGACCGTCTGAGACGGAGCGCGCAGAATGGCGCGGACGCGTCCGTCGCCGAGCACATCCGATGCGGTGAGGGAGAGATCTCCCTCACCGCATCGGCGCGGGCGGGCGGCCCCCAGCCCGGGCACGACCGCGGGCCTCAGACTGCTTCGCTCATTCGCATCGACGGACTTGCCCTTTCGTGCGCCCGCGCCCGCTAAGGTTGGGTGCTTGCACAGAGCGGGCGGCTAAGGAGCGGGATGGCGGCGACCAGTCAGCAGGTGGACGCGCTCCTTCTGGTCGTCTTCGGGACTCTGACGCTGCTGGCCGTCCCCGGTCTCGGCTTCCTCAGCGGAGGTCTCGGCGGTCGCCAGGGCGTCGCACGCGCCGTTCTGTTCGCTCTCGCCGGGACCGCGGTCGTCGTTCTCCTCGGCGTCGCGGGCGGTTCTGGGACGCTGACCGGCCAGGCCCTCGTGCCGCACCTGCTCGGCCATCCCGACCCGTGGCTCGCCACCGCCTCGAAGCAGGGCGTCTACGGTCTCGCGCGGGCCGGGTCGGCTCTCGCGCTCTGCGCGGTCGCGATCTCCGTGCTGGGAGTGGCGGTGGCCTCCCGGATCACCCTGCGCGCATGGCTGCTGTTCGCGGTGCTGTGGTCGGCGCTCGTCCTCGGTCCGGTCGGCTACGGGGTGATGGCGCTGAGCGACGGCTGGGCGGTCGCGGGTCTGGGAGCGATCGACTTCGGCGGCGCGCTGCTGGTGCTCGCGGCGGGCGCTTCCGCCTCAGGGGTCCTCCTGGCATGCGGCCGGGGCGAGCATCTCGCACCCGGAGCGCGTAACCTCCGGCTTGTCGCGATCGGCGGCGCTCTCCTCCTCGCCGGCTGGCTCGGACTCACCGCCGCTTCGGAGGGCGCGGTCGACTCCTACACCGCGCTCATCGTCGTCAACTCGTTCCTCGCGTCGGCGGGAGGCTGCCTCATGTGGCTGCTGGTCGACCGGGTCTTCCTGCGCCGCCCGACGATCGCCAGCGCGTTCTGCGGCGCCTTCTCCGGTCTGGCGGCCATCACCGCGGGCTCGGGCGTCCTCACCCTCGGCTGGTCGTTGCTGCTCGGCGCGCTCTCGGCTCTCGCCTGCGCCACGATGGTCGATGTGGCCGCGCGCGCCCGGTTCGGGGCGGCCATGACGGTCATTGTCATCGCGACGGTCGCCAGTCTGGTCGGCCTGCTCTTCCCCGGGCTCTTCGCCAGCGGCGGAGGGATGGTGGACAGCGGCAACTTCGACCTGTTCGTGGCCCAGGCGGTCGCCGGCCTCTCGGTGCTCATCGGCGCGTTCCTCGTCTCGGCCGCACTCGCGCTGGCGCTGCGGTTCACGATCGGGCTCACCCGGGTCCGCTCCGCCGCCGACCGCCCGGAGCGCGATCGCGAGCCTCCGGCCCAGCACAGCGACGGCTGAGCCCGATCACGCATGACGAACCGTTAACGCGCGCCGCGCGCCGCGCCTCCTTTCTCACTACAGTTGCCGCATGCCTGAGGACTGTCCGCTCGACTTCGAGACCCGCCAGATCCATGCCGGAGCCGTCGTCGACGCCGAGATGAACGCGCGTGTCACCCCGATCTACCAGACCGCCGGCTATGTCTTCGACGACTTCGCCGACGGTCAGGACCGCTTCGCGGGCCGGGGCGGACGGGCCTACTCGCGCAACGAGAACCCAACCAATGCGGTCGCCGGCCGCCGCCTGGCCGATCTGGAGGGCGGTGTCGACGGGATCGTCGTCGCCAGCGGGCAGGCCGCCATCGCCGCCGCGATCTCTCGGCGCTCGCGGAGGCCGGCGATCACATCCTGGTGACCCGTTCGCTCTACGAGGGGACGCGGGAGATGTTCCGCGGGGTCCTCAAACGGCAGGGCATCGCCGTCGAGTACGTCGCCGACGATGCCGGAGATGAGGAGTGGCTGGCACGGTTCCGGCCGCAGACCAAGGCCGTCTACACCGAGACGCTCCCGAACCCGCTGAACCAGGTGACCGACATCGCGCGCCTCGCGCGGCTCGCGCACACCGCTGGGGTGCCATTGATCGTGGACACAACACCGTCCCGACCCCCTATCTGTGGCGTCCGATCGAGGACGGCGCGGACATCGTCATCCACTCGACCTCCAAATGGCTCGCCGGGCACGGTTCGGTCATCGGGGGAGCGGTGGTGGACGCCGGCCGCTTCGACTGGGCGCTACACGCCGACCGGTTCCCCCAGCTCGCGGAGCCGCCGCATCCGGGCGCGGGCTCTTTCGTGGAGCGCTTCGGTCCCGGAGCCTATCTCGCCTACCTCCGCAGCGTGATCGTGCTCGAGTACGGTCCGACCGTGCCGCCGACGAGCACGTTCCTCCTGCTGCACGGCATCGAGACCCTCTCCGTGCGCATGGACCGGCATGTGGCGAACGCGCAGGTCGTCGCGGAGTGGCTGCACACGCGGCCCGAGGTCGCGCGTGTCCACTATCCGGGCCTCGCGGGTGACCCCTTCCACGAGGCGGCTGCGCGCTCCCTCCCGAAGGGCGCTGGTTCGATCGTGTCGATCGACCTCTCCGGCGGCCGGGCAGCCGCAGCGCGCTTCATCGACGCCCTCCGGCTGATCACGCCGATGACGCACATCGGAGATGTCCGCACGCTCGCCATCCATCTCGCGAGCACCATCCACGCGAAGCTCAGCGAGGAGGAGCGGCGGGAGGCCGGGATCGGCCCCGGGCTCGTGCGCCTGTCGATCGGCCTCGAGTCGCTCCGGGACCTGCTGGCCGACCTCGAACGCGGCCTGGCGGTGGCGGGGGTCTGAGGAAGACGGCGGTCGTCAGCCCGCCGCGGACGGCAGCCCCGTCCGGGCGTCTGGCTCGGCTCGGGCTCCGGACTGCGCCCGGGCCCCCGGCTGCGCTCGCGCTGCCGACGCGACGGTGGCCGCGATCCTCCGCACGGCCTCCACAACGGTCGTGGGGTCGCACGCGAGGTTGATCCGCGCGAAGCCGCGCCCTTGTTCGCCGAAGGCGATCCCGGAGTTGAGCGCGACCCGTCCTTCCTCGACCAGCACCCTGGCCGGGTCGTCCCCGAGCCCGGTCGAGCGGAAGTCGAGCCACACTAGATAGCCGGCATCGGGCCGCAATGCGCGGACCGATGGTGCGTGCTCGGCCAGCTCGGACTCCAGCAGCCCCACGTTCGCGACCACCCGTTCGAGCAGCGCATCGCGCCAGCCCAGACACGAGAGCGCGGCGACATTGGCGTGCAGGCCCAGGATGCTGGTGCGCGCCGCGAGCTCCTCCGGCAGCTGCGTCAGCAATGCGGCGCTGGCCGTCTCTGCGGCGACGACGACCGCGCATTTGAGCCCGGCCAGGTTCCACGCCTTGCTCGCGGAGGTCACGGTGACCGCTCGGGCGCCTGCGGCGCGGGCGACGGGCGCGAACGGGGTGAAGCGGGCGCTGGGGTGGGCGAGCGGCGCGTGTATCTCGTCGCTCACCACCAGGACGCCGTAGCGGGCGGCGAGGCGGGCGACCGTCTCCAGCGCCGCCCGGCTGTGGCATCGGCCGGTCGGGTTGTTCGGGTTGCAGAGGAGGAATGCATCCACCCCGGCCGCGAACGCCGCCTCGATCGCGGCGAGGTCCAGGGTCCAGCCGGCATCCTCGCGCAGCGGGACCGTGACCGCGGTCGCGTTCGCCTCCTCGATCATCTCGAAGAACGGCGGGTACACCGGGGGCGTGATGAGGACCCGGCCGCCGGTCTCCGGCAGCGCGAGCCGCAGCGTCTCGACGACGCCGACCGTCACATCCGTGGCGAGATGCACCCACTCCGGATTGACTTCCCAGCCCCACGAATTCCATGCGAAGTCAGCGAACGCCGGCGCGAGCGGCCCGGCCGAATCGAGGTAGCCCGTGTCCGAGTTGCGCAGCGTCTCCGCCACCCGGTCCAGGACGGCCTGCTCGACATCGAAGTCCATCTCCGCCACGAACATCGGCAGGACGTCCGTGGGGTAGCGGCGCCACTTGATGCTCGATCGCGTCGCGAAAAGCTGCTCCAGCGGGCGGGCGGGACGGAAGGCCATGGTCATAGGCTGCCGCAGCGGCCGCCGAAGCGCGAGTGTCCGCGTCACGGAGCGTAAGGATCGCCCAAAATGAAGAAGCCCCGAGACTGCTTGGGTTCTAACGGTCGTTGCAACACCTGGACTTTCTGGGAGTTGTAACGACCGTGGCCCGTTTAAGGAGCTATTCGAGGGATCGACGCTGTTTCACGCAGGCTGATAAGGACGCGTTCTTCGCGTTGTTCGAGGCGTGTGGGAGCATCACGATCGCGGCGCGTGAGTTGGGGTTCAACCCGGCGACCTGCGGGACGTGGGTATGGAAGGCCGGCCTGCGCAGCCAGGGGAAAACCGGGACTGGTCCGCATCCAGGAAAGGAACGCTACTTCCAGTTGCGACGCGATGGCATCTCGCGTCGCGAAGCAGCGGCTGCCGTCGGGGTGAACATCCGCACGGCACGGGATTGGGATAACGGTGTCCGGAAGACCGCTCATCGCCGCTATTACCCAGATGGTCGGGTCGTCGATTACAAAACAGGTATGACGACGTTTCTTGACGGCACCGAGACAATCTCGCCGGCGGCGATCTTTCAGCTGGAGAGGAAGCTCGATCCGCGGTTCCTTTCGCTGGAGGAACGTGAGCAGATCCGGGATCTCCTCCGCGATGGGTTGTCACTGCGGAGCATCGCCGCCCAGCTGCGGCGGTCGCCATCCACGATCAGTCGGGAAATCTCCCGGAACCGGTCCTCGACCGGGATCTATCACCCCTTCGCAGCACATCGCTACTCGGCGAAGCGTCGCCCACGGCCAAAGCCGCGAAGACTGGTGACAGAGCTGCGGTTGCGTGCTTTCGTTGAGTCGAAGCTGGCGTTGCGGTGGTCTCCCGAGCAGATCACTCGAGCCCTGATCCGTCAGTTCCCGGACGACGTTGGGATGCGAGTGGCGACCGAGACGATCTACCAGACGCTCTATCTCCAAGGACGCGGCCAGCTGCGCCGTGATCTCGCGACAGCGCTGCGTACCGGGCGCGCACGTCGCCGACCGAACCGGGGAACCAACGCACGTCGTTCGCGGTTCGTCGACCCGATGCTCATGATCTCCGAGCGCCCCGCTGAGGTCGCTGATCGTGCTGTTCCAGGGCATTGGGAAGGCGATCTCATCATCGGCGCTGACCACGCCAGCGCGATCGGCACCCTCGTCGAGCGAACCACCAGGTTCGTGATGCTCGTCCACCTCCCGACCGACCACGCTGCCGAGACCGTCCGCGATGGCCTCATTCGGACGATGAGCGGCCTGCCGGCCGAACTGAAGAAGTCGCTGACCTGGGACCAGGGTGCGGAGATGGCCGCCCACAAGACGTTCACGATCGCCACCGACATGGACGTCTACTTCTGCGACCCAGCCTCGCCCTGGCAGCGCGGTTCTAACGAGAACACGAACGGGTTGCTGAGGCAGTACTTCCCGAAGGGCACCGACCTCTCACAGCACTCGCCCGCGGACCTTGCCCGAGTCGCACACGAACTCAACACCCGCCCACGCAAAACGCTCGGCTGGGAAACCCCAGCCCAGCGCCTCGCTAAACTACCTACCAGCTAATCGTCGTGTTGCAACGACCACTAGAATCCGCCCTGCCGGCGGGCGAGGCGGGGGTCTGCGGTGGGCGATACCGGACTCGAACCGATGACCTCTTCCGTGTGAAGGAAGCGCGCTACCAACTGCGCCAATCGCCCGCTTGTTCGCACCCGGAAGACCGGTTGCTAGATTCGATCCTAGCCGACCGCGCGGCCCGAATGCACATCGGGCGCGGTCGTCCGGACATGCCGGGCGCGACACACCCGGACGCCGCAGCTGGTTTTGTCATCGGGCTGAGGATCGGCTAAAGTCGTTCAAGTGCCGCAGGAGACTGTGGAACGCAATGCGGATGTAGCGCAGTTGGTAGCGCATCACCTTGCCAAGGTGAGGGTCGCGAGTTCGAGTCTCGTCATCCGCTCGAGTCAGTCTAGTATCTTCGTATCCTGGGCTTCTCATATACGGTACGGTTTACCCGTGTTGTGGCGTTCGGTGGATTGGCCGAGAGGCGAGGCAGCGGCCTGCAAAGCCGTATACACGGGTTCGAATCCCGTATCCACCTCGACCCTGTGCGAACAGGTTCTGGGCGATTGGCGCAGCGGTAGCGCGCTTCCCTGACACGGAAGAGGTCACTGGTTCGATCCCAGTATCGCCCACCAAAGAAACCCCTGATAAATCAGGGGTTTTCTTTCGTTTTCGGGTCCAGAAAGCAGCGCCCGCGGGACATATGCGGGACATGTTCTACCGCGGACGAAATGGCACCAATGAGTGCGTTTTCGGCTGGTATGCGAGCGAGGCGCATTGCTGGGATGTGGGCGCGAGGAGTGGACCGATGAATTTGGTTGTGGGCGACGGGTCTGGCTCACGGAGCGAACGGCTCACCGGGCCGATGGCTGGCCGCGTGCCGGTTCCTGCTGAGAGAAATACCCTTGAGTCCCTGCAAGAGAAGGATGTCCGTGCCACTGAGGAAAAAGGCCCAGCCCACCACGAAGTCTCTTGAGGCCACCCTGTGGGATGCGGCTGACGAGTTGCGCGGCAAGATGGACTCGGCTCAGTACAAACATGTCGTGCTCGGGCTGATCTTTCTTAAGTATGTTTCGGACACCTTCACGGTTCGTCATGACGAGTTGGCTCGGCTGGTCGATGACCCAGACTCGGATTACTTCATGCCGACGTCACAGGCAAAGCCTTCGGTGCTGGTTGATCGGTACGAGTACACCGCCGAGGGCGTCTTCTGGATTCCTGAGTGCCATCGCTGGGAAGACCTGCGTGCTGCCGGACAGCAGGCTGATATCGGCTCCCGGGTGGACAAAGCGATGGAGGCTATCGAACGGGAGAACCCGAGCCTGCGCGGGGTGCTGCCGAAGAACTACACCCAGCGAGAGGTTAGCGCCGAGTCCATCGGCGGGCTCATCAACACCTTCTCCCGGCACGACCTGGCCGCGGCCGAGTACAAGGACCTTGACGTGCTGGGCCGGGTGTATGAGTACTTCCTGGGAAAGTTCGTCTCGAACGAGGGCAAGAAGGCCGGGGAGTTCTACACGCCACGCTCCGTGGTGAGCCTGCTCGTCGAGATGCTGCAACCCTTCCACGGGCGGGTGCTTGACCCGGCGTGTGGCTCGGGCGGCATGTTCGTTCAGGCGGAGAAGTTCGTCACTGCGCACGGTGGCTCCCGCAACGACATCTCCGTGTTTGGGCAGGAGTCGAACCCGACGACGTGGCGGCTGGCGAAGATGAACCTCGCAGTGCGCGGCATCGAGGGCAATCTCGGCCGGGAGTGGGCCGACTCGTTTCACGCGGATGCGCACCCGGACCTGCGCGCGGATTTCGTGATTGCGAACCCGCCGTTCAACGACTCCAAGTGGGGCGGGGAGCGGCTGCGTACCGACCCGCGCTGGGTGTACGGCGCACCGCCTGCGCAGAACGCGAACTACGCCTGGTTGCAGAACCTCCTGTGGCACTGCGCACCGACCGGGACCGTGGGGACGGTGCTCGCGAATGGGTCGTTGTCCTCCCAACAGAATGGCGAGGGCGCGATTCGGCAAGCGATGGTCGACGGCGATGTGGTGGAATGCATCGTCGCGCTGCCGCCGCAGTTGTTCTACGGTACGCAGATTCCGGTGTGCCTGTGGTACCTCACAAAGAACAAGGACGGCTCGGGGCTGGTGGGTAAGACGCCGCGTATCCGCCTGCGGGAGACGCTGTTCATCGACGCCCGCTCGGTCGGATTCATGGAGACCCGGACGGTGCGGGCGTTCTCCAATGAGGATGTCGACCGGATCGCCGACACCTACCACGCCTGGCGCGGCACACCCACCTCTGCCGGGCAGACCTACGAGGATGTGCCCGGATTCTGTCGGTCGGTCAAGACATCTGAGATCGCTGAGCACGGGTATGTACTGACGCCAGGCCGTTATGTCGGTGCCGAGGCCGTTGAAGACGACGGCGAACCGCTCGACGAGAAGATTTCCCGACTAACAATGGAAATCCGCGAAGGCTTCACCCGCCGCGCCGAAGTGCAGGCTGCCGTCCTCGCCGCCCTCGACTCCCTGGAGGCGGGCGATGGGTGAGGAAACTACGAATGGCGGAGTTCTCGCTCGGGGGATCGCTGGTGTGCTGCTCAGGGACGTTGGTTGAGGTGTGACGCGATAGATGGGTGAGGACCTCCCGGTCGAGAGTGGGGCTGTCTAGTTTCCCTGCACTCGATGACTTAGGAGGTCCTCGTGACCCACGCTAATGCTGCTTTGACTCCTCGCGAATGCCTCCGCCTGGCCCGCCAAGTCGTCGACGACGGCTGGTCCGTTGCTGCGGCGGCGACCTACTTCCGAGTGTCCTGACGCACCGCGGACCGATGGGCTCGTCGTTACGTGGAGATGGGCGAGGCGGGAATGCTGGACCGTTCGTCACGGCCGCATCACAGCCCGAACAAGACCCCGCGAAGACTGGTCCGCAAGGTCGTGCATCTGCGGTGGAAGAAGCGGCTGGGACCAGTCGGTATCGGCGCCCAGCTCGGCATGCCCGCCTCGACCGTTCACACGGTCCTCTCCCGGTGCCGGATCAATCGGCCCAGCCACGTCGACGTCCGCACCGGCGAACCCGCCCGCCGCTACGAGCACGAGCATCCCGGATCGATGATCCACGTCGACATCAAGAAACTCGGCAACATCCCCGACGGTGGCGGCTGGCGCTACGTCGGACGTCTCCAGGGAGAGCGGAACAAGGCCATCACCGCGAAGCGGACCGGGAAACACGGGATCACCGGCGACATGATCACCGGCACAGCGTTCGTTCATACCGTCATCGACGATCACTCCCGTGTCGCTTACGCCGAGATCCACGACGACGAAACCGCCGCCACTGCAATCGCTGTTCTGCGTCGAGCGGTCGGCTGGTTCGCCAGCCGTGGCGTCACCGTCGAACAGGTGCTCTCCGACAACGGCTCCGCATACCGCTCATACGCCTGGCGCGACGCTTGCGCCGAGCTCAGCATCCAACCGAAACGCACCCGGCCCTACCATCCGCAGACGAACGGCAAGATCGAACGCTTCCACCGCACCCTCGCCGACGGCTGGGCATACGCCCGGCACTACAACTCCGAATCAGCCCGCCGCAACGCACTCCCGGCCTGGCTGCACTCCTACAATCACCACAGGCCCCACACCGCCATCGGCAGCCAGCCACCCATCAGCAGATTGACCAACGTCCCTGAGAAACACAGGCTGTTCCCGTTCCGATGATGGCACCGTCGTCGCCGTGTACCCGGATGGTCGATCCCGGTTCCGCCGTTCCGGTGATCGTGGAGCCGTTCGAGGGGTCGACGACCGGCGCGATCGGCGCAGTGGCATCGCTGAAGACGACCTGGGCGGTCGCCTCGGCGCGGCGGCCGTCGAGAGTGAAGGAGAGCGTCGCCGTCCCCTCCGCCGCTCCGGTGAGCGTCGCGGTGTAGGTGCCGTCGCCCCTGGCCTTCGTCGCACCAATCGAACCCGCGTCGGTGGCGATCACGACGGTTCCGCCGTTGCCTTGCAACGGGTTGCCGTCCGCGTCGAGCAGCCGGACGACGATGGTGGACTCGGCGGTGCCGTTCGCGGGGATCTCGGCCGGGCTCGCCTCGATCGTCGACGTCGCGGTCGAGGCGGGCCCCGCTTCGAACACGAGGGTTTGGCTCACGCCGATCCGCGTTCCGCCGATGAACGCTCCCGCGGCATAGCTGCCCGCTGTCGCCGAGGTGAAGGTGACCTCGCAGCTTCCGGTGTCGTCCGTCTGGCAGGTCGGAGAGGAGACGCTCACCGGCTCGTCGGACGTGAAGCTGATCGGGGTGTTCGCGACCGGGTTGCCGACGCTGTCCCGGGCGACGACTTTGGCCGTGTACGCGTCGGAGCGGTCGGCGGTCACCGGCCCGGACGGGGTGACGGTCCAGTAGGAGTTGTCGGCGTCCACGGCTTCCGCACTGAACTGTACCTGGCGGGGCGAGCCGCTGAGCTCCGTGCCGTCGATGCTCGCACGAACGCCGAACATGGCGGCGTTGGTCGAGGTGATCGTGATCTCGGCGATGCCGGTGGCCGAGGTGACGGCCGACCCGGCGGAGGCGGTCGCTCCGGGGTCCACGATGAAGTCGACCGAGACGCCGGAGACCGGGTTGCCGGTGGCGTCTTTGACCGTCGCGGTCGCGATGTGCTGGGCGACGCCGTCGGCGAGCACCGCGCCCGTGGTGGTGGTGAGGGTGGAATCGGACGGATTCGTCGCGCCGGCGACGAAGGCGACGGAGGACGGCGAGTCTCCGATCTCCGATCCGTCGACGGTCGCCGAGACGGGGTAGACCCCGGCTGTCCGCGTGGTGACCGTCGTCGTCGCCTCGCCCTGCGCCGAGGTGACGACCTCCTGCCCAGAGCTGGTGAGTCCGTCGGCGAGACCGAATCGCACGGTCGCGCCTTCGACCGTATGGCCGTCCGCGTCCCTGATCCGGGCCGTCAGCGTGTGGGTCTCAACGCCGTCCGCGATCCGGTCTCCGACGGTCACACTCAGCGTGGAGAGGGTCGGGTCCGGGTCGCCGCCGACGAACACCGCCGGCGCCGGGCTTCCGCCGATGTCGACGCCGTCGATGCGGGCGTGGACGGCGAAGCTGCCGGGGGTGGTCGAGGACACCCGGACGCTTCCGGTTCCGTCCGCGTCCGTGACGATGGTCTGCGCACTGAGCGCGGCGCCGGCCTCGACGCTCAGCTCGACCACGGCTCCGGCGATCGGATTCCCCTGGCCGTCGGCGGCGGCGGCGGTCTGCGCGTCGCTGCCGTTGGCGAGCCGGTCACCGTAAGGGTGGATTTCGCGGTGTCGGGCGCTCCGACGGTGAACCCGACATTCTGGGGGCTGGACCCGAGGTCCGTTCCACCGATCGACGCCGTGACCCGCTTGCTGCCGGGGGCGGTGGCGGTGATGCTCACCGAGGCCTTCCCGTCCGCGCCGGTCACGGCGGAGCCGGAGCCGGTGGCTCCTGCGACGACGAAGTCCACGGTGACGCCATCCACGGGGTTGCCCTGTGAGTCCCTGGCGGTCACGGTGGCGGTGTGAGCGTCGACACCGTCGGCGGTCCGCAGCCCCGGGCTCACGCTCAGGGCAGAGTTGGCGGGATCGACCGGTCCGGCGACGAAGGTGAGGCTCTGCTCGGCGCCCACCGGGCTCGAGCCGAGTTCCGCACGGATGGCGTAGGTCCCGGCCGTGGTCGCAGTGAAGCCGATGGTGCAGGTGCCGCTCGCTCCGGTCGTGCAGCCGGAGGCGGTGGCCTTCAGTCCGGCTGGAGCCTCCACCGCGAACACCGCATCCTGCACCGGGTTGTCGTTCGCGTCGCGCGCTGAAGGTGCCGGTGTACGCGGCCGTGCCGTTCGCGGCGATCGGGCCGCTCGGGGACACCCTCCAGAACGAGTTCTCCGCGGTCGCGGCGCCGGTGGAGAACTCGACGGTCACCGGGGAGCCGCCGATGGCGACACCGTCGATCCGGCCGGAGACGGTGGCCTTTCCCGCGGCCGTGGAGGTCACGGTGATCCGGGCGATGCCGTCCGGTCCCGTGGTGGCCGTCGTCGCCGACGGGGTGGCCCGGGCGGAGACCGCGAAGTCGACGTTCACCCCGGAGACCGGGTTGCCGTTCGTGTCCGTCACGGTCGCGGTGACGGTCTGCGGGGTGGTTCCGTCGGCGGGGACGGCTCCCGCGGTGGCCGTCAGGGTCGAGGCGCCCGGATCGACGGCTCCGGCGGCGAAGAGCACCGTTCCGGCCCCGGGGACGGCAGCGCCGCCGATCGTGGCGCTGACGGTCTTGTCTCCGGCGGTGGTCGCCGTGATCGAGATGGAGGCGACGCCCGCGCCGTCGCTCACGACGATTCCGGACCCGCTCGCTCCGGTGACCGAGAAGGCCACGAGGGTCTCCGGGACCGGATTGCCGTGTGCGTCCCGTGTGACGACGGTGGCGGTGTGGGTCTCGGTGCCGTCCGCTCGCCGGTGGACAGGGCGAGCGCCGATCCCGCCGCCGATGCCGGGCCCGCGACGAAGGTGACATGCTGGGGGCTGGAGGCGACCTCGGCGCCGTCGACCATGCCGACGATCGCATAGCTGCTGGCCGCTGTCGAGGTCAGCGTGATCGTCGCGACCCCGTTCGCCGCCGTGACCGCCGTCGTCGACGACGCCGTCACTCCCTCGGGCACCGAGAACGAGACCGGAGCGCCCGCGACGATGTTGCCGTTCGCATCCTTCACGAACACCGAGGCCGTGTGCTGGTCGACGCCGTCGGCGATGCGGTCGCCGGGGGTGACGCTGAGCACCGACTGGGCGGAGGAGGGCGGGCCGGAGACGAATTCGACGGTGCGGGTGGCCGCAAGCACGCCGGTCGTGTCGTCCCCTTCGTACAGGGTCACGGTCTTGACACCAGAGGAGGTGGCGGTGATGGCGATCTGCGCCTTCCCCTCGCTGTCGGTCGTGAGCGCGCCGCTGCCGGTGACGGGGTTCCCGTTCTCGTCGTTCGCGGTCAGCGTCGCGGTGTGCTTGGCGACGCCGTCGGCCGGCTGGGTTCCAGGGCTGGTCTCGAAAGTCGATTTCGAGATGTCGATCGGCACGATCGAGAACATGATATTCTCGGGGTCGCCGATCTGCTTGTCGTCCTCTCCGACCGTCGCTGTGATCGGATAAGTGCCGGGGCGCTTCGACGTGAGAGGGATCGTCGCCACTCCGGACTCGTCGGTCGTCGCGGTCACCACCCGCGGTCCGGCCTGTCCACCGGAGGAGACGTCGGCGGGGAGGACGAACGACACGACCGCGTCCTTGACGCCCTGGTTCAGCTCGTTGCGCACGGTCGCGGTGGCGTTGTGCTCCGTGATGCCATCGGTCGGACGGGCGTTGGCGGTGACGCTGAAGGTCGAGTTGCCCGCGATGGGCGCGTCGTTGTCGTTCACTGTCACCGCGATCGAGGGCAGCACGAGGCCGTCGAACTCCGGGTCCGCCGAGCTGACGGTGGTGGCGAGGGTCACCGCTCTGGTTCCGTCGACGATCAGGTTGTCGACGGCCGAGACGGCACCGGTCACGGTGGCCGCCGTCGAGCTGAGCACGAGAGGGCTGGGGGTGAGGGCCGCATCTCCGCTCGGCGTGAAGGCCGGGGTCAGGGTCACGTCGCTGGCGGGCGCCTTGGTCGTGGCCACCGTGTAGGAGTCGACCTTGCCCCCCTCGGTCACGGTCAGGGAGGTGGGGGACGGGCTCAGCGGCGAGACGTAGGTCACCGAGTGGTCGATCTGCGGGCCGTCGAGGCCTTGGTCGCCATTGTCGGGATCGACGGCGAAGTTGGCGGGAGCCCGGGTGGAGTTGGACGCACGGTCTTGGACGTTGCCCGCTTTGTCGTCGATCGAGCCGGCCGGGATGCTCAGCATCACCGTTCCGGAGGAGTTCGCCTTCGTCACCACGGTCCAGCGAGTCGGCGTCTGCTGCGTGATCGAGACGATGGCGGGGGAGGCCGCGGTCGAGCCCGCGAAGGAGAAGTCGCTGCTCACCAGACCGTTCGACCCCAGCGGCTCGGAGGATTTGCACCTGGAAGGTGATGTTGCGGAAGGAGGTCGGGTCCTCCTGGCTGTCCGCCTCTTTGACCCAGGTTTGTGGCGGGCAGCGATCGGTTCCGGCGATCGCGGCCGTGCGCGAGTACTGGCTTGATTTCCCGAGCGCGTCCATCGTCTGAAGGCGGACCTGTCCCGCCCCGCCGGTGTAGGGGAGGGAGACGGTCTGGCCCCAGCCGGCGGCACTGGCGATGCGCACCCGTCCGAGGTACTGTTCGAGGCCGTTGCCGTCGCCATCGGGCTGGTTCTGTCCGGCGAAGACATCGACGGCCATGGGATAGTCCGTGGACGACCGCCCATTCGGTCCGCCGGTCGCCGGGTCGTTGATCTGCAACTGGAGGGTGCAGGCGGGGCTGTCCGGCACGAGGGCGTTGCTCGGCCAGGCCGTCTTGGGCACGTTGTTGGCGTAGTAGGTCTTCAGCGGGTTCTGGTCGTTGTCGTTCTCGGCGGACGCCGCTGTCGAACCGCCGGAGCGGAACATGGTGTTGTGGTAGACGGAGACGATGGTGCCAGCCTCGCGCCCCAGGTAGATCACACTGTTATTGCCACGGTTCCATCCCGTGAAGGTGTTGTCGGCGAAGGTGGTTCCCGTGCTGTTGGTGATCCGGAGATTGTTGACCGGGATGTTGTTGCCCCGCCACGCGCCGACGCCGGTCGGCACGCTCTGCGCGCCCGGGCCGACGATATAGCTGTCGTTGTTGAAGTCGGATCGGTCGACCGTCACGCCGTCGATCGCCAGGCTCGGCTGGTTGTTGTTGTCGAGGAAGCCGAGCTGGATCATCCAGATCGTGTTGAACCTGACGGCGGAGATCGTGGTGTTCTTGGTGCCGCCGACGATGGTCACCGCGCGCTCTGCGGGGGAGGAGTTCGGCGGATTGCCGATCGCGCCGTTCTGGATCGTGGTGTTCTCGGCCCGGGCCCCGATGTAGATCACGCCCTCGTTGGAACTGATCGAGCTGAAGTTGCGCAGCGATTCGTTCTTGCCGCTGAAGACGAACGCCACGGCCGAGGGGGAGCCGTCGGCGACGATGTAGGTGCCGAGCCGGTCCTGGAAGTCCAGGGTCACCTGCCCCTGCACGTCGAACCAGGCGGAGGTGTCGCCGTCGACATAGTTGCCGGCCTCGGCGACCATCCCCGTCCCGTTGGTGATCATCGGCTGCGTGTTGTCGGGGTTGTTCTGGGTGTTGGTCGACCCATCGGGCCCGTTCGGCACCCCGGACCGGGTGTGCAGCATGATGCTGCCGGTGGGGGCGAACGACCCGTTCGCCTGCCGGAGCGAGGCGGCGGGCGCGATCAGCACCTTCGTGTCCGGGTTCGCCCGGTTCAACGCGTTGGCCTCCTGGATCGCCGCGTAGAGGGTGCAGGTGCCCTCCCTCGTGGCGCAGGCGCCATCGCCCGGCGATGTGTCGGAGAGCATCCGGACATCGTCGATCAGGAAGGTGCTGTCGTACGTCGCCGTCACGGGCTGCGCTGTCTCGGCCTGCGCCGCACCGGGCGCCGTGGTCGCGGCCGAGAGGCCGGCGCCGAGCAGTGAGAAGGCGGCGATGGTCGCGAGAACGGCGCCCCGGGTCCCCCGGTCAGCGCGTGGATGCCGTCCACTGTGATCTCCTGGGGCTACTTCGCTCGCGGAGCGACCGCGTAATCGACGGTGTAGCCGTCGGCGGTCTTGCCGAATCCCAGCCGGATCGAATAGGTGTCGTTGGCGAGGGAATACACCCGGTCGCTGCTGGTCTTGCCGGAGGTGCCGATGATCGCGTAACCCTTGTCGGTGAGCTTGGTGAGGGCGCCCTGCTGCTCGTCTTCGCTCTTTACGCTGACCTTCGCCGTGCCATCGTGACGCGCGCACCGGCTTCACCGTCTGGTCGCTCTACGGCGAGACCCAGCGCCCCACCCCGCGGATGCTGAGCGAGGTGGATGTGCTGCTGTTCGACCTCCAGGATGTCGGCGTGCGCTTCTACACCTACATCTGGACGCTGTACCTCGCGATGGCGGCGGCGGGGGAGCGCGACGTCGAGGTGATCGTGCTGGATCGGCCCAATCCTCTCGGAGACCGCATGGACGGGCCGGTCCTCGAACCCGCTCTGGCGTCGTTCGTCGGACTGCGGGAGATTCCGCTGCGGCACGGCCTCACGGTGGGGGAGCTGGCGAGGCTGTTCGCCGGGGAGTTCCTCGCGCGTCCGCCCGCGCTGCACGTCGTGCGGATGTCCGGCTACGACCCGGCGCGCCATCTCGACGGCTACGGCCTGCCGTGGGTTCCTCCCTCGCCGAACCTCCCCACGCGGGAGAGCGCCTGGGCGTACCCCGGAACCGGCCTGATCGAAGCGCTCGACGCCTCGGAGGGGCGCGGTACCACCGTGCCGTTCCTGTGGGCGGGCCACTCCTGTCTCGACGAGGTGGCCGCGGTCGCGCTGGCGGACGAGCTGAACGCTCGCGAGCTCCCCGGCGTGCTCCTCCGGGCGATGATGACGACCCCGGCGGCGGGAAAGCAGTCCGGGCTGGTGTGCGGCGGCGTTCAGCTGCACGTCACCGCCCCCGACGCCTTCGACGGGCTCCGGACCGGACTGCGCCTGGTCCAGGCGCTCGCCGCGAGGCCGGGCGTCGGCTGGCGTGAGGAGACCGACCTGTTGCCGTCCGGTGGCGGGAAGGCGGAGACCGTTCCCTGGATCGACCGGCTCACCGGCACGGCGGACGTGCGACGGTCGCTGGCGGCGGGGATCGCGCCCGAGACGATCGCCGCGGGCTGGGGCGACGGGCTCGCAACGTTCCGCGAGCGTGCGCAGCCGCACCGGCTGTATGCCCTCCCGCCCCTGCCGTCCGCTGACCGGCCCGCCCGATCCGGGGGCGGAACCATTCCCGGCTAGAGTTGACGCATCCCTTTCGACATGACCTTCTAGGAGTGGATCAGGTGGCCGACGGCTTCGAGCTCTTCACCGACCGTTCCGTTGTCGCGATGCGCGTCAACGGTGAGCTGAAGGATCTCGTGACCGCCGTCACGACGACCGATGTCGTCGAACCGGTCACCATCGACTCTCCCGACGGCCTCGCCATCCTGCGCCATTCCACCGCGCATGTGCTCGCCCAGGCGGTGCAGGCGGTCAACCCGGAGGCGAAGCTCGGCATCGGCCCGCCCGTCGCGGACGGCTTCTACTACGACTTCGACGTCGCCGAGCCCTTCACGCCGGAGGATCTGAAGGCGCTCGACAAGGAGATGTCGCGCATCCAGCGTGCGGGCCAGCGGTTCGTCCGCCGGGTCGTCACCGACGATGAGGCGCGTGGGGAGCTCGCCGGCGAGCCCTACAAGCTGGAGCTGATCGGCTTGAAGGGGTCGAGCGCCGAGTCCTCCGACGTCGGTTCCGACGAGTCCGTCGAGGTCGGCTCGGGCGAGCTGACCATCTACGACAACGTCGACCCCAAGACCGGCGAGACTGTGTGGAAGGACCTCTGCCGCGGTCCGCACCTGCCGAACACCCGCATGATCGGCAACGGCTGGGCGCTCACCCGCGTGGCGGCCGCTTACTGGCGTGGGTCGGAGAAGAACCCGCAGCTCCAGCGCATCTACGGCACCGCGTGGCCGAGCAAGGACGAACTGCGCGCGTACCAGACCCGCATGGAGGAGGCCGCCAAACGCGACCACCGCAAGCTCGGCGTGGAGCTGGACCTGTTTAGCTTCCCCGACGAGATCGGCTCGGGCCTGGCGGTGTTCCATCCCCGGGGCGGCATAATCCGCAAGGAGATCGAGGACTATATGCGCGATCGGCTGATCGCGAACGGCTACGAGATGGTGAACACGCCGCATATCACCAAGGCGCACCTCTTCGAGACCAGCCAGCACCTCAACTGGTATCGGGAGGGGATGTTCCCGCCCATGCACCTCGACGAGGAGCGCGACGCCGAGGGCAACGTCACCCGTCAGGGCCAGGACTACTACCTGAAGCCGATGAACTGCCCCATGCACAACCTGATCTTCCGCTCGCGCGGGCGCAGCTACCGCGAGCTGCCGCTGCGGTTCAGCGAGTTCGGCACCGTGTACCGCTATGAGAAGTCCGGCACGCTGTCCGGGCTCACGCGCGTGCGCGGTCTGACCCAGGACGACGCGCACATCTACGTGACCGAGGAGCAGATCCGCGACGAGGTCGCCCGCCAGCTCCAGTTCGTGCTGGAGACCCTGCGCGGCTACGGCCTGACCGACTTCTACCTGGAGCTCTCCACCAAGGACCCGGAGAAGTACGTCGGCAGCGACGAGAGCTGGGAGACCGCCACCGAGACGCTGCGCGAGGTCGCGGTCGAGTCCGGGCTGGAGCTCGTGGACGACCCGGGCGGCGCGGCGTTCTACGGACCGAAGATCTCGGTGCAGGCGCGCGACGCGATCGGCCGCACCTGGCAGCTGTCGACGGTTCAGCTCGACTTCAACCAGCCGGAGCTGTTCGAGCTGGAGTACAGTGCGGCCGACGGCACCCGCAAACAGCCCGCGATGATCCACCGGGCTCTGCTCGGCTCGATCGAGCGGTTCTTCGCCATTCTGCTTGAGCACTACGCCGGGGCTTTCCCCGTGTGGCTCTCACCGGTTCAGGCGGTCGGCATCCCGGTCGCCGACGCCTACGGTCCATTCCTCGACGACGTGGTCGCGCGGCTCCGCGCCCGCGGCGTGCGCGCGGAGGTCGACCACTCCGACGACCGGATGCAGAAGAAGATCCGCACCCACACCAAGGCCAAGGTGCCCTTCCAGCTGATCGTCGGCGAGGAGGACGCGAACGCCGGGACCGTGAGCTTCCGCTTCCGCGACGGCACGCAGCTGAACGGCGTGGCGGTGGATGCCGCCATCGAGCGGATCGTGGCGAGCGTCCAGGCCCACGAGCTGGTCGACACCGCATGGCCCGCCTGAGCCTGGACGACTACGCCGGCCGCGCCGGCGAGGGCGACGAGACCCCGCGCACCGATTCCGTGCGCGTGGACGACCCGTCGTGCCTCGCCGGGGTTCCGGATGAGTTCCAGCGGTTGTGGACCCCGCACCGGATGGTCTACATCCAGCGCGGTCAGCAGCCCGGCGCGGACGACTGCCCGTTCTGCGTCGCGCCCAGCCTGAGCGACGAGGACGCCCTGATCGTCGCGCGTGGCGTGTACGCCTATGCTCTCCTCAACCTGTTCCCGTACAACAGCGGGCACCTGCTGGTCTGCCCCTACCGGCACATCGCGACCTACGACGAGGCGACGCCCGAGGAGGTCGCCGAGATCGGCAGCCTCACCCAGACGGCGATGCGCGTCATTCGGGAGGTCTCGCGCAACGACGGCTTCAACATCGGGATGAACCAGGGCGCCGTCGCCGGGGCGGGCATCGCGGCGCACCTGCACCAGCACATCGTGCCGCGCTGGGCGCAGGATGCGAACTTCCTCCCGATCATCGCCAAGACGAAGGCCCTGCCGCAGCTGCTCGGCGAGGTGCGCACGGCCATCGCGGACGCCTGGCCCGCGTAGCTCGCCGTGCCGCGCTCAGCGCACGCGGTGGACGGCGAACTGCTCGCGGGGGTTGGCGTAGAACTCCTGCGACTCGATGAGCCGGAGCTCGCGCTCGCCGGAGTCGAGGGTGCGGGCGAGCAGGTCGTAGACGCTCGACACCGTCTTCCGGAGCGCTCCCTCGGCATCGCCGCTGCGGACGTAGTGGGCCGTGAACAGGGCGGCGGTGACATCGCCGGAGCCGTTCGCCTTCAGCGGGAGACGCGGAGTCTGCACGATCCAGGCGCCGTCGTCGTCCACCGCGAGCATCTCGATGGTGTCCTCGGGACGGTCGGGGCGCTCGACGCTCGTCACCAGCACCGTGCGCGGGCCCCTCGCCCGCGCCGCATCCGCCGATGCCAGAGTCGATTCGAGGCTGTCGGGGGAGGTGCCGGTCAGGTATCCGAGCTCGAACTGGTTGGGCGTGATGATATCGGCGACCGGCACAACCCGGTCGCGCAGAAGGTCCGGGATGGCCGGGGCGACGAAGCAGCCGGATGTCGCGTTGCCCATGACGGGGTCGCAGGCGTAGACGGCGGAGGGGTTCGCGGCCTTCACCCGCGCGACCGCGTCCACGATCACCTCCCCGATTCCCTCGCTGCCCTGATACCCGGAGAGAACCGCGTCCACCTGGCCGAGCACGCCGCGCTCCTCGATGCCGGTGATCACGTCTCGGACGTCCGCCGGAGCGATGAGCGGGCCTCGCCACGCCCCGTACCCGGTGTGGTTCGAGAAGGTCACGGTGTACACGGGGAGGACCTCGACGCCGATGCGCTGGAGCGGGAACACGGCGGCGGAGTTGCCGACGTGGCCGTAGGCCACCGCCGACTGGATCGACAGGATCTTCATCCTCCGATCCTCTCATTTCGCGTCGCCGCCTCCGCGAGGTCGTCGAGCAGTCGCTCGCTCTCCTCCGGGCTGAGGTCGTGGACGGTCAGCCGCAGGTTGCGGGAGGGTCCGGAACGCTCTCGCAGCGCGAACTCCGCTCCGGTGCGCGCCAGCCAGCCCCGCCGCATCAGCCGCTCCGTCACCAGGGCGGCCTCCACCGGCAGCGCCACCCAGAGGTTCAGGCCGTCGCCCGCCTCGGCCGGGAGGCCGCGTTCGGTGAGCTGGGCCGCGAACGCGGCGTTCCGCTCGGCGTAGTGGCGTCCTGCGTCCGCGACCTCGCGCAGCGCTGCGTCGTCGGTGAGCTGGGCGAGCACGAGCCGCTGCAGGATGTGGCTGACCCAGGTCGTCCCGGGGCTCAGCCGGAAAGCCAGCCGCTCTGCCGTGTCCGGATCGGTCGCGGCGATGGCCAGGCACATGTCCGGTCCGAGGAACTTCGACACCGAGCGCACCAGGGCGTACCGGCGGTGGCCCGGGCCGATCAGCGTCTCGTAGGGGCGCTGGGAGAGCATCGAGAAGTGGTCGTCCTCGATGATGAGCGCGTACGGGTGGTCCGCGAGCACGGCCCGCAGCGCGGCGGCGCGGCCGGGCGAGAGCGTCGCTCCGGTCGGGTTCTGCGCGCGCGGGGTGCAGATGATCGCGCGCGCGCCGGCGTCGAGGGCGGCGCGGAGGCCGTTCACGGTCATTCCCTCGGCGTCCACCGGCACGGGGACCGCTCGATAGCCGCCCAGCCGGACGGTGTGGATGCTCGCGAGGAAGCACGGGTCTTCCAGTGCCACGGCGTCATCGCGGAGCAAGGCCTGGGCGAGCAGCCGCTCGACGGCGTCGGCCGCGCCGTTCGTGACGGTGATGCGCACCTCCGGATCGAGCAGGTCGCCGCGCACCCACTCAAGCGCCCGCTCTTCGAGAGCGGGATCGATCACCGGCTCGCCGTAGAGAACCGGGCGACCCACCGCGGCGGACAGTGCGGCGGAGAGGTCCGGGATGCGGCGCGGATCGGGGTTGCCCGTCCCGATGTCGCGAAGCACGCTGTCTGTCGCGTACCCCTCTTGCGCGACGGCCTCGATGCCCGCGATGACGGTTCCTGCGCGTCCGTGTGCGACGACGACCCCGGCCTGGGCGAGCAGGCGGTACGCAGCGATGGCCGTGTTGCGGTTGACGCCCAGGGCGGTCGCGAGTTGGCGGACCGGCGGGAGCGGGTCTCCGCGGCGCAGTGCGCCTCGTTCGTGGAGTCCGCGCACGCTCGCGGCGATCTCGGCTGCCGTCGATCCGGTGATGCTCAGCTCGCTCATCCCCCATGCTAATCATGCTATCTTTCGGCATAGGCCAAACAATTCTTTGTTCCAGACGAGAGGGCGACGATGACAGACAGAGAACAGGGCAGCGCGACGGGATCGAGCCGGGTCAAGCGCGGCCTGGCCGAGATGCTCAAGGGCGGCGTCATCATGGACGTCGTGACACCCGAGCAGGCCCGCATCGTCGAGGACGCCGGGGCCGTGGCCGTGATGGCGCTCGAGCGCGTCCCGGCGGACATCCGGGCACAGGGCGGTGTGGCCCGCATGAGCGACCCGGACCTCATCGAGGCGATCATCGCGGAAGTCTCCATCCCGGTCATGGCGAAGGCGCGCATCGGCCACTTCGTCGAAGCCCAGGTGCTCCAGGCGTTGGATGTCGACTACATCGACGAGTCCGAGGTGCTCTCGCCCGCCGACTATGTCAACCACATCGACAAGTGGCCGTTCACCGTTCCGTTCGTCTGCGGCGCCACCACCCTCGGCGAGGCGCTCCGCCGCATCAACGAGGGCGCGGCGATGATCCGCTCCAAGGGGGAGGCCGGCACCGGCGATGTCTCGGAGGCCACCAAGCACATCCGCACGATCACGGCGGAGATCAAAGCGCTCACCTCGATGACGCGCGATGAGCTGTATGTCGCGGCGAAAGATCTGCAGGCGCCGTATGAGCTGGTGCGGGAAGTCGCGGAGACCGGCAAGCTCCCGGTCGTGCTGTTCACCGCGGGCGGGGTCGCCACCCCGGCCGATGCGGCCCTGATGATGCAGCTCGGCGCGGACGGTGTCTTCGTCGGCTCCGGCATTTTCAAATCCGGCGATCCGCAGCAGCGCGCCGCCGCGATCGTCAAAGCCACCACCTTCCACGACGATCCCTCGGTCGTCGCGGAGGTGTCCCGCGGGCTCGGCGAGGCGATGGTCGGCATCTCCGTCTCTGACCTCGCCGCGCCGCACCGCCTGGCCGAGCGTGGCTGGTAGCCCGCGGATCGGCGTTCTCGCCCTCCAGGGCGATGTCCGCGAGCACATCGCCCTCCTGCGTGGGCTGGGAGCCCTTGCGGTTCCCGTCCGCCGGCCGGAGGAACTGGACGCGGTCGCCGGTCTGGTCATCCCGGGCGGCGAGTCGAGTGTGATGGACAAGCTTTCGCGCGCCTTCGGCCTCGCCCGGCCGCTGCAGGAGGCGATCGCCGCGGGCCTGCCGGTCTACGGCACCTGCGCCGGCCTCATCATGCTCGCGGACACGATCGTCGACGGCATCGCCGGCCAGCAGAGCCTCGGCGGGCTGGACATCGCGGTGCGCCGCAACGCCTTCGGCTCCCAGGCGGACTCCTTCGAGACTGACCTCGATGTCCCGGCCCTCGGCGTGGAGCCGGTGCGGGCCGTCTTCATCCGCGCGCCGATCGTGGAGAGCGTGGGGGAGCGGGCGAGTGTGCTCGCACGTCTCACGGACGGCCGAGCCGTCGCCGTCCAGCAGGGGAATCTGCTCGGCACCTCCTTCCATCCCGAGATCGCCGGCGACACCCGATTCCACGAGCACTTCCTCGCCGGGGTGCGGCAGCGCTGACCGGATCGGCGCGGACGGTGGCATTACTATGGACGGGTTCAGAACGTAACTCAAGGGAGCACCAGTGTCCGGGCATTCCAAGTGGGCAACGACCAAACACAAGAAGGCGGTCATCGACGCGCGTCGTGCGAAGTCGTTCGCCAAGCTCATCAAGAACATCGAGGTCGCCGCGAAGATCGGCGGCGCCGACCTGTCCGGTAACCCGACGCTCGTGGATGCCGTCCAGAAGGCGAAGAAGACCTCGGTCCCGAACGACAACATCGACCGCGCGATCAAACGCGGCGCGGGTCTCACTGGCGAGTCCATCGACTACACGACGATCATGTACGAGGGCTACGGCCCCGGCGGAGTCGCCCTCCTGATCGAGTGCCTCACCGAGAACAAGAACCGCGCCGCTGCCGAGGTGCGCACCGCGATGACCCGCAACGGTGGAACCATGGCCGACCCGGGCAGCGTGGCCTACAACTTCCACCGCAAGGGCGTCATCGTCGTTCCCCACGCGGACGGAGTGGACGAGGACGCAGTGCTCGGCGCGGTGCTCGAAGCGGGCGTCGAGGAGGTCACTGACCGCGGCGAGTCGTTCGAGGTGCTCACCGAGGCGACCGATCTGGTCGCAGCGCGCACAGCCCTGCAGTCGTCCGGCATCGACTACGACTCCGCCGACGCCGAGTTCGTGGCCACGGTCACGGTGCAGACGGATGCCGATGCCGCCCGCAAGGTCTTCCGCCTGATCGACGCCCTCGAGGACTCGGACGACGTGCAGAACGTCTACACCAACCTCGACCTCAGCGCCGATGTGCAGGCTGAGCTCGCCGACGACGAGTAGCGGCGGCCTCCCATGACGATCCGGGTGCTCGGCATCGACCCCGGTCTCACCCGGTGCGGTGTCGGGGTGGTGGATGTGCGTCGCGACCGCCGCGCCGCCCTGGTCGAGGTGACGGTCATCCGGACCCCGGCGGACATGCCTCTCGAACAGCGGCTGCTCGCCGTCGGGGACGGGATCGCCGCGCTCCTGGACGTGTACGGCCCGGCGGTGGTCGCCATCGAGCGTGTGTTCGCGCAGCACAACCTGCGGACGGTGATGGGTGTGGCGCAGGTGAGCGGCGTCGCGCTGCACACGGCCGCGCAGCGCGGCCTGCCCGTCGCCCTGCACACACCGAGCGAGATCAAGGCGGCGATCACGGGCTACGGCTCGGCGGACAAGAAGCAGGTGCAGGGGATGGTCGCCCGTATTCTCGGGCTTCCCGAGGCACCCAAGCCGGCGGACGCCGCCGACGCGCTCGCCATCGCGATCTGCCATGCGTGGCGGGGCGGGACGGCTCCCTCCCCGTCTTCGTCCCCGTCCGGAGCGGTCGACCCCGCCGCCTCGGCGGGAACGTCGCTCACGCCCGCGCAGGCCGCGTGGCGCGCCGCGGAGCGCTCCACCGCCCGGACGTCGGCCGCTCCCCGTAGGCTGGCCAGGTGATCTCCTCCCTCCGCGGCACCGTCCTCTCTGCCAGCGGCGGCACGGCCGTGATCGAGGTGGGGGGCGTCGGCTTCGCCGTCCAGCTCACCCCCGATCACGCCCTGTCCCTCCGCGTCGGCGACGAGGCGTTCGTCCACACCACGCTCATCGTCCGCGAGGACTCCCTGCAGCTCTTCGGCTTCTCCGACCTGGAGCAGTTGCAGGTGTTCGAACTGCTGAACGGCGTCTCCGGCGTCGGCCCGAAGTCCGCGATCGGCGTGCTCTCCGTCCTCAGCCCTGATCAGGTGGCGGATGCCGTCGCCGCCGACGACGACGCCCCGTTCCGAACGGTCTCCGGCATCGGTCCCAAAACCGCGAAGCTCATCGTCGTCTCGCTCACCGGCAAGCTCGCCGCTGGCCGCCGCCTGTCCGCTCCGTCCGCCCGGAGACCCAGCGCCCCGTCCTCCGTACACGACAGCGTCCTGGTCGCCCTCGTCGGTCTCGGCTGGCCGGAGAAAGTCGCCGGCGAGGCCGTCGCCGAGGTGGTCGCCAGCGCTGCCGAGAGCGAACGGGACAGTGTCCAGACCCTGCTGCGGCTGACCCTCGCCCGCCTCGGACCCGCGAACCAGGCGACCCGATGAGCGACGATCTGACCGCCCCTGAACTCGAGTCCGAGTCGGAGCTCGCCTTCGAGGGCGCCCTCCGCCCGCGGACGCTGGCCGAGTTCGTCGGCCAGGCCAAAGTCCGCGGCCAATTGCAGCTGCTGCTGACCGCCGCCCGCATGCAGGAACGCACCGCCGACCACATCCTGCTCGCCGGTCCGCCCGGCCTCGGCAAGACCACTCTCGCGATGATCGTGGCCCACGAGAGCGACCGGCCGCTGCGCCTCTCCAGCGGCCCTGCCATCCAGCACGCCGGGGACCTCGCCGCCCTGCTCTCCTCGCTCACCCCGGGCGAGGTGCTTTTCATCGACGAGATTCACCGGATGGCCCGCACCGCCGAAGAGATGCTCTATCTGGCGATGGAGGACTTCCGCATCGACATCATGGTCGGCAAGGGCGCGGGCGCGACGTCCATCCCCCTCGATCTGGCGCCGTTCACGCTCGTCGGCGCGACGACCCGTTCGGGGCTGCTCCCGAATCCGCTCCGGGACCGCTTCGGTTTCACCGCCCACCTCGAGTTCTACGACGAGGGCGAGCTCACGCAGGTCCTCGCGCGCGCGGCCGTCATGCTCGAGTTCGAGATCGACCGGGAGGCGCTCGCCGAGATCGCCGGCCGCTGCCGGGGCACCCCGCGCATCGCCAACCGCCTGCTTCGCCGCGTGCGCGACTACGCGCTCGTCCACGGCGGGCGGGCCGACATCGCCGCCGTCCGCGCCGCACTGGAGCTGTACGACGTGGACGAGCTCGGTCTCGACCGGCTCGACCGCGCTGTGCTGCACGCGATCCTGGAGCGTTTCGAGGGGGGACCGGTGGGCCTGAACACCCTGGCGGTCTCCGTCGGGGAGGAAGCGGAGACGATCGAATCGGTGGTCGAGCCCTTCCTGGTTCGCATCGGACTGCTCTCGCGGACGCCGCGCGGCCGCGTGGCGACCGCCGCCGCCTGGCGCCATTTCGGCCTCGCGACTCCCCGGCAAGTACACTCACAGCCTCCATCACTGATGGATGACTTATAATTCAAGCTGGCCATTCGGCCTACACCCAGACCCATCGGAAGGTTCGAGAGACTTCATGATTGACCCGTTGACCATTGTGATGGTCATCATCCTGGCCGCCCTCGTCTTCTTCATGTTCCGCAACAGCCGCAAGCGGAGCAAGGAGCAGGCGGAGACGCGATCGAAGATGGTGCCCGGAGTCGAGATCATGACCAACTTCGGGCTCTATGGGACGCTCCTGTCCGTAGATGAGGACGACAACACCGCGCTTATCGAGACCAGTCCCGGTCAGGCCGTGAAGGTCCACCGTCAGGTGCTCGCCCGTGTCATCGAGCCGAAGGATGCCGTCGTCGCCGAGGCCGCCGCCGCCCCCGAGGCCGAGCTCAACACGGACACCGCGATCCGTCACGACGCGCCCGAATTCGGCGAGCGGATCGAGGAATCGTCCCCGAAGCCCGGCGCCAAGAGCGACGACTGATAGCATCCGCCGTGTTCCGTCGCCCGGCAGGAGGGCGCGGAACGCTCGTAGAAAGCTGAGTTCCTAGGTGGCAAAGTCGATCCCGGTCAAAAAAGCCTGGCGTTCGCTGACATGGCTCGGTGTCATCGTGGTGGTCCTTCTCGGGACCCTCACGGCCGGCATCCTCTTCAGCAAAGCCACCTGGCTGCCGAAGCTCGCCCTCGACCTCGAGGGCGGCACCCAGATCATCCTGGCGCCGCAGGTGTCCAACGGCGAGGCGGTGCAGCAGCAGCAGCTCGACCAGGCGGTCTCGATCATCCGCCAGCGCATCGACGCTTCCGGTGTCTCGGAGGCGCAGATCTCCACCGAGGGCTTCCGGAACATCGTCGTCTCGCTCCCGGGCAAACCCGATGAGGCGACGCTGAACCGGGTGAAGTCCAGTGCCCGCCTCGACTTCCGCCCGGTGCTCGTCGCTGGAGGCCCGACCAACGAGGTCGTTGGCGCCGACGGCAAATCCACCCCTGCGCCGACGCCCGCCCCGGACCTGTCGTCGACGCCGACGGCCACGCCGAAGAACGGCAGCGACCTCGCCTGGGTCACGCCGAAGCTGCAGGCCGAATTCAACGCGTTCGAGTGCAAGTCCGCCGACCAGCAGGATCTGAGCTCCGCGCCGACCGACCAGCCGCTCATCACCTGCGACGATGGCGACACAGTTAAATATCTGCTCGGCCCGGTCGAGGTCAAAGGGCAGAACATCAAGGACGCGAACGCCGGCCTGGTGCAGAGTTCGCAGGGTGTGACCACCGGCCAGTGGGCTGTGAACATCGTCTTCGACGGCGACGGCACCAAACAGTTCGCGGATGTCACCACGCGCCTCGTCGGGCTCACCGGCTCGCAGAACCAGTTCGCGATCGTCCTGGACGGCAAGGTCATCTCCGCGCCGACCACCCAGTCGGCCATCACGGACGGCAAGCCGCAGATCACCGGCAACTTCACGGAGTCGAGCGCCAAGGCTCTGGCCGACCAGCTCAAATTCGGCGCTCTGCCGTTCAGCTTCAAGGTGCAGAGCCAGGACACGATCTCCGCCACACTCGGCTCGGCGCAGCTTCTCGCGGGTCTGATCGCGGGTCTGATCGGCCTCCTCCTGGTCGCGATCTACACGTTCTTCCAGTACCGCCTCCTGGGCTTTGTGACGATCTTCTCTCTGGTCGTCGCGGGTGTGCTCACCTGGCTCACCATTTCGCTGCTGTCCTGGCACTACGACTACCGTCTCTCGCTCGCCGGCGTCGCGGGGCTGATCGTGGCCATCGGCTTCACAGCGGACTCCTTCATCGTCTACTTCGAGCGAATACGCGACGAGCTGCGCGACGGCCGTTCCCTCGAGTCCGCCGTCGAGGCGGGCTGGGGCCGCGCCCGCCGCACCATCTACGCGTCCAAGGCGACCAACCTCCTGGCCGCGGTCGTGCTGTACATCCTCGCGGCGGCGAACGTGCGCGGCTTCGCGTTCACCCTCGGGATCACGACGATCATCGACGTGATCGTGGTGCTGCTCTTCACCCACCCGGCGCTGCAACTCCTCGCGAAGACGGCGTTCTTCTCCGAGGGCCACAGGCTCTCCGGCCTCGATCCGCAGGCGCTCGGCGTCGTGTACCGCGGGGCGGCGCAGTTCCGCGCACCGGCCCTGTCGGCCAACAGGGGTAAGGCCGCTCGCAGTTCCAATGAGGCGGCTCGCCGCCAGACGATCGCCGAACGGAAGGCCGCCGAACTCGCCGTGTCTTCGTCGTCCTCGGATCGATCGGCCGAGGGGAAGGACTCCTGATGGCAAGCCGTCTCACTCAGTTCGGCAACGACCTCTACACCGGAGCGCGCTCGTTCGCCTTCGTCAGCAACCGCAAGATCTGGTACACGATCGCGGCCATCATGGTCGTGCTCTCCATCCTCGTCCCGGTGCTCAAGGGCGGCTTCAACTTCTCGATCGAGTTCCGCGGCGGATCGCAGTTCCAGATCACCAGCGTCCAGAACACCGACACCCGCAAGGCGCAGTCGGCTCTCGCCGGCGTCGTGCTCAACGCCGTCTCCCATGTGAGCATCGTCGGCCGGGACGCCGTGCAGGTCCAGACGGATCAGCTTTCGGAGACGCAGACCAAGGCGGTCGCCGACGCGCTCGCCAAGGCGTACAGCGTGGACGACAGCGATGTCTCTTCGACGTTCATCGGCCCGTCGTGGGGCGCGGACGTGACGCAGCAGTCCATTCAGGGCCTGGTCGTCTTCCTGCTTCTCGCGTTCATCGCGATGGCGCTCTACTTCCGCACCTGGAAGATGTCGGCTTCGGCGATCGTCTCGCTGTTCCACGATCTGATCATCACCGCGGGTATCTACGCGCTCGTCGGTTTCGAGGTCTCGCCGGCCACCATGATCGGCTTCCTGACCATCCTCGGCTACTCGCTGTACGACACCGTGGTGGTGTTCGACAAGATCCGCGAGAACACGAAGGAGGAGATGGACCTCACCCGGCGCACCTTCGCGGAGTCTGTCAACCTCGCGGTCAATCAGACTCTCGTCCGCTCGATCAACACCGCTGTCGTCGCCGTGCTCCCGGTGGCCTCGATCCTCTTCATCGGAGCGTACGCCCTCGGCGCCGCGACCCTCCGCGATATCTCGCTGGCACTGCTGATCGGCATCGTGGTGGGCACCTACTCCACCATCTTCCTGGGGGCGCCGATGTACTCGCAGTTCCGCGAGCACGAGCCCGCTATCAGGAAGCACGACCAGAAGGTGCTCTCCGTGCGGCCCAAGGCCGCCAAGAGCGCCGTCCAGCCGGTCGCGGCGGAATAGGGCTCGGGTATGGCCGGTTACGACCTCTCCGAGACGGAGGTGAGTGCCACCCGTGCCAGAGAGCTGATCGAGGCGGGCGCGGCCTGGTTGCTCGACGTCCGCGAGCAGCACGAGTGGGAGGCGGGGCACGCCCCGGGCGCTCACCACATCGCCCTCTCCGAACTCGACGTCCGCCGGCACGAGCTGCCCGAGGGCGAACAGATCCTGGTCATCTGTCGCTCCGGAGGCCGCTCCCGGATGGTGACCGACGCCCTGCTCCGGGCTAGCTGTCCCGCCGTCAATGTCAGTGGCGGTATGGACGCTTGGGCATCGTCCGGCGGCGCTGTCACCCGCCCGGATGGTTCGCCCGGGACCGTGGTCTGACGATCGGGACCGTTCGCCGGAGCGCGCCTGGCCCCCACCCCGTACACGAGGGACCCTCCGCAGCGGTGATAATGGAGGACAGGAGGCGCGCACATGGTTGACACATCGACACCGCAGTCTGCGTCCTTGCGTCGCCTCGTGCCCCGCATCTTCTCGCGCGCCCAGCCCGCCGGCGCGGTCGACACCCTGATCCGCACGGTGCGCATGCACGATCCCAAGGCCGATCTCTCGCTGATCGAGCGCGCGTACGCTGTCGCCGAGAGCGCGCACTCCGGCCAGAAGCGTCGTTCCGGCGAGCCGTACATCACGCACCCGGTCGCCGTCGCGCAGATCATCGCCGACCTTGGAATCGGGGCGAAGACGATCGCCGCGGCTCTGCTGCACGACACGCTGGAGGACACCGACTACACCCTCGACGAAGTCCGTGACCAGTTCGGCGATGAGATCGCGATGCTGGTGGACGGGGTCACCAAGCTCGACAAGGTCAAGTACGGTGACAGCGCCCAAGCGGAGACCGTCCGCAAGATGATCGTCGCGATGTCGAAGGACATTCGCGTTCTGATCGTCAAACTCGCGGACCGGCTGCACAACGCCCGCACTTGGGGCTTCGTGCCGGCCGCGAACGCCGCGCGCAAGGCGACGGAGACGTTGGAGATCTACGCTCCGCTCGCACACCGCCTCGGTATCCAGGCGATCAAGTGGGAACTCGAAGACCTGTCGTTCGCCGTCCTGTACCCGAAGCTCTACGTCGAGATCGAGAGTCTCGTCAAGCAGCGCACACCGGAACGGGAGCGGCTCGTCCAGCAGATGATCGACGCGATCAACGACGATCTGAAGTCGGCACGGATACGCGGCAAGGTCGTCGGCAGGCCGAAACAGTACTACTCGATCTATCAGAAGATGGTCGTGCGCGGCCGGGAGTTCGACGATATCTACGATCTCGTCGGCATCCGCGTCCTCGTGACGACCGTGCGCGATTGCTATGCGGTCCTCGGCCAGATCCACGCCCGCTGGACGCCGATGCCGGGCCGTTTCAAGGACTACATCGCGACGCCGAAGTTCAACCTGTACCAGTCGCTCCACACGACGGTCATCGGACCGCAGGGCCGGCCTGTCGAGATCCAGATCCGCACCGAGGAGATGCACCAGCGAGCCGAGTTCGGCGTCGCGGCCCACTGGAAGTACAAGGAGCAGACCACGGGCAAGAGTTCCGGCGGTCCGGGCAGGGACGGCACGGATCTCGCGTGGCTCGCGCACATCTCCGACTGGCAGGCCGAGACCGCCGACCCGGGCGAGTTCCTCGATTCGCTGCGCTTCGAGATCGGGGCGAAGGAGGTCTATGTCTTCACGCCGAAGGGGCGCGTGATCGGCCTCCCCACCGGCGCGACGCCCGTGGACTTCGCTTACGCCGTCCACACTGAAGTCGGGCACCGGACGATGGGCGCGAAGGTCAACGGCCGCCTCGTCCCCTTGGAGAGCAGCCTCACGACCGGCGACGTGGTGGAGATCTTCACCTCCAAAAACCCGGACTCCGGCCCGAGCCAGGACTGGCTCACTTTCGTCAAAAGCCCACGGGCGCGCAACAAGATCCGCCAGTGGTTCACGAAAGAACGCCGAGACGAGGCGATCGAGCAGGGCAAGGACGCGATCGCGCGCGCGATGCGCAAGCAGAACCTTCCGTTGCAGAAGCTCATGACGCAGGACGCGCTGGTGGAGGTCGCCTCGTCGCTGAAGCACGCGGATGTCTCGTCGCTGTACGCGGCGGTCGGCGAGGGCCACATCTCGACGCAGTCCGTCATCGAGAAGATCGTCGCTTCCCTGCAGAGCGAGGTCGAGTCCGACGGCGAGCTCGAGATTCCGGTCAAAGGCCGTGCCAAACAGCTGCGGAACAGCGATTCCGGCGTGCTGGTGCGGGGTGCTCCCGACATCCTGGTCAAACTCGCGAAGTGCTGCACGCCGGTGCCGGGCGACCCGATCGTCGGCTTCATCACCCGCGGCCAGGGCGTTTCTGTGCATCAGGCGAACTGCCACAACGTGCAGTCTCTCTTGCAGGAGCCCGAGCGGATGATCGAGGTCGAGTGGGCGCCGAGTTCGAAGAGCGTCTTCCTGGTGCAGATCCAAGTGGAGGCTCTGGACCGTTCCGGGCTGCTCTTCGATGTGACGCGAGTGCTCTCGGAGCATCATGTGAACATCCTTTCCGCGACGGTCACGACATCGAGCGACCGGCTGGCGCTCAGCCGGTTCGTGTTCGAAATGGGGGACACCACCCACCTCGACCGCGTGCTCAATGCCGTCCGCCGCATCGACACCGTCTACGACGTGTATCGCGTCAGCGCGGGCTGAGCGCTGGCCAGGGCGCAGGGATCGGCAGGCGAGCGTGCCGGACGGCCGCGATTCTGTCCGTCGCACGGGAGACTCCGCTTCGGCGGGAGCGTTCGAGACAAAGGCGCAGCTGTTCCGTGCTGGCGCCTGCGAGAATCAGCAGGTGCCGTGTCTCCAGCGCGTCGGCAGCCCGGAACACGGGAAGCGTCAGCAGGAGATCGGCGGCCGTGCGCAGTGGCGTCGTGACCCGCACGCCTTCGAAGGCGACCGTGTCATCCTCGTCGAGAGCGCGCTGCTGCGCGTCGAAGGCCGGGGAGAGGCGGCTGCGGCGCGCCGGATCGACGCACACCTGCGGCCGTGCCGGCGGGGAGCTCCGTGAGCCGTGTATCCACGCGCCGTTCCCCGGTCGGCGACGGCGATGCCGGGACGGTGCCCCGAGAAGACGCGGGCGCGGAGGACGGCGGTGTCCGGGATGTCGGGCGGCGCGAACGCATCGCCGACGCGGTAGAGCTGCCCGTCGAGCACGAGGGAGAGAAGCTCGCTGAGCGGAAGGATGCTGCGGTCGAGGAGCGAGGGACATGCTTTCGTCATGCCCCCAGCATTCCGGGGCACGGGGCGAGGCCGGCCCGGTTCGGAGAATCGGCGGGAAACTCGTCGCCGTCGGCTGCTGTCTGTGGAGGAGCGCTGCCTCCTCGCTCAGCGGCGTGCGCTCAGCCCAGCGCGTTCAACCAGATGCGGCGGGCGTCGAGCGCCTCCTGGGAGGCCTTCACCTTGTCGGCGTCGCCGCCGGCCTTCGCCTCGTCGAGCTCGTGCTCCAGCTTGGCGATCGCCGTGTTGAGCTGGCTGGCGAGTCCCTCCGAGCGTGCCTTCTTCTCCGGGTCGTTGCGCTGCCAGTGCTCCTCGTCCAGGCGGCGGACAGAGGCCTCGACCTTGCGCAGACGGTCCTCGACGGTCCGGACGTGGTCGCGCGGAACGCGGCCGATCGCATCCCAGCGCTCCTGGATGGCGAGCAGCGTGGCGCGCGCTGTCTCGCGGTCTTTCTCGTTCAGAAGCGGCTCTGCCTCTTCGAGGAGGGCGAGTTTGAGCTGGAGGTTGGCCTCGTACTCCTCGTTGTCGCGTGCGTCGACCTCGGCCTTGGCCGAGTAGATCGCGTCGCCGGCTGCTTTGAAGCGCGCCCAGAGGGCATCGTCGTTCTTCTTGCCGGCTCGCCCGGCGAGCTTCCACTGGTCGAGCAGCCGACGGTACTCCGGGACGCCGTCGGCGCCGAGCGGGATGAGGCGTTCTGCGCTCTCGATGAGCGCGTTCTTGCGGGTGCGCACATCGCGGTGCTGGTTGTCGAGTTCCGCGAAGAAAGCCTTGCGGTTGTGCTCGATGCTCGAGCGGGCGCTGCGGAATCGCTTCCAGAGCTCGTTCGCCTCACCCTTGGGGAGTCGCGGGCCCTCATGCTGGTGCGTCTGCCAGCGCGCGAAGAGCGCGTCCAGGGTAGCGGTGGTCTGTTTCCACTGCGTGTGGGCCGGGTCTTGCGCGGCCAGCGCCTCCGCCTCCTCGACGATGGCGGTGCGGTCGGTGACCGCTTGGTCGAGCGCGGCCTTCGCCTCGGCGCTCTGCTGTTCGGTCAGCTCCTCCACCACGCCGCTCAGAGCGTTCAGACGGGTGGAGAGACCGGCGAGGTCGCCGACGGCGTTCGCGCCGTCGACGGCGGCGCGCAGCGTGGAGACCGACTTGGCGATGCCGGTGGCGGGGGCGCCGCGCCGCGCGCGCTGCTCCAGCAGGCCGACCTGCCCGGCGAGATCGAGGTACTTGTGTTCGAAGTACGCGATCGCTTCCTCCGGCGTGCCGTCCGGGTACTGGCCGACGGCGCGTTCGCCGTCGCCCTCTCGGACATACACGGTGCCGGTCTCGTCGACGCGACCCCAGGGGTGCTGTTCAGAAGTAGCCAAGAGCCTCACCTTGCTTGCAGTGCCACGATGGAATCAGCCTATTGCACTCGCTGGCGTCACTGCAGCGAGAAGCTGTCGATCGTGGTCGTCACAGCAGGCTTGCCATCGGTGCCGCCGCCCTGGACACCCTTGTCGGTCACTGCGCTGATCAGCTTGTCGAGGCCGCTGGTGACGCTGCCGATGACGGTGTAGCCGCCGGCGCTGTCGTGCGGGATCGTCGTCGTCTTGTAGACGATGAAGAACTGGCTGCCCTGGCTCTCGGCTTTGTTTCCCTGCCGCGCCATCGCGATGGTTCCGGCCGGGTAGACATCGTTGGCGGGCGCGTTCTCGATCGGGCCGTACTCGTAGCCGGGACCACCGTTGCCGGTGCCATCGGGGTCGCCACACTGCAAGACGTAGAACCCGCCGTCGGTCAGCCGGTGGCAGCTGAGACCGTCGTAGAACTTCCGTTGTGTCAGGGAGATGGTGGAGGAGACGGCCTGCGGTGCGGAGGCGCCGTTGAGCGAGACGCCGAGCGGGATGCCGTTGATGGTCATCGTGCCCGCCCAGGTCCGTCCCCCGGCCAGGGTCGAGGACGGAAGCGTGAGAGCCGCCTTGGACGCGGTAGGCGATCGCGATGCGGAGGGGCTCGTGGCCCCCGATGGAGTGAAATACAGCACCTGCGTCCCGACCGCGAGCGCCACGATCGCGATGCCGGCGATCCCGGCGATCCAGTTGTCCCGTCGCCGCCGCTTGGATTTCTCCTCGTATACGGTCTGACGAGCCTGGTATGCGCGGAGCCGTTCGCGGGCCTGACGGGCGTCGCGGTCGTTCTGCTTGGGGGCCACAGTGATTCCTCCGAGTGCGCTGACGGGCGGATGGACGCTGGAGGAACCCTATCCGGAGCGGCTGTGCCCTCTCAAACCGGGAATCGCAATGTCGGTGACTGCGACTAGCCTGGATACGTGGTCGACGTGCAACCGGGGCTCCGCACAGGAGCGACGCCTCTCGCTGTGCGGATGCGGCCGACGTCGCTCGATGAGGTCGCCGGTCAGCGGCACCTGCTGCGCCCGGGGTCGCCGCTCGTGGCGCTCGCCTCCGACAAGGAGGGGCAGTCGGGGTCGGTCTCCGTCATTCTGTGGGGGCCGCCGGGCACCGGCAAGACCACTCTGGCGCAGGCCATCGCCCACTCCTCCGGCCGGCGTTTCGTGGAGCTGTCCGCGGTGACAGCGGGCGTCAAGGATGTCCGGCTTGTGATGGACGAAGCGCTTTCGACCCGCGATCTGTACGGCGTGTCCACCGTGCTCTTCCTGGACGAGATCCACCGCTTCACCAAAGCCCAGCAGGACGCACTGCTGCCGGGCGTGGAGAACGGCTGGGTGATCCTGGTCGCCGCGACGACCGAGAATCCGTCGTTCTCGGTCATCTCGCCGCTGCTCTCGCGCTCGCTGCTGCTGACGCTCGAGACGCTGGGCGATGACGACCTGGGCCTGGTGATCGACCGGGCCGTGGCCGACGACCGCGGCCTCGCCGGTCAGTTCTCTCTGGACGACGACGGCCGGGCGGCGCTCGTCCGTCTGGCGTCGGGGGACGCGCGGCGCGCGCTGACAGCGCTGGAGGCGGCCTCCGTCGCCGCTGCGGCGCTGACCCCGGCCACGTCCACGGAGAGACCGGCGATCACGGCCGAGCTGGTCGCGCAGGCGGTCGACCGGGCGCTGCTGCGCTACGATCGCAATGGCGATGAGCACTATGATGTGATCAGCGCGTTCATCAAGTCCATCCGCGGATCGGATGTGGACGCCGCGCTGCACTATCTCGCCCGGATGCTGGAGGCGGGGGAGGACCCCCGGTTCATCGCCCGGCGGATCGTCATCTCGGCCTCGGAGGATATCGGGATGGCCGATCCGCAGGCCCTCGTCGTGGCGATCGCCGCTGCCGACGCAGTGCAGTTCCTCGGGCTGCCGGAGGGTCGCATCCCGCTCGCTCAGGCGGTGGTCCACCTGGCGACGGCTCCCAAGTCGAACGCCGCCTACACGGCCTTCGACGCTGCCATCGCGGATGTCAGGGCCGGCCGGATCGGCCGCGTGCCGAAGCACCTGCGCGACGGGCACTATCCCGGCGCCAAGCGGCTCGGGCATGGCAAGGGCTACCGGTATCCGCACGACGACGCGCTCGGCGTGCTCGAACAGCAGTACCTTCCGGATGAGCTGTCGGACACCGCCTACTACCATCCGACCGAGCACGGAAACGAGCGGGAGGTGTCGGCACGGCTGGCCAAGCTGCGGCGCATTGTGCGCGGGACGTGAGCACGGCGTCGATCTGCTAGAATCGACGGGCCTAGATGCGTGTTCCCGGTGCGGCTGCTAGGGGCACGGATTCGACGGAATGGCCCTTTAGCCGGGCGTCCACGGCGACAATCCCTCTCTCTGCGGGCTTTTACGTGTGCCCGCATCCCTTGAACCTATAGAGAGAAAACCGAAAGGAAACCGTGTCTTCACGTTCCCGCAGCAAGACCCGTGAGTCTCGCGCCCTGGGCATCGCCCTCACCCCGAAGGCCGCCCGCTACATGGAGAAGCGCCCGTACGCCCCGGGCGAGCACGGCCGCAGCAAGCGCAAGGCCGACTCCGACTACGCTGTCCGTCTGCGCGAGAAGCAGCGCCTTCGCGCCCAGTACGGCATCCTCGAGAAGCAGCTGCGCATCGCCTTCGAGGAAGCCCGCCGCACCCAGGGTCTGACCGGTGAGAACCTGGTCGAGATCCTCGAGATGCGCCTGGACGCCCTCGTGCTCCGCGCCGGTTTCGCCCGCACCATCTCGCAGGCCCGTCAGTTCGTGGTCCACCGTCACATCCTGGTCGACGGCAAGCTCGTGGACCGTCCATCGTTCCGCGTCAAGCCGGGTCAGACTATCGGCGTCAAAGCCCGCTCCGAGGGCACCGAGCCGTTCCAGGTCGCGGCGGCCGGCGGTCACGTCGATGTCCTGCCGAAGACCCCGGCCTATCTCTCGGTCGAGCTCGACAAGCTGCAGGCCCGCCTCGAGCGCCGCCCCAAGCGTACCGAGGTGCCCGTCACCTGTGACGTCCAGCTGGTCGTCGAGTACTACGCGGCCCGCTAAGGCTCCGCGAGACTCCCCGCAGACGGGGCCGTGGCTTCGGCCACGGCCCCGTCTTTCGTTGCGACGGCTACGCTTGACGAGTATGCCCGTGACGGAATGAAAGGGGCCGATGTGTCCGGAGGCGACATCGCAGGACTGATCGCGGCGGCGGTGTTCGCTGTGCTGGTGGGTTTCATCGCCGTTCCGCTGCTGAAGCTCGGGCGCGTGCTCGACTCGATGCGGGATGCGATCAAGGAGGCCAGCGACGGCATCGCGCCGATTCTCGACGAGACGGCGACGACGCTGCAGGAGACGAACAAGCAGCTGGCGCGGGTGGACGTCATCACGGGGAACGTCGCGGACGTGACGGGCAATGTCTCCGCCCTCGTCGCGCTCTTCGCTGCGACGGTCGGCGGTCCGCTGATCAAGCTGGCCGGTTTCAGCGCGGCTGTCCGCGCGGCGTTCCGCGGCGCTGGCGGAACCCGGGGGACTCGCCGCAAGGCGGGCTAGACTTGCGCAGGTGCGTCCGCGCACGCCGACGCGCACACATCCAGAAGAGGGAAGAGACACCATGAAGAGTTTCCTGTGGCTCCTCGTCGGGGTCGCCATCGGCTTCGTCGTCGCCCACAAGGTGAACGAGACCCCGAGCGGTCGCGAGTTCTTCAGCTCGCTCGACAAGAAGGCGCGCGATTTCGGCGAGGCCGTTTCGGACGGCTACCGCCAGCGCGAGGCCGAGATCCGCTCGGCCATCGACGGCGACTGACGTCCGCCGCCTTCTCCTCGCACGCTTCGACACGACCGGAACTCATGCAGACTGCCGAAATCCACCGCCGCTGGCTCGACTTCTTCGCCCGGCGCGGCCACACCGTCGTCCCGTCCGCCTCGCTGGTGAGCGATGACCCCTCGCTGTTGTTCACGGTGGCGGGGATGGTGCCCTTCGTCCCGTACCTGACCGGTGTCGTGCCCGCGCCGTTCCCGCGGGCGACGAGTGTGCAGAAGTGCATCCGCACGCTCGACATCGAGGAGGTCGGCAAGACGCCGCGGCACGGCACGTTCTTCCAGATGTGCGGCAACTTCTCCTTCGGCGACTACTTCAAGGAACAGGCGATCACCTTCGCCTGGGATCTGCTCACGACGGCGGAGGCCGAGGGCGGCCTCGGCTTCGCCCCGGAGGACCTCTGGGTCACGGTGTACGAGGAGGACGACGAGGCGCGCGAGATCTGGCGGCGTGTCTCGGGGCTGCCCGATGAGCGCATCCAGGGTCTCGGCAAGGACACGAACTACTGGTCCACCGGGCAGCCGGGGCCCGCTGGGCCGTGCTCGGAGATCTTCTTCGACCGCGGTCCGGCGTACGGGATCGATGGCGGTCCCGCGACGGACGACGACCGCTACGTGGAGATCTGGAACCTTGTCTTCATGCAGTATCTACGGGGCGAGGGCACCGGCAAGAACGATTTCGAGATCCTCGGCGATCTGCCGAAGAAGAACATCGACACCGGGCTGGGGCTGGAGCGCGTCGCGTTCCTCAAACAGGGCGTCGACAACATGTACGAGATCGACCAGGTGCGCCCGGTGCTCGACCGCGCGGCGGAGCTGGCGGGCAAGCCCTATGGGCACGAGGCCCACGAGGACGATGTGCGCCTCCGCGTGGTGGCCGACCATGTCCGCAGCGCGCTGATGCTCATGACAGACGGGGTCACGCCCTCCAACGAGGGCCGCGGCTATGTGCTGCGGCGCCTGCTGCGGCGCACGGTGCGCGCGATGCGTCTGCTCGGCGTAGAGACGGCGACCTTCCCCGAGCTGTTCCCGGTCTCGCGCGACGCGATGAAGGCCGCGTATCCCGAGGTGGAGACCGAGTTCGCGCGCACCTCCCAGCTGGCCTACGCGGAGGAGGAGACCTTCCTGCGCACGCTCGCGTCGGGCACCAGCATCCTGGACATCGCGGTCGCGAACACGCAGAAGGCCGGCAAGAAGGAGCTCGCGGGCGACACCGCGTTCCTGCTGCACGACACCTACGGCTTCCCGATCGACCTGACGCTGGAGATGGCGGAGGAGGCAGGGCTCAGCGTGGATCGCGGTGCGTTCGACACGCTCATGGCCGACCAGCGCGCCCGCGCGAAGGCGGACGCGAAGGCGAAGAAGACGGCGCTGGCCGATCTCTCCGTCTACTCCGGCTTCCGTGCGCTCGGCGAGACCGTCTTCACCGGCTACACCGAGCTGGAGACCGAGTCGAGCGTGCTCGGGCTCATCGTCGACGGGCGCTCCGTGACCAAGGCGGGCGAGGGCCAGGTGGCCGAGATCGTCCTGGGCGCGACCGCGCTGTACGCCGAGTCGGGTGGTCAGGACGCCGACGCCGGCACGATCGTCGGCCCGGGCTACGAACTCGACGTGCTCGATGTGCAGAAGCCGGTCAAGGGGCTCATCAGCCACAAGGTGCTCGTGCGAAGCGGCGAAGTCGGTGTGGGCGCCCCGGCGACGAGCCTGGTGGATGCGGACTACCGCCGCGGTGCGAAGCAGGCGCACTCGGGCACCCACATCATCCACGCTGCCCTCCGCCAGGTGCTCGGCTCCAACGCGCATCAATCCGGTTCGTACAACAAAGCGGGCTACCTGCGGCTCGACTTCTCGTGGAACCAGGCCCTCTCGCCGGAGACCCGGAGCGAGATCGAGGAGATCTCGAACAGCGCGATCCGCCAGAACCTCGAGGTGACCACCCGCGAGCTGCCGCTCGCGGAAGCCAAAGCGCTCGGGGCGATGGCGCTGTTCGGCGAGAAATACGGCGACACGGTTCGCGTCGTCGACATCGGCGGACCCTGGTCGCGCGAACTCTGCGCGGGCACGCATGTCGCGCGCAGCACCGAGATCGGCATGATCAACCTCGTCAGCGAGTCGTCGGTGGGTTCGACCAACCGCCGTGTGGAGTCGCTGGTCGGACTCGAAGCCTTCAAGGATCTCGCCCTCGAGCGCACGATCGTCTCGCAGCTGTCCAGCTCGCTGAAGACGCCGCGGGAGCAGCTGCCCGAGAAGATCGCCGACCTCATGGCGAGTCTGAAAGCGGCGGAGAAGCGCATCCAGGCGTTCGAGGCCCGCGCGGTGCTCGACCGGGTGCCGGGCCTGCTCGAAGCGGTGTCGCGTCGTGGCGCGGTGCAGGTGGTCGCGGCCGATGCGGGCACGCTGAGCACAGCGGACGATCTGCGCCTGCTCGCCATCACGGTGCGTGACCGGCTCGGCTCCGATCCGGCGACGGTCGCCCTGGCGGCGATCGCGGATGGCAAGCCGGTCGTGATCGTGGCGACGAACCAGGCCGCACGGGACGCCGGCGTCACCGCGGGCGCGCTCGCCAAGACCGCCGCGGGCGTCCTGGGCGGCGGCGGCGGCGGCAAGGCCGATCTGGCGCAGGGCGGTGGCACGGACGCGACCGCGATTCCGGCCGCACTCGCCGCCGTCAGTGTGGCGATCGGATAGCTCGTGCGCAGCGGTGTTCGGCTCGGCATCGACGTGGGTACGGTGCGGATCGGCGTGAGCCGCTCCGACCCGCACGGGATGCTGGCGACGCCGTACGAAACGATCGCTCGCTCCGAGGACGCGGCGGATCGGCGCAGGATCGCCGAGATCGTGACGGATCTCGGCGTCGTCGAGATCGTCGTCGGGCTGCCCCTGGCCCTCTCGGGCGCGCGCACCGCCTCCACAGCCGATGCCGTCGCGTTCGCGGAAGCGCTCGTCGCCGAGGTGGGCGCTCCAGTGCGTCTCGTGGACGAACGGCTCTCGACCGTCTCGGCCCATTCGGCGCTCCGGTCTTCCGGAAAGAATGCGAAAAGTTCTCGTCCTGTTGTCGATCAGGCCGCCGCCGCGATAATTTTGCAGCACGCGCTCGACGCGGAGCGCGCCACCACCCGTCCGCCAGGCTATTCCGTCGAACCCAGGATTGGACCTTAGTTTGCCGCAGAACCCGCAGGAGAGACCGGACCTGCCTGTCTTCCCCGCTGTCACCGGGCAGCCGCTGACCCGTCGCGAGGCGAGGGAAGCGCGTGCGGCGGAGCAGACGCGGGACGGGGCTGCCAGCGGGGACGAGGCCGAGGGTTCGGGAACGGGTCAGCGCAATCCGCGCGCATCTGGGCCGTGGACGACGTCGTCGGCGCAATCGCCCGCCCGATCCGCCGGTTTCCCCGGGCTGGACTTCGACGCCGTCATCACCGGACCGGTCGCGACCTCCGGAGGCGGGAACGCCGAGGGGTTTCCGCCCGGTCAGCGCGACCCGGTCCCTGCCGCCTCCCGTCACGGCTCGGACCACTTCGCAGCGGAGAGAGACGAGTACGGGAATCGCCCCCTGCAGCAGGTCGGGCGCGACGGGGCGGGTCCGGACGAGTCGCCCCTGGGCTGGTGGCAGCAGGACACGCTTTCGCGCGAAGAGCCGAAGCGGAGACGGCGTTGGGTGCGTCGCCTCGTCGTGTTCGTCGTGATCGTCGCGGTGCTGGGCGGTCTGGCCGCTGGAGCGTACGTGTTCTTCCAGCCGCAGGCCGAGCGGGTCCTCGCCGCGATCCTGCCGAAGGACGACGATTACAAGGGGAACGGCGCCGGGCAGGTGATGTTCACGATCAAGTCGGGTGACACCGGCGACACGATCGCGACCAATCTGCACAAGGCAGGCGTGACCAAGAGCCACGATGCCTTCTACATGCTGCTGCTGCGGCAGAAGCCGGAGCCCGAGTTCCAGCCGGGGGTCTTCAAGCTCGCCAAGCAGATGAGCGCGCTGGCAGCCCTCATCGCCCTCCAGGACCCCGCTTCCCGGGTGGCCTCCTCCGTCACTATCCCGGAGGGGACGGCCGAAGCCGATGCTCTGAAGACGGTCAGCGAGAGGACCGGCATCCCGCTCGCGCAGCTGCAACAGGCTGCCACCGCGCCGGCCGACTTCGGGCTGCCGGCGGAGGCAAAGACGCTCGAGGGCTTCCTGTTCCCGGCGACCTACACGTTCGCGCCCGGCGTGAGCGCGCACGACGCGATCAAGATGATGGTGGACCGCATGTTCCAGTCGCTGGACGCTGCGAAGGTCGCCCCGGCGGACCGGTGGAAGACGATCGTGCTCGCCTCGATCGTGCAGCGAGAGGCCGGACTGAAGGACGACTATCCGAAGGTGGCGCGTGTGTTCCTCAACCGGCTAGCACAGGGCTGGGACCTCCAATCCGACGCGACCGTCGCCTACGGCAATGGAAACACGCATCGGGTGGAGACGACGGACGCCGAGCGCGCCGACGCCGGCAACCCCTATAACACCTATGTGCATTCTGGACTGCCGGTTGGCCCGATCTCCAACCCAGGGGATCTCGCGATCAACGCTGTCATGCATCCCGCAGACGGACCGTGGATGTTCTTCGTGACGTGGAACTTGCAGACCGGTGAGACGATCTTTTCGACGACTACGGCGGAGCATGACGCCGCTGTAGCGAAATGGCGGCAGTGGATGAAGGACAACCCCGGGTATGAGTAGAACCAGCAAGGCTTCCTCTCGCAAAGCGACCGGCGTCGACGCGGCAGCGCAGATCGCTGCTCTGTTCGAGACGCAACGCCAGGACGAAGCCGAGGAGACCGCGAAGGCGGCTGAGGAGAGCGAGAAGCCGGCGCCGGATGAGCCGTCGCCGGAGAGACCGGCGCCTGAGGTGTCGCCGGAGAACCCGGCGCTGGCGAGGCCGGTTGCTGAGCCGTCGCCGGAGAGACCGGCGCCTGAGGTGTCGCCGGAGAAGCCTGTATCGGATGAGCCGTCGCCCGAGTCGGTCTGGGTCCCTGAGCTGTTGCCGGAGAGACAGGCGACGGATGAGCCGTCGCCCGAGTCGGTCTGGGTCCCTGAGCTGTTGCCGGAGAGACAGGCGACGGATGAGCCGTCGCCCGAGCCGGTCTGGGCCCCTGAACCCGTGCCCGTGCAGACGGCTCCGCCCGCGATCCTGCCTGGGAAGCCGGTGGTCTCGCAGCGTCCGCGCCTGGCGGTGCTCGGTTCGCCGATCGGGCACTCCAAATCCCCCGACCTCCACCGCGCCGCCTACGAGGTGCTGGGGCTCGACTGGGAGTACGGCCGCGAAGAGGTCGTCGAAGCCGCCTTGCCCGCCTACCTCGACGGGCTCGGAGAGGAGTGGCGTGGACTCTCGCTGACGATGCCGCTCAAGAAGGCGGTCATCCCGCTGCTCACGGATATCGACAGGGTGGCCGCGGAGACCGGTGCTGCGAACACGGTGCTGTTCGACGGCGAAGAGGTCCGCGGGTTCAACACCGATGTCGGCGGCATCGTGCGCGCGCTGTCGGCCGCGGGGCTCGAACGCGTCCGCTACGTCCACATCCTGGGTGGAGGGGCAACGGCCGCCTCCGCCCTCGTGGCGGCCGCCGAACTCGGGGCCGAGCGGGTCGACCTGCACGTCCGTGACCTGGAGAAGAGCCTGTCGCTCGAGCCGCCGGCTCACGGGCTGGGGCTGCGCATTCGCATCCGGTCCTTCCTGCAGGCCGACCGCTCGCTCGACATCCCCGAACTCGTGATCAGCACCCTGCCGGGCGACGTCTCCATTCCGGTGCTCTACACAGACTCGACGCGGCGCAGAGCCGTGCTGCTCGATGTGGCCTACGAGCCGTGGCCGACGCCCCTGGCGAGGGCATGGCAGTCCGTCGGCGGCACCGTGGTGTCGGGGCTCGGCATGCTGGTGCATCAGGCGCTGCTCCAGGTGCGCGTGTTCGTCTCCGGCGACCCGCTGGAGCCGCTGCCCGACGAAGAGGCTGTGCTCCGGGCGATGCTCGCTGTTGCGGGGGTGGACGCTGCGGGGGCGCCGCTGGAGGCGGCGGCGGACACACCCGGAACGTCGCTGGACGGCGCGGCGGTGGACGCCGCGGCGGCGTCGCTGGACGGTGTGGGCGTGGACGCCGTGGGAACGCTCCCCGAGGAGGCAGCGGCGGGAGCGTAGTGCGGGCGGGGAGGCCCCTGCCGCTGTGCCAGAATCGAATCATGCTTCGTTGGCTCACGGCCGGGGAATCCCACGGCCCGGAACTCATCGCCGTCCTCGAGGGGCTCCCCGCGGGGGTCCCGGTCTCGCTCGACGCCATCCGCGCCGACCTAGCCCGCCGGAAGCTCGGCTACGGGCGCGGAGCGCGGATGAAGTTCGAGCAGGATGCGCTCGAGGTCTCGGGCGGTGTCCGGCACGGGCTGAGCCTCGGCAGCCCGGTCGCCCTGCGCATCGGCAACTCCGAGTGGCCCAAGTGGGTGGACCTCATGAGCCCGGAGCCGGTCGCGGCGGAGAAGCTGGCGGGCGCCCGCGGCGCCCCGCTCACGCGTCCGCGTCCGGGCCACGCCGACCTGGCCGGGATGCAGAAGTACGGTTTCGACGAGGCCCGTCCGGTCCTGGAACGCGCCAGCGCCCGTGAGACGGCCGCGCGGGTGGCCCTCGGCGCGGTGGCGCGCTCCTTCCTCGGCGAACTCGGCATCACACTCGTCAGCCACACGCTTTCCATCGGTCCGGTGCGCGTCCCCGAGGACGCCGTTTGGCCGACGCCGGCGGATGTCGCCGCGCTCGACGCCGACCCGCTGCGCTGCTTCGACCCCGCGACCTCCGAGTGGATGGTCGCGGAGGTGGATGCCGCGCACAAGGACGGCGACACGCTCGGTGGCGTGGTCGAGGTGCTCGCCTACGGGCTTCCGCCGGGGCTCGGTTCGTATGCTCACTGGGACCGCCGGCTCGATGCGCAGCTCGCGGCGGCTCTCATGGGCATCCAGGCGATCAAGGGCGTCGAAGTCGGCGACGGTTTCCTGACGACGACCCGCCGCGGTTCGCAGGCCCACGATGAGCTGGTGGCGGAGGACGGCGCGATCGTCCGTCAGAGCGATCGGGCCGGCGGTACCGAGGGCGGGATGAGCACCGGCGGCGTGCTGCGCGTGCGCGCGGGCATGAAGCCGATCGCGACGGTTCCGCGCGCTCTGCGCACGATCGACGTCGCCACCAGTGAGCCCGCGCCCGCGCACCACCAGCGTTCCGATGTCTGCGCTGTGCCCGCCGCGGGCATCGTCGCGGAGGCGATGGTCGCCCTCGTGCTCGCGAACGCGGTCCTGGAGAAGTTCGGTGGAGACTCGATCGGCGAGACGGCGCGCAACCTGCGCGGCTATCTGGACGCCATCCCGCAGAACCTGGTGACCGAGCGTGTCAGCGCACCGTATGCCTGAGCGCGAGGCGATCTCTGGACGAACGCCATCGCCGACAGTCGTGCTGATCGGACCGCCGGCGGCCGGGAAGACGCGCGTCGGCAAGCGGCTCGCGAAGCGGCTCGGAGCATCGTTCACCGATTCAGACGCCGTGATCGTCGCGCGGCACGGCGCTATCGCCGACATCTTCGCGGAGCACGGCGAGCCGCATTTCCGCGCTGTGGAGCGTGCGGTCGTGGCCGAGGCGGTGCAGCGGCCGGGCGTGGTCTCCCTCGGCGGCGGCGCCATTCTCGATCCCGCCACCCGCGCCGATCTGGCGGGCAAACGCGTCGTTCTGCTGGCGGTGCTGCCGGAGGCGATCGCGAAACGGATACAGAACGGCAAACGGCCGCTGGTCTCCGACCTGGAGGGCTGGAAGCGGCTGGTCGCCTCGCGGCAGGACCTCTACACGGCGCTCGCGGACTTCACCGCGGACACGTCGAGCCGGCCGATGGAGACCATCGTGGAGGAGATCGCCCGCTGGGTCGAGCAGGCCGGCGTCGCGGAAGAGGAGAATCGATGACCGACGAGACCACCGAGATCCTGGTGGCCGGAGCGAACCCGTACGCGATCGTCATCGGCCGCGGCCTGCGGTTCGATCTCGCGCGCCATCTCGGCTCCGCGGTCAGCAAGGTGCTCGTGGTCCACCCGCCGACGCTCGGGGCGGCCGCGGCGGAGCTCCGGGAGTCGCTCGCCGGGCAGTACGAGGTGCTCCTCGCCGAAGTGCCGGACGCGGAGGCGGCGAAGCGCATCGAGGTCGCCTCCTTCCTCTGGGGCATCATGGGCCAGGCCGACTTCACGCGCTCGGACGCCGTGGTCGGCTTCGGCGGCGGCGCCGTCACCGATCTGGCCGGCTTCGCCGCGGCGACGTGGCTGCGCGGCGTGAAGCTGGTTCAGGTGCCGACGACGCTGCTGGGGATGGTGGACGCCGCGGTCGGCGGCAAGACCGGCATCAATACGGCGGAAGGCAAGAATCTCGTCGGGGCGTTCTATGCGCCGGCCGCCGTCGTCTGCGATCTGGACACGCTGAGCTCCCTGGGGCGGAACGAACTGCTCGCGGGCTTCGCCGAGGTCGTCAAGTACGGCTTCATCGCCGAGCCGGAGATCCTCGACATCATCGAGCGGGATGTGGACGTCGCCACCGATCCGGAGTCTGCGGAGTTCCGGCGACTGGTCGAACTGTCGATCGGCGTCAAAGCGCGCGTGGTCGGCGAGGACTTCACCGAGCAGGGCCTCCGTGAGATCCTCAACTACGGGCACACCCTCGGGCACGCGATCGAGCACGCCGAGCGCTACCAGTGGCGGCACGGCGCCGCGATCGCGGTCGGCATGGTGTTCGCGGCCGAGCTCGGTCGCCTCAGCGGGCGGCTGAGCGAGGCGGCCGTGGAGCGGCATCGCCGCATCCTGACCTCCCTCACGCTGCCGACGAGCTACCCCCTTGGCCGCTGGCAGACGCTGCTGGCCGCTATGCAGCGCGACAAGAAGGCGCGCGGGAGCCTGTTGCGCTTCATCGTGCTCGACGAGGTGGCGCGGCCGACGGTGCTCGCCGGTCCGGATCAGAGTCTGCTGTTCGCCGCCTACCAGGAGATCGCATCCTGATGACCGCCAAGACCGTCGCGCACAAGCTGCTCATCAGGCCGGGCGACGCTCTGAGCGTCGTCGGGGGGACGCCGGAGGCCCGCGCGCTCCTCGGCCCGCTGCCGGAGGCCGTGACGGAGGTGGAGCCGGGGCGAGCCGCTGTGGCCGTCACCTTCGTCGCCTCCCGCGCCGAGCTGCTCGAACGCTTCGCCTCCGAGTTGCCCGTGCTGGGCGCGGCCCGCGCCGTGTGGTTCGTATACCCGAAGGGCGGGCGCGCCGATGTGAACCGGGATGCGATCATCGCCGAGTCGGGCGCGTTCGGCTGGCGGCCGGTCGCCAATGTCGCCGTGGACGAGAGGTGTGGTCGGCCGTGCGCGTCCGTCCGCTCGCGGCGGGGGAGACGCCGGTAGGGTGACCGGTATGAGCAGCATCCTGGTCCTGAACGGTCCGAACCTCGGCCGCCTCGGCACGCGCGAACCCGATGTCTACGGCTCGGGCACGCTCGAGGATCTGCGCGCGACGCTGCAGGAGGACGCGGGCGGCCTCAGCGTCGAGCTGCGGCAGACCGACGCCGAAGGCGAACTGCTCGGCTGGCTGCACGAGGCCGCCGACACGGGTGCGCCGGTCATCCTGAACGCCGGGGCGTGGACGCACTACTCGCTCGCGCTGCGGGATGCGGTTGCGCTCGTCACGACGGCGGGTGGCACGGTGATCGAGGTTCACCTGTCCAATCCGCACGCCCGGGAGGAGTTCCGGCGCACCTCGGTGATCAGCGCTGTGTCGACGGGCGTCATCGCCGGATTCGGCTTCGAGTCGTACCGGCTGGCGCTCGCGTTCATTCGCCGAAACGTCCGCTGACGTCTAGAATCTTCTGGGGTCGCCGCTCGCTGGCACCTGCCGTGGACGGCGCGGTGCGCCGCATCCACCCGAATCTTCCCGCATATCGAATGGAATTCGCGCATGGCTTCGACTGCTGACATCAAGAACGGCATCGTCCTCAATATCGACGGACAGCTCTGGAGCGTGATCGAGTTCCAGCACGTCAAGCCGGGCAAGGGCGGGGCGTTCGTGCGCACCAAGCTCAAGAACGTCACGACCGGCAAGACCGTGGACCGCACCTACAACGCGGGCGCGAAGATCGACATCACCAATGTGGACCGCCGCGACTACCAGTACCTCTACCAGGACGGCGCCGACTTCGTGTTCATGGACACGAGCGACTACGACCAGATCACCATTTCCGGGCCGATCGTCGGCGACGCCGCCAACTTCATGCTCGAGAACCAGAACGTCACCGTCGCGCTGCACGAGGGCTCGCCGCTGTACGTCGAGCTCCCCGCTTCGGTCGTGCTGGAGATCACCTACACCGAGCCCGGTCTGCAGGGCGACCGCTCCACGGGTGGCACCAAGCCGGCGACGGTGCAGACCGGCTACCAGATCCAGGTCCCGCTGTTCCTGGAGACCGGCACCAAGGTCAAGGTCGACACCCGCACCGGCGACTACCTCGGCCGCGTCAACGACTAGTGAGCGCTCGCACCAAGGCGCGCAAGCGCGCCCTCGATCTGTTGTTCAGCGCCGATGTGCGCCAGCTTTCGCTGGCGCACGCCCTGGCTGTCGAAGCGGAGCGAGCGGCGAACGAGCCGGCGCGTGAGGCGTCGTGGCTCTACGCTCGCGAGATCGTGGACGGCGTGATCGACAACCAGGAGGAGATCGACGAGCAGATCGAGACCTACGCGCAGGGGTGGACGTTCGCGCGCATGCCCGCCGTCGACCGCGCCATCCTGCGCATCGGCGTGTGGGAGCTCCTGTTCAACGACCAGGTTCCGGACGGCGTCGCCATCGCGGAGGCCGTCGAGGCCGCCACGGTGCTGTCGACCGACGACTCGGCGGGATTCGTGAACGGCCTGCTGGCGAAAATCGCGCAGAACAAGCCCCAGGGCGGAGAGGCAGACCGATGAAGCGGACACTGCGCATCCTGATCGCTGCCGCGCTCGCGGCCGCTGTGACCACCGGGGCCGCGGCGTGCTCCCTGCTCGGTGGCAGCGCGAATGTGCCGCTCGCGACGGCCAAACCGCCGACGGGCGCCGATGGGGCCGTGAACTTCGACGGACGTTTCATCAGCGCCGGGTCGGGTGTGAAGAAAGTCGATGTGTGGTTCGATCCGATGTGCCCGGTGTGTGGCGCCTTCGAGAAGTCGAACGGCGAGACGCTCGCGAACGCGGTCAAAGACGGTTCGATCACGCTCCGGCTGCACCCGCTGACTTTTCTCGACGCCCTCTCCAACGGCACCGGATACTCGACGCGTGCGGCCGCGGCGCTGACCTGCGTCGGGGTCCACGACTCCGACAAGGCGCTCGACTACTACCAGGCGCTCTTCACCGACCAGCCCGAGGAGAACTCCAACGGTCTGACGGACGCTGAGCTCGCCAAGCGCGCGACCGATCGCGGGATCGCCGATATCTCCGGTTGCGTCGACCGCAGCGGACCGTACCGGGCGTGGGCACAGGCGAACACCGCGCACTCGCAGTCCGGGCCGATCGAGGTGGATGGCAAGAAGGTCCTCGACTCGATCGAGGGCACGCCGACTGTCCTGGTGAATGGGAAGCAGTTCACCGGCTCTATCACGGACGCGAAGGCGTTCGAGACGTTCCTGGGGAACTGACCACGGCGGCCCGCTTTTCTCCCTACCCGAAGGTGGGCCGGGGCGATGGGGTCAGTTGTGTCGGCGGTTGCGCCGACGCACCTAGATGGTCAGCGCGGTAATCCCGCCGACGATGACGACCAGGCCGACGGCGTTCCAAAAGTTCCACCAGAAGAGTGCCCCATGATCTTTCTCCTTATCTCAAGGTGGACCAGCTCGCGTTAGATTGGGACGACCAGCTTACAGATCAGGTTCCCGCTGAGTACAAGTCAGCCCTGAGGAAGGCGGCAACCTACTCCGACACTATGCACATGAGCATGGCTGGTATCTACGACCAGCTGACCAGCGAGTACGGCGAGAAGTTCAGCGCCGAAGCTGCCCAGTATGCGGTCGACAACGTGCAGGCCGACTGGAATGCAAACGCCCTCGCGAAAGCCAAGAGCTACCAGGAGACCATGAGCATGTCACCCGAGGCGATCCGTGACCAGCTCGTCAGCGAGCACGGCGAGAAGTTCACTGCAGAACAGGCTGACTACGCCATTCAGAACCTCAACTGATACGACGGTACCCATCGCGCAACGACAGACGAGCCCCGGCCCATCCGAAGGTGTGCCGGGGCGACAGGGACGCCTGAGACGCTGTTAGCGCGTACTGGACTGGTGGCCGTTTCGGTTTCGGCGGCGCACCCAGACCACCGCGGCGACCACGGCCGTCACAACGATCACCGCACCCACCACCACAAGCGTGTTCCAGAGGATCATGATGGCAACTCCTTAGTGGTCGTTCCAGCTGACTCGCGCCGACTCGCCGCTCACAGTGAGCTGCAACCAGAAGACGGTGCTATAGGGGCATGGCGCACATCTGCGCGTTGATGCTGAGGCGGGCGATGTTGCCCGCGGGTCTGGCGAGGCTCGGGGATGCGCCGCATGCGCCGATGATCGTGTATTCGTAGCCGTATGCGTTGGTGACCTGGTTTGTGCCCAGGTTGTAGGAGGCGCGGAACGCCAGCTGCACAACACCGACCCACGTGTCGATCTTGCAGTTGCTGTATGTTCTTCCGCTGACGCTGCATCCGCTGATCCCCCGACCTGCTCGAGGTCCCTCGGCCGTCGGGGTCTCCAACCGGGTCACCGCGATCGAACCATCCTCGTAGGTGCTGACCGTGTATTCGCCGTCCGCCGCCGAGCGCTCATCCACGGTTACGGGCTTCGAACTGCTCGACAGCGAATCCCAGGTCTCACCAGCGAGATAAGTTTCAATCAGCCGGTCTTGCGTCGCCTGCGAGGCGCCGTACTCGGAGAGGAAACCGCGTGCCGACGCAAGGGCGGGGTCCTCGCTCGCAGCTGCCGGTGCTGAGGGCAGTGCTGTCAGTGATGCCGCTGTCGCCAACCCGGCCAGAGCAGCCATTGTCTTCGTCATCGTGAACATGCTGTCCTTCCATCCGAGGCTCCATTGGCTCAGATGAAAAACAGGATGTCAGAGATTCCATACCTTATCGAGGGGCGCATCGACCCCAAGCGCAATTCCCCAGGATCTCCAAAGAAACCGCGGCGCGTGGACATCCTCGTCCTCTCCCGTCCGAATGACGTCCGAACCGGCCCGTCGTGTGGATCCGAGTCGATTCCAAGGCGTGGGTCCGGCCGGATCTGCACTGGCTGCCTGCTAAGCTGCTCTCTCGGTAGACATCCTTTAACGAGCCGTCCTGTGAGGCGGGGAAGGAGGTCGGCGTGACAGTGCGCACTGTGCTGCAGCAGGCTGACATCTCCCGGGCATTGACTCGGATCTCGCACGAGGTCCTGGAGTCCAACCGGGGCACCGACGATCTGGCGATCCTGGGCATCCCGACGCGCGGCGTCGTGCTCGCCCGGAGGATCGCCGAGAGCATCCAGCGGATCGAGCCGGAGGCGGTCGGGGCGTCCGCTGACATCGTGGGGGCGCTCGATGTGACCATGTATCGAGACGATCTGGCACGGAACCCCACGCGAGCGCCGCAGCCGACCTCGCTGCCGGGGCCGATCGACGGCAAGACCGTGGTGCTGGTGGATGACGTGCTCTTCTCCGGGCGTACCATCCGGGCCGCTTTGGATGCGCTCAGCGATCTGGGGCGGCCGCGGGCGGTCCGGCTGGCGGTGCTGGTCGATCGCGGGCATCGGGAGTTGCCGATCCGGGCCGACTTCGTGGGCAAGAACCTGCCCTCCGCCGCGTCGGAGCGGATCTTCGTGCGGTTGGCCGAGGTGGACGGCGAGGAGGCCGTGACGATCGAGGAGGGCGGCGCATGAGGCACCTGCTGTCGACCAAGACGCTGGGGCGCGAGGACGCGATCCGGCTGCTGGATGTGGCCGAGGACATGGCGGACGTGCAGGAGCGGGAGGTGAAGAAGCTGCCGACGCTGCGGGGGAAGACGGTGGTGAACCTCTTCTTCGAGGACTCGACGCGCACTCGGATCTCGTTCGAGGCGGCGGCGAAGCGGCTCTCGGCGGATGTCATCACTTTCTCGGCGAAAGGGTCGAGCGTGTCCAAGGGCGAGAGCCTGAAGGACACCGCCCAGACGCTCGCGGCGATGGGGGCCGACGCCGTCGTCGTCCGGCACCACTCGTCCGGCGCGCCGCAGACGCTCGCGGCGAGCGGCTGGATCGACGCGGGCATCGTCAACGCGGGCGACGGCACGCACGAGCACCCGACGCAGGCGCTGCTCGACGCGTTCACGATGCGCAGACGGCTGCACGGGGCCGGCTCGCGCGGCCGCGACCTCGACGGGGTCGCCGTGACGATCGTGGGCGACATACTGCACTCCCGCGTGGCGCGCTCGAATGTCTGGCTGCTGCGCACGCTCGGCGCCGAGGTGACGCTGGTCGCCCCGCCGACGCTGCTGCCGGTGGAGGTGTCGGGCTGGTCGGCGACGATCGGCTACGACCTGGACGCGGTGCTGGCCGACGGCCCGGATGTCGTGATGATGCTGCGCATCCAGGCGGAGCGGATGAACGCGGCGTTCTTCCCGACCACGCGGGAGTACTCGCGGCGCTGGGGCCTCGACGACGAACGGCTGGCCCGGCTCGGGGCGGATAGCATTGTGATGCACCCGGGGCCGATGAACCGCGGGCTGGAGATCTCGGCGGCGGCGGCCGACTCGCCGCGCTCGACGGTGAGGGAGCAGGTCGCGAGCGGCGTGTCCGTGCGGATGGCCGCCCTCTACCTTCTGCTGTCCGGCGACCGAGAAGTGTGAATGAGGCGAGCGAGAAGATGAGCGACGAAACATTTGTGATCACAGGCGCGACGCTGGCCGACGGCTCCCGCACCGACCTGCTCCTCTCCCAGGGCCGCATCCAGGAGACCGGAGTCGGTCTCTCCGCGGCGGGCGCGACCGTGGTGGACGCGGACGGGCTGCTGGCGCTGCCCGGGCTCGTCGACCTGCACACGCACCTCCGCGAGCCGGGCTATGAGCAGAGCGAGACCGTCTTGACCGGAACGCGCGCGGCGGCGGCCGGCGGGTTCACCGCGGTGTTCGCGATGGCGAACACCTCGCCGGTGGCCGACACGGCCGGGGTCGTCGAGCAGGTGCTGAGCCTGGGGGAGGCGGCCGGGTACGCGACCGTGCGCCCGATCGGCGCGGTGACGGTGGGGCTGGAGGGCGAGCGGCTGGCGGAACTCGGCGCGATGGCCGACTCCCGCGCCCGCGTGCGGGTGTTCTCCGACGACGGCAGATGCGTCTCCGACCCGCTGCTGATGCGCCGGGCGCTGGAGTACGTCAAGGCGTTCGACGGCGTGATCGCCCAGCACGCGCAGGAGCCGAGGCTGACGGCCGGGGCGCAGATGAACGAGGGGGCCCTCTCCGGCGAACTCGGGCTGGCCGGCTGGCCGGCGGTGGCCGAGGAGTCCATCATCGCGCGGGATGTGCTGCTCGCCGAACACGTCGGCTCCCGCCTGCACGTCTGCCACGTCTCCACCGCGGGCTCGGTGGATGTCATCCGCTGCGCGAAGGCGCGCGGGATCGAGGTGACCGCCGAGGTCACTCCCCACCATCTGCTGCTGACCGAGGAGCTCGCGAGCGGGTACGACGCCCGCTACAAGGTCAACCCGCCGCTGCGCCGCTCCGAGGACGTCGAGGCGCTGCGCGCGGGGCTCGCGGACGGCACGATCGACATCGTCGCGACCGATCACGCGCCGCATCCCGTCGAGGCGAAGGACTGCGAGTGGGACGCCGCGGCGTTCGGGATGGTCGGGCTGGAGTCCGCGCTCTCGGTCGTGCAGTCGTCGGTGGTCGACACGGGGATGCTCGACTGGGCGGACATCGCCCGGGTGCTCTCGGCGGTCCCCGCGCGCATCGGCCGGCTGGCCGGGCACGGCACGCCGATCGAGGCGGGCGCGCCCGCCGAGCTGTTTCTCTACGACCCGGCGGTCTCGCGAGAGTTCTCCGTCGGCGACCTGGCCGGCAAGGGCGTCAACTCACCGTACCTCTCGATGGCGCTGCCCGGCCGGGTGGTCGCGACTTTCCACCGTGGGTACGCCACGGTGCTGGACGGGAGGGTCGTCGACGGCCTGGGGGCGACGCGTGGATAAGCTCCTGCCCGTTCTCGGGACACTGGCGGTCGTCGCCCTCGCGTTCGCGCTCGCGCTCGCCGGCTGGCGCCGCCGGGTGCGCCGCGATGCGCTCGCCGGCGGCGGCTACCCCGCTCCGGAGACACCCGCGGCGTCGGCCGCGACGGCCGATGTCCTCTATGTCGCCACCACGAGGGCCGGTGAGCATCTGGAGCGCCTGGCGCTGCCCGGGCTCGCCTACCGGGGCAAGGGCACGGTCGACGTCTCCTCCGACGGGTTGTGCCTCGTCGTCGCGGGGGAGCAGCCGGTGTTCATCCCGGCCTCCGCCCTGACCGGCACCGGTCCGGCGTCGGTCGCGATCGACCGGGCGGTGGAGCCCGGCGGTCTCCTCCGCGTCGGCTGGACGACCTCCGGCGGCGTTCCCTCCGACAGCTACTTCCGGGTCGTGGACCCGGCGCTCCGCGGTTCCCTGACCGTGGCGATCGACAGAATCCTCCCCGGCTCGGCGAGCCCGGCGGACACGAGTGAAAGTGAGGAGTGACATGGGCGCATTCGACCCAGCGGTCCTGGTCCTCGAAGACGGCAGACGCTATCCGGGACGGGCCTACGGCGCCCGTGGGCGGACGTTCGGCGAGGCCGTGTTCGCGACCGGGATGACCGGCTACCAGGAGACCGTGACGGACCCGTCCTATGCGGGCCAGATCGTGCTGATGACGGCCCCGCACATCGGGAACACCGGCGCGAACGACGAGGATATGGAGTCCCGCCGGATCTGGGTCGCCGGTTTCGTGGTGCGCGAGCCCAGCCGCGTCGTCTCGAACTTCCGCGCGCAGCGCAGCCTCGACGACGACCTGATCGATGAGGGCGTCGTCGGCATCAGCGGCATCGACACGCGCGCTGTGACGCGCCACATCCGTTCGGCCGGCGCCATGCGCGCCGGCATCTTCTCGGGTGAGGACGCCGAGCTGAGCGAGGGGGAGCAGCTCGACCTCGTGCTCGAGGGAGCCCGGATGACCGGGCGGAGCCTCTCGGCGGAGGTCTCCACGGTCGAGCCCTACACGGTGCCCGCGGTGGGCGAGCGGATCGGCTCGGTCGCCGTGCTCGACCTCGGCGTCAAGAAGTCGACGCTGGAGAACCTCGCGGGCCGCGGCCTCGACGTCCACGTCCTGCCGCAGCAGGTCTCGGCGCGCGATGTGCTGAGTCTGAGTCCGGCCGCGCTGTTCTTCTCGAACGGCCCCGGCGACCCGCAGGCGTCCGATCGGCACGTTGCCCTGCTCCAGGAGACGCTGCGCGCGGGTCTGCCGTACTTCGGCATCTGCTTCGGCAACCAGCTGCTCGGCCGCGCGCTCGGCCTCGGCACGTACAAGCTGCCGTTCGGGCACCGCGGGATCAATCAGCCGGTGCTCGACAAGCGCACGGGCCGCGTGGAGATCACCGCGCAGAACCACGGGTTCGCGGTCGAGGCGCCGATCGAAGGCACCTTCGACTCGCCCGCCGGCTTCGGGCGGGTCGAGGTGAGCCACTTCAGCCTCAACGACAACGTCGTGGAGGGGCTCAACTGCCTCGATCTCCCGGCGTTCAGCGTGCAATACCACCCAGAGGCGGCGGCGGGACCGCACGACGCCAACTACCTGTTCGACCGGTTCCTCACCATGATCAAGGATCGCACCGCAACCCAGGAAGGCGCCGACTGATGCCCAAGCGCACCGACATCCACTCCGTCCTGGTCATCGGCTCAGGCCCCATCGTCATCGGCCAGGCCTGCGAGTTCGACTACTCCGGCACGCAAGCCTGCCGCGTGCTCAAACAGGAGGGCGTTCGCGTCATCCTGGTGAACTCCAACCCGGCGACCATCATGACCGACCCCGACTTCGCCGATGCGACCTACGTCGAGCCGATCACCTGGGAGGTCATCGAGACGATCATCGCCAAGGAGAGGCCCGACGCGATCCTGCCGACCCTCGGCGGTCAGACCGCCCTCAACGCCGCTATGCAGCTGCACGAGCACGGCGTGCTGGAGAAGTACGGCGTCGAGCTGATCGGCGCGAAGTTCGAGGCGATCCAGAAGGGCGAGGACCGCCAGATCTTCAAGGACCTGGTCATCGCCGCGGGGGCCGATGTCGCGCGCTCGCACATCGCGCACACCGTGGAGGAGGCGCTGGCGTTCGCTGAGGACCTCGGCTATCCGCTGGTCGTGCGCCCGTCGTTCACGATGGGCGGCCTCGGCTCCGGCTTCGCCCACACCCCGGAGGAGCTGCGCCGGATCGCCGGCGACGGCATCCACCAGAGCCCGACCAGCGAGGTGCTGCTGGAGGAGTCCATCCTCGGCTGGAAGGAGTACGAGCTGGAGCTGATGCGCGACACCGCGGACAACACGGTGGTCGTCTGCTCCATCGAGAACGTGGACCCGGTGGGCGTCCACACCGGCGACTCCATCACGGTCGCGCCCGCGCTCACACTGACCGACCGCGAGTACCAGAAGCTGCGCGATATCGGCATCGACATCATCCGCGCCGTGGGCGTCGACACCGGCGGTTGCAACATCCAGTTCGCTGTGGACCCGGCCGACGGGCGCGTGATCGTCATCGAGATGAATCCGCGCGTCTCCCGCTCGTCCGCGCTCGCCTCCAAGGCCACCGGCTTCCCGATCGCCAAGATCGCGGCCAAGCTCGCGATCGGCTACCGCCTGGACGAGATCCCGAACGACATTACCGGCGTCACCCCGGCGAGCTTCGAGCCGACGCTGGACTACGTGGTCGTCAAAGTCCCGCGCTTCGCCTTCGAGAAGTTCCCGGCCGCCGACCCCACGCTGACCACCACGATGAAGTCTGTCGGCGAGGCGATGGCGATCGGCCGCACCTACACGAGTGCGCTCCAGAAGGCGCTGCGGTCGCTGGAGAAGCGCGGCTCGTCGTTCCACTGGGGCGCCGAGGACCGCACCGTCGAGGAGCTGCTGGAGACCATCGCGACGCCGACCGATGGCCGGATCGTGGATGTGCAGCAGGCGCTGCGGCTCGGCGCGACGCCCGAGCAGGTCTTCGAGGCCACCAAGATCGACCCGTGGTTCATCGACCAGATCGTGCTCCTCAACGAGGTCGCCGAGCAGATCCGCGCGGCGGAGACGCTCGACACCGGCACGCTGCGCGTTGCGAAGGACCACGGCTTCTCCGACGCGCAGATCGGGGCGCTGCGCGGATTCGGCGAGTCCGATGTGCGCGAGGTGCGGCACATCCTGGGCGTGCGGCCGGTCTACAAGACCGTGGACACTTGCGCGGGCGAGTTCCCGGCGCTCACGCCCTACCACTACTCGTCCTACGACGAGGAGACGGAGGTCGAGCCGCGCGAGAAGCGCAAGGTCGTCATCCTGGGCTCGGGCCCCAACCGCATCGGCCAGGGCGTCGAGTTCGACTACTCCTGTGTGCATGCGTCGTTCGCGCTGCACGACGCCGGGTACGAGACGATCATGATCAACTGCAACCCGGAGACGGTCTCCACGGACTACGACACCTCCGACCGCCTCTACTTCGAGCCGCTCACGCTCGAGGATGTGCTGGAGGTCATCCACGCGGAGTCGCAGTCCGGCGAGCTGGTCGGCGTGGTGGTGCAGCTGGGCGGCCAGACCGCGCTCGGGCTCGCGAAGGGCCTGGAGGAGGCGGGCGTCCGCGTCCTCGGCACCACCCCGAGCGCGATCGATCTGGCGGAGGAACGCGGCCTGTTCGCGGACATCCTCGAGAACGCGGGCCTGGTCGCCCCGCGCAACGGCACAGCGGTCGACTACGCGAGCGCGCTGCACGCCGCGGAGCAGATCGGTTACCCGGTGCTGGTGCGTCCGAGCTTCGTGCTCGGCGGACGCGGGATGGAGATCGTCTACGACAGCGACTCGCTCGCGTCCTACTTCGACCGCGTCGCCGGTGAGGGGATCGTGGGACCTGCGCACCCGCTGCTGGTCGACCGCTTCCTGGACGATGCGATCGAGATCGACGTCGACGCCCTGTTTGATGGAGAGCGGCTCTACATCGGCGGAGTGATGGAGCACATCGAAGAAGCGGGCGTCCACTCCGGAGACTCGAGCTGCACGCTGCCCCCGATCACGCTCGGCCGCCGTGAGATCGACCGCGTGCGCGAGGCCACGCGGAAGATCGCCGAGGGGATCGGTGTGCGCGGGCTGCTCAATGTGCAGTTCGCGATCAGTGCGGGCGTGCTCTACGTGCTCGAGGCGAACCCGCGCGCATCGCGGACGGTCCCCTTCGTGTCCAAGGCGCTCGGCATCCCGCTCGCCAAGGCGGCCTCCCGGATCATGGTCGGGGACACGGTCGACGGACTCGTGGCGGAGGGTCTGCTCCCGGCGCAGGACGGCTCGATCATCCCGATGGACTCGCCGGTGGCGGTCAAGGAGGCGGTGCTGCCGTTCAAGCGGTTCCGCACGCGCGAGGGCAAGATCGTGGACTCGGTTCTCGGTCCGGAGATGCGTTCGACCGGCGAGGTCATGGGCATCGACAAAGACTTCCCGACCGCGTTCGCCAAGAGCCAGGCGGCGGCCTACGGCGGGATGCCGCTGAAGGGCACCGTGTTCGTCTCGGTCGCCGACGGCGACAAGCGCGCGATCGTGCTCCCGGTGCTGCGCCTGCAGCAGCTCGGCTACGCCATCCTCGCGACAGAGGGCACCGCCGAGGTGCTGAACCGCAACGGGATCGCGGCGCGCGTCGTCCGCAAGCACAGCGAGACAACGGACGGCGACTCGATCGTCGACCTCATCACGCGAGACAAAGTGGATGTGGTGATCAACACTCCGAGCGGCCGCCCTGCGCGCGCCGACGGCTACGAGATCCGGGCCGCGGCCGTCGCGGGCGACAAGCCGCTGTTCACGACCCTCGCCGAGCTGAGCGCGGCTGTCGCCTCGCTCGACGCGGTGCGGCACGGCTTCGCGGTGACCTCGCTGCAGGAGTACGCGGCGCAGAGGGCAGCGCGGCGGTGACGGAGGGCGCCCGGGGCGTCGTCCCCTTCGGCGACCGGCTGGCCGCGGTGTTCGATGCGCGCGGACGGCTGTGCGTCGGGATCGATCCGCACGCCCATCTGCTCGCAGCGTGGGGCCTGCCGGACTCGGCCTCGGGCGTACGCGAGTTCGGATTGCGGGTGGTGGACGCTGCCGCTGGCCGTGCCGGGACAGTGAAGCCGCAGGTGGCGTTCTTCGAGCGGTTCGGCGCCGCCGGATACGCTGCTCTGGAGGAGGTGCTCTCCGCCGCCCGGGCCGCCGGCCTGCTCGTGATCGCCGACGCGAAGCGCGGCGACATCGGCACGAGTGTGGCCGCATACGCCGAATCGTGGCTGACCCCAGGCTCCCCGCTGGAGGCGGACGCGCTCACCATCGCCGCTTTCCAGGGCGTCGGCTCGATCGACGCGCCCATGCGCCTCGCCGAGGCGACCGGAAAGGGCCTGTTCGTGCTGGCGGCGACCTCGAATCCGGAGGCCGCCACACTCCAGCAGGCGGTCGTGGCCTCGGGTCCGAATACCGGGTACACCGTGGCGCGTGCCATCATCGAAGACGTGCAGGTCTTCACCCAGGGGCAGCCCCCACATCCCTTCGCCTCCGTGGGCCTCGTGCTCGGCGCGACCCTCGATCTCCCCGCGTTCGGAATCGACACCGAACGGGTCTACGCGCCGGCGTTCCCGGTGCTCGCACCGGGCTTCGGCCACCAGGGCGCGCTGGTCGCAGACGCCCCTCGCCTGTTCGGCTCGCTGGCCCCCGGGGTCATCGTGAGCGAGTCCCGCGGGCTCCTGGCCACCGGTCCCGACGGTATCGCCGCAGCGATCGCCGGCCGCTCCGAGGAGGTGCGCGCCGCGCATGCCTGACCCCGTCGCCGAGGCAGCCACCGGGTCCGCGGACCGGCGTCGTCCCGCTCCGCCCGAGGTGGATCGGAAGGCCGCCAGCGCCGCCGCCGTCGCGGCCCGCCGCGCCCGCGCGAGCGTCAAAGCCGCCATCGCCGCCCGCGAGCTCTCGCCGCTGATCGTCCTCGACCACGCCACGGCCGACCCTGGGGGCGTGGAGGGACGCATCCGGGTCACCGAGTTCCTGCTCAGCGTCCCGGCCATCGGAACGACCAAGATGCAGGACGCCCTGCGCCGGCTCGGCATCGCCCCCTCCAAGCGGCTCGGCGGGCTCGGCCGGCACCAGCGGCTCCGGCTTCGCGACTTCCTCATCGAGCGCGAGGAGCGACCGGTCCGGCGGCGCAATCGCCTCGTGGTGCTGGCGGGCCCCACCGCTGTCGGCAAGGGCACGGTCTCGGCCTACATCCGGGAGAACTATCCCGAGGTGCTGCTCTCGGTCTCCGCGACCACCCGCTCGCCGCGTCCCGGCGAGATCGACGGCGTCAATTACTACTTCGTCGACGATGCCGCGTTCGATCGGATGATCGCGGCCGGCGACCTCCTCGAGCACGCGACCGTACACAACGCCTACCGCTACGGAACGCCGCGGGCGCCGATCGAGAAGGCGCTGGACGAGGGCAGGAGCGTCCTCCTCGAGATCGACCTCCAGGGCGCGCGCCAGGTGCGTGCGTCGATGCCGGAGGCCCGCCTGATCTTCCTGCTGCCCCCGACCTGGGAGGAGCTGGTTCGCCGGCTCGTCGGCCGGGGCACCGAAGGCGCCGTCGAACAGCAGCGCCGTCTGGAGACCGCGAAGGTCGAACTGGCCGCCCAGAACGAGTTCGACCACCGCGTTGTGAACCACACGGTCGCCGATGCCGCCCGGGAGGTCGTAGACTTGATGATGCTTCGCCCGGCGCCGGTACGTCCGTCAACCGCCTAGGCTGTCCGCCCTCGTCGTGCCGCATCCCGGCGGCGCCGCTTTCGTTCCGCGCAGCGCACGTTCTGCCTCAAGCAAGGAGACCTTCCGCATGGCCACCAGCACCAACGGCATCATCGACCCGCCCATCGACGACCTCCTCTCCAAAGTCGAGTCCAAGTACGCGCTCGTGATCTTCGCCTCGAAACGCGCTCGGCAGATCAACGATTACTACGCAGACCTGCACGAGGGCAGCCTGTTCGACAACGTCGGACCGCTTGTGGACTCGTCGGTGGACGACAAGCCCCTCTCGGTGGCCATGCACGAGATCAACGAGGACAGACTCGTTCTCAAACCGATCGCCGCCGCCGAATAAGACAAGCACCGGGGCTTCCGCCGGGCACGGCCTGGCCGTCGCGGCCGATGGCCGCGGAAGGACCCTGCCGTTGAGGGGGTGACGCCGTGAGCGCGCGCTTGACCATCGTCGTCGGAGTGACCGGCGGCATCGCCGCCTACAAAGCCGTGGGCGTGATCCGGGCGCTCGTGCTCGAGGGCCACTCCGTCCACGTCGTCGCGACGGAGGCCGCGCTGCGGTTCGTTGGCCGGCCGACGTTGGAGGCGATCAGCAGGAACCCCGTCGCGACCGATCTGTACGAGGGCGTCGCGGAGGTGCGGCATGTGGCCATCGGCCAGTCCGCCGACCTCATCGTGATCGCTCCGGCGACGGCCAACACCATCGCCAAGCTCGCCGCGGGGCTCGCCGACGATCTGCTCGGCAACACCGTCCTCGCCTCCACCGCCCCCCTCGTGATCGCCCCGGCGATGCACACCGAGATGTGGCAGAACCCGGCGACGGCGGCCAACATCGCGACGCTCACCGACCGCGGTGTGATCGTCGTCGGTCCCGCGTCCGGTCCGCTGACGGGCAGCGAGAGCGGACCGGGCCGTCTCGAGGAGACCGAGACCATCGTCCGGACGGCGTTGCGCGCCGTCGGCATCGCGCCGCGCCCGGTCGTCTCGGCGGTCCCCGAGCTCGCGGCCGACATCGTCGTGCTCTCGGAGCGCCGGCGTGCGAACGAGGCCGCGCGGCGGCCGCGCGGCGGGGTGGACCTCCGCGGCAAGCGTGTCGTGATCACCGCCGGCGGGACCCGCGAGCCGTTGGACCCGGTGCGCTTCTTCGGCAACCGCTCCAGCGGCCGGCAGGGCGTCGCGCTCGCCTGGGCGGCGCAGGCGCGGGGAGCGGAGGTCGTGCTGATCGCGGCGTATCTGGAGATCGAGCCGCCGGACGGTGTCGAGTTCGTTCCGGTGCGGACCGCGCTGGAATTGCAGGAGGCCGTGACCGAGTCCGCCCGTGCCGCCGACATCGTGGTGATGGCGGCCGCCGTGGCCGACTACCGTCCGGCATCGAGTCGCGACAGCAAGATCAAGAAATCCGAGACAGGGGAGACCCTGACGCTGGAGCTCGTCGCCAATCCCGACATCCTCGCCGGGCTCACCCGCGAGAAGCGTCACGGGCAGGTGATCGTCGGCTTCGCGGCCGAGACGGAGCCCGACCCGTCGGCTCTCATCGAACGGGGCCGCGGCAAGCTGGCGGCCAAGGGCGCGGACTTCCTCGTGCTCAACCAGGTGGCCTGGGATCAGGGCTTCCAGACGGAGAACAACGCGGTCGTCGTTCTGCGCAGGGGCGGAGATATAGTGATGGAGGCCTCCGGGAGCAAACTGTCGGTGGCCGATCGTATTCTCGACGTCATCGTCTGAGACCCGGCAGCGAACAGAGGCCGGCACCGAACAGGAGCACTATGGCCGATCTGCGTCTCTTCACGTCCGAGTCTGTGACCGAGGGCCACCCGGACAAGATCTGCGATCAGATCTCCGACAGCATCCTCGATGCCCTGCTCGCCGTCGACGAGCACAGCCGTGTCGCCGTCGAGACGCTCGTGACCACCGGTCTCGTGCATGTGGCCGGTGAGGTCACCACCAAGGGCTATGTCGAGATCCCGGCGCTCGTGCGGGACACCATCGTAGAGATCGGCTACGACTCCTCCGATGTCAGCTTCGACGGCACGCAGTGCGGTGTCTCCGTCTCGATCGGCGCCCAGTCGCCGGACATCGCACAGGGCGTCGACAATGCGCTGGAGACGCGATCCGAGCAGAGCCGGGACGACCTCGACCGGCAGGGCGCGGGCGACCAGGGCATCATGTTCGGCTTCGCCACCACCGAGACCCCGCAGTACATGCCGCTGCCGATCTGGCTGGCTCATCGGCTCGCCGAACGTCTTGCGGCGGTGCGCAAGGACGGCACGCTCGGCTATCTGCGCCCGGATGGCAAGACCCAGGTCACGATCGGCTACGAGGGCTATGTGCCGAAGAGCGTGCAGACCGTCGTGCTGTCCACCCAGCACGCGTGGGACATCCCCAGCGAGCGCCTGCGAGCGGAGGTGATCGAGCAGGTCATCGAGCCTGTCATGCATGCCGCGGGAGTGGAGACCTCGCACATCCGCACTCTGATCAACCCCACCGGCCGCTTCGAGATCGGTGGGCCGAAGGGGGACGCCGGTCTCACCGGCCGCAAGATCATCGTCGACACCTATGGCGGCGCGAGCCGTCACGGCGGCGGCGCGTTCTCCGGCAAAGACCCGTCGAAGGTGGACCGCTCGGCCGCGTACGCTCTGCGCTGGGTGGCGAAGAACGCGGTCGCCGCGGGGCTCGCGGACCGGCTCGAGGTGCAGATCGCCTACGCGATTGGCAAGGCCGCCCCGGTCGGGCTCTACGTCGAGACCTTCGGCACCGCTCACGTTCCGGACGAACGCATCATCCACGCCATCCGTGAGGTCTTCGATCTGCGACCGGCCGCCATCGCGCGCGACCTCGACCTGCTCCGTCCGATCTACGCGCGCACGGCGACGTACGGCCACTTCGGCCGCGAGCTCCCGGACTTCACCTGGGAGCGGCTCGACCGCGTCGACGACCTGCGCTCGGCCGCGGGGCTGTAGCCGTGCCGGCGGCCGCCCGGGTCGCTCGCGTCGTCCTCGATTCGCCGCTCCCGCAGCTCGACCACTTCTTCGACTATCTCGTCCCCGAGGAACTGGCCGCCCAGGCGTTCCCCGGCGTCCGTGTGCGCGTTCCGCTTCGCACCGCGGGACGGGTCGCCGACGGCTACCTCGTGGAATGGGCCGGGCCCGAGGGCGCCTATGAGGGTCGGCTCAGCCTGATCGAGTCGGTCGTCTCGCCGGTGCCGGTGCTCACGCCCGGGGTGTGGCGGCTGGCGCGGCGGCTGGCCGACCGCAGCGCCGGGACGGCCAGCGACATCCTGCGCCTGGCGATTCCCGGGCGGATGGTGCGCGTCGAGAAGCAGTGGCTTGCCCAGCCGGAGAGCGAGCGCAACCCGGCAGCGTCCCCCCCGGCGATCGGCGTGCGCGGGTACGGCGAGTGTACGCTGGAGACCGCCGTCGCGCGCGGCGAACGCCTAGCCCTCCGCGCCCTGCCCCGGCTCAGCCCGCTGCCGGACGGCACCTGGGTGGGCGAGTGGGCGATCACCCTCGCTGCGCTCGCGGCCGCGACCTGGAGCACAGGGCGTTCGGCGATCCTGGCTGTGCCCGATCACCGCGATCTGGAGCAGCTGTCGGCAGCCCTGGCTGCGATCGTGCCGGCCACGGCGGTGGTCCGCACCGATGCGTCACAGGCCAACGCCGACCGCTACCGCGGTTTCTTGGCGGCGCTGGCCGGGCCGCGCATCCTGATCGGCAACCGCTCGGTGGTGTACGCTCCCGCGGACGACCTGGGACTGATCGCGGTCTGGGAGGACAGCGACCCCCTGCACGCGGAACCGCTCGCGCCCTATGTCCACACGCGGGACGCGGCCCTCGTCCGGCAGGAGCTGACCGGCTGCGGGCTCGTCGTGAGCGGGCTCGTCCGCAGCGTCGAGGCTCAGCGGCTGGTCGAGCTGGGCTGGCTTCGGGACACGGCTCCCGAACGGGCGTCTGCGCCGAAAGTCGTTCTGACCTCGGCGCAGCAGGCGGACGAGCCCGCCGCCCGCGCGGCGCGCATCCCCTCGGGAGCCTGGCGGGCGGCCCGGAAAGCCCTGGATCACGGCCCCGTGCTCGTGCAGGTGGCGCGCCCCGGTTACGCCCCGCTGCTAGCTTGCGCGAGCTGTGGCCAGGCCGCGCGCTGCACCCGCTGCACCGGGCCGCTCGGCCAGAGACAGGCGGGGGCGAGGCCCTCGTGCCAGTGGTGCGGCGCGCTCGCGACCGACTGGAGCTGCTCGCGCTGCGAGCACACGGCGTTCCGGATGGTCACGCCCGGTTCGGGACGCACAGCGGAGGAGCTGGGCCGGGCCTTCCCCGGTACGCGCATCGTCCTGGCGGACGGCGACCATCCGGTGCGGCGTATCGGGCCGGCCCCAGCGCTCGTGGTCGCCACCCGCGGGGCCGAGCCGATCGCGGACGGCGGCTACCGCGCTGTCCTGCTGCTCGACGGAGAGCGGATGCTCGCCCGGGAGAGCCTGCGCGTGGCCGAGGACTGCCTTCGCTGGTGGACCAGCGCCGCCGTCCTCGCCGCGCCCGGCGCGCCCACCGTGCTCGTCGGGGTGTCCGGCGCTCTCGCGCGGGCCTTCGCGACCGGCCGGCTGGTGGACTTCGCCCGCGAAGAGCTCGCCGACCGGCGCGGACTCCGTTTTCCGCCCGCGGTGCGGCTCGCCTCGATCACGGGCGCTCCGGCGGCCGTGGACGCGGTCGTCGCCGCGGTGGGTCCCGGTCTGCTCATCGACGTGCTCGGTCCGGTGGAGGTGGGCGAGAAGACGGTGCGCAGCATCCTGCGCTTCGAGTACGCGCGTGGAGCCGAGATCGCGGCAGCTGTGCGGGGCCAGGTGGTGCGGAACGCGACGCAGCGCCGGAAGGCGCCGGCCGGACGCGGCGGCTACCGCCCCGCTCCGTCGCTGCGCGTGCGCTTCGACGATCCGGAGATCCTCTGACCCTCCGAATGGTGGCTTGCTGCCGTTGCTTCCGCGGAATGACGGGCCGGTTGACCTCGTTTGGGGTCGGTTGGAATCGGTTGGTCTCGGGGTGTTTGTGGGCAAAGTGTGGGCAGGGTGGACCGGGGTACACGCGAGTGGGGGTACCCAGTAGTTCTTGTGTGTGCGATGCTGTGCAGTACACAAACCCGCTGCTCAGGAAAGGGCAATAGGCTTGCATCATGACGAACCTAGCGATGACCACACTTCGGGGGGTCGCGCATGGAGCGATCATCGGAGTGACGGGGAACACGAGCCGAGCGACAGCAATGCGGGAGAGCTTGCAGGCATTCCAGGCGCAGAAGTCGAACAGCCAGATGCAGGCGGCGAAGCGGAAGGGTCGCAAGGGCTCCAAATAGCCCTCTCTCACACGGGTCCCCTTCCTTCACCGGCAACTCTCGCCGGTTACGACCAGCTTGTTCCGGGCACTGCTCAGCGGATGATCGAGCAGCAGCTATACAACGAGTCCGTGACGAGTGAGGCTATTCGACGTCTCACGAAGGCAGAGGCTTTCGGAGTTGTCACCGGTGCTGTTGGGGCGCAGCTCCTGACGATTGGTGGTCTGGTTGCGGCCGTGACGTTGATCGTTCTGGGCTATCCGGCCGCATCGATCGCTGGCATCATCCCTGCGATCCTGGGTGCCAGCACGCAGGTTGTTACCGCTTGGCGGAGTAATCGCCCGCCCGACGAGGACTAGCGCTCGCCGAGGAAGCCGTCCGCACGGGTGTAGCACAGCTGATCATCGAGCGAGATGAATCCCTCGAAAGCGCCGATGAGCGGAATAGGTTATTAGAGGTTCGGTTCCCTTTATCCGAGGTGGCAGCCTTGTCGGGTGTGGGCAGGGGGGTGTTTGTGGGCAGAGTGTGGGCAAGGGTGTGGCTTCTGAAGAACGCCTGTGCGGTCACCCGGCGGCACGTCATGTGATGTAGGGCCTAATGTCTGGGTAGACGATGGTGTAGCCTGTAGATGCGCGGGTGATCGTCAGCAACTGTCAAGTTGCACCCGCTGAGCGGTTCATGCCGGTCGACGCGCATCACAAGGCCGCGATCCACGGATACGCGGCCTTCGTGCTGTCACTCCACGGATGCATCTTGAGGCCATAGGAAGTCAGTGGACTCCGCCGTCGCCGATATAGCCGCGGCGCAAGTGTCGATAGATAGCGCGGCTCCGAGTTGCCCCAGTGATCGGAATGAAACGCAGCTGCAGTTGCTGAGGTAACTAAGTCCGCGAGCTGCAGTTCTTCCAGTCGCTGAGGCTGTTCGATCGTTCCTCCGCCGGCTGCGAGAGCGGGCCAGTAGATCTCGCAGCCAGGAAGACGACGCAGTATGTTTTCGTACTTGCGTAAGTCGGATAGCTTCACATTGGATCTGCGCCATCGTATAGTCCAGGATTTCTCCGGCGTCGCGCGCCAACCATGATAAGCGCTCAAGCAAGAACCTCAGCTGGTATAGATACACCTGGCTCTGGTTCAAGGTGGCCGGCGGCAGATGTCGTTTGCATGCGACGACACTGATCACCCGGAGCCACTGTTGTCCGGCTATGACTTGCGCTATCCGCATCCGATCCGTGTGAGAGCGGATGTTTTTCCACGTGAGGTAGTTCCCGGAGGGCTTCCGAAGATCCGCCCGAAGACCCTCAAGCAGCCCGTTGATTTTGTCACTGTTCGAGTCGCGCACGACAACCGCGGAGAGAATGAAATGGTCACTCGCCTTCGGGGTGTGGCCCCGGTCTCCTGACTCGTCGATGTAAGCGTGAAGCACGGACATCAAACTGCCACCGAATGCCGCGCGCGCGCAAACCCGAGCACTACTGCAATATCTAAGCGCGGAAATGAAACGCCGAAACGGCCCCGGCCTACCGCCTCAATTGAGGGGTAGGCCGGGGCGTGGTGGGTGTTAGGGGTTGGCGGGCGCGCTGATTCTCGACTTCCTGGGCGTGTTGTGGTATTTTCCACGTATGGCGGGCCTTGTAGGAACGTCATCCGCCTGGGGCCTCGCTGAGCGAGGCCCTCAGTGCTTTACGGGGTCCAGGCTTTAAGGTGTCCACACGTAATACGAGTGGAGGAAGGGGCGCGCGAGGTCACTGAGCTTCGCCACTTCCCGCGTCGGTCGCGGATGGGCGTTCTGGACGAACCTCTTGCGGAGGTAGACGTAGGTGAGCATGTCGACTGCTTGGAGCGCCCGATGTGCCCGCGAGTCCTCCCACCTGAAGTCGGGCAGTATCGTTGAGAGATCCCGAGGGTTGTAGCCGGGCGTGCGACCCCTGGCCTGGAACTGGTTGATTCGAGCCTGATGATGCGCCGCGTCTGGCACCTGATCTGCCGTGATGACGACTTTCTCGTCCTGCGAAGATGCGTAGTCATGAACGCGCTCGAGGGCGTACTGCAGTGCGATCTCGTGCGGAGGCGTCGGGTTAGTGTACCGCTGGGCGAGCCGATCAATGCGTCGGACTCCGCCGACGATCCACACACCTCCGGAGGCGCAGATCTTGCCGACCGCGGCCCGGTAGATGCTGAAGGCCACCTGAGGCGTCTGTCTGAGACATGCCCACTCTCCGCTGCGCTGAAAGAGCTGCTGGCCGTGGAACTCGATGCCCATCGGCACATGGGAGTGCCGCTTGTTGGTCTCGAAAACGATTTTATCAAGAGCGAGGCCCAGCATCCGATTCTGGTGCGCGGTTAGCACAAGCACACCGATGAGATAAACGTCTCCCTCGATGTATGACTCATCGACATAGGCATAAAGCACAGCCGCTATTTTCCCGTACAACGCGACGCTGACGCTAACATCGAACGCTACCGATACGAGACCGCCCCGGCCCACCCGTAAGGGGGTGGGCCGGGGCGTGGCGGCATCCAGCGCTATCCGGTAAATGTTGCGGAGTGTGAGTTGGGGTTGCCTGGGGTAGGTGGTTGTTTTGTCGGTGGTCGAATCGTTGTGGGTGGTAAGCGCCCGGGTTTCGGTGAAACGCCGCAGATAGTACGCAAAAGTCCCGAGAATGCGTGCATTCTATGCTGTAAGTAAGCATTCGGGATGAAAAGAGCGGAGCGCCGACATGACGGAAACCAGCCCCACCGGCCGCGCAAAAGGCGGCGCCGCAAGAGCAGCCAATGGGAGTACACGTAGACCATGTTGATAAAAAGTGATGTTATGGCTCGTGTAAAAGACGGCACTCATGCCATCCCTTTTCTCGGGTGGTGGTTTCTGGCCTTAGGCCGAAGGGACCGGTCGAAGCGGAGGGGAATCCGTTCTCTTGCTGTCGTGACCTCGGTCGTAGCGGGTCTGACGTTCTCGCTCGTCGGCGTTCAGTCGGCGTCCGCCGGTGTGGGTTCTGTGTCATCGGGGCAACGTGTGGTGAGCCCATCTGGGCATGGTCTCGTGAGTATCGGGGACTCTTTCACTGCAGCCTACGGTGTTGGCGCGGATGTAGGAGGCCCCGCTGCCGTGTGTGGCCAGTCCGATTCCAGCGTGGGACGTCTGGTAGGCAGCGCAGCCGGTTACTCTGTCACTGATGTTACCTGCATGGGCGCAACGGCCCGAGGCATGGTCAATGGCCAGGACAGGACCGACAGCGATGGCAAAACGATCCACATTCCACCCCAGATTAACGCATTGAACTCCTCCACCGACATGGTTCTTGTCTCCGCTGGAGGCACCGACCTGGGCTTCTCAAGAGTCATTATTTCTTGCCTTGCCGAATCCGGCAAGGGTCCTGTTGCAGAGACGGGTTCGAGGACGTGTCGTCAGGATTACGTGAAGAATGGTCACGACGAATTGGACCGCAGGATCACTGACGTTGTGGGACCGGCCCTCGATGCTCTTTATGGTCAGATCAGCGCGCGTGCGCCGCACGCGCGGAAGTTCGCCTACGACTATCCGGATCTGTTCCCTGACCGGGCGAACACTCCGGCGGCTGGCTGTTACGCGTTCACGACGACCGGGACGGGCGATTTGAAGGAAACCGACATGCCTTTCACGGATGAGGATGTGGTGTATCTTCACCAGGTTCAGGACAAGTTGAACGGTCTCATCAAGAGAGAGGCAGAAAAGTATGGCTTCACCCTCCTTCCTGCAAGCAGCCGCAGCCAGGCACGGACTGCTTGTAGCGCTGCACCCCATTGGGTGAATGGTCTCAACGCCCTCGGCGCGCCAGACCGTAATGGTGAAGCCTTCCACCCCACACGCGTTGGCATCGCCCACTACGTCGATGTTTTCAAATACGCAACAAAGAAAAACTGACGGGTCCATCCCGAGAAGCCGGCCAGCATCGGCATGGCGTACAGCGGGAACCGGCACCGTAAACGATCGGTGATTTCCGGGTGATGATGCAAAGCCCCTGAAGGGGTGTCGCATATTGCGACACCCCTTCTCCCATGCCCGGGCCGCCGGCACACGACAAAAACCCGCCCCGGCCTACCGCCTCAATTGAGGGGTGGGCCGGGGCGTGGTGGTGGGTGTTAGGGGTTGGCGGGTGGGGTGGTTGTGGGGTCCTGCGTCGGGTTGGCGGGGGTTTGCGGGTCGGTCTTTTTGATGGTGCCGAGGCCGATGGTTGTCAGCCACCGGTTGATGGTGGGGATGGCCATGATGCGGGTGAGGGCGGCGGCAATCCCGGTGACGATGCCGGCGAGGCCGACCAGCCACAGGTAGACCTTCGAGGTGAGGGGCAGGCCGAGGGCGTCGATGACCTGCGGGAGGATCACGGCGAAGGTCAGGAAGGCGGGGATCCCTGTCTGGATGATGGTGCGGAGGACCCGTTGGCCGGTGTGAATAATCTCCGGGATCTCGGCGGTGAGGTGCTTGCTCATGATTCTCCTTCGGGGAGGTGTGGTCGGGGGTTGTTCTTCTCGATGTCGGTGAGGCGTTCGCTGAGGCGGTGATCGGTGCGGGTTTGTTCTTGGTCGGCGTCGGCGAGACGGCCGATATCGCGTTGCATGCCCCGTTGGGTGCGTTGCACCTCATCGAGGCGCTCTCCGTGGGTGTCCTGGGTTGCGCGGACGGCTGTGATCTCGCTGATGACCGCTGTGATCTCGCTGATGAGTTCGTTGTGGCGGTGGTCGGATTCGTCGCGGAGGTTGGTGGTGTGGCTGTTCGTGACTTGTTCTTTGACCTCGCGGGTGTCGGATGCGATGTTTTTCACGGCGCGGCGGGTGCGGGCGCCCAGCACGATCGAGATCACGATCGCGGCCATACCACCGGCCGCGGTCACGGCCGCGGCGATCAACGTCGCCCACCCCATGGGAATGTCGGGCATGGTGTTCCCCTCTCATGGGGTTCGGGAGAGGGTTCTAGGTGGATGCGTGGGCGAACACGTCCTTGATCGCGGTCTCGCACGCGGCCTGGACTTGTTCAGGGGTGAGGGAGAGGCCACTGTTGGCCTGGATGCCGGCCAGCACGGCCGGGACGAGAAGGGCGGACACGGACTTCGCGAGGGCCACGGGGTCGCCGCCCTGTTGTGCGCGGAGGCGTGCGGTGCGGGATGCGAGGATGCCCCATACCGTCCCGTCGCCTTCCGCGTGGACGGGCTCGATGAGGCCGGTGCGGGTCAGGGCTTGGAACTCGTCCGCGGTCAGCCAGTCGAGGGTCCCGTCCGGGTTCAACGTGCCGATCGCGCCGGAGGCGTCGCCCGTTTTGATCAGCTGGATTTTCATGTCCTCCTCCAGAGGGGTTGGGGTTGTGAACGCTGTGGTCAGCGACGTTTGGGCTTTGTTACGGTCGATGGGGGTGGACGTGTACTGCCATACCGTCCAGTCAGGCCACCACCGGATGGGTGGTGGGGACGGGGTGTAGGAGGCGATCCACAAGGGCGCGCCGGCCGCCACGACGGCGGACCAGTCGGCGGCGTCCATGAGCGACTTGTTCAGATACACGCCCGGGACCACCCTGAGACGGGTCTTCACCTGGTTCAGGAAGGCGAGCGCCTGCGCGGGGCTCCACGCCCGGGTGCCTGTGGATGCCTCGTCCTCGATATCGAGCCACAGCGAATCCCCGGCGACGTAGGCGAGGTTGTCGGCGAAGAAGTCCGCGCACACCACTGGGTCGAGGTTCCCGTTGAAGAAGTAATGCCCGACATGCCTCCCCGCGGCCCGCGCGAGCGCGACCTGTGCCCGGTAGCAGGACCCGACGGTGAGTCCAACATTGGCGCGGCTTTGTTGGAGCACACCACTGAGGTTGCTAGGGCGTGGATCCACACTTTCGTCGCGAACGGCGGCACCACGATAGCAGCGCCGGCCGTGATCCAGGAGCGGGGGCCGGCCGTGGCTGTGCCGGTCCAGGAGAACCCCGAATAGTAATTCGCAGCCGTGCGGGTTTTGAGTTTTCCGAGGGGGGCGCCGGAGAGTTGGTCGAGTCGGGCGTTGATGCGTTTGATCTCGCCGAGGATAGAGGCGTTGAACCCGGTCGGGTCGTCCACAGCCATCGGTCACACTCCTTGCATTGCCAGTTTCACTGTTGTTCATGCGTCATCGCCCTCAGCGGCGACGCATCATGTCATGATGTAGCGTCCCGTTGATGAGTCAGGGACCCACATGTGGTTTCGAATGTTGACCGGGCGGCCATGGGTTGTAGATCCTTGCATGCTGAGTTTCACTGTTGTTGATGCGTCGCCGCTGAGGGTGATGATGCGCATGGTGTAGCCGCCGGGTGGGGAGTCGGGGACCCAGATGTGTTCTCGAACGTTGACCGTGCAGAGCTGCCCTAACGTGTAGGTGCCGGCCAGGGGTGGCTGGGACCCATCGACCTCGAGCCCGAACTGGATTATCGGGTTCTGGGCGAGCGCGAGATCCCCGGCGACAGCGGCGTCCAGTGTGCTCTGGACAGTTATGTCTTTGTAGTCTTTCTGCTGCTCCAGGTCGGGCCAGTCGGCGTTGACAAGGGTGTCGTCGCTTGCCGTGGACATGAGCGTGTCCACGTCGGAGCCGGCCCCGTTGCCCCACTGCCGGGTGGCCATTTGGGAGGCGTCTTCCAGGTGGGTGAGTTTCTTCACCGGTGATCCTGGCTGGGTGGCGTCGAAGGCTACCGGGGACGGTGTGATCAGCAAGGGCTGTTCGGTGGTGCCGATGCGCATCAGCCAGTTGATCTGTGACCGGTTGCCGTCTGACCAGACCGGGGTGAAGTCGTGCTCGGGGCCGTTGATCAGACCGGAGAAGTCGATGAGCGCTGACCCGACTGTTTTCAGATTGAACCCGTTGTACGTTTTCACATGGGTGGGGTCGGTGTCGGTTTCGATCGTCGGGTAGATGATCGGCAGTGTGTTTCCGACGACGAAGGTGAGCATGCTGACGCAAATTGACCCGAGCGACATGCCCGTCCACCGCTGCGATTGCGTCGCATACGGGGGGACCCAGTTGATGATTTTCCGCCGGTCGAGGAGGCTGCGGAACCCGGCCGCGTTCAACGTCACCGTTTGCCCGTCGAATGCGCGCGTGGTGATCGGGCCGGCGAACACTGGAACACCGATCGCGTCGTGCGGGTTCTGCCATTCGATCACGAGGGTGGTCCGCCACGGGGTGGTGTTCAAGCGCATCAGGTCCCTGTTCGCCATGGTGAGCGCCCCAGGGGCGAGCTCGACCGTGGCCGTGTCATTACCGAGCAGTTCCCGCTTCCATGACGTGATGTTGCCGTCCAGCGGGGCCAGCATATCCTCGGTGACGGTCTCACACAGGAAAATGGCGTACGACATCGAATCACCCCTTGCCGAGCCCGTAGATCCACAGCTGCCCGGTCATGGTCCCGCTCGTGTTCTGCGAGAGCGCGAATCCATCGTGCGACGCGGCGGTGAGGTACTTTCCCGAGATTTGAGCCGAGTACGGGTAGGACACGGCGGACGCGGCGATGGTCACGTTCGCGGCCAGAGCGGGACCGTAGAGAGTAACCTCGATGTCGGTCAACGTCTGCGTTCCCGCCTCGAGCTCGATAGCTCCAAGGGTGCCCGCGGTGGTGTTGACCACGCGGCCTGTCCCGGTGTCGTAGCCACGGACGGCTTGGTAGTTCGCCGCGGTCGCGTCGGCAGCGCCACCGGCCACCATTTGGAGTGCCGTGTTCGACGCCGCCGATTTGCCCGTGTTCGCGATAATCACCTTGTAGTTGGTAAACACTGACGTGAACACCCCGCTGATGACGAGCTTGGTGACACCCGAGTACGTGACAGCTCCGCGCGCGCTCACGCTCGCCGTTCCGCCCGTGGCGGCCACCGATGTCGGCGTAATGAGGGTGAGGCCCTGCTGCTGCGCCACGGCGGCCGACACCCAGCCGCCGCCGCTCCACACATAGTCGCCGTTGTTCGCGTTGTCGTTGTAGATGGTGGCGTGCTGACCAGCGGTCCCGGTCACCGTGCTCAGCAGGGCGTAGGTCGCAGCGATGATGTCAACGGGCGCGAATGTCGTTGGCGAGCGAAGGGTGAGTGTGCAGGCGGCGGCGCTGGCGGCGTTCGTCGGCACGGTGATGTCGGCGTAACGGAGATACCCGGCGGGTACAGCCGGCGCGACACCGGGCGCCCCGGCGGTCCCGGCGATGAGGGAGAACGACGCGCGCGCGTCGGCGTCGCCGTTCTCCGGGTTGTTCTGCTTCGCGACGATCAGGTCAATCCGGGAACCGGTCGCGGGTCCGGCGGCAGGGGTGAGCACGGTCTGGTCGATGGCGGAGACGAACGATGCCGCCGCGTTCGTCGGATCCGGCAATTGCAGCACAGCGGGCGCGATCGTGAACGCCATCGTCGACGCTGACTGGCTGACCGTCCCGCCCTGGACCAGTTGGGGGGTCGCACCGATGATGCCAGAGAGCGCCAGGCGGGCATCGATCGGTGCCGTGCCGGCACCACTGCTGGTGGGGGCGACGAACAGTCCACTGCGTGCGGTCACGGCTTACCTCCAGAGGTCGGCGATGGTGATCGCCGCGACACCAGCCGCGGCGGAGAAGAAGACAGAACTGGTGGACGTGACCGCGGAGAACTGGCGCGAGCTCAGCCTGGTGGTCCGGTCGACACCGCCGGTGAGGGTCGCGTAACCGGTTCTGTAGTCGATGGTCAACGTTTGGCCGGCGGGCACCGTGTCCGTGTAGGTGACCGTGTTCCCGTCGATGACGATCGAGAACCCCGACACCGGACCAGTCACCACCACATACGGGAACGCGGGGGTGTTCCCCGCGTTCGTGAGCGTGACCGCCCCCGAGGAGAGGTCCGTCACACCGAAGTCGAGGACGGTGGGCACCGCCTGGAACAGCGGGAACGTCATACCGGACGCGCTCGCACCCGACGCCGCGAGTTGCAGGATGCGGGGAGGCGACTGCCAGGCGGGGTCCGGGCATCGGAACTGCACCGCACCGCTGGCCGATCCGGCATACCATTCCAGGCCGAGAGGGAATGAACGCTTGGCGACCTTCGCAGGGATGCCCTGCGCGACCATGCCGGGCAGTTTCACCCACAACGGCCCCGCCGTCGCCTGCGGCGAAAGCACGCCCCGCAGCGCCGACAATGCGTCCGTGAGGGTCACAGCTGGGTGGCATGCACATTCATCGGCAGGGTCGGCGTCAGAACACCCGCGAAGTCCGGACCCGACCATGAACCATCCGCCCAGACACGCTGCTGGTCCATGGTCTTGATCGCGGCCATATCGAAGAAGTCACACCCCGGCGGAAGGTCATAGGCGGTGCCCGGCCTCATCAGGAAGCCGTTGAACTCGACCTGATAATCGGCGAGGGTGTTCACCGGCCCAGTCAGGTAGCCCATCGCAGCATCCACCCCAGTTCGTTCGCGATCTCCGCCGGCGACTGGTTCGCCTGCGCGATGAACGTGCCAATATGCATGCCGCCGGCGGACGGTTGGGTGCCATTCGGGAACACCTGCGCAGCAGTCGGGACGTACATAAGCTCGGGACCCTGCTCACCCACGACGGCGAGACCACCCTGCTGCACATATCCGCCGGTCGCGAGGTGCGGAAGGTGAACGTCGGGGATCTTCCCGATATGGATACCGACTGCCCCGCCAACCGAGTTCACCGCACCGGTGATCCCGTTGATCAGATGAATGACATTGTTGATACCGCCGGCGATCCAATCGGCGATGCCATTCCACACATTCTTCACAATCCCGAGCGCACCGTTCCAAATACCCGACCAGACATCCCCGATCCACTTGCCGAAACCGGAGATGCTGCCGGTGATCCAGCCGATGAAGCCATTCCACACCGTCGAGATGAAACCAGTGACCTGGCTCCAATGGGTGGCAAGCAGAACAACAACCGCGATCAGGGCGACGATGCCGGCGATGATCCAGGTGACAGGGGATGCCCAGATGGCGGTGTTCGCGGCGACCTGCGCGATCGTATAGACGACGACGGCCGCGGTGATCAAACCGATGGCAATCAGAACCGCGTTCATGGCGCCGGGGGTCTTGTTCAACCAGTTGACGACTTTCACGCCGGCGTCGGTCACGTGTTCGAGCGCGGGCATAAGCCCCTGCCCAACCTTCTCCTGAATGTCCTTGAACCCGGCGGCGAGGATCTTCGCCTTCCCGGCGGCGGTGCCGCCCATCGTCTCGGCGGCGCCCTCGACCTTGCCTTTGAGCCCCTCAACGACCTCAGCATAGTTGCCCGCTTTGGTCCCTGTGTCCTTGAAGGCGATGCCGACCTGCGCGAGCGCCCGCCCTTTGCCCAGCAGCGCCTTGCCCAGCGATTCCGCGGCGGACACCGTGTCGGTTCCGGTCTTGGAGGCATAGTCCGCGACCAGCGGCGTCAACTCTTCAAGCTGTTTCCCCGTTACCCCATACATGGCCAATTTCGATTGCGCCGTCGCGAGTTCATTGTGATCGTATCCGGTCTTCTCCTGGATCGTGTCGTTGAGTTCCTGCAGCTTCTCGATCGACACGTCGGCGATCGCGGGGAACTTCTTGTACGCCTCCTGCAGCTCAGGCTGGCTCTTCTGCGCCTCCTCATACGCCTCCACCGACTTCGACGCGAAATCCGTCGCCGCCATGGCCGCGCCAGCGAGGGCGAGGCCGCCGGCGACCTTCAACTTGTCGAGTTTGCCGTGGACACCCTCCAGCTTCGACTCGACCTTCTCCATCGCCTCGGAAACCTGCTCCTTACCGACGATGAGGAACTCAAGAACATTCGTCGACACGGTGTTCTCCTACATGGTTTTCATGGCTTCTTCACGGCGGTCGAGGTAGTCGCAGAGCGCGGTAAACTCGCCCATGCTGAGGAGATCGATCTCCCACGGTCGGATGTGCAGCACCTCAGCGAACCCGCCGAGATAGTGGGCACGCTTGCGCCCTAACCCTCCACCGCGGGCACCGTAGGGTTTTCCGGTGGCGTCCCGTCATCCTTTTCGAGGTCGATCTCAATGTCCGTGATGGCGCGGTCGTCGAAGTCGGAGAACGCGACGCCCGGGTGGTGGCGTTTCCACGTCACCCAGATCAGCGCCTGGATCGACGTCAGCGACTTTGACTTGATCGCCTCGGCGAACTCCTTACCGGTGACCTTCTCGATCGCGCGCCCCTCAGCGAACGTGAGCTTGTCGACGTCGATGACGGACTGCTCGCCGTCGACGGCGACCTTGATGATGTTGGCCATTTACCCTTTTCCAATCGTCTCGAGGTATGCGGAGAGTTCGTTATCCACGGTGGCTTTAATGGCTGATGCTTCGGCGTTGATCGTGTCCGAGAAGAACCCGGGTGCGATCTGCTGCTCGTACCAGTAGTTCCGATTCCCATACAGTGGGTGCCGCAGTCGGCCCCGGTCGATCGCTTCGAGGTCATGGCCGCGTTTGCTGTCGCGGATGATGACCTGCTGGCGGTCGGTGCGGAAGTCGGTGATCAGAGCGGGCATGACGCCCGCCCATTTCGCCAGACCACCCTTCTGTGGGAGGCGTTCTCGGGCGGCGTCGCGGATCTTTCGCCGTGTCGGTTTGGTCGCGTTCGTCAACGCCTTCCGCAGCTCTTTCCGGACACCCCCGGTGCGGGCTGTGCGCAGCTTGTCGACCTCCTTGCCGAAGTCACCGCGGAGCATGGCCACATCGAGCACCCCGGGCATGAGCGCCTCCTACAGGGTGGTGTCGGCGGACTGGGTGAAGATCGTCGGCAGGTTGGCGCCGTCGAACAGGGCGGTGAACGGGAACGACCCGGACACCACATCCGGCCCTTGCAGCGTCGGCGTGTCCCCATCGAGGAAGCACTGCGGCAGCGTGATGCGGAACGTGTCGAAGTTGCCCGAGGCGCCGATCTGCAGCCCGTCTGCCTCAAGTACCAAGGAGAACGGCGCGTCGGACGCGAACCGGTCCGCCCAGATCGTCTTGTCGATGAAGTCCGCTTCGATGGTGCCGGTGATCTTTGTCATCGCGTTCAACAGTGGCTGCGCCTTCAACCCCTGGCCGCCGAGATAGTAGCGGGCGGCATTCTGGGGGCGCTCGATCTTGATCGTGACCTTCTTCACACCGGACACGGCCACCTCGGACCCGAACATACCGACCTTGACACTGGTGTCGGTGCCGACGAACGGGCGCATGGTGGTGACGTACGACGCCGCGGCGAGGGTCTGGCTCTCGATGACATCTTGTGTGTCGAGAGTGAAGGTGGAGGTGACTTCTTTGCCGGGCTCGAACGTGAACGTGGCGTCGGTGACTTTCGCGCCGAGGAAGGTGTACGGGCGCACCGTCCCGGTCGCATCCGGGATGCCCGCCTGCACGGTCAGGGATTTGTCCACCGTGTCCGCGAGGGCATGCGTCTGCGTGTACGCCGCAGTCGAGCCGACCTGAATCGGGGTGACGGTGGTTCCCATCAGTGCCTGCAGCAGTAATCCCATGCCCCGGTTGGTGACATCGAGGTCGAAGGTGCCCTTACCGCCGCGGGTGGTGACGACACGGCCCGCGCCGAGGTCCATCAACCGGCCAGCGCCCAGCCAGGACTGCCCGATCGTGTTCTTCACCTTCGTCAGCTGCGCCTTCGAGATGGGAAGGAACCTGGTCGGCGTCTGAAAGGTGCCGTACGTGCCTTCGGGGGCGATACCGACCTGCCCCGCAAGTCCGGTTCCGGTGCTCATCATTTACCGCCCTTCTTCGCCACGGAGGCGGTCTCCTGGGATGCGCCGCGGGCGACGATCTCCCACACCTCGTACTGTCCGTCGTATCCGTCGACCCGCTCATCGGGCACGTCGGCAACCTCGTCCACATCGATGACCCGGTTCAGCTCCGGCACATTCCGAGGTTCACCAGACACATTTCTCACCTGCCCCATGCTGGGCCTCCTTAGCTGATTCGGGACCTGACGGTCACATCGAACGGGAGGAACGCGATCGCGCCGTTCTCGTCCTGTAGTTGATGCAGGGACATACTGGTGACCCCTTGCACATAGAGCACCCCGCTCACGCCGTAGCTGGGATTGTCCTGGATCGCTGTGGTAACCGTGCCGAGCATGTTGAACACGCTGTCGCGGGCGGTCTTGGCAACGCCGTCACCGTTCCAGGACACGGCCACGCAATGCACGACGACCGTCTCGTCGCGGACCGCATGCCCCAGCCATGGCCACGACTGCTGCGATGTCGCCGATTCGGTGATCGAGTCGCCATCCGGGTCAGCGACGCCGACGAGGACATAATCGGTGAGGGTGTTATCGGTGACACCGGTCCCGTCGAACACATTCGAGTCCCCGAGCGCCGTCCCGAACGATGCGATCAACGCGTCGATGACGACGGGGATCGTTGAGGCAGTCATGCGATCCCCGGGGTCCGATAGGACGCGGCGATCTCCTCGACACGATGCGGCCACGCATACACGAGCTGTGGGGACCACACCCGGTATTGACACTCGGCCGGCGCCGGTGGCATTGTCATAGCTCTCCATAGATACACCGATTTTCTTTGAAAACGAGGTTATTCTTAATGAACGTTCAAAAGATGATGCGAGGACGTCGAGCTCATTCGGTGCGTGTCGGTATGGTCTCGGCCGTGATGGCCGCGATCCTGGCGGTGGGGCTCGGTGGTTCTTTGTCCGCCGCGGCGGCGGAGCCGGACAGGGGCGGTGGCGATCCCACCCAAGACCACGCTGGTAGCACGCTCGCTCGCGATGTAAGCTCCCAAGAGTTGCGGCAACGACCGCGGCCAATTCCGCCTTTGGATTATGTGCGTGGCGATGATGTGAGCGGCTGGCAGACCGACGTCAACTGGAGCGATGCGGCGTCGAAGGGTGCCCGTTTCGTTTACATCAAAGCGACCGAGGACGACGACTACGTGAGCTCCCAGTACGAGAAGCAGTGGAAGGGAGCCCAAAATGCCGGGTTTTATCGCGGGTCGTACCACTTCGGACGGCCGTTCTGGTCGGACGGCACTTCGCAGGCGAAGCACTTTATGAACACCATCCACAACTGGGAGCCCACTCAGCGTATCCTGCCTCCCATGCTTGACCTGGAGCACCGTTGCGACGACCTGACGAAGCCGTGGGCAATCAAGAAATGTAAGGCGATGACCCCGGCGGACATCGTCAAGTGGATACACGATTTTGTCTCCGTGGTGGAGAAGAGGACGGGTGGTGTGAAGCCGGTCATCTACACCAACCCGTCCTGGTGGAAGGAGTACACTGGCAACACCACGGACTTCGCCTCCTACCCGCTGTTCATCGCCAACTGGGTCTCGGACGTATCGGACGGCCCCGGCGCATTGCCCGGTGGGTGGAAACACTGGACGCTGTGGCAGCACTGGGACAACACGAGCCCCTACGCGGGCCCAGGCGGCCTCCTGCCCGGGGACCAGGACTTCTTCCACGGCACCAAGCTGGCGCTCAAGCGATTCTCCAATAACGTTCATTAGGTGGCCATCTCTTCCAGCATTGTCAAGCCCGGTGTCCACTGATCACAGTCAGCGCCACGAGCCTCCTCTCGGAGGAGACACTGGAATTGCACTTGGTCGGCCGATGAAACCGGCCCACCAAGTCTGAATTCCAGCAAATGGCCTGCATACCTCTTCAAGGTGTGCAGGCCATTTGGGTTTCGTGTCCGCCATGGAACCTCTGCGATCGGGGCAGTGTCGTCACGCGCGTAACGCCAAGAACATAGCGCCCATCGCTCAGCTGGCGCACTACAGGCGGTCGTCGCATGACGGAGCGCCCCTACGCATCCCCGCCTACTGACCAACGACCATCAACGCGGACAACGACCGGCCAACTCTTCTTACATGCCCTGATCAACAAGATTCCCGCCAACCACGCCGTCACCGAAATGGGATTCCCCGCTGGTTGGAACACCCCAGAGATTTGGTCGTGAATCGCGCCACTGTGAGACAGACCCTCCCCATTGCTGAGGCCAGCGCAGAACACAAAACCTGCCACGTTCTGGGCGCTTCTACTCATCGCCATCTGCTTCACAATGAAGCTCGACCCCGTCTACCTGCGCCTGGACCCCTTGATCGGCGGACATAACTACCTCACGCTGGTCTCCAACCTCGTGCTCCTGGCAGGGATCTTCGTCCTCACGAGCGGGATCGCCCGCGCCGTCGCAGAAGAGACCACAACCCCAACGTGGATCGTCATCTGCATGATCCTCTCGGGCGTCATCCTTACCGTTCTATTCCTCCTGCTCACTCCGCAACCAACAACGACAACGTTCAACATCAGTTACCGAAACCAGCCGCTCACGCTCGTCCATACCTCGTTTCTGGCCCTGGTCATGGCACTCGCGTTCTCAGGAACCGCTATCGTCTGTCTCCGCGAGTTCTCCTCGCTCACCGCCCTCACGTCCCGCATCGGTGTCGCGTTCATCGTTGCCGGATGTGTCTCGGTCGTCGTCTTGACCGTATCGACCTTCTTCCTCAACTTCGGGATGTTCTTCAACGCATCCAGTGCCGTGAAATTCGGAAACATCGTGTATAACTTCACGCGCCCGCTGTCCATCGTCCTTCTCGCCATCGGTATGGCGCTCCCGCCTGCTGCCGCCTGGCCCTCTAACCAAAATGCTGACCGTGTGATCCACCGCAACATCGAATCACTCAAGCCCATCCATGAACGGCTCGAAACTGCCCCGATCCCCGACGACGCAACCTCGCGTCAAAGACTCACTCGCATGATCGTGGACATCAACGACAAAATCCTTCGCCACGGGCAAGAAGCAGTCCTGCAAAACGAATCCCCCAGAGTCCTCGAACAGGCCGAAACCGCCCTTCTCACCCAAACCCGTCACACCGCCTACCCCCACAACACCAAGGACTCTTGAGGTGGCGGGCACCATCACCTCCTACGATACGGTGGCGGGCAGGCGTTACCGTGTGCGGTATCGGAAGCCCGACAAGTCGCAGACCGACAAACGCGGCTTCCGCACGAAAAAGGAGGCCGAGCTGTTCCTTGCCTCGGTCACCGTCTCCAAAGCCACAGGCGACTACATTGACCCGGCGCTGGCTCGAGTCACGGTCGCGGATCTCGCTGAGACGTGGCTGGCTGGGAAGCGACCGCCGACACTGAAGCCGTCATCCTTCAAGCCTCTCCTCACGTCGTGGAACGTCCATGTAGAGCCGACGTGGGGACACCGCGAGATCCGCTCGATTCTCCCTTCGGAGGTTCAGGGATGGGTCACACGGCTCGGTCAGCCCGTCATCTCCGGTGGTGGAGATAAGTCCGCCACGGTTGTGCTGCGCGCACTCGGAGTGCTGGCCGGCATTCTCGATATGGCCATCGCCGACCGCCGCATCTCTCGGAACCCGGCCAGGTCTCTCACGAACCTTCCACGGAAGTCCCGGAAGGTCGGCCGCGCCTACCTCACCCACGACCAGTTGCAGACCCTTGCCGAGAAGTCCGCCCATCCGGCGCTCGTGCTCACGCTCGGCTATTGTGGCCTCTGCTGGGGCGAAGCGACCGCTCTTCGGGTCCGTAACGTCAACCAGCTACGTCGCCGCCTACACATCGAGGAGAATGCTGTGCTCGTCGGCTCGGATATCCACGTAGGCACTCCGAAGACGTGGGAGCAGCGCTCCGTCCCGTTTCCGGCCTTCCTCTCGCCCATGCTCGCTGAACTCTGTCAGGGCAAGGGGCCAAATGATCTCGTCTTCGGAAAGGGGCGCACCCACATGAAGCGCGGGGACTATATTACTGGCTGGTTCGCGACGGCCGTGAGACGTGTTCAAAGCCTCGATGAGACGATGCCGCGGGTCACCCCTCACGATCTGCGGCACACAGCCGCATCCTTCGCCGTCAGCGCCGGAGCGAACGTGAAAGCGGTCCAAAAGATGCTTGGCCACGCATCCGCGTCGATGACACTGGACACCTACACGGACCTCTTCGACGACGACCTCGACTCAGTATCGAACCGGATGGAGAAGGCAGTGCGTCTAGCGAGTGTGGGCAAAACGTGGGCAAAGCGCCTCGCTTAGCATTCACCAATGCCTCTTCCCCCTGGAAATAACGCAGTGAAAAGGTTCGCTTCATCGGTTCCCACGGAGGGCCTCTGACCCTCGCGGGTAGACTCGGAGGCCGACCAGACCGAAAGAACCTTCGCCCATGCGCCTCGTCTTCGCCGGCACACCCGCCGCCGCCGTCCCCTCCCTGACCGCTCTCGCCGCCCGCTTCGAGGTCGCGGCCGCGATCACCCGGGAGGACGCTCCGCTCGGACGCAAGCGCATCCTGACCCCCTCTCCGGTCGCTGTCGCGGCCGAGGAGTTGGGACTTCCGGTGATCCACGCCAACCGGCTCCGCGAGGAGGCGACCGAGCGGGTCCGCGCGCTGCGGCCCGATCTCGGCGTCGTGGTCGCCTACGGCGGGCTTGTCCGCGAGCCCCTTCTCTCGCTGCCGCGCCGGGGCTGGGTGAACCTGCACTTCTCGCTGCTGCCGCGCTGGCGCGGTGCCGCTCCGGTGCAGCACGCGCTGATCGCGGGCGATCGCGAGACCGGGGCGGCGGTCTTCCAGCTGGTTCCCGAACTGGATGCCGGCGATGTGTTCGGCGAACTGCGCCGTCCCATCCGCCCCGACGAGACGGCGGGCGAGCTGCTCGAGGATCTCGCGCGCTCGGGCGCCCGGCTGCTGGCTGACACCGTCGCCGCGCTGGCGGATGGCACCGCCGTGGCGACCCCGCAGTCCGGAGAGCCTGTTCCGGCGCCCAAACTCGGGATCGCGGACGCGAAGCTCGATCTCACGCGCCCGGCCGATGAGGTCTATGCGCGTTTCCGCGGGGTGACCCCGGAACCGGGCGCGTGGGCTCTGCTCGACGGCGAGCGGTTCAAGATCCACTCGGTGCGCCCGACGGCCGCCGGTGTGCTCCCGCCCGGAGCGGTCCTGGCCGACGGCAGACGCATCCTGGCCGGCACCGGGAGCCGCCCGCTCGAACTCGTGACCGTGCAGCCCGCCGGCAAACGAGTCATGGCTGCCGCCGACTGGTGGCGGGGCGCCGGGGGAGAGGCGGCGCTCTCGTGAGCGGCGGCTCCTCCTCCGCCCAGCGCTCGCACGCCCAGCCCGCGCGCCGGGTCGCGCTCGACGTCATCCTCGCCGTCCGCGAGTCGGACGCCTACGCGAACCTGCTTCTCCCCGGGCGCATCGCCCGCGCCGGGCTCTCGGCCGCCGACGCGGCGCTGGCGACCGAGCTGACCTACGGGACGTTGCGCATGCAGGGATACTACGACCGGGTGATCGCTCGGGCGGCGGGCCGTCCGGTCGAGCGCATCGACCCGCCGGTCCTCGATGTCCTCCGTCTCGGCGCGCACCAGCTGCTCTCGACCCGCGTCGCTCCGCACGCGGCCGTCAACGAGTCCGTCGCGCTGGCCCGGCAGGTCGGCAGCCGCAGCGCCACCGGCTTTGTCAACGGTGTCCTCCGCGAGATCGGCCGGCACGCCCCCGCGCAGTGGCGGCGGCTCGTCCTCGCTGGTGCGAAGAGCGAGGACGATCGGCTTGCCGCTTCCACCTCGCATCCTGTCTGGATCGTCCGCGCGCTGCGTCGTGCGCTGGAGGCCGAGGGCCGCGGCGACGAGCTCGAAGCGCTGCTCGATGCCGACAACGCGGCGCCGCGCGTCAACCTGATCGCACTCCCCGGACTCGCGGACGCTCCCGGGGACGCCCGGCCCGACCGCTTCTCCCCGCCCGGTTTCACGACCGGCGGCGGCGATCCGCAGCGGCTCGTGGCCGAGACCGGGGGCCGCGTCCGCGTGCAGGACGAGGGCTCCCAGCTCGCCGCGCTCGCCCTCACCCGCTCGCGCCCGATCGCGCCGGGGGAGCGCTGGCTCGACCTCTGCGCCGGGCCGGGGGGCAAGGCGGCGCTGCTCGCCGCCGAAGCCCTGGCCGGCGGCGCCACCCTTGTCGCCAACGAACTGGTCCCGGCGCGGGCGGAGCTGGTGCGCCGCGCTCTCGCCGCTGTGCCGCTCGATGTCCCGGTCTGGGAGCGCGACGGCCTTACGATCGGTGAGACGGAGCCCGCGGCATTCGACCGCATCCTCCTCGACGCCCCCTGCACCGGTCTCGGCGCCCTTCGCCGCCGCCCCGAAGCGCGCTGGCGGAAGACCCCGCGCGATGTGGCCCAGCTAGCGGATCTGCAGGCTGGTCTCCTCGATTCGGCGGTTGCCGCGCTCAAACCGGGCGGGCTGCTGGCTTATGTCACCTGCTCGCCGCACATCGCCGAGACCCGCAGCGTCGTCACGGACGCGCTGCGCCGCCACGAGGGGGCGCTGCGGCCGGCGCGCACGGCGGAAGCGGTGCAGGCGTTCGCGAGGGAGCCGCTCGACCTCGCCGGGGACCCCGCTCTCGTGCAGCTGTGGCCGCACCGGCAGCTGACGGACGCGATGTTCATCGCGCTGCTGACGAAGGCGGAAGCGGGCTGAGTCCGAGCCGGGGCCCGGTGCGGGCGCGGCGCACGCTCGCATCGGGGGAAGCGCCGATGCCCGAGACGCTGTGGTGTACGCGAAGCGGGCGGGAGCCGATCGCCCGGCGTTCCTCCCCTCCCGTAGGCTGAGCCTATGGCAGCGCGTATCAACCCGAGCATCCTGGCGGCGGATTTCGTGAACCTGGAGCGCGACCTCGGCCGCATCGCGTCGGCCGATCTTGTCCATGTCGATGTGATGGACAGCCATTTCGTGCCGAACCTGACCTTCGGCCCGCAGATGGTGGGGCGCATCCAGGAGGTCAGCAGCATCCCCCTCGACGTGCATCTGATGATCGACGACCCCGATCGCTGGGCGCCCGGCTATGCGGAGCTCGGAGCCCACTCGGTCACCTTCCACGCGGAGGCGGCGGCCGACCCGGTCGCGCTCGCGCGGCGGCTACGGGCCCTCGGCGCCCGCGCCGGCATCGCGCTCAAGCCTGGCACCGCGGTCGATGGCTATCTGGATCGTCTGCCCGAGTTCGACCAGGTGCTGGTCATGACGGTGGAGCCCGGCTTCGGCGGGCAGCCGTTCATGCCGGAGACGATGCCGAAGCTGCGCCGTTTGCGGGAGACCGTGGAAGCCCGCGGGTTGGAGGTGTGGCTCGAAGTCGACGGCGGCATCACCGAGGAGACGATCGCTGTCGCCGCCGAAGCCGGCGCGGACACCTTCGTCGCCGGCTCCTCGGTCTTCCGCGGGGAGCCCGCGGAGCGGATCGAAGCGCTGCGCGCGGCCGTGCGCGGGCACAGTACGCTGTAACGGTGAAAACCTTCGACGACCTCTTCGCCGAACTCAGCGAGAAGGCCGCGACCCGACCGGAGGGCTCCGGGACGGTGCGCGAGCTGGACGCGGGTGTGCATGCCATCGGAAAGAAGATCGTGGAGGAGGCAGCCGAGGTATGGATGGCCGCCGAGCATGAGAGCGACGAGGCTTTCGCCGAGGAGGCTGCGCAGCTGCTCTACCACCTGCAGGTGATGATGCTCGCGAAGGGACTGACCCTGGCCGATGTGTACCGACATCTGTGATGCGCTCTCGCGTCCCTTCGTCCGTCACCTCACGAAAGCCCTGAACCTATGCTCAAGATCGCTGTCCCCAACAAGGGGTCCCTCTCCGAGACCGCGGCGCAGATGCTGCACGAGGCCGGCTATGCCGGTCGCCGCGACCCCAAGGAGCTGATCGTCTCCGACGCCCGTAACGGCGTCGAGTTCTTCTACCTGCGCCCCCGCGACATCGCCACCTACGTCGGCTCGGGGGCCTTGGACGTCGGCATCACAGGGCGGGACCTCCTGCTCGACTCCGGCTCGGCGGCCGCGGAGATCGCCGCGCTCGGCTTCGCCGCTTCCACCTTCCGCTTCGCCGGGCCGTCCGGGCAGTACGCCGCCCTCGCCGCCCTCGACGGCAAGCGCGTGGCCACAAGCTATCCCGGTCTTGTGGGGCAGTTCCTCGCGGGCGAAGGCGTCGACGCCGCCCTCATCAAGCTGGACGGCGCCGTCGAGTCCGCGGTCCGCCTCGGTGTCGCCGACGCCGTCGCCGACGTGGTCGAGACCGGCTCAACGCTGCGCAAGCAGGGGCTGGAGATCTTCGGCCCGGTGATCCTGGAGTCGGAGGCCGTGCTCATCTCCTCGCCCTCGCCGGCGGCGGGAGCCGGAACGCTGCTGCGCCGCCTGCAGGGGGTGATGGTCGCACGCCAGTACGTGCTGGTGGACTACAACCTCCCGGTCTCTCTGCTGGAGGAGGCCGTCGCGCTCACGCCGGGGGTGGAGTCGCCGACGGTCTCGCCGCTGGGGGAGCCGGACTGGGTGGCCGTCCGCGTCATGATCAGAAGCGATCAGACCAATCAGGTCATGGATGCGCTCTACGAGCTCGGCGCGCGCGCCATCCTCGTCACCTCCATTCACGCCGCGAGGATCTGATGGGCGTCGCCGTGCGGGTCATCCCGTGTCTGGACGTCGCGGCCGGACGAGTGGTGAAAGGCGTTAACTTCCAGAACCTGCGCGACCAGGGCGATCCCGTCGAGCTCGCCCGCCGCTATGCGGATCAGGGCGCCGACGAGCTGACCTTCCTGGACGTGACGGCGACGGTGGACGACCGCTCCACCACCTACGACGTGGTGCGCGCGACCGCCGGACAGGTTTTCATCCCTTTGACTGTCGGGGGCGGCGTGCGCAGCGCGGAGGATGTCGCGCGGCTGCTCGGCAGCGGTGCGGACAAGGTGGGCGTCAACTCCGCGGCGATCGCCCGGCCCGGGCTGGTCGCCGAGATCGCCGACCGCTTCGGCGCTCAGGTGCTGTTGCTCTCCCTCGATGTCAAGCGTTCGGCGGCAACGGACTCCGGCTTCGCCGTCACGACCCACGGCGGCCGCACCGAGACCGGCCTCGACGCGCTGGAGTGGGCGGTGCGCGCGATCGAACTGGGTGCGGGAGAGCTGCTCGTCAACTCGATCGACGCCGATGGCACGAAGGAGGGCTTCGACCTGGAGCTCATCCGCGAGATGCGCGCCCTCAGCACCGTGCCGGTGATCGCCTCGGGCGGTGCGGGGAGAACCGCCGATTTCCCTCCAGCCCTTCACGCCGGGGCGGACGCTGTGCTCGCCGCGAGCGTGTTCCACTCCGGTGAGCTGACGATCGGCGATGTGAAGACAGCACTGGCCACGGCCGGAATGGAGGTCCGCCCATGACCGGGCTCGATGAGGCGCTGACGCGCATCCGCTTCACCGACGCCGGGCTCGTTCCGGCGATCGTGCAGCAGTGGGACACCCGCGACGTGCTCATGATGGGGTGGATGGACGCCGAGGCCTTCCGCCGCACGATGACCGAGGGACGTGTGACGTTCTGGTCGCGCTTCCGCCAGGAGTACTGGCGCAAGGGCGACAGCTCTGGGAACATTCAGTTCGTCCGGGGCGTTGCGCTCGACTGCGACGGCGACACGCTGCTGGTGACGGTCGATCAGGTCGGCGCTGCGTGCCACACCGGAACGTACACCTGTTTCGATGCCGACCCGCTCGCGCCAGTGCTCGGCGAGCGTCCCGAATCCGCCGCCGGCGGGCGGTGAGCGGCCAGGAGGTCGCGGCACACACGACAACACGACACGGAGGAGCTGTGATCGCCACATCCAGCGGCACTACCAGCCGCGAGAAGTTCGACGCACTGACCGGCGCACACCGGGTGATCCCCATCGTGCGCGAACTGTTCGCCGACGGGGAGACGCCGGTCGGCATCTACCGCAAGCTCGCCGCCGGCCGCCCGGGCACCTTCCTGCTGGAATCCGCCGAGCAGGGCGGCATCTGGTCGCAATTCTCGTTCGTCGGGGCTGCCTCGTTCGGCGTCCTGACCCAGGAGGGGGAGGAGGTCCGCTGGCTCGACTACGGCCTCTCCGCCGAGCGCGCCCTCGGCCCCGACGCATCCGGCCGTCCGCTCGACGCCCTCGCGGCTCTGCACCGGCGCTGGCAGTCGCCGCGCATCCCCGGCCTGCCCCCGCTCAGCGGGGGTCTCGTGGGCTTCATCGGCTGGGAGGCGATCCGCCAGATCGAGCGGCTGCCCGACCAGCCCCCGGCGGACTACGACATCCCGGGCCAGGCCCTCGCCTTCGTGGCCGACCTTGTGGCGATCGACCACCGCTCCGGCACGGTGTTGCTGATCGCGAACGTGCTGGCCGACGGTGTGGACGACCCCGACGCGCTCTGGGCGGATGGGCAGTCCCGGCTCGATCGGATGCAGGGCGAGCTGGCGCAGCCGGCGGAGGCGTGGCTCGCCGAGATGGATCCCGCTGTGCCCGCGCATCCCCCCGTCTCGCGCACGGCCAAGCCTGACTTCCTCGCGGCGGTCGAGACCGCCAAGGAGAGGATCGTCGCCGGGGACATCTTCCAAGTGGTCATCTCGCAGCGCTTCGAGCTGGCGTGCGAGGCCGGCGCCCTCGACGTCTACCGTGTGCTCCGGGCGCTCAACCCCAGCCCGTACATGTACCTGCTGGCTCTGGAACGGCCCGACGGCGGTGTGTACGAGATCGTCGGATCGTCCCCGGAGGCGCTGGTCAAGGTGCGCGAGGGACGCGCGTTCACGCACCCCATCGCCGGTTCCCGCCCGCGCGGGGCCACGCCGGAGGAGGATCTCGACCTCGAGGCGTCCCTCCTCGCCGACGACAAGGAGCGCGCCGAGCACCTCATGCTCGTCGATCTGGCCCGTAACGACCTGCTCAAGGTCTGCGCGGCCGGCAGCGTCGAGGTGACGGAGTTCATGCGCGTCGAGCGGTTCAGCCACATCATGCACATCGTCTCCTCCGTCGAAGGCGATCTCCTGCCGGACGCCAGCGCGCTCGACGTCTTCCGCGCCACCTTCCCGGCGGGGACCCTCTCCGGCGCGCCCAAGCCGATGGCCCTGCGGATCATCGACGAGCTGGAGCCCGCGCAGCGCGGTGTCTATGGGGGAGTGGTCGGCTATTTCGACTTCGCCGCCGACGCCGATCTCGCGATCGCGATCCGCACGGCGACGATCATGGACGGTGTGGCGCGCGTGCAGGCCGGCGGCGGGCTGGTCGCCGACTCCGTTCCGGAGTCGGAGTTCGAGGAGTCGCAGAACAAAGCGGCCGCGCCGCTGCGGGCGGTGGCCGTCGCCAACGCCCTGAGACGGGTGCAGGGTGCGGACTGAGAACCGCCGGGTCAAGCACCTGACGCTCCTCGCCCTCGTAGCGGGGGGCGCGCTCGCGCTGCTCTCCGCGACGCAGATCTGGTTCAGCGTCCGGTTGACGGACACGGCCGACCACCACGGTGTCGTGACCGTCGCTGGCTCGGCCGCGGCTCCCGCGCTCACGGCGCTCTCGTTCGCTGGACTTGCTCTGACCGCTGCGCTCGCGATCGCGGGGCCGGCGTTCCGCATCGTCCTCTCCTTGCTCGGCATCCTCCTCGGCGGCTCGATCGTCTTCTCCTCCCTGTCGGCGCTGGGCGACTTGGCGCGTGCGGTCGGGCCGGCCATCACCGCTGCGACCGGGATTGCCGGGGAGGCGTCCGTACGCGCGCTCGTGGACGGCCTCGACGCCCTGTTCTGGCCGTGGCTCGCCGTCGCCGGGGGCGTCCTGATCGCTCTGGCGAGCGCGACCGCGATCGTGTCCCTTCGGGTGTGGCCGGGTCCGTCGCGCAAATACCAGACCCGCTTCGCGGGCGAGGACGGCCGCCCGGCCGAGGACGTGCTCGCCGAGGAGGCGGCCCGAGTGCAGGAGGCTGGGGACCCCGCCCCCGGCGCCGAAGCGGCTCTCCCCGCCGAGCCGGCGATCCTGGATCGCGACACCGCGATCGACAGCTGGGACGAGCTGAGCCGCGGCGACGACCCGACGCGCTGATGACCACGCGCTGACGACCACGCGCTGACCACCCACTAGACTGGGCAGCGATCCACCCACTGTGCGCGCCCGCGCGCACCCGACGTGCAGGAGTCCCATGAGCACCGAGTCAGTCGAGAACGTGTCGACGGCCCAGGGGCCGGTCGAGCCCGGCCACGGCCACTCCCCGGCGGCCTGGACGGCCGTGGTCATCATGCTCGTCGCCTTCGCCATCGGCGCGGTCGCGTTCTTCTTCGACCTCCCCGCGATCGTCTGGGCCTCCGCCGGTCTCGCCGTGGTCGGGCTGCTCGTCGGCTGGATCATGAAGCGTGCGGGCTACGGAGTGGGCGGGGCCAAGTACCAGCCGAAAGGCCACTGACCCCGTGCCCGTCGACCTGCTCGCCGATCTCACCGCCGGCGCGTTGGAGGATGCGGCCCGGCGCCGGGCGGAGCGCCCCCTGAGCGCTGTGGAGGCCGCGGCCGCCGCGCAGACCCCGGCGCTCGACGCGCTCGACGCGCTCGCCCCGGCGGACCGTGTGAAGGTCATCGCCGAGGTCAAGCGCGCGAGCCCGTCTCGCGGCGACCTCGCCGAGATCCCCGATCCCGCCGCTCTGGCGCGCCTCTACGAGACCGGCGGCGCCAGCGCGATCAGCGTCCTCACCGAGGAGCGTCGCTTCCGCGGCTCACTGGCGGATCTGGAGTCCGTGCGCGCGGCCGTGTCGCTCCCGGTCCTCCGCAAGGAGTTCATCGCGGACCCGTACCAGGTGTTCGAGGCGCGCGCCGCGGGCGCAGACCTCGTGCTCCTCATCGTCGCCGCGCTGGAGCAGCGGCAGCTGACCGAACTGCACGACCTGATCCTCGAGCTGGGCATGACTGCGCTCGTGGAGGCCCACACGGCCGACGAGCTGAGCCGCGCGTTCGACACCGGCGCGACGCTCGTGGGCGTGAACGCGCGCGATCTCTCCACGTTCGAGCTTGACCGCGATCTGTTCGGGCGTCTGGCCGGGCGGTACCCGTCCGATGTCATCCGTGTGGCGGAGTCGGCTGTGAAGTCGGCCGCCGATGTCGCCCACTACCGGGCGGCGGGTGCGGATGTCGTTCTCGTCGGCGAGGCGCTCGTCACGAGCGACCCCGTCGCGACGCTCGCCGAATTCCGAGGAGTCTGATGTCCCTCCGCAGCGAAGAAGGTCCCTACTTCGGCGACTTCGGCGGCCGGTTCGTCCCAGAGTCGCTGGTCGCCGCCCTCGATGAGCTGTCGGTGGCGTGGGAAGCCGCGAAGGCCGACCCCGCCTTCCACGCCGAGCTCGACGGACTGCACCGCTCCTACACCGGGCGGCCGTCGATCGTCACCGAGGTCCCGCGGTTCGCGGAGCACGGGGGAGGCGCCCGTCTCATCCTCAAGCGGGAGGATCTCAACCACACCGGCTCGCACAAGATCAACAATGTGCTGGGCCAGGCCATCCTGACCAAACGCATCGGCAAGACCCGCGTCATCGCGGAGACGGGCGCGGGCCAGCACGGCGTCGCCACCGCGACCGCCGCGGCGCTCTTCGGCCTCAGCTGCACCGTCTACATGGGCGAGGTCGACACCGAGCGCCAGGCGCTGAACGTCGCCCGCATGCGCTTGCTCGGGGCCGAGGTCGTCGCGGTCAAGACGGGCTCCCGCACGCTCAAGGACGCGATCAACGACGCGATGCGCGACTGGGTGACGAATGTCGAGACGACCAACTACCTCTTCGGAACCGTCGCGGGACCGCACCCCTTCCCGGCGATGGTTCGCGATCTGCAGAGGATCATCGGCGAGGAGGCGCGCGAACAGGTGCTCGCGCTCACCGGCCGGCTGCCCGATGCGGTCGCTGCCTGCGTCGGCGGCGGCTCGAACGCGATGGGGATCTTCCATGCCTTCCTCGACGACGAGGAGGTGCGCCTGGTCGGTTTCGAGGCCGGCGGCGAGGGCGCGCAGACGCCGCGTCACGCCGCGACCATCACCAAGGGACGCCCCGGCGTCCTCCACGGCGCGCGCAGCCTGCTCTTGCAGGATGAGGACGGGCAGACCATCGAGTCGCATTCGATCTCGGCGGGGCTCGACTACCCGGGCGTCGGACCGGAGCACGCTTGGCTCGCGGCGATCGGGCGGGCGCAGTACCGCCCGGTGTCCGATGCCGAGGCGATGGAGGCGCTGCGCCTCCTCAGCCGCACCGAGGGCATCATCCCGGCCATCGAGTCCGCGCACGCCCTCGCCGGCGCGCTCGACCTCGGCCGCGAGCTGGGACCGGAGGGAGTCGTTCTGGTCAACCTCTCGGGCCGCGGCGACAAGGACATGGAGACCGCCGGACGTTATTTCGGCCTCATCGACGAAGGGGCTGTGCAGTCGTGAGCCGTGTGGAAGACACCATCGCCCACCGCAAGGAGGAGGCCGCGGGCGCGCTGATCGGCTACCTCCCCGCGGGTTTCCCCGATCTGCGCACAAGCGTCGACGCTGCGGTCGCGCTGGCGGAGAATGGCGTCGATGTCATCGAGCTCGGCCTCCCGTACTCGGACCCCGTGATGGACGGTGCGGTCATCCAGGCCGCCACACAGCGTGCGCTCGCGAACGGCTTCCACTTGCGCGATGGCTTCGCGGCCGTGCGCGAGATCACCAGCCGTGTGGATGCGCCTGTCCTGGTCATGACCTACTGGAACCTGGTGATGCAGTACGGCGTCGACCGCTTCGTCGACGAGCTGGCCGCCGCCGGGGGAGCCGGGCTCATCACCCCCGATCTCATCCCCGACGAGGGCGCCGACTGGCTCGCCGCCTCCGAGCGCACCGGCCTCGACCGGGTGTTCCTCGCCGCCCCGTCCTCCACCGATGCCCGCCTGCGGCAAACCGTCGAGAAGAGCCGCGGTTTCGTCTACGCCGTCTCCACGATGGGCATCACGGGCGCCCGGGCCCATGTGGACGTCGCGGCCCGCACACTCGTCGGTCGCCTGCGCGAGGCCGGTGCGCTGAGCGCATGCGTCGGACTCGGCATCTCCTCCGCCGCGCAGGTGGCGGAAGTGCTCGGCTACGCCGACGGGGCGATCGTCGGCTCGGCGCTCGTCAAAGCGCTGGCGGACGGGGGCGTCGCAGCGACGGGCCGGATCGCCGCCGAACTGGCTCGCGGCGCTGTGTGCGGCTGAGGCCGATCTAGCTGTGCTGCTCAGGGACGTTGGTTGAGGTGTGACGCGATAGATGGGTGAGGACCTCCCGGTCGAGAGTGGGGCTGTCTAGTTCCCCGCACTCGATGACTTAGAGATGGTTTCAGTAGTCGTTTTTGGTGAGTTTGCGGGCGCTGGTGATCGCGATTGCTAGAGCGACGAGCGCCGTGATCGTTGAGGCGGTGCGGTCGTAGCGAGTGGCGAGTTTCCGGAAGGCGAGGATCCAGGCCATGGTGCGTTCGACTACCCAACAGTGTTTACCCAGTCACTGTTTGGAGTCGACTCCGATTCGTGCGATGCGTGCCTTGATCCCACGACAACGCAGGTAACAGCGGACGCGGCGGTTGTCGTAAGCCTTATCGGCGTGGAAGATAACCGGGCGGCGTCTGGGCCGACCGCGGCCGACGCCCTTGATCGCGGTGATGTTGTCTAACACAGGTTCCACGAGCATGGAGTCGTGTCGGTTGGCGCCGGAGATCTCCACATGCAGCGGGAGTCCGTTGCGGTCGGTCAGGACATGGTACTTGGTGCCCCGTTTCCCACGATCCGTGGGGTTAGGTCCAGTGAGATCGCCCCCCTTTTCGCCCGGACACTTACGGAGTCCAGGCAGGTTCTTGACCAGTCGATCATGCCAGCCTGGCCGAGTTCGTCGAGCATGATCTTCCGCAGTGCATCCCACGCGCCCGCTTCGGACCATTCACGCAGACGCCGCCAACAAGTGACCCCGGACCCATACCCCAACTCGGGCGGGAGCTTCTCCACGGGATCCCCGTCAGCAGCACGAACACGATCCCAGCGAACACCTTCCGGTCAGGAACCCGAGGCTGCCCAGCCCGCCCATTGACCACAGGCGGCCGAGGCGGAATCAACGGCTCCAGCCGCTCCCACAACATATCCGTAATGAACCGATCCTCAGCAAGCGTCGACACTCGACCAGCATCCCCGCTAACCAGCCACAACAACCACCGCCACGCCGACTACTGAAACCACCTCTTAGGAGGTCCTCGTGACCCACGCTAATGCTGCTTTGACTCCTCGCGAATGCCTCCGCCTGGCCCGCCAAGTCGTCGACGACGGCTGGTCCGTTGCTGCGGCGGCGACCTACTTCCGAGTGTCCTGACGCACCGCGGACCGATGGGCTCGTCGTTACGTGGAGATGGGCGAGGCGGGAATGCTGGACCGTTCGTCACGGCCGCATCACAGCCCGAACAAGACCCCGCGAAGACTGGTCCGCAAGGTCGTGCATCTGCGGTGGAAGAAGCGGCTGGGACCAGTCGGTATCGGCGCCCAGCTCGGCATGCCCGCCTCGACCGTTCACACGGTCCTCTCCCGGTGCCGGATCAATCGGCTCAGCCACGTCGACGTCCGCACCGGCGAACCCGCCCGCCGCTACGAGCACGAGCATCCCGGATCGATGATCCACGTCGACATCAAGAAACTCGGCAACATCCCCGACGGTGGCGGCTGGCGCTACGTCGGACGTCTCCAGGGAGAGCGGAACAAGGCCATCACCGCGAAGCGGACCGGGAAACACGGGATCACCGGCGACATGATCACCGGCACAGCGTTCGTTCATACCGTCATCGACGATCACTCCCGTGTCGCTTACGCCGAGATCCACGACGACGAAACCGCCGCCACTGCAATCGCTGTTCTGCGTCGAGCGGTCGGCTGGTTCGCCAGCCGTGGCGTCACCGTCGAACAGGTGCTCTCCGACAACGGCTCCGCATACCGCTCATACGCCTGGCGCGACGCTTGCGCCGAGCTCAGCATCCAACCGAAACGCACCCGGCCCTACCATCCGCAGACGAACGGCAAGATCGAACGCTTCCACCGCACCCTCGCCGACGGCTGGGCATACGCCCGGCACTACAACTCCGAATCAGCCCGCCGCAACGCACTCCCGGCCTGGCTGCACTCCTACAATCACCACAGGCCCCACACCGCCATCGGCAGCCAGCCACCCATCAGCAGATTGACCAACGTCCCTGAGAAACACACCTAGACTAGGGTGGCCGCGCGCGACTTCGCGCGCCCCCCACGATCGAAAGGTGAGTCATCGCGTGGTTGCGACGGTGAGCAGCTGGATGGCCAGCATCCCGAGCCCGGGCCCCGAGTGGGCGCAGATCCATCTGCCCTTCTGGCCGTTCCGGATACAGACGTACGCCCTCATCATCCTGACCGGGATCGTGGTGGCGGCGATGTGGACCTCGCGCCGCCTCACCAAGCGCGGCGCTGAGCCGGGTGTCGTGCTGGACGTGCTGCTGTGGACCGTTCCGCTCGGCATCATCGGAGCACGGCTCTACCACGTGGTGACGCACCCGGCTGACTTCTTCTACCCCGGCGCCAACGTCTGGAACCCGTTCCAGCCGGGTGCGATCTGGAACATCTGGGAGGGCGGCAACGCCATCTTCGGCGCGCTGATCGGCGGGGCGGTGGGCGTCGGGATCGGCTGCCGCTGGACCGGGCTGCGGTTCTGGACGTTCGCCGACGCGCTCGCGCCGGCGCTGCTCCTCGCTCAGGCCATCGGCCGGCTCGGCAACTACGTCAACCAGGAGCTGTTCGGCCTGCCGACCGCTCTCCCGTGGGGGCTGGAGATCGACTCCGGCAACAAAGCCATTCCGGTCGGTCTGCCGGACGGGACGCTGTTCCAGCCGCTTTTCCTCTACGAGATCGTCTGGAACGTCATCGGGGTGTTCGTGATCCTCTGGCTGGAGCGCAGGTTCCGACTTCAATGGGGCAGGGTGCTCGCCGTCTATCTGATCTGGTACGGCCTCGGTCGCTCCTACCTCGAGTCGATCCGCATCGACCCGAGCGAGTTCAGCTTCCTCGGCATCCCCAGCAATGTGTGGGCCGCTTTCGCCGCCGTCGTGCTCGGTGCGATCATCCTCTTCCTCCAAGCGCGGCGCCACACCGGACTCGAGCCGGGCCCCTACCTGCCGGGCCGTGAGTGGGTCTCTCCGCAGGCTGAGGTAGAATCGGGCAAGACGGACCCGGAAGAAACGCTCCATGGCGACGATCACGAAGAACACACCGGAACCGATAAGCCCCAGGCCACAAGCCTCTCCGGCTCGAACTGACACCCGTCGAGGCGGTCCCACCAGAGGCACCGGCCGCGCGAGGACTTCTGAGCCGCACACAGCCCGGAGCGACGGCGAAAACCGTCCCGTGACGGGCCGATGGCGTCCCCGCACCCCAGATCCCACGTCTACGACACTGTGAGGATGGTCGAACTATGGCGCTCACGCCTCCCCATCACCGGTTCGGCGCCCTTCCCGGAAAGCAGGGCCTCTACGACCCCGCCCACGAGAAGGACGCCTGCGGTCTCGCGATGGTCGCGACCCTGCGCGGCACGGCCGGGCACGACATCGTCGTCGCCGCGCTCGAAGCGCTCCGCCACCTCGAGCACCGCGGCGCGGTCGGCTCCGACGCCGGAACCGGCGACGGGGCCGGAATCGTCACACAGGTGCCGGACGCCTTCTTGCGCGCCGTGTCGGGCTTCGCGCTCCCCGGCGCAGGGCAGTACGCCGCGGGCAACGCTTTCCTGCCCGTCGCCACGGAGGAGCGCGAGCGCGTCAAAGCCGCCGTCGAGGCCATCGCCGCCGAGCAGGACTTGACCGTCCTCGGCTGGCGGCCGGTCCCGACCCGCCCCGACGAGCTCGGCGCTCTGGCACGCGCCGCGATGCCGGTCATCGAGCAGCTCTTCGTGTCGAGCGCCCGGACGGCCGAGGACGGCGGTCCGGTCGCCGGGATCGCGCTCGACCGTCAGACGTTCTTCCTCCGCAAGCGCGCCGAGCGCGAGCTCGACCTCTACTTCTCGTCGCTGTCGAGCCGCACATTCGTCTACAAGGGCATGGTCACCACTCTGCAGCTGGAGCCCTTCTACCCTGACCTCTCCGATCAGCGCTTCGCCTCCAAGCTGGCGCTCGTTCACTCGCGGTACTCGACCAACACCTTCCCCTCCTGGTCGCTCGCGCAGCCGTTCCGCATGATCGCGCACAACGGCGAGATCAACACCGTCCAGGGCAACCGCAACTGGATGCGCGCCCGCCAATCGCAGCTCGAGAGCGAGCTGCTCGGCGAGCTGGGCCCGGTGCTCCCGATCGTGACGCCCGGCGCCTCGGACTCGGCCTCCTTCGACGAGGTCGTGGAGCTGCTCTCGCTCACCGGCCGCTCGCTGCCGCACTCGGTGATGATGATGGTTCCGGAAGCATGGGAGAACCAGACCGAAATCGACCCCGTCCGGCGCGATTTCTACGAATACCACTCGATGCTCATGGAGCCGTGGGACGGCCCCGCCGCAATCGTGTTCACCGACGGCTCGCTCGTCGGCGCGACGCTCGACCGCAACGGCCTGCGCCCTGGCCGCTACGTCATCACGAACGACGGCCTCGTCGTGCTGGCCTCCGAGATCGGTGTGCTCGACATCGAGCCCGGCCGCGTCGTCCGCAAGGGCCGGCTGCGTCCGGGCCGGATGTTCCTGGTCGACACGGTCGCCGGCCGTCTCATTGAGGACGGGGAGATCAAATCGGAGCTCGCCGCCGGCGCGCCCTACGGCGAATGGCTGAAGCAGGGCCGCATCCACCTGAAGGATCTGCCGGAGCGCGAGCACATCGTCCACACCCCGGCCTCCATCACCCGCCGACAGCGCACGTTCGGCTACACGGAAGAGGAGGTCCGCGTCCTGCTCAAGCCGATGGCGGCGACGGGCGCCGAACCGCTCGGCGCGATGGGCTCCGACACGCCGGTCGCGGTGCTCTCCGAGCGTCCGCGCCTGCTCTTCGACTACTTCGCGCAGCAGTTCGCGCAGGTCACGAACCCCCCGCTCGACTCCATCCGCGAGGAGGTCGTCACCTCGCTCGCGCTCGGCGTCGGCCCGGAGCGGAACCTGCTCACCGCGGGTCCGGAGCACGCTCGGCAGGTCGTCCTCGACTTCCCGGTGATCGACAACGACGAACTCGCGAAGATCCAGCACATCGACCCGCGCCCGGGCAGCCGGCTGACGACGACCGTCCGCGGTCTCTACCGCTTCGACGCCGGCGAGGACGCGATGCAGCGACGCCTCGCCGAGATGTGCGCCGAAGTGGACGAGGCCATCGAGTCCGGCGCCCAGTTCATCGTGCTGAGCGATCGCGACTCCACCAAAGACCTCGCGCCCATCCCGTCGCTGCTCATGCTCGCTGCGGTTCACCACCACCTGATCCGTGCCGAGAACCGGATGAAGGTCGGCCTGATCGTCGAGGCTGGAGACGTGCGCGAGGTTCACCACGTCGCGCTGCTCATCGGCTACGGCGCTTCGGCCGTCAACCCGTATCTCGCGATGGAGACCTGCGAAGAGCTGGTCCGCAGCGGGATGATCACCGGAGTGACTCCGGAGAAGGCCGTCGGCAATGTGATCAAGGCGCTCGGCAAGGGCGTCCTCAAGATCATGTCGAAGATGGGCATCTCCACCGTCTCCTCCTACGCCGGCGCTCAGGCGTTCGAGGCCGTCGGCCTCAGCCAGGATTTCGTGGGCGAGTACTTCACCGGCACCACGAGCAAGCTCGGCGGTGTGGGCATCGAGGTGATCGCCGCCGAGAACCTCGCCCGTCACGTCGCCGCCTATCCGGCCGAGGGCGCGATCGTCGCCCACGAGCGGCTGGCGACCGGCGGCGAGTACCAGTGGCGTCGTGACGGCGCGCCCCACCTCTTCAACCCGGAGACGGTGTTCCGCCTCCAGCACTCCACGCGCACGCGCCGCTACGACATCTTCCGCGAGTACACCACGCTCGTGGACGACCAGTCCGAGACCCTGATGACCCTGCGCGGGATGTTCAAGCTGAAGTCCGGCGAGCGCCCGGCGGTGCCGATCGACGAGGTCGAACCGGTGGAGTCGATCGTCAAGCGTTTCTCCACCGGCGCGATGAGCTACGGCTCGATCTCCCGGGAGGCGCACGAGACCCTCGCGATCGCGATGAACCGGCTCGGCGCGAAGTCCAACACCGGTGAGGGCGGCGAGGATCTCGAGCGCCTGCTCGACCCCGAGCGGCGCAGCGCGATCAAGCAGGTCGCTTCCGGGCGCTTCGGCGTCACGTCGATGTACCTGACACACGCCGACGACATCCAGATCAAACTCGCGCAGGGTGCGAAACCGGGCGAGGGCGGCCAGCTGCCACCGGCGAAGGTCTACCCGTGGGTGGCTCGCACCCGGCACGCGACCGCGGGCGTCGGTCTCATCTCGCCGCCGCCGCACCACGACATCTACTCGATCGAGGACCTCAAGCAGCTCATCTTCGATCTGAAGCGCGCGAACCCGCGGGCCCGCGTCCACGTCAAGCTCGTCTCCGAGTCGGGCATCGGCGCGGTCGCGGCCGGGACGGCGAAGGCCCTGGCAGACGTCATCCTGGTCTCCGGGCACGACGGCGGCACGGGCGCGTCCCCGGTCAACTCGCTCAAGCACGCGGGCACGCCGTGGGAGCTGGGGCTTGCGGAGACCCAGCAGACCCTGATGCTCAACGGGATGCGGGACCGCGTCGTCGTGCAGGTCGACGGCCAGCTGAAGACCGGCCGGGACGTCATCGTCGGCGCCTTGCTCGGAGCAGAGGAGTTCGGCTTCGCGACCGCGCCGCTGGTGGTCTCGGGCTGCGTCATGATGCGCGTGTGCCACCTCGACACCTGCCCGGTCGGCGTCGCGACGCAGAATCCCGAGCTGCGCGCCCGGTTCTCCGGCAAACCGGAGTTCGTGGTGACGTTCTTCGAGTTCATCGCCCAGGAGGTGCGCGAGTACCTCGCGGAACTCGGGTTCCGCAGCCTCGATGAGGCGGTCGGTCACGCTGAGCTGCTCGACGTCGACCGCGCCGTCGAGCACTGGAAGGCGTCGGGGATGGACCTCGCGCCCATCCTGCGCGGCCCCGAGCTCCCGGCGGACGCCCCCCGCAAGCACGGCCGCGACCAGGACCACGAGCTGGCGGAGCACTTCGACAATCCGCTGATCGAGGCGGCACAGCAGGTGCTCGGGAACGGTGGCAGGCTGGAGCTGAGCCTGCCCATCCGCAACACCGAGCGCGCCGTCGGCACGATGCTCGGCCACGAGATGACCGTCCGCCACGGCGAGAACGGTCTGCCGACCGGCTCGATCGACATCACGCTGACCGGTTCGGCAGGCCAGTCGCTCGGCGCGTTCCTGCCGGCCGGCATCACGTTGCGCCTGGAGGGCGACTCCAACGACTACGTCGGCAAGGGCCTCTCGGGCGGCCAGATCGTCGTCCGCCCGCCGCGCGGCAGTGTGTTCCCCGCGGAGCGCAATGTGATCGCGGGCAATGTGATCGGCTACGGAGCGACCCAGGGGAGCCTCTTCATCCGCGGCATCGTCGGCGAGCGGTTCCTCGTGCGCAACTCGGGTGCGACGGCCGTAGTCGAGGGCGTCGGCGATCACGCGCTGGAGTACATGACGGGCGGCCTGGCGGTCATCCTCGGCGGCACCGGCCGGAACCTCGGCGCGGGCATGTCCGGTGGCACGGCGTATGTGTACGACCTCGCGCCCGCCCGGGTCAACCGGGAGGCTCTCGCGAGCGGCGAGCTCGAGCTGCTGCCGCTCGGCAGCGCCGATGTCGAGATCGTCCGCGACCTGCTGGAGAAGCACCGGGCCGAGACCGGCTCGGCGCTCGCCGACCGGCTGCTGGCCGACTTCGACGCGACTGTCGTGCGGTTCGTCAAAGTGCTGCCGCGCGACTACGCGGCTGTGCTGCAGATGCGTCAGGAAGCTGTGGACGAAGGGCTCGACCCCGACGGCGATGTCGTCTGGAACCGGATTCTGGAGGTGACCGGCGGATGACACTGCCTGACCGTGTGGTTTCCGTCGAAGAAGAGGTGAGTGGTGGCTGACCCCAAAGGTTTCTTGAAGACGACCGAGCGAGAGCTGCCGAAGCGCCGCCCCGTCCCGGTCCGGCTGATGGACTGGAAAGAGGTCTACGAGGCCGGGGACCCGGCCCAGCTGCGCCGCCAGGCCGGGCGCTGCATGGACTGCGGCATCCCGTTCTGCCACCAGGGCTGTCCGCTCGGGAACCTCATCCCGGAGTGGAACGACCTCATGTGGCGCGGGGAGGGCCGCCAGGCCGTCGAGCGTCTGCACGCGACCAACAACTTCCCGGAGTTCACCGGGCGGCTGTGCCCGGCCCCGTGCGAGTCCTCGTGCGTGCTGGGCATCAACCAGCCCGCCGTGACCATCAAGCAGGTCGAGGTGTCGATCATCGATCAGGCTTGGCAGCACGGCTGGGTGCAGCCGCACCCGCCGGAGCGCCTCACGGGCAAGACCGTCGCGGTCGTCGGCTCCGGGCCCGCGGGTCTGGCCGCCGCCCAGCAGCTCACGCGCGCCGGGCACACGGTCGCCGTGTACGAGCGGGACGACCGGATCGGCGGTCTGCTGCGCTACGGCATCCCGGACTTTAAGATGGAGAAGAAGCATCTGGAGGCGCGCATCGGCCAGATGACCGCCGAGGGCACGCGCTTCCGCGCCGGGGTGACGATCGGCGTCGATATCGGCTGGGACGATCTGCGGGCGCGTTACGACGCGGTCGTGGTCGCCACCGGTGCGATGGTGCCGCGGGATCTGCCCATCCCGGGCCGCGACCTCGCGGGCGTCCACTTCGCGATGGAGTACCTCGTCCAGCAGAACCGGGCGGGCGCCGGAGACCAGGTCGCCGCCCAGATCACCGCGGACGGCAAGCGCGTCGTCGTTCTCGGCGGCGGCGACACCGGTGCGGACTGCATCGGCACCGCCCACCGCCAGGGCGCTGCGAGCGTGACCACCCTCGCCATCGGCAAACAGCCGCCGGGCGAGCGCCCGGATCACCAGCCCTGGCCGGTGACCCCGGTGCTGTTCGAAGTCCAGTCGGCGCACGAGGAGGGCGGTCAGCGCGAGTACCTCGTCTCGACCATCGAGTTCCTCGCGAATGAGCACGGCGAGGTGCGCGCGGTGCGGGTGGCCGAGACGGAGTATCTCGATGGCCGCCGCGTGCCGAAGACCGGCACCGAGCGGGAGATCCCCGCGGATCTCGTCCTCCTCGCTCTGGGCTTCACCGGTCCGGAGCAGGACGGACTCTCCTCCCAGCTGAACCTGCCGTTCGATGAGCGGGGCAACCTCGAGCGCGACGGCGACTACCAGACCAGCGAGGCTGGCGTGTTCGTCGCCGGGGACGCCGGCCGTGGCCAGTCGCTCATCGTCTGGGCCATCGCCGAGGGCCGTGCAGCGGCCGCCGCCGTGGACCGGTATCTTGAAGGGGAGACACAACTGCCGGCGCCGGTCCGCCCCACGGACCGCGGCATCCTGGTCTGAGGCATCCCCCCGAACACGAGAACGCGCCCGCGAGTGCGCGAGAATCACGGAGCACTGAAGAGCATGAGAAGGGCGAAAATCGTCGCGACCCTCGGGCCGGCGACCTCCAGCTACGACAACATCCGCGCCATCATCGACGCGGGCGTCGACGTGGCCCGGATGAATCTCAGCCACGGCAGCTACGAGGTGCATGAGGGGGTCTACGCCAACGTTCGGAAGGCTGCCGAGGACGCCGGCAAACCGGTCGCGGTCCTGGTCGACCTCCAGGGGCCGAAGATCCGCCTCGGCAAGTTCGAGGCCGGTCCCTACGAGCTCGCCGAGGGCGATGTCTTCAAGATCACCACCGAGGACATCATCGGCACCAAGGAGATCTCCTCCACCACGTTCAAGGGGCTTCCCCAGGATGTGAAGCCGGGTGACTTCCTGCTGATCGACGACGGCAAGGTGCGTGTGCGCGTGCTGGAGACCGACGGCACCGTCGTGACCACGGAGGTCGTCGTTGCCGGTCCTGTGTCCAACAACAAGGGCATCAACCTGCCGGGCGTGGCGGTCAACGTGCCCGCGCTGTCCGAGAAGGACGAGGCCGACCTCCGCTGGGGCCTGAACCTGGGCGCCGATCTCATCGCCCTCTCATTCGTGCGCAACGCGGTGGACATCGAGCGCGTACACGAGATCATGGCCGAAGAGGGCCGTAAGGTCCCCGTCATCGCCAAAATCGAGAAGCCGCAGGCCGTTGACGCGCTGGAGGGCATCATCGAGGCGTTCGACGGCATCATGGTCGCTCGTGGCGACCTGGGCGTCGAACTGCCGCTGGAGGCGGTGCCGATCGTGCAGAAGCGCGCGGTCGAGCTCGCCCGCCGTGCGGCCAAGCCGGTCATCGTCGCCACGCAGATGCTGGAGTCGATGATCTCCAGCCCGGTTCCGACCCGCGCCGAGACCTCCGACGTCGCGAACGCCGTCCTCGACGGTGCGGACGCGGTCATGCTCTCGGGGGAGACCAGCGTCGGCGAATACCCGAAGATCACCGTTCAGACGATGGCGAAGATCGTGAAGTCCACCGAAGAGCACGGTCTCGACCGGATCGCCCCGCTCGGAACCAAGCCACGCACGCAGTCCGGCGCGATCACCCTGGCCGCGACCGATGTGGCGGACTTCGTCGAGGCCAAGTACCTCTGCGTGTTCACGGAGTCCGGCGAGTCGGCCCGTCGCATGGCGCGTCTGCGCAGCAAGATCCGGATCCTCGCCTTCACGCCGGAGGAGTCGACCTGTCGCAAGATGGCGCTCTATTGGGGTGTGGAGTCCTTCGTGGTCGACCGGGTCACCCACACCGACCAGATGGTCGCGCAGGTGGACGAGGCGCTGAAGTCCACGGGCCGTGCGGAGAACGGCGACAAGGTGGTCATCATCTCCGGCTCTCCTCCCGGGATTCCCGGCACCACCAACGACATCCGCGTACACCGGGTCGGCGACGTCCTGTAGCCAGACGGGAGCGAGGGACCTGCGCTTCTGGGCCGCTCCCGGCGGTGGACCGCTCCCTCGGCGCGGGCGCGGAGTTCCGTCCCGGCCCTGCGCTCAGGGGATGGAATCGGCCGTCGACTCGAGTTCGGAGCGGGGCCGTTCGCGCTGCGTCGCGAGTGTGACAGCAGCGGCGGCGCACACGATCAGGACGCCGGTGAGCTGGACAGCTGTGAAACGTTCGTCCAGCACGTAGACGCCGAACACCGTCGCGATGACCGGGCCGAGGCTTGTGATCACCGCGTACAAACGGGGTGTGATCCGCCGCAGGATGAACGTGTCGAGGCTATAGGGCACCGCCGAGTAGAGGATGCCGGCGGCCAGCAGCAGACCCGCGACCCGCACGTCGATGCGCGAGGAGTCCAGTGCGACCAGGGCGAGGGGCACGGTCAGGACAGTGGCCACCACGCTCGCGACGCTGAGCCCCTCCAAGCCCGGAAGTCGCATCGCCACCTGCCGGGTCAGCAGGATGTAGGCGGCCCAGGATGCGGCGGCGGTCAGCGCGAGCACGACGCCGAGCGGATCGACGGCGCCCTCCGTTCCGGTCAGCAGGACGACGTCGGCAGCGGCGGCGAGGGCGCAGCCCACATCCAGCGGGCGGCGCGAACCGAACAGAGCCAGCGCGAACGGGCCGAGGAACTCGATGGTGGCGGCGATGCCGAGCCCCAGCCGACCGACGGCCTCGTAGAAACTGAGGTTCATCGAGGCCAGCACGACGCCGAGTGTGAGCGCCGGCCAGAGCCGTCGCCAGGTGAGTTCCGCGCGCTTCGGCCGGTAGAACGGCAAAACGGCGACGGCGGTCACGACCTAGCGCACGGCCACCACCAGGGGGGAGCCGACGATCGGGATGAGGAGCCCGGCGACCGAGGAGCCGAAATTGATGCTGACCTCGGTGGCGACCTGGGTGCCGACCCCGGCGATCACCCGGCTGCGTTGCGAACTCACTCCACCGATCTTAGTTCCCGCCGCATGATCGCCCGTGTCGCATTGGGCCGGCGAACCACCTCGAACCCCGCCGAGCGGAACAGCGACACGCTGCCGGTGTTCGGGCTGCACGACGAAACAGGTCACCACCCACGGGTCTTCCGGGTCGCCGTCGCGCCGCCGGGTGAGGGACGAACGCTGCAGGGCGGGAAAGGCCGAGAACGGCTCCACCGCCGCCCAGCCGACGGGTTCGCCGCCGAGACGCGCGAGGACACCGGGTGAGCCGGCTTCCAGGGAGGCGTGCAGCCGCTCGGCTTTCTGCTCGGGGCTCTCGCTCTCCCACTCGGTGCGGGAGATCTTGAACCATTGGCACCAGCAACCCGCGGCGTCGCCCCTCTCGCCGAACACGCTTTTCAGCGTGCCCCAGGAATCCCCGCCCACCGACTCGACAATCACGTCCGTTTTGTCAGTCATGGGCCGAACCTAGCGCTTCTCGCTTTCGCTGGCGATACCCGCCCTCAGAGCGGCCGCGCGCCGGTCGGGTCCACGGGGAGGAGCGTCGCGATCTTCGCGGCGCGGCCGTCGCCCGAGGAGCGCCCGGTGAGGCGCCGGCCGATCCAGGGCAGAACATAGCGGCGGTAGTAGTCGGCGGTGCGGCGGGCGTGTTCGCCCACCCGGTCCGCGGCCACCTCGGCGACGCCCCACTCCGCGGGAACCGGGACGCCGAACGCGGTCAGAACGGCACACGCGACCCGGGCGTGCCCCAGCGCGTTCAGGTGCAGGCGGTCCTCCGACCAGTAGCGGAGGTCTTCGAGGGTCTCGTCTGCCCAGTTGTCCACGAAGGTGACGCCCTCCCGTGGGAGCTGGGCGCGCACGGCGTCCGCGAGCTGATCTCCCCGCTTGCGCATGAGACGGCCGAGCGGAAGATGACGGCTGGGGTTCGCGCCGCTGAGGAGCAGCATATGGCTGCCGGATGCGGTCACCCGCTCGGCGATCTCCAGCAGCGTCGCGGCCACCGATGCGATCGACACGCTGGGACGCATGATGTCGTCCCCGCCGCCATTGAGGCTCACGAGTCCGAGACGCTGCGCGAGCGCAGGTTCCACCTGCTCGGCGGCGATCGGGCCGATCTTCCGGCCGCGCACCGCGAGATTCGCGTAGCGGACGGGCTCGGGCGAAGCCTGGGTCAGGCCGAGGGCGACGAAGTCCGCCCAGCCGCGTACGCGGCCGCCGGGCAGCTCGTCGCCGACCCCCTCGGTGAAGGAGTCGCCGAGGGCGATGTAACTCTCGAACAGCACACCGCTACGCTACCTCCCGCGGGTGCCCCACCGGACTGCCGGCGGGGCACCCCTCCCGCGAAGTCCCCGCGCCGACGGGCCGGGGCCCGACCCGTCGGCGTGGCTGAAGGACCCGGTGGGCGGGACGGCCTGCGCTATCGGTTCAGCAGATTTTTCCAGGAGAGCAGGTGCTCCACAGCGACCCCGCTGTAGCCGCTCAGCTCGGAGAACCGGGAGCGCACGATCGTCGCCTGTCCTTCCAGGGCCGCTGCGGAGTCATCGCCGAAGGTCGCATTCGCACTGCCGGCCACTTCGGGAGTGTCCGTCTCCACCCCGATCGTGAACGGGATGTGGGCCGCGCTGGCCGCAGCAGCGGCGGGGCGGGCGAGGGTGACGATGCCGTCCTCTCCCTCAGCGTGGTCGATGAATGCGACGATCGCGACAGAGCGGAGGTGGGAGAGCAGGTCGCCGAACAGCGTCCCACCGCTGGGTGCGGGTTTCGCCGCGAGCCACCAGGGCAGGTCGGCGCCGATCGGGACCTTTTCGGCCGCTTGAGCGGCCGCGTCGTACATGTTGTTGAGGTTGCCGGCGATGCCCGGCAGCTGGTTGTCGGTGGCGTTCACCCACGGTTCGACATCGAATTGCACGGCGTCGAAGGGGGCGGCGGTGAGGGCCGATTGTGTCCAGGCGGCGGCGAGCTCCGGTTGGCTGGCCCACGATGCGTCGCCGCCGAGGGCGGCCACCGTGGTGACGCCCGCGCCGTGCAACGCCTTCACCGCGGAGCGGAGCCAGGCGCTGAACGGGCCCTGGTCGGCTGCCCACGGCACGGAGAAGTATACCGTTTTCAGCTGGTGGGCGGAGGCGAAGGCCGACAGAGCGCTCGGCTGGAACGCGGGCTGACCCATCCCACGCTCATCGACCGCCTTGTCGATGGGGTTGCCCCAGGCCCACATGGCTGTGATGGCGGAGCCGGCGGTGCCGTCTGTGCGGCTGGGGCGGTGGCAGTGGCGGGAGCGCTACCGATGAGGAGGGCCGCGAGGACGAATCCGGAGAGCGCAGCGGCGAAGAGAGCGAAGCGGTTGTTCTGGACACGGTTGTACTGGACAGACACGACACACCCTTTTCCTGAGATCGTTTTATGGATACGAAGTGCTGCAGATTCGGGTGTGCAGCGGTGCAAGTATGTCAGGATAAAGCTCGGACATCCAATTTGTATTTCCACATGTGTTCCGGTGCCGCGCAAAGAGGCCGGGCGGGTTCTAACAGTGGTCGCAACACCGGCTAGTTTCGGGAGTTGTTATGACACTTGTAAGGACGTCGCAGAAGATGACCGGGCCGGCACCGATGTCGGCCGAGCGTGCATGATATATCGAGTTGTGGCGGCAGGGAATGAACACCTCCGAGATCTGCCGGATGCTCGGGATTCGCCGCAAGCTGGGCAACAACTGGCGGAACGGGTGGAAACATCGCGACCTGGTCACGGGCAAAGTGCGTTACTATCCGCCGATCGATGAGGTTCCGGTGGTGACGACAGTCTCGGCCCGGTTCTTATCGGAGGACGAGCGGGTAACGCGACAGACGCAAAGCACCCCGCGTGATCGCCCGGCGCAGGATCCGATTCAACGCTGCGCTCACGATCCATGACCGTCCGTTCGCGCCCACGGACCGCAGCGTCCCCGGAGCCTGGGAAGGCGACCTCATCATGGGGCTCGGCAACCGTTCGGCGATTGCCACACTCGTCGAGCGAACGACCCGGTTCACTCTCCTGTTGCCTGTTGACGCTGTCAACAGATCCGAGAGCCTCCGCGATCAGCTCGTCCCTGCTCTCGCGGCGCTCCCGCCCGAACTACGCCGCTCAATCACCTGGGACCAGGGCTGGGAAATGGCGAGACATGAAGAGATCAGCCGCGCAACAGGAACGAGAATCTACTCCTGCGACCCGCACTCGCCCTGGCAGCGCGGCAGCAACGAGAACACGAATCGGCTCTTGCGGGACTACTTCCCCAAACGCACCGACCTCAGAACACACACCCCGAAAGAGCTCGCCCTCGTCGCCGCCGAACTCAACAACCGACCCCGCAAAATCCTCGGCTGGAAGACCCCGAACACCCTCTTCAAGTGTTGCGACCACTGTTAGAACCCACCCCATGAGCCGGTCCCCGCCGTCCCGCCTCCGCCCGCGCGTCGAGGCCGGGAACATGTGCGAGCATGGGGCGCGAGCGCAATCTATTCGGTGGAGGTGTGCCCATGCAGAGCCTGGATTCGTTCGTCAACTGCTCCGCTTCCGAAGCCGCCGATCTCCCGCTGCCGCCCGGTGTACACGAGATCCATTGGGAGCGCCGCGAGTACCTCGGCTGGCGCGACCCCAAGCTGCCCCAGCGCGGCTACGTCGTCATCCCGGTCGCCGGGCGGCCGGTGGGCCTTCTGCTGCGCGCCTCGGAGGCGTCCCTGCGCTCCCATAGCCCGGCGATGTGCGGCTGGTGCCAGGACGTCCACTATGTCCGCGATGTCTTTTTCTGGTCTGCTCGCCGGGTCGGCCGGGCCGGCCGCAGCGGCGACACGGTCGGCGCTTTCGTCTGCGGAGCGTTCGAGTGCTGCGAGAACGTCCGCCGCACTCCGCCGCCGCAGTTCGTCGGCTTCGATATCGAGCGCGCAACGGACGAGCGGATCGCTGGACTCGCCGAGCGAGCGCGACGCTTCGCCGCCATCGTCGTCGGCGCGCGGCTCTGATCCTCGGACGCGACCGGCTCTGACCTGTCGCTCTTCATCCTTCGAGACTCCGCGTTCTGCGCCCGCTCTCCGCGTCGAGGCCCACCCGGTGGAACGGGTAGGCCTCCCGGTTGTGCCGCTGGTGGGATTCGAACCCACACGCCCGTGAAGGACAAAGCATTTTGAGTGCTCCGCGTCTGCCGTTCCGCCACAGCGGCGCACAACAACACAGAAACAATACCGTAGGCTTCTCTGCGTGACTGACCAGGAAACCACCCCCACCGCACCCCGCCGCGTTGTCGTCGCGGAAGATGAGTCGCTCATCCGCCTCGACATCGTGGAGATCCTGAGCGACAACGGTTTCGAGGTCGTCGGGGAAGCCGGTGACGGCGAGACCGCTGTCGCGCTGGCGACCGGGCTCCGCCCTGATCTGGTGATCATGGATGTCAAGATGCCTCAGCTGGATGGGATCTCCGCCGCCGAGCGTCTGTCCAAGGACCACATCGCTCCCGTCGTGCTGCTGACAGCGTTCAGCCAGAAGGAACTCGTCGAGCGTGCCAGCGAAGCCGGCGCGCTCGCCTATGTCGTCAAACCGTTCACCCCGAACGACCTTCTGCCCGCCATCGAGATCGCCCTCGCGCGCCATCAGCAGATCCTCGCCCTCGAAGCGGAGGTCACTGATATGGTGCAGCGATTCGAGACCCGCAAGCTCGTGGACCGCGCCAAAGGCCTCCTCAACGAGAAGATGGCCCTCTCCGAGCCTGACGCCTTCCGCTGGATACAGAAAGCCTCTATGGACCGCCGTCTTACCATGCACGACGTCGCCCAGGCCATCATCGAGCAGCTCGGCCCCAAGAAATAGCCAACGATTCCTCCGTTGTTCCGGCGACACGTCGCTCGCGGCCCGGGACAACGGAGAATCGAGGGCGATTCAGCGCTCTTTGATCAGGTTCGTGATGCGGATTGTGGAGCAGTGGCGGCCCTGGTCGTCGGTGACGGCGATCTCGTGCGTCGTGAGCGTGCGGCCGAGATGGATGGGCGTGCAGACGCCCGTGACGTAGCCGGAGGTCGCGGAGCGCGTGTGCGAGGCGTTGATCTCGATGCCGACGGCCAGCCGGCCCTCCCCGGCGTGGAGATTCGCCGACATGGAGCCGAGCGACTCGCCGAGGACCATATACGCGCCGCCGTGCAGCAGATCGGCGGGCTGCGTGTTGCCGGCGACCGGCATCCGCGCCACCGCCCGCTCGATGGTGAACTCGAGCATCTCGATGGCCATCTTCTCGGCCAGCGCGCCGAGCCCCCTCCGCTGAACGTACGCGAGCGCATCCTCGGTCATGTATCGGCCTTTCTCGCCATCGTCGGTTGGCGCCTGGAGTGTCACCGGCGGCTTGTAGGCTGGTCCGGTGTCAGACTCCGAAAAGCCTACCCTTCTCGTGATCGACGGCCATTCACTGGCGTTCCGGGCCTTCTACGCCCTGCCGGTGGACAGCTTCGTCAATCGGGAGGGGCAGCACACGAATGCCATCCACGGCTTCATCGCGATGCTGATCAATCTGCTGCAGCAGCAGAAGCCGACCCACCTCGCGGTGGCGTTCGACGTCTCCCGCGCCTCGTTCCGCACGCGCGAATACCCCGAGTACAAGGGCACCCGTGGCGAGACCCCGCCCGAGTTCGCCGGCCAGGTTCCGCTCCTCGAAGAGGCTCTGCACGCGATGAACATCCAGACCATCGCCAAAGAGGACTACGAGGCCGACGACATCCTGGCCACCCTGGCGCGCCGCGGCGTCGAGGAGGGCTATCGCGTGCTCCTGGTCTCGGGCGACCGGGACACCATCCAGCTCGTCACCGACGAGGTCACGCTGCTCTACCCGAATGTCCGCGGCGTCTCCGAGCTGAAGGTCTACGATCCGGTCGCCGTGCGCGAGCGCTACGGCGTCGAGCCGCACCAGTACCCCGAGATCGCGGCGCTGGTCGGTGAGACCAGCGACAACCTGATCGGGATCGACAAGGTCGGCGAGAAGACCGCTGTCAAATGGGTGCAGCGGTACGGCACGGTCGAGAACATCGTCGCGCACGCCGGCGAGATCGCAGGCGTGGTCGGCCAGAACCTCCGCGACCAGCAGGAGAACGCCCTCCGCAACCGCCGCCTCAACAAGCTCCTGGACGATGTGGAGCTGCCCGTCGGCCCGTCGGCCCTCGCTCGGCGGCCCCTGGACGAGAACGCCGTGCGCGACATCTTCGCGCGCCTGCAGTTCAAAACGCTGCTCGACCGTTTGCTGAAGACCGCCGCCGAGGACGGGATGCTCGAGGGAGCGGCCGCCCTCTCCGGCACCGGCGACGCGGGTGCGGCGACGACGGCCCCGCCTGTTCGTGTGTTCGTGGGCGAGGAGCTCGCGCACTGGCTGTCGGCGGCTTCCGCGGAGGGCGGGTCCGTCGCCGTCCAGCTGGAGGTCGGCCCGGCGGGGAAGCACGGTCCTTCGCTGGTCGGCTTCGGGCTCGCCACCGCCACCGCCACTGTCTACGTGCCCTGGGATGACGCGAGCCACGACGCCGCAGCGCTCACGGAGTGGCTCGCGAGCCCGGCCCGGAAGTGCTTCTTCCACGCCAAACCCCAGCTCAAGACCCTCCTCCGCGCCGGTTTCGCCGTGGACGGCCTCGCCTTCGACACTCGCATCGCCTCCTGGCTCGTGAAACCGGGATCGGCGCCGCAGTCACTCGCCGAGCAAGTGTGGGAGGTGCTTGGCGAGACGCTGCCGGTGTCCGACCCGAACCAGCTCGTCCCGCTCGCCGACGCGGTGAGCCCTGCGACCGAAGCCTGGTTCGTCCGGCGCGTCGCAGACGGCCAGGCCACTACCCTGGACGAGCGCACTCGCGCGGTTCTCGACGAGATCGAGCTGCCCCTGGTCGCCGTGCTCGCCGAGATGGAGCTGGACGGCGTCGCGATCGACGCGGCGGCGCTCACCCGCCTGCGCGATCGGCTGACGGGCAAAGCCAGCGATCTCGCGGCCCGAGCGTACGCCGAGATCGGGCACGAGATCAACCTCGGCTCGCCCAAACAGCTCCAGCAGGTGCTGTTCGAGGAGCTCGGGATGCCGAAGACCCGCTCGATGAAGACCGGCTATTCGACGGACGCGGCCTCCCTCACCGATCTGCAGGAGAAAAGCCCGCACCCCTTCCTCGGCCTGCTTCTCCAGCATCGCGACGCCACCAAGCTGAAGCAGATCGTGGAGACGCTGGAGCGCTCGGTCACCGGCGACGGCCGCATCCACACCACGTACGATCAGACCGGCACCTCGACCGGTCGGATCTCCTCCAACGACCCGAATCTGCAGAACATCCCGATCCGCACCGAGGAAGGCCGCGAGATCCGCTCGTCGTTCGTCTCGGGCGGCGAGTACGAGACACTGCTGACGGCGGACTACTCGCAGATCGAGATGCGCATCATGGCGCACCTCTCGGAGGACCCTGGCCTCATCGAAGCGTTCAACGCCGGTGAAGACCTGCACCGCTTCGTCGGTTCCCGCGTTTTCGGGGTTCCGCCCGAGGAGGTCACCCCGCTCATGCGGACCAAGGTCAAAGCGATGTCCTACGGCCTCGCCTACGGGCTCAGCGCTTTCGGGCTCTCCAAGCAGCTTCGCATCGAAACGTCCGAGGCGCGAGAGCTGATGACCGGCTACTTCGAGCGGTTCGGAGCCGTGCGCGACTACCTCCGCAACGTGGTCGAGCAGGCGCGCGTCGACGGCTTCACCGAGACGATCTTCGGCCGCCGCCGTCCGTTCGCCGATCTCACCTCGACCAACCGCGTTTTGCGTGAGAACGCCGAGCGTCAGGCCCTCAACGCGCCTATCCAAGGTTCGGCGGCCGACATCATGAAGCTCGCCATGCTCGGGATCGCCGGCGACATGAGTGACCAGCGGCTCGGCTCGCGGATGCTCCTCCAAGTCCACGACGAGCTGATCTTCGAAGTCGCGCCGGGCGAAGGGGATGCTCTGGAAGCGATCGTCCGCGCCCGGATGGCCGGCGCCGCCGATCTCCATGTGCCCCTCGACGTCCAGATCGGGCGCGGCTCGACCTGGGACTCCGCCGCCCACTGAGCCGCTCGCACTCGCCCGGCGGTCGTTTAGGCTCGGAGCATGACCAACGCAGACAAGCGCGAGCCCACGCCGGTCGACGCGATCGCGGAGGAGTGGGTCGACACCCAATTGGAGCTGTTCCCCGAGTATCACGTCTGGCTCGGCCAGTCTGGCCGCGAGGGCGAATACGGCGACTACTCACCCGCCGGAGCGGAGCGGGCCACCGCGAAGGTCAAGGAGACTCTCGCCCGCATCCAGGCCGCGGAGCCCGTCGACGAGGTCGACCGGATCACCAAGCTCGATCTGACCCGCGACCTGCAACTGCGGATCGAGAAGAACGAGGCGGGCTTCGCTCAGCGCGACCTCAACGTCATCGCGTCGCCGGCTCAGGAGCTGCGCGACATCTTCGATCTCGTGCCGACGGAAACCGAGGAGGACTGGGCCAGCGTCGCCAAGCGCTTGCACAATCTGCCGGCGGCGATGGACGGCTACATCCAGACCCTCCGCAGCGGGATCGCCGCGGGCAATGTCCCGGCCATCCGCCAGGTGCGCGAGGTTCTGACCCAGGCCAACAAACAGGTCGCGACCAGCGGATTCTTCTTCGCGTTCACCGGCGCGGCGAAGGCCGGCGACGCGGAGCTCCCCGCATCGCTGAAGGCCGAGCTGGCCGCCGGTGCGGAGGAGTCCGCCGCCGCTTACGCCGCTCTGTGCTCCTTCCTCCGCGATGAGCTCGCCCCGCACGCCCCGGAGAAGGACGCCGTGGGCCGCGAACTCTACGCGCTCGCATCCCGCGACTTCCTGGGAGCGACGGTCGACCTCGACGAGACCTACGAGTGGGGCATCGAGGAGCTCGCGCGCATGGTGGCCGAGCAAGAGTCCATTGCGAACGAGATCAAGCCTGGCGCGTCCGTGCTCGAGGCGATCGCCTTCCTCGACGGCGATGCGAGCCGCAAGCTGCACGGCACGGACGCGCTCCGGACGTGGATGCAGGAGACCAGCGACCGCGCGATCGAGGAGCTCGGCTCGTCCCACTTCGACATCCCGGCGGAGATCCGCCGTCTCGAGTGCATGATCGCCCCCACGCAGGAGGGCGGGATCTACTACACCGGCCCGAGCGACGATTTCGCGCGCGCTGGGCGGATGTGGTGGAGCGTCCCCGAGGGCGTCACCGAGTTCGACACCTGGCGCGAGCTGACGACCGTCTACCACGAGGGCGTTCCTGGCCACCACCTCCAGATCGCCCAGGCGACCTGGAACAAGGCGCAGCTGAACTCCTGGCGCCGCATCGCGGGAACCTCCGGTCACGCCGAGGGGTGGGCGCTGTACGCGGAACGCCTCATGGAGCAGCTCGGCTACCTCGACGACCCGGCCGACCGGCTCGGGATGCTCGACGGCCAGCGGATGCGCGCCGCCCGCGTCGTGCTCGACATCGGCGTCCACCTCGAGAAGCAGCTCCCGGACGGCTCCCGTGCCTGGACCGGCGAGGACGCGTTCGCGTTCCTCGGCCGGAATGTGAACATGAACGCGGGGTTTGTGCGCTTCGAGGTGAACCGCTACCTCGGCTGGCCGGGTCAGGCGCCGTCGTACAAGATCGGTCAGCGCATCTGGGAGCAGCTGCGCGACGAGTGTGCCCGCCGCGACGGCGCCGCGTTCGACATCAAGGCGTTCCACAAGAAGGCACTGGACATCGGCGGCGTCGGCCTGGACACGCTGACCTCGGCACTCCTGGATTGACGCTTCCGGGGCGACCTCGCTGTTCCGCGCTCGGGGCGGGCGCCAGCGCTTCGGCGGGGCACGCCTGCGCGACGTGCTCCCCGAGCGGGAACCGGCGCTCCGTGACCTCGCGGGTGCCCAGCTTGCCGCATCCTGCGCCGCCTGGGTAGACTGGATTGTCACTCATGTGACCTTTCTATCCGCCGCCGTTCGCGGAAGACCACACAGTGTGTTCGCGTCCGGCCCGAATTCTGTCCATTATGGAGCATTCACTACATGACAACCGCAACGACCGACAAGGCGCCGAAGCAGGTCGCCGTCAACGACATCGGGTCCGCCGAGGACTTTCTTGCCGCGGTCGAAAAGACACTGAAGTTCTTCAACGACGGCGACCTCATCGAGGGCACCGTCGTCAAGATCGACCGGGACGAGGTGCTCCTCGACGTCGGTTACAAGACCGAGGGCGTCATCCCCTCGCGTGAGCTTTCCATCAAGCATGACATCGACCCCACCGAGGTCGTCGACGTTGGCGACACCGTCGAGGCGCTCGTTCTCCAGAAAGAGGACAAAGAAGGCCGCCTCATCCTGTCCAAGAAGCGCGCGCAGTACGAGCGCGCGTGGGGCGATGTGGAGAAGATCAAGGAGGCCGACGGCGTTGTCACCGGCACCGTGATCGAGGTCGTCAAGGGCGGGCTCATCGTCGACATCGGCCTGCGCGGCTTCCTGCCGGCGTCGCTCATAGAGCTGCGCCGCGTCCGCGATCTGACTCCGTACCTGGGCCAGGAGATCGAGGCCAAGATCCTCGAACTCGACAAGAACCGCAACAACGTGGTCCTGTCGCGTCGGGTTCTGCTCGAGCAGACCCAGTCCGAGTCGCGCACCACGTTCCTCAACAACCTGCACAAGGGTCAGGTCCGCAAGGGCGTCGTCTCCTCGATCGTCAACTTCGGCGCGTTCGTCGACCTGGGCGGCGTGGACGGGCTCGTACACGTCTCCGAGCTGTCCTGGAAGCACATCGAGCACGCCTCCGAGGTCGTCGAGGTCGGCCAGGAGGTCACCGTCGAGATCCTCGAGGTCGACCTGGACCGCGAGCGCGTCTCGCTGTCCCTGAAAGCGACTCAAGAAGACCCGTGGCAGGTCTTCGCCCGCACCCACGCGATCGGTCAGGTCGCACCGGGCAAGGTCACCAAGCTGGTTCCGTTCGGCGCCTTCGTCCGCGTCGCGGACGGCATCGAAGGTCTGGTCCACATCTCGGAGCTCTCCGGCAAGCACGTCGAACTCGCCGAGCAGGTCGTGTCGGTCGGCGAAGAGGTCTTCGTCAAGGTCATCGACATCGACCTGGAGCGCCGCCGCATCTCGCTCAGCCTCAAGCAGGCGAACGAGGGCGTCGACCCCGAAGGCGCCGAGTTCGACCCGGCCCTCTACGGCATGGTCACCGAGTACGACGAGCAGGGGAACTACAAGTACCCCGATGGCTTTGACGCGGAGACCAACGAGTGGAAAGACGGGTTCGACACCCAGCGCGAGGAGTGGGAGCAGCAGTACGCCGCGGCCCAGGCTCGCTGGGAGGCGCACAAGCGCCAGGTGGCGAAGGGGCTCGAAGAGGCCTCAGCCGACGCCGGCAGCGCCTCCTACTCGAGCGAGACCGGTGCCGGTGGCACCCTCGCCGACGACGAGTCCCTCGCGGCTCTGCGCGAGAAGCTCAGCTCCAGCAACTGAGTACGTCTCTCGCCGTGGGCGGGCGGGCGGTGTGTCCTCTGCCTCGCCGCGTAGGCTGGCGGGGTGCAGCTGATCGGACTCACGGGCGGGATCGCCTCTGGAAAATCGACCATCGCCTCCCGTCTCGCCGAACTCGGCGCTGTCGTGGTGGACGCCGACCGCATCGCCCGCGAGATCGTGGAGCCCGGAACCCCTGCTCTCGCCGAGATCCGCCGTGCGTTCGGGGACGGGGTGATCGCCCCCGATGGCGGCCTCGACCGGCCCGCGCTGGGCTCGATCGTGTTCGGCGACCCGGCGGCGTTGCAGATTCTCAACGGCATCACGCACCCCGCCGTGCTGCGCGAATCCACGGCGCGCTTCGAGGCCGCCGCCGCGGCCGATCCCGACGCCATCGTGGTGTACGACGTGCCGCTGCTGGTCGAGTCGGCCAACCGGTACCCGTTCGATCTCGTCGTGGTGGCCCACGCCGATGCCGCCACGCGCGCGCGCCGCCTGGTCGAGCTGCGGGGGATGGACGCCGCCGAGGCCGAACGCCGGATCGGCTCGCAGGCCTCCGATGCGGAGCGTCTGTCCGCGGCTGACCATGTGATCCACACGGGTGGGACGCTGGAGGAGACCCGACGGCAGGTCGACGCCCTGTGGGGGCGCCTGCGCGGCTGAGGCGGTCGCGCACGGCGCCCGTTCCGCTCTGAGCGCACGGTGGCCGCGATGTCGGCGGTCCTTCCTAGACTGGGATCATGGAACCCACCCGTGTCGTCCGTCCGTTCGAGGTCGTCAGCGAGTATCAGCCGAGCGGCGATCAGCCACAGGCGATCGCAGAGCTCGCGGGCCGTATCACCGCGGGGGAGACGGACGTGGTGCTGCTGGGGGCCACCGGCACCGGCAAATCGGCGACGACGGCGTGGCTCGTGGAGGCGGTGCAGCGGCCGACCCTCGTGCTCGCCCACAACAAGACGCTCGCCGCTCAGCTCGCGAACGAGTTCCGCGAGCTGCTGCCGAACAACGCCGTCGAGTATTTCGTGTCGTACTACGACTACTACCAGCCCGAGGCGTATGTCCCGCAGACGGACACCTTCATCGAGAAGGACTCCTCGATCAACGCGGAGGTGGAGCGGCTGCGGCACTCCACCACCAACTCGCTGCTGAGCCGCCGGGATGTCGTGGTGGTCTCCACCGTCTCCTGCATCTACGGCCTCGGCGCGGCGGAGGAATACCTCGAGGCGATGGTCGCTCTGCAGGTGGGTCAGAACGTCGGCCGCGATCAGCTCATCCGCCGGTTCGTCGCTATGCAGTACGAGCGCAACGACGTCGATTTCTCGCGGGGGAAGTTCCGTGTGCGCGGCGACACGATCGAGATCATCCCGGTCTACGAGGAGCACGCTGTGCGCATCGAGCTGTTCGGAGACGAGATCGAGGCGCTCTACTCGCTGCACCCGCTCACCGGCGAGGTCCTGGCCCGGATGGATGCCGTGTCCGTGTTCCCGGCGACCCACTACGCCGCGAGTCCCGCGACCATGCAGCGAGCGATCGGCACCATTCAGACCGAACTGCACGACCGTCTGGTGGAGCTGGAGCGCGAGGGCAAGCTGCTGGAGGCGCAGCGCCTCCGGATGCGCACCCAGTTCGACCTCGAGATGATGGAGCAGATCGGTTTCTGCTCGGGCATCGAGAACTACTCGCGCCACATCGACGGCCGTGCGCCGGGGGAGGCCCCGCACTGCCTCCTGGACTACTTCCCCGACGACTTCCTCGTCGTGATCGATGAGTCGCACGTCACCGTTCCGCAGATCGGCGCGATGTACGAGGGCGACGCTTCCCGCAAGCGCACACTCGTGGAGCACGGCTTCCGGCTTCCGAGCGCGATGGACAACCGGCCGCTGCGCTGGAACGAGTTCAAGGAGCGCGTCGGGCAGACCGTCTACCTCTCGGCCACCCCCGGCCAGTACGAGCTGGGCATCGCCGACGGCGTCGTGGAGCAGATCATCCGTCCGACCGGGCTGGTCGACCCGCAGATCGTCGTCAAGCCGACCAAGGGACAGATCGACGATCTGCTCGAAGCGATCCGGGCGCGGGCGGAGCGCGACGAGCGCGTGCTCGTCACCACGCTGACGAAGAAGATGACCGAGGAGCTCACCGACTTCCTCGCCGAGGCCGGGGTCAAGGTCCGCTACTTGCACGCGGACGTCGACACGCTCCGCCGGGTCGAGCTCCTCACCGAACTGCGCTCGGGTGTGTTCGACGTCCTCGTCGGCATCAACCTCCTGCGCGAGGGACTCGACCTGCCGGAGGTGTCGCTCGTCGCGATCCTGGACGCGGACAAAGAGGGCTTCCTCCGCTCGTCGACGTCGCTCATCCAGACCATCGGCCGCGCCGCCCGGAACGTCTCCGGTGAGGTCCACATGTATGCCGACGTTCTCACCGACTCGATGAAGAAGGCCATCGAAGAGACCAGCCGCCGTCGCGACCTGCAGGTGGAGTACAACCGCGTCAACGGCATCGACCCCCAACCGCTCCGCAAACGCATCGCCGACATCACCGACATCCTCGCCCGCGAGGAGGCCGACACCGCCTCGATCCTCGCCGGACGGGACCAGAAGCGGAAGAGCCCCACCCCCTCTCTCCGGTCTGGCGGGATCGCGGCGCAGGGTGCGGCCGAACTCGAGTCGCTGATCGCCGACCTCAACGCTCAGATGCTCGCCGCCGCGGGCGAGCTGAAGTTCGAGCTGGCGGCGCGACTGCGCGATGAACTGTCGGACCTCAAGCGCGACCTGCGGCAGATGGAGAAGGCCGGCCACCTGGGCTGACTCCGCCACGGTCACCGCGTGGCGCGCGACGGCCGACTGACGCCGAGGGGGTCGACGGTTGCCGGCACTGTGCCATCGTCGAGGATGCAGGGTCGCGACATCCTCGGTCGATCCCGGCCCATCCCGGCCGCGGAGCGGCGAATCTCCTTCGCCGAGGCTCGATCAGGCTGGGCCGCACGCTTTCAGCAGCGGTCCGAACCCCGTATCGCGCGGCTATCGCTCGGTTTCGGTGTCGAGGTGCGCGAAGGGGCGGTCGTGGAGGTGGCGCATATCGCATGATGAGGCCGGCTGCGATGAGGGCGCAGCCGAGGGGGATCGCGATGAATCGGATGGCGCTGGTCAGAATGCTGATGACGCCGAACAGGGCCTGTCCGGAGGGCTCGTTGAAGATGACCATGTTCGAGATGATGTCGCCACTGAGGATGAGGATGACCGCGCCGACGGACGTGATGACGATCCCGGCCTGGAGGGTGTGTTTCGGGGTCCGCTGAGTCATTCGTGGTCTCCTCGTTCGTGTGTCGATCCGTATATCCTCGCGCAGTATTCTCGGATCACGCGGGCGTGGGCGGTGACCATCGCATCGAAGGTCTCCGCCGAGACCCTCTCGGCTTTCAACTCGTCTCCCACGCGTTGGACGATGCCGAGGATGCCCGGGTACGCGTTCCGGCTCCCCTCGGTGAGAGCGGGACCTCGGCGGGTTCGAACACGGAGGCGTGGATCGCGCTGGTGACATAAGCGCTGCACATTCCCAGTGCCTCGTGCTCCGGGCTCAGAGAGAGACACGGTCGCCGTCGCCTGTTGTGACCGATACGCCCGTCCGGTTCTCGGGCAGAGGAGTCCGATGGCGGCGCAGAGCGCCGATCGGAGGCGTCGGTGATCGTCTCTGGCCGGCCGGGGAGAGAATGTCGGAGGTTGCCCGTACGCTCGCCCTGTCATCACAGCGTGCGCCGAACCCGATAGGATCGAACAAAACTTCGAACGGTCTGCCGGGCTCGAGCAGCTGCACGTGGGTGCGCGCTGGGCGAACAACGGTCGCAGTCCCAGGGGAATAAGCGGAGAATGGAACGAGTGAGCACTCAGGGTACCGGCAACATCGGCAAGGTCACGGGTTCGCATCTCAGTGTGCGCGGCGCGCGGGTACACAACCTGAACAATGTGGACCTGGAGATCCCGCGCGATTCGATGGTCGTGTTCACGGGCCTCTCCGGGTCGGGGAAGTCCTCGCTGGCGTTCGACACGATCTTCGCGGAGGGTCAGCGGCGGTACGTCGAGTCGCTGTCCGCGTACGCCCGGCAGTTCCTCGGCCAGGTGGACCGTCCGGATGTGGATTTCATCGAGGGGCTCAGCCCGGCGGTGTCGATCGACCAGAAATCCACGAACCGCAACCCGCGCTCGACGGTCGGGACGATCACCGAGATCTACGACTACATGCGGCTGCTCTGGGCGCGTATCGGCGTGCCGCACTGCCCGGTCTGCGGCGAGAGGATCCAGCGGCAGACCGTTCAGCAGATCGCCGATCAGCTGATGGAGGTGGAGCCCGGCACCCGCTATATGGTGGTCAGCCCGGTCGTCTCCCAGAAGAAGGGCGAGTTCGTCGATCTCTTCAAGGAGCTGGCGGCCAGCGGCTACTCGCGAGCGCTGGTGGACGGCGAGCCTGTGCAGCTGAGCGACCCGCCCACTCTCAAAAAGCAGTACAAACACGACATCTCGGTCGTGGTGGACCGTCTGGTGGCAGGCCCTGACATCCTGGGACGGCTCACCGACTCGCTGGAGACCGCGCTGCGGCTGACGGATGGGCTGGTGCAGGTCAACTTCGTCGACCGCGAGGGCCCGGAGGCGTGGCAGAGCTTCTCCGAAAAGCTCTCCTGCCCGAACGGCCACCCCCTCCAGCTGACCGAGATCGAGCCGCGGACCTTCTCGTTCAACGCGCCGTTCGGCGCGTGCCCGGAGTGCTCGGGCCTCGGCACCCGGATGTCGGTGGACGACGAGCTGCTCCTCGGCGACGAGAACCTGAGCATCGCCGAGGGTGTCATCGTCCCCTGGACGACGCAGGGCAAGGGCCTCTTCAGCTACTACGAGAAGCTGCTCGACGGCCTGGCGCGTGACCTCGGGTTCTCGCTCACGACGCCGTGGAGAAGACTGCCGCAGAGCGTGCGGGACGCCGTGCTGCACGGCGACAACTTCGACGTCAAGGTGCGGTGGAAGAACCGCTACGGTCGCGAGATGTCCTACACCTCGGGCTTCGAGGGCGTGGTGCCCTATATCGAGCGCCAGTACCTGCAGGCCGAGACGGACACGCAGCGCGCCCGGTGGGCCGAGTATCTGCGCGAGGTGCCGTGCCCCGTCTGCAAGGGGAAGCGCCTGAAGCCGGAAGTGCTCGCCGTGCTCATCCACGGCAGCTCCATCGCCGACGCGGCCGAGCTGAGCCTCGGCGACGCGCGCGGCTTCATGGAGAAGCTGCACCTGACCGAGCGGGAACAGAAGATCGGCGCCCAGGTGCTGCGAGAGATCAAGATCCGGCTCGACTTCCTCATCCAGGTCGGTCTCAGCTACCTCGACCTCGCACGGGCGGCGGCGACGCTCTCCGGCGGCGAGGCGCAGCGCATCCGCTTGGCGACGCAGATCGGCTCCGGACTGACGGGCGTGCTCTACGTGCTCGACGAGCCGAGCATCGGGCTGCACCAGCGCGACAACCGCCGGCTCATCGACACGCTCGTCGCCCTGCGCGACCTCGGCAACACGCTCATCGTGGTCGAGCACGACGAGGACACGATCCGCACTGCGGACTGGATCGTGGACATCGGCCCCGGCGCGGGCGTGAACGGCGGGCACGTCGTCCACTCGGGCTCCTATGCCGATCTCGTGGAGAACACCGCTTCGCTGACCGGGGACTACCTCTCCGGGCGTCGCGAGATCCCCGTCCCGCCGAAGCGCCGCACGATCGACAAGAAGCGGATGCTGAAGGTCGTGGACGCCACGGCCAACAACCTCCAGAAGGTGACCGTCGACTTCCCCCTCGGGGTGTTCGTCGCGGTGACCGGCGTCTCCGGCTCGGGCAAATCGTCGCTCGTGAACGACATCCTGTACCGCGTGCTGGCGAACAAGCTCAACGGCGCACGCAAGCTGCCGGGGAAGCACCGCACGGTCACCGGGCTCGACAACCTCGACAAAGTCGTCCACGTCGACCAGGCTCCGATCGGCCGCACCCCGCGCTCGAACCCGGCGACCTACACCGGGGTGTTCGATCGCATCCGGAACCTCTTCGCGGAGACGCCGGAGGCGAAGACGCGTGGGTACCTGGCCGGCCGGTTCAGCTTCAACGTCAAGGGCGGCCGCTGCGAGGCCTGCTCGGGCGACGGCACGATCAAGATCGAGATGAACTTCCTGCCCGATGTCTACGTGGCGTGCGAGGTGTGCGGGGGAGCGCGCTACAACCGCGACACCCTCTCGGTCCACTACAAGGGCAAGAGCATCGCCGAGGTGCTCGACATGCCCATCAGTGAGGCGGCCGAGTTCTTCGAGCCGATCTCGGCCATCCACCGCTATCTCAAGACGCTGGTGGAGGTCGGGCTCGGCTATGTGCGACTCGGCCAGAGCGCGACCACGCTCTCCGGCGGCGAGGCGCAGCGCGTCAAACTCGCGACCGAGCTGCAGCGCCGGTCGAACGGCCGCAGCGTCTACGTCCTCGACGAGCCGACGACGGGGCTGCACTTCGAGGATGTCCGCAAGCTCCTGCTGGTGCTGAACGGTCTGCTCGACAAGGGCAACACCGTGATCACCATCGAGCACAACCTCGACGTCATCAAATCGGCCGATTGGATCATCGACATGGGTCCCGAGGGCGGCACGGGCGGCGGCACGGTCGTCGCGACCGGGACGCCCGAGCAGGTCGCGGAGGCGCTGGGCAGCCACACCGGGCACTTCCTCAAGGAGATCCTGCAGGGCGAGACGTCGGCCGCGCAGGGCGCCGCTTAGGACTCCCGCCGTGGCAGACACCGTCAGCTACCGGCCCAAGGCCGGCGAGATCCCGACCCAGCCGGGCGTGTACCGCTTCCGTGACAAGACGCGCCGCGTGCTCTACGTCGGCAAGGCGAAGAATCTGCGCGCGCGGCTGAGCAACTACTTCCAGCCCCTGCGCAGCCTGCACGAGCGCACCCGGCGCATGGTCACGACCGCCGCGAGCGTCGAGTGGACCGTCGTGGGCAGCGAGTTCGAGGCGTTGCAGCTGGAGTACACCTGGATCAAGGAGTACAACCCGCCGTTCAACGTGCAGTTCCGGGACGACAAATCGTATCCGTATCTGGCGGTGACGCTCGGCGAGCGCATCCCACGGGTCATGGTGACGCGCAACCGGAACACGAAGGGCGCGCGCTACTTCGGCCCGTACATGAAGGTGTGGGCCATCCGCGATACGGTGGACCTCATGCTCAAGGCGTTCCCGGTCCGCAGCTGCTCGGACGGCGTGTACCGCCGAGCGGAGCTCACCGGCCGGCCCTGCCTGCTCGGAGACATCGGCAAGTGTGCCGGCCCCTGCGTGGGCCGGGTGACGCCCCCGGAGCATCGGAGGCTGGCCGAGGACTTCGTCTCCTTCATGGCGGGCGACGACAGCGCATACATCCGCGACCTGACGGAGAAGATGAAGCAGGCAGCGGGCACGATGGACTACGAGGCGGCCGCGCGGCATCGCGACGCGATCCAGGCGTTGGAGGCCGCGATGGGCAAAAGCGCCGTCGTGCTCCAGGACAACGTCGACCTCGACGCTTTCGGCATCGCCCACGACGAGCTCGCCGCGGCCGTGCAGCAGTTCATCGTCCGTGGCGGGCGCATCCGCGGTGTGCGCAGCTGGGTGGTCGACAAGGAACTGGATGTCGAACTCGGCGAGCTGATCGAGACCGTCATGCAGAACGCCTACGAGGGGGCGGATGCGCCGCCGCGGGAGATCCTGGTGCCGGTTCTCCCGGACGATGCCGCCGAGCTGGGGCAGTGGCTCACCGCCCGCCGGCACGAGAACAGCGGCGGCGGTGTCAGCGACCCGTCGGCGACCCGCGGCCGGCTGAGCGGGCGGGTCGAGCTCAAGGTGGCCCAGCGCGGCGACAAGGCCGCCCTCGCGCAGACCGCGGAGATGAACGCGAAGAACGCTCTTGTCCTCTACAAGACCCGCCGCAGCTCCGACTTCGTCGCGCGGTCGAAGGCGCTCAGCGACATCCAGGACGCCCTCGGGATGGAGGACGCTCCGCTCCGCATAGAGTGCTACGACGTCTCCCACCTGAGCGGAACGAACATCGTGGCGTCGATGGTCGTGTTCGAGGACGGGCTCCCGCGCAAAGATCAGTACCGCCGGTTCAGCATCCCCGAGTCGGCCGACGACACCGAATCCATCTACCAGGTGATCTCCCGGCGGCTGGCGTACCTGCGCGAGGAGCCGTCCGTCGAGGTGCTCCCCCCGGAGAACGGCGACGACCCGGGGACCGGCGTGGACGCGGAGGCCGCCGAGGCCGCGGAGAGGCGTCGCAAGAAGTTCGCGTACCCGCCGAACCTCCTCATCGTCGACGGCGGCCAGCCGCAGGTGGCCGCCGCCCGCCGGGCGCTGGAGGAGTCCGGTGTGTCCGGCGTCCAGCTGGCCGGGATCGCCAAACGCCTGGAGGAGGTCTGGCTGCCCGGCTCGGACTTCCCCGTCATCCTGCCCCGCAACAGCGACGCGCTGTTCCTCATCCAGCGCATCCGCGACGAAGCGCACCGGTTCGCGATCGCCTACCAGCGCGCCCGGCGGAAGCGCGATATCACGACCGTGCTGGGGGAGATCCCGGGGCTCGGCCCCGCGCGCGTGAAGGAGCTGCTGAAGCATTTCGGTTCGGTCGCACAGCTGAGGCGGGCGGCGCCCGAGGAGATCGCCGAGGTGCGCGGGGTCGGCCCCAGGCTCGCGGCGGCGGTGTTCGAGCGGCTCGCGGACCGCTGAGGTCACCGCCGGGAGCGCGAATGGACATCGTGGCCGCCGCGTTCACTCAGTAGGCTGGGGGCCAGACCCGCGAAGAAGGAGCATCCGTGACGAGCGACGTCGAGACCACCGCCGAGCAGCAAGAAGTGCTGATCGTCACCGGAATGTCGGGGGCGGGCCGCTCCACGGTCGCCAACGCCCTGGAGGACCTCGACTGGTACGTGGTCGACAATCTGCCGCCGCAGATGCTCCGTCCGCTCATCGAACTGGCCAACCGGGCCGAGTCGGGACTGCCGCGCATCGCGGCCGTGGTGGATGTCCGCGGCCGCAACTTCTTCGCCGACCTGCAGGAGATGATCCAGTCCCTGCGCGAGGGCACGAAGGTGCGCGTCCTGTTCCTGGAGGCTGCGGACGCCACCCTGGTCCGGCGCTTCGAGCAGGTGCGCCGGCCGCACCCGCTGCAGGGCAACGGCACGCTCCTCGACGGCATCACCGCCGAACGCGCCCGGCTGCGGGAGATCCGCGAGTCCAGCGACATCATCGTGGACACGAGCGACCTCAACATCCACCAGCTCGCCACCAGCATCACCGACACCTTCGCGGACGAGAACACCGCAGGCGTCCAGGTCACCGTCATGAGCTTCGGCTTCAAGTACGGTCTCCCCGCGGACGCCGACCTCGTCGCCGACGCCCGGTTTCTGCCGAACCCGTTCTGGAAGCCGGAGCTCCGGCCGCACACGGGGCTCGACGAGGTCGTCCGGGACGACGTCTTGCAGCAGACCGGCGCCGAGGAGTTCATCGAGGGCTACCTCGCGGCGTTGCGGCCGATCTTCGTCGGATATCAGCGGGAGAACAAGCGGCACGCCACGATCGCGGTAGGCTGCACGGGAGGGAAGCACCGTTCGGTCGCGATTGCGGAAGAGCTCGCTGCACGGTTGAGAATCCTTCCCGGTCTCGCGGTGAGCACCAAACACCGTGATCTGGGCCGTGAATGACGTCGGCCGCCTCCCCCACGGCGTGACCCGCGCCGTCTCCACAGAAAAGGAATCCGATTGGCTCTCACCGCCGACGTCAAAGACGAGCTCACGAAGGTCGAGGTCAGCAAGACGACCGTCCGGGCCGCTGAGCTGGCCACCATCCTCAGGTTCTCCGGCGGCCTGCACCTGATTGGCGGCCGGATCGCGGTCGAGAGCGAGCTCGACACCCCCGAGCTGGCGCGCCGCGTGCGCAAGGACCTCGCGGAGCTCTACGGCGTTCGCAGCGATGTCTCGGTGATCTCGGCTTCCTGTGTGCGCCGCGCCAGCCAGTACCTCGTCCGCGTGCTCGACGGGGGCGAGACGCTCGCCCGGCAGACCGGTCTGCTCGACGCGCGCCGCCGGCCGATCCGGGGTCTCCCGAACCGCCTGACCACCGGCTCCCGCGAGGAGCTGGCCGCCGTATGGCGTGGTGCTTTCCTCGCGAGCGGCTCGCTGACCGACCCGGGCCGTTCCGCAGCGCTGGAGGTCACCTGCCCGGGCAACGAAGCCGCGATGGCGCTCGTGGGCGCCGCCGGCCGGATCGGCGTGGCGGCCAAGGCCCGGGAGGTCCGTGGCGTGCATCGCGTCGTCATCCGCGACGGCGAGGCGATCAGTGCGATGCTCGTCCAGATGGGCGCGGCGCAGACGGTCTCCAACTGGGAGGAGCTGCGCCAGCGCCGCGAGGTGCGCGCGACGGCGAACCGTCTGGTCAACTTCGACGACGCCAACCTCCGCCGTTCGGCGCAGGCCGCCGTCGCTGCCTGCGCGCGAGTGGAGCGGGCGCTGGAGATCCTCGGCGACGACATCCCGGAGCACTTGCAGTATGCCGGACGGCTGCGCCTCGCCCATCGCGACGCGAGCCTGGACGAACTCGGTCACTACGCCGATCCGCCCATGACCAAGGACGCTGTGGCCGGCCGTATCCGCCGTCTCCTGGCGATGGCCGACAAGCGCGCGTCGGATCTGGGCGTCCCCAGCACGGAGGCCAGCCTTCCCGCGGACTTCGACGACGAGGTGTAGCCTCCGGGAAGCAACCCGCGGCGGCCGGCGTTGCTCTCACTAGACTGACAACGTCGCTCGAATCAATTGGAGATGAGTAATGGCTGACTACACGCTCGCCGATCTTCCCTATGACTATTCGGCCCTCGAGCCGAACATCAGCGGTCGGATCATGGAACTGCACCATGACAAGCATCACAAGACCTATGTCGACGGTGCGAACACCGCCCTCGTCAAGCTCGCCGAGGCCCGCGATGCGGACGACCTCACCTCCGTGAACAAACTGCAGAAAGACCTCGCCTTCAATCTGGCCGGTCACGTCAACCACACGGTTTTCTGGAACAACCTCTCGCCGGAAGGCGGGGACAAACCGGAGGGCGAGCTCGCGGCGGCGATCGATGAGTTCTTCGGATCGTTCGACAAGTTCCGCGCACACTTCACCGCTTCCGCCCTCGGCATCCAGGGCTCCGGCTGGTCGATCCTCGCCTGGGACTCGCTGGGCCAGAAGCTCATCATCGAGCAGCTGTACGACCACCAGGCCAACCTCGCGGCGGCGACCATCCCGCTGCTCCTGATCGACATGTGGGAGCACGCCTTCTACCTCGACTATGTCAATGTGAAGGCGGATTACGTCAAAGTGTTCTGGAACATCGTCAACTGGGCCGATGTCGGCCAGCGCTTCGCCCGGGCGCGTCAGAGCACCTCGGGTCTGCTGGTACTCTCATAGCTGAGAGGCGTCCCGGGAGGGTCCCTCCCGGGACGCTGTCGTCCGCCCACCACACAACACATCGCGCCTCCGGCGCCCCTTTCAAGCAAACGGGAGACATCTGTGTCCGTCAAGATCGGTATCAACGGGTTCGGTCGCATCGGTCGTAACTACCTTCGCGCGGCCCTCGCCAAGGGCAGCGGTGTCGAGATCGTCGCGGTGAACGACCTCACCGACAACAAGACGCTCGCCCACCTGCTCACGTACGACTCCACCACCGGCCCCCTGGACGCCACGGTCGAGCTCGACGGCGACAGCATCGTCGTGAACGGCAAGCCGATCACGGTCCTCGAGGAGCGTGACCCGGCCAACCTCGGCTGGGGCGACCTCGGCGTCGACATCGTCGTCGAGTCGACCGGCCGCTTCACCAAGGCCGCCGACGCCAGGAAGCACCTCGAGGCCGGCGCCAAGAAGGTCATCATCTCGGCCCCCGCCAGCGGTGAGGACGGCACATTCGTCCTCGGTGTGAATGAGCAGGGCTACGACCCGGCGAACCACCACATCATCTCGAACGCTTCGTGTACCACGAACTGCCTCGCGCCGCTCGCGAAGGTGTTCAACGACACTTTCGGCATCGAGCGCGGCTTCATGATGACGGCCCACGCGTACACGGCGGACCAGAACCTTCAGGACGGCCCGCACAGCGACCTGCGTCGCGCTCGTGCCGCGGCGGTGAACATCGTTCCGGCGTCGACGGGCGCGGCCAAGGCCATCGGACTGGTGCTTCCGGACCTCCAGGGCAAGCTGAGCGGCTCCTCCTACCGCGTCCCGGTCCCCGTCGGCTCCATCGTCGACCTCACGCTCATCACGGGCCGTGACGACCTGACGGTCCAGGAGATCAACGCGGCCTACGCCGCGGCGGCCGCCGAAGGCCGGCTCGCCGGCATCCTCCAGTACACGGAGGACCCGATCGTCTCCAGCGACATCCAGGGCAACCCGCACTCCTCGATCTTCGACTCCGAGCTGACGAACGTCAGCGGCAACCTGGTCAAGGTCTCGAGCTGGTACGACAACGAGTGGGGCTACTCCAACCGTCTCGTCGACCTGACCGAGTACGTCGCCGAGCGTCTCTAAGCCCGGGAACCGTATCGTGGCGCTCCGCACCCTCGATTCACTCGGTTCGTTCGCGGGAAAGCGCGTCGTCGTCCGGTGCGATCTGAACGTCCCCCTGAAGGACGGGAAGATCACGGACGACGGCCGCGTGCGAGCCTCCGTGCCCACCCTCGACGCCCTGATCAACCAGGGCGCGAAGGTGGTCGTCCTCTCGCATCTGGGCCGTCCCGAGGGCGCCCCGGATGCGAAGTACAGCCTGGCCCCGGTGGCTCAGCGGCTCTCCGAACTTCTCGGCAAGCCGGTGACCTTCGCCCGTGACACCGTGGGCGGCGGCGCCGAGGAGGCCGTAGCCCGCCTTGAGGACGGCGATGTCGCTCTCCTGGAGAACCTCCGCTTCAACCCGGGTGAGACCAGCGAAGACGAGTCCGAGCGCGTGGCCTTCGCGGCCAAGCTCGCGGCCTTCGGCGACGCTTTCGTCTCCGACGGCTTCGGCGTCGTCCACCGCAAGCAGGCGAGCGTCTACGAGCTGGCCAAGGCGCTCCCGAGCGCCGCGGGCACGCTCATCGCGACCGAGCTCGACGTGCTCGACCGTCTCACCGAGAATCCCGAGCGGCCCTACGCGGTCGTGCTCGGCGGCTCGAAGGTGTCGGACAAACTCGGCGTCATCGGCCACTTGCTGCCGCGCGTCGACTCGCTGCTCATCGGCGGCGGGATGCTGTTCACCTTCCTCGCCGCGCTCGGCCACAGGGTCGGCTCCAGCCTCCTCGAGGCGGACCAGATCGACACCGTCAAGGGCTACCTGGAGCAGGCGGAGCAACGGGGCGTGGAGATCGTGCTGCCGCGGGATGTCGTGGTCGCCTCCGCCTTCGGCGCGGACGCGGAGCACAGTGTTCGTCCCGTCGACGGCATCGAGGACACCGACTGGGGCGCCTCCGGTCTCGGCCTGGACATCGGGCCGGAGACCGCGGAGGTGTTCTCGGAGTACATCCGCGCCGCGCGCATGGTGTTCTGGAACGGCCCGATGGGCGTGTTCGAGCTGGCCCCGTTCGCGGCCGGCACCAAGGCCGTGGCCCAGGCGCTCACCGAGGTCGACGGTCTCGGCGTCGTCGGGGGCGGCGACTCGGCCGCGGCGGTTCGTTCGCTCGGCTTCTCGGACGACCAGTTCGGCCACATTTCTACCGGTGGCGGTGCGAGCCTCGAATTCCTCGAGGGCAAGCGCCTGCCGGGTCTGGAGGTTTTGGGATGGCAGCAGTGAGCGATGTCGTGACATCGAGTGTGCGGCGTGTGCCGCTCATCGCCGGCAACTGGAAGATGAATCTCGACCACCTCCAGTCCATCGCGGTCGTGCAGAAGCTCGCTTGGACGCTCAAGGACGCCGGTCACGACTTCGGCGCGGTCGAGGTGGCGGTCTTCCCGCCGTTCACCGATCTGCGCAGCGTGCAGACGCTGGTCGCGGCCGACAAACTCCCGATCGCGTTCGGCGGCCAGGACGTCTCCGAGCACGACTCGGGCGCCTACACCGGCGAGATCGCCGCGTCGTTCCTCGCGGCGCTGGAGACCCGCTATGTGATCATCGGCCACTCGGAGCGGCGCACGCTGCACGACGAGACGGACGAGCAGGTCGCGGCGAAGACCGCGCAAGCGGTCAAGAACGGCATCGCGCCGATCGTCTGCGTCGGTGAGACGGCCGAAGACCTGGAGAAGCACGGCGCGAGCGCCGTTCCGGTCGCCCAGCTGCGCGCGGCCCTCGCAGGCATCGACTCGGCGGCTGACTTCGTCGTCGCGTACGAGCCTGTCTGGGCCATCGGCTCGGGCCAGGCGGCGACGCCGGAACAGGCCGAGCAGGTCGCCGCGGCGCTCCGCGCTGTGATCGCGGAGGCACTGGGCGATGAGGTCGCGGCGAAGACACGCATCCTCTACGGCGGTTCGGTGAAGTCGGGCAACATCGCCGGCTTCATGCGCGAGCCGAACGTGGACGGTGCCCTCGTCGGCGGTGCGAGCCTCGACGTCGCCGAGTTCGCGGCGATCATCCGGTACCAGAAGCACGTGGTCTGACGCGGCCGACCAGTTATACTGGTCCTTGGTTTTCGTCGGGAACGGTCCGGCGCAGTGAAAGGGAAAGCGTGCAGATTCTCCAGGTCGTACTGCAGGTGCTGCTGGGGATCACCAGTCTCCTGCTGACGCTGCTCATCCTGTTGCACAAGGGCCGTGGCGGCGGTCTCTCCGACATGTTCGGCGGTGGCGTCACCTCCAACCTCGGTGCGTCGGGGGTCGCGGAACGGAACCTCAACCGGATCACCGTCATCCTGGGCCTCATCTGGATCGTGTGCATCGTGGTCCTCGGTCTCATCACCAAGTTCAGCGCCTGACGGCGCGCACCCTTTTCACCAGAGGAGTATCAGTGGCATCCGGAGGAAGCGCCATTCGCGGTTCGCGTGTCGGTGCGGGGCCGATGGGGGAGCAGGACCGCGGTTTCCACGCGGACCGCATCGCTATCTCGTATTGGGACGCGCTCGGAAACGAGACCGTGCGCTATTTCGCGGCGAACCTGCCAGACGAAGAGATTCCGGAGGTCATCGATTCGCCGTCCACCGGTCTGCCGGCCGGTCGCGACAAGGAGAACCCGCCGTCGGTCGCCAAAGCCGAGCCGTACAAGACGCACCTCGCCTATGTGAAGGAGCGTCGTTCGGAGGAAGAAGCGGAACAGCTTCTGGAAGACGCGCTGAACCAGCTTCGCGCCCGCCGTGGGAAGCTCACCAGCACCTGACACTGCGCGGCACCACGAAGCCCCCGCCGGTCTGGCAGAACGAACAGACCGGCGGGGGCTTCTCTCGCAGCGCGGGCTAGTAGCTCGGTGTGATGAGGTTCTCGGGGACGTCCACGGCGGCATCCAGGTCCACGAAGAACACGGTGCGTTTGCGGCCCTTGGCACCCGCGACCGGCACCTCGGTGTAGCTCGCACCCGCGAGGGCGAGGCCGAGGGCGCTCGCTTTGTCACTGCCGGCGAGCACCAGCCAGATCCGGTCCGAAGCGTTGAGCACCGGACGGGTCAGGCTGAGGCGCCGCGGCGGCGGCTTGGGCGCCTCGCGCTCGGCGATCACCGTTGCCTCCGTCTCGCGGATGCCGGGGCGGTCGGGGAACAGCGAGGCGATGTGGCCGTCGGGCCCGACACCGAGGAAGGTGATGTCGAACCTCGGGAAGAGCTCGCCTTCGGGAGCGAAGGCCTCCAGCTCGGTCGCGAACACGCGCACGGCCTCGTCGATGTCCGGGATGTCGTCCTCGGCCGGGAACGGGTGGATGTTCTCCGCTGGAACGTCCAGGTGGTCGAGGAGCGCCTCGCGCGCCTGACGCTCGTTCCGATCCCGGCTCGCGCGCTCGACGAAGCGTTCGTCGCCCCACCAGAAATGCACCTTCGACCAGTCGATCGTGTCGCGGGCGGGGGAGGCGTTCACCGCCTCGAGCACCGCGATGCCCATCGCGCCGCCGGTGAGAGCGATATTGGCCTCGTTCCGATCGTCCAGGATGTCGATCGTCTTCGTGAGGAACCGCGCCGCCACCGAGGCCGTCAGGGCCTCCTTGTCGGGGTGGACAAGCACCCGTCGTTCGTTCGTCATGCTGTCGTGCCCACTCCTTCGTCCGAGGTCTCGAGAAGACCGAGACCCTTCGTGATCACCTCGCCGTAGAGGTCGTCCGGGTCCAGCCTACGCAGTTCTTCCGCGAGACAGTCCCGGAGGCTGCGGCGCGGCAGCGCGAGGTCGTGGCTGGGCTGACCGGGCTGGGAGAGACGCGCCACGTTCGGCGCCTCGCGCTCCAGCTCGATCGTGCCGGACGACCGCTCCATCTGGACACCGTGGATGCCGCCGGAGCCGACCGCGCGCGAAGCCAGATCGTACTGCACCGGAATCCGCAGTTGCAAGCGCAACCAGGCGGCGAGGAGGAGAGTGGAGGGGGAGTCGGCCGCCCCGGCCACCTCGACGCCCCGGATGGGCTCGTAGGGCGGCTGGTCGAGAACGGCGGCCAGCTGGGCCCGCCACAGCGTGAGACGGGTCCAGGCGAAGTCGGTGTCGCCCGGCGCATAGGTCTCGGCCAGCCCGGTGAGCGCCTCCTGCGGGTTCGGCTGCGCGGAGGCGTCCGTGATCCGGCGGGTGGCGATGCGGCCGAGAGGCGAGCGCGAGACCTTCGCGGGTGCGATGCCGGGCCACCAGACGACGACCGGGGCGTCCGGGAGGAGCAGGCCGGTGACCAGTCCCTCCTCGTCGCTTGCGGTCTCGCCGTAGGCGCGCAGCACGATGACCTCGCTCGCACCGGCGTCGCCGCCGACGCGGATCTGGGCGTCCAGCCGGCCATCGTCGTTCGCCGAGCGCTCCTCTTCGGTCGAGACCACGATGACGCGCATCGGGTGTTCGCGGGAGGCGTCGTTGGCGGCCTCGATGGCCTCCTCCTCCTGGCCCAGATGGGTGGCGATGATCAGGGTCAGGACCCGCCCGAGGGCGACGGCGCCGCCCTCTTCGCGGATCTTGACCAGTGTCTTCGAGATGTTGCTGGTGGTGGTGTCGGGAAGATCGACGATCACGGACGTCTCCAAACGCGGCCGTCGCGAGCGAGCAGCTCGTCGGCCGACTTCGGGCCCCAGGTTCCGGGGCGGTACTGCTCGGGCTGGCCCTGGGCGGCCCAGAACTCTTCGATCGGGTCGAGGATCTTCCAGGAGAGCTCGACCTCCTCGTGGCGGGGGAAGAGCGGCGGATCGCCGAGCAGCACATCGAGGATGAGCCGCTCGTAGGCCTCGGGGCTCGCTTCGGTGAAGGCGTGGCCGTAGCCGAAGTCCATGCTGACATCGCGCACCTGCATCCCGGCGCCGGGCACCTTGGAGCCGAAGCGGATCGTGACGCCCTCGTCCGGCTGGACGCGGATCACGAGTGCGTTCTGGCCGAGTGCGCTGGTCTGCGACTCCGCGAAGAGCTGCTGCGGAGCGCGTTTGAACACGACGGCGATCTCGGTGACACGGCGGCCGAGGCGTTTCCCGGCGCGCAGGTAGAACGGGACGCCCGCCCAGCGCCGGGTGCCGATGTCGAGCTTGATGGCTGCGTAGGTCTCGGTGGCGGAGCGCGGGTTCATCCCGTCCTCCTCCAGGAATCCGACGACCTTCTCACCCCCCTGCCAGCCGCTGGAGTACTGCCCGCGAGCGGTCGCCTTCTCCAGGTCTTCCGGCAGGCGGACGGCGGCGAGCACCTTCTCTTTCTCGGACCGGAGGTCTGTCGCGTTGAACGAGATGGGCTCTTCCATCGCGGTGAGCGCGAGCAGCTGCAGCAGGTGGTTCTGGATGACGTCCCGGGCCGCGCCGATGCCGTCGTAGTAGCCGGCCCGGCCGCCGACGCCGATGTCCTCCGCCATCGTGATCTGGACGTGGTCGACGTAGTTGGCGTTCCAGATCGGCTCGTACAGCTCGTTCGCGAAGCGCAGCGCCAGGATGTTCTGAACCGTCTCTTTGCCGAGGTAGTGGTCGATGCGGAACACCGAATCCGGCGGGAAGACGGACTCGACGACGTGGTTCAGTTCGCGCGCTGTCGTCAGGTCGGAGCCGAACGGTTTCTCGATGACGACGCGACGCCATCCCGTGCCGGACTGGTCGGCGAGCCCCGAGGTGCGCAACCGCTCGGTGACGAGCGGGAACGCCTTCGGCGGGATCGAGAGGTAGAACGCGTGGTTGCCCATCGTGCCACGCTCTTCGTCCAGCGACTCGACGGTCTCCTTGAGGCGCCGGAACGCCTCGGCGTCGTCGAACTCGCCGGGGACGAAGCGGATGCCCTGGGCGAGCTTCTTCCAGACGTCGTCGTCGAACGGGGTTCTCGCGTACTGCTTGACCGCGTCGTAGACGACCTTCTCGAAGTCCTGATCCTCCCAGTCGCGCCGGGCGAACCCGACGAGCGAGAATCCGGGAGGCAGCAGACCGCGGTTCGCGAGATCGTACACGGCCGGCATCAGCTTCTTGCGCGACAGGTCGCCTGTGACACCGAAGATGATGAGACTGCTCGGACCAGCGATGCGGTTCAGCCGTCGATCGGAGGGGAGCCGGAGCGGATTGAACTCTGGGGTGATGTCCACCGGTGGCAAAAGTGTGATCTCCTTAGATCGACGGCTCAGTTGGCGGCCTCGAACAGCGAGACGACATCCGCCTCGGGGTTCGTGAGCGTCAGGGTCAGCACCGGGCGGCCGTGCTCGCCGAGGACGCTGGCGTCGCCCGCCGCCTGGGCCTGGATGAGCTGGCCGAAGGTGAACGGACGGTCTGGGATCTCCAGATCCTCGGGGGCTGCGGCGGTGATCTGAAGGAACACGCCGACGGCGGGGCCGCCCTTGTGGAACTGACCGGTCGAGTGCAGGAATCGAGGCCCCCAGCCGAAGGTGACCGGGCGCTCGGCCTTGGCGGCGAGCAGGTCGCGCACGCCCGCGAGCTGCGGGAGCGCGATCCGGTCGACGTAGGCCTGCACCGCGATGTAACCGTCGGGGCCGAGCTGCGCGAGGAGCGCGTTCACGGCGGCGTCCAGGGTCGAGGCACCTCCCAGGAAGTCTCCGGTGGTCCGCACCTCGATCCCGCCCGCGGTGAACGCGGGGGCGACCGGCTCGGGACGGTTGTCGAGCAGTGCGCGGGCGGCCACTTTGGCGGCCTCCACATCCGGCTGGTCGAAGGGGTTGATCCCGAGCAAGCGGCCGGCGACGGCGGTGGCGTACTCCCAGACGATGAGCTGCGCGCCAAGGCTGCCGGAGACGAGGATCTCGCCCTCGTGCCGGTCGGCCGGCAACAGATGGTGCGCTTCCGCGTTGGCGACGAGACGGACGATCTGCAGATCGGCGGGCCTGGCCTCCAGCTCGGGGGCGAGTCTGTCGAGGACGACGGGCAGCAGGCCGGTGCCTTCCTTGCCGGTGGACTCGGCGATCAGCTGTTCCGCCCAGTCGGCGAAGCCGACGATGTGGGTGCCGTCGGCGACAATTCCGATTTTGTCGCGCAGCGGGGTCGTTCCGGCGATCGCCGCCCCGAGCACAAGGCCCGGGTTCGCGTCGTTGTCGACAGCGAGCTCGATGAGCGTCGCCTCCGCCTCGTCCAGCAGCTCGGAGACATCCACTCCGGCGAGGCCGGAGGGGACCAGCCCGAAGGCTGTCAGCGCGGAGTAGCGGCCGCCGACGTCGGGGTCGGCGTTGAAGACGCGGTAGCCCGCCTCGCGCGCCGACGCGTCGAGCGGGGAGCCCGGGTCGGTGACGACGACGATGCGCTCGCGCGGGTCGATGCCGGCCTCCCGGAACCACTTCTCGTAGACGCGGCGCTGGCTGTCCGTCTCCAGGGTCGAACCCGATTTGGAGGAGATGACCACAGCCGTCTTCGCGAGGCGGTCGCGGAGGGCCGCGAGCACCTGTCCGGGCGCGGTGGAGTCGAGCACGGTCAGTTCGGCCTCGGCCGTGCGGGTGATGACCTCCGGCGCGAGCGAGGAGCCGCCCATGCCGCCGAGGACGATGTGGTTCACCCCCTTGGCGTGCAGCTCTTCGCGCAGAGCCACGATCTCGTCCACGAGCGGGCGGGAGATCGCGACGGCCTCCGTCCAGCCGAGGCGCTTGGCGGCCTCGGACTCGGCGGCGGGCCCCCACAGGGCGGGGTTCTGCGCGGTGATGCCGGACGCGACGCGGTCGGCGACGAGCTGCAGGACGATGGTCTCGACCGCCTGTGCGGCGGGGCCGGTGACATGGATGCGGAAGGTCACTGCGCTGCCTCCGAGCTCTGCGCTTCCGTCAGCGCTTTTCGCACGGTCTCCACGAGTTCGCCCCACGACACGATGAACTTGTCCACACCTTCGCGTTCGAGGGTGGCGGTCACGTCGTCATAGTCGACGCCGAGGGCCGCCAGCGCGTCCAGGACGCCCTGCGCCCTGGCGTACTCGCCGGTGACGGTGTCGCCGGCGAGCTGTGCGTGGTCGAAGGTCGCGTCGAGCGTCTTCTCCGGCATGGTGTTGACGGTGTTCGGCGCGACGAGCTCGGTCACGTAGAGGGTGTCGGGCAGGCTCGGGTCCTTGACGCCGGTGGACGCCCAGAGCGGGCGCTGCTCGTTCGCGCCGGCGGCGACGAGCGCCTTGGCGCGGTCGCTCGCGAATGCCTCCTCATAGACCTTGTAAGCGAGGCGGGCGTTCGCGATGCCGGCCTTGCTCTTGAGGGCGAGCGCCTCGCCGGTTCCGATGGTCGTGAGCCGCTTGTCGATCTCGGTGTCGACGCGCGAGACGAAGAACGAAGCGACCGACTGGATGCCGGAGAGGTCGATGCCTGCGGCCTTGGCCTTCTCGAGCCCGGTGAGGTAGGCGTCGATGACGCCGCGGTAGCGCTCCAGGCTGAAGATGAGCGTCACATTGACGCTGATGCCGGCTGCGATGGTCTCGGCGATGGCTTCGAGGCCCTCGACCGTCGCGGGGATCTTGATGAGCACGTTCGGGCGGTCGACCTTCGCAGCGAGGCGCTTCGCTTCGGCGATGGTCGCGGCGGCGTCGTGGGCGAGGCCCGGCTCCACCTCGATCGAGACCCGGCCGTCGACGCCGTCGGTGGCCGTGTACACATCGTGGAAGATGTCGCTTGCGTCGGCGACGTCGTCGGTCGTGATCTCGAAGATCGCGTCCTCGACGCTGACGCCGGTGGCCGCGAGACCGCGCAGCTGCTCGTCGTAGGCTGCGCCCTGGGCGAGAGCGGCGGCGAAGATCGTCGGGTTCGTGGTCACGCCGACGACGTTCTTCTCGGCGATGAGCCTGTGCAGGCCGCCGGTCGCGATCCGCTCGCGCGAGAGGTCGTCGAGCCAGATGCTGACCCCGGCGGCGGAGAGGGCGGCCGTCGGGGAGACAGCGGTGGAGGATGCGTCTGTCATTGTCTTCTTTTCTTCTCTTCCTTCGTGCCCGCGCTCACAGCGACGCGAGCGATTCCTTCGCGGCGGCGACGGCGTGCTCGGTGGTCATTCCGAACTCGCGGAACAGCGTCTTGTAGTCCGCCGAAGCGCCGAAGTGCTCGATCGAGACACTGCGGCCGTGGTCGCCGACGATCTTGTCCCAGGTCAAGGCGAGTCCGGCCTCGATGGACACACGGGCTTTGAGGGCGGCGGGCAGGACCTTCTCCCGATAGGCGGCGTCCTGCTCGGCGAACCACTCGAGGCACGGGGCGGAGACGACGCGGGCGTTGATCCCTTCGCCGCGCAGCACGTCCCGGGCCTCGAGCGCGATCTGCACCTCGGAGCCGGTGGCGATGAACAGCACGTCCGGCGTGCCGCCCGGCGCCTCGGCCAGGATGTAGGCGCCTTTGGCGACATTCTCGGCGGAGGCCAGGGTGTCGCCCGCCGCTTCGCCGTCGCCGCGCTCGAACACCGGGATGTTCTGGCGGGTCAGCGCGATTCCGGCCGGGCCGTTCCGGCGGGTGAGGATGGTCTTCCAGGCGTGGGCGACCTCGTTCGCATCGCCAGGGCGCACGACATCCAGCTGCGGGATCGCTCGCAGCGTGGAGAGCTGCTCGATCGGCTGGTGCGTCGGGCCGTCCTCGCCGAGAGCCACGGAGTCGTGCGTCCAGACGAAGATCGACGGAACCCGCATCAGCGCTGCGAGGCGCACCGCGGGGCGCATGTAGTCGCTGAAGATCAGGAACGTCCCGCCGAAGGCCCGGGTGTGTCCGTGCAGTGCAATGCCGTTGATGATCGCTGCCATCGCGTGCTCGCGGATGCCGAAGTGCAGCACCCGGCCGTAGGGGTTCCCGGTCCACTCGTGGGTCGAGTGCTCCACCGGAACGAAGGACGCGGCGCCCTCGATGGTCGTGTTGTTCGACTCGGCGAGGTCGGCCGATCCGCCCCACAGCTCCGGCATGACCGGAGCGATGGCGTTGATGACCTTGCCGCTGGCGGCGCGGGTCGACATGTCCTTGCCGGCCTCGAACACGGGCAGCGCGTCCGCGATGCCCTCGGGCGCGGCGCCGGAGAGCAGGCGGTCGAGGAGCTGCTTGCGCTCCGGGTTCGCGGCGGCCCAGGCATCGAAGCCCTTCTGCCACTCGGCGCGCTGCGCGGCGCCGCGCTCGACGGCCTTGCGGGTGTGCTCGATGACCTCGTCGGCGACCTCGAAGGTCTGCTCGGGGTCGAAGCCGAGCACCTCCTTGACCGCGCGCAGCTCGTCGGCGCCCAGGGCGGAGCCGTGGATCTTGCCGGTGTTCTGCTTCTTCGGCGACGGCCAGCCGATGATGGTCTTAAGGATGATGAGCGAGGGCTTGTCGGTCACGCCCTGCGCGGCGACGATCGCGTCGTTGAGCGCCTGGACGTCCTCGGTGTAGACGCCGGTCTTCTTCCAGTCGACGACCTGCACATGCCAGTGGTAGGCCTCGTAGCGCGCCTGGACGTCCTCGGTGAAGGCGATGTCGGTGTCGTCTTCGATCGAGATCTGGTTGCTGTCGTAGATCGCGATCAGATTGCCGAGCTGCTGGTGGCCGGCGAGGCTGGAGGCCTCCGAACTCACGCCCTCCTGCAGGTCGCCGTCGCCGGCGATCACGTAGACGAAATGGTCGAACGGGCTGGTGCCCGGCGCGGCCTCCGGGTCGAACAGGCCGCGCTCGTAGCGGGCGGCGTAGGCGAAGCCGACCGAGGAGGAGATGCCCTGGCCGAGCGGGCCGGTGGTGATCTCCACCCCGTCGGTGTGCCCGTACTCGGGGTGCCCCGGCGTCAGCGAGCCCCAGGTGCGGAGCGCCTCGAGGTCTCCCAGCTCGAGTCCGTAGCCGCCGAGGTAGAGCTGGATGTACTGCGTCAGCGAGCTATGGCCGGCCGAGAGGATGAAGCGGTCCCGGCCCAGCCAGTGCTGGTCGCGGGGGTCGCGGCGCATCACCTTCTGGAAGAGCAGATAGGCAGCGGGGGCGAGGCTCATAGCGGTGCCGGGATGTCCGTTGCCCACCTTCTCCACCGCGTCGGCCGCCAGAACGCGGGCTGTGTCTACCGCCTTGTTGTCAATGGGATCCCACTGCAGAGCTGCCACTGGAGAACTGACCCTTCGTCGAGGTGGTGAGGGGTGTCGAGCGCTGCCCGCCACCGGTTGGAAGTAGTGCGCGCCGCGGATGTCATTCGGCGCCGGTCCCCGTTTTCATCACATTGCGGAGAAAAGAACAGGGTTCGGCTGGCGAGCATTCCCAAGTATAGGTAACACACCAGACAAGGACTCTTCCCGGTGGTTCGCAAGCGGAGGCCCGGGGCGGCAGAGCGCTGCCCCGGAACCGGCGTGCCGTAGACTTGCGCAGGGGTATAACACATCATCGAAATCTTTCCGAGGAGCAATGGACGTCGCCGTAGAGAGCCGTGTCGAACCGGTCGGACGCATCGGCGTCTCCCGCAAGGTCAAGGCGTATATCTCCCTGACCAAGCCCCGCGTGGTCGAGCTGTTGCTGGTGACGACCGTGCCGACCATGATCCTCGCGGCGGGAGGCATCCCGAACCTCTGGCTGGTGCTGGCCACCGTCGTCGGCGGCTATATGTCGGCGGGATCGGCCGGCGCGTTCAACTGCTATATCGACCGCGACATCGACCGTGTGATGCGGCGCACGAAGAACCGGCCGCTCGTCACCGGCGAGCTGAGCGACCGCGAGGCCCTCGTCTTCGCCTGGGCGCTCGGTCTGGCATCGGTGCTCGTGCTCGGCTTCTTCACGAACTGGCTCGCCGCAGGCCTCTCAGTGGCGGCCATCCTGATCTACGTGGTGTTCTACACGCTGATCCTCAAGCGCCGCACCACCCAGAACATCGTGTGGGGCGGTGTGGCCGGTTGTATGCCGGTGCTCATCGGCTGGGCGGCGGTCACGAACACGCTCGGCTGGGCGCCCGTCATCCTGTTCGGCGTTATCTTCCTGTGGACCCCGCCACACTACTGGCCGCTGTCGATGAAGTACCGCGAGGACTACAAGGACGCCGGGGTCCCGATGCTGGCGGTGGTCCGTGGACGCGCCGTGGTCGGTCTCCAGGTCGTGCTGTACGCGTGGGCGATGGTGGCGTGCTCGCTCCTGCTCATCCCGGTCGCGCACATGGGTGTGCTCTACGCGGCGATGGCGCTCGTCGCCGGCGGCTGGTTCCTCTACGAGTCGCACCGCCTCTACAACCTCGCGATCCGTCACGCGACGGTGTCGCCGATGCGCGTCTTCCACGGCTCCATCGCCTACCTGACGCTGATCTTCCTGGCCGTCGCGATCGACCCGCTGCTCCCGTTCTGAGGTGCGGACGCTGAGGACCGCGCGGCTCGTCCTCGACGAACCGCGCGAGGTGGACATCGTCGCGGTCTTCGAGGCGTGCCAGGACGCGCAGACGCAGCGCTGGGTGCCGCTGCCGCGTCCCTACACGCGCGCCAGCGCCGAGTTCTTCGTGCGCAGCTACTGCCCGCACGGAGCCGCCAGCGGTCAGTATCTCGTGCGCGCACTGCGCGAGGCGGAGGCGCTGCCGCTGGTCGGCGTGGTCGAGGTGCGCCGCGACGAGGCCCCGGGGTCGGCCTCCATCGGCTGCTGGCTGGCACCGGACGCCCGTGGCCGTGGGCTCATGCGCGAGGCCCTCGCCGCCGTCTGCGACAATGCGCTCGCCCCCGCTCCGGACGGTCTCGGCTACACCCGTCTGCACTGGGGCCACCTCATCGGAAACGACCGCAGCCGCAGCCTCGCCGAATCCCTTGGATTCGACTTCTCCGCCTCCGAGCGTCAGCGCGTCGCCATCGACGACGAGGCCCGCGAACTCCTCATCGGCGTCCGCACCGCCTGACCCCCACGCTCGCACCCTTCGCGCAAACGGAGGACATCCCGTTCCCTCCCGCCCGGATCTCCTCCGTTTCCTGCGACACACCGTGCTTCGGCACCGGATCTCCTCCCTTTCCGGCGCTGTCGCAAAGGGAGGAGAAGGGGCCGGGAAGCTCGGTGTGTCGCAGGAAACGGAGGAGATCCGGGCGGGAGGAGTGCGGATGTCCTCCGTTTGCGCGGGGCCACGGGGCGGCTCGTCAGGCGGCCGTGCTGGCGGTGTCCGTCCGGGGCTCGGCGGGGGCTTTCAGTGTGAGGACCACGGCGGTCATGGCGGCGGCGAGAGCCGCCGCCAGCATCATGTGGACACCGACGAGGATGCCCGGCAGGCCGGTGTTCGCCTGGACGAGCCCGACAGCGATCTGGAGCGCTTCGACCGCGAGCAGCCACATCGCGCACCGGCGCACCGGCGCCGCGCGGCGGCCCAGCGACCCGACCACGAGCACCAGCGTCAGGGCCAGCGTCGCATACGCCGGGAGGGCGTGGACGTGCTGCAGGATCTCCGGGTTCAATCCGTTGCGCGGCGCGTCGGCGTCCCCCGCGTGCGGTCCCGAGCCCGTGGTGAGGATGCCGGCCAGGATCGTGACGGCGACGGCGGCGCTGGTGAGGTGCGCGACGCCGGCGAACCATCCCGGCACCGCCCGTGCGCGTGGGCCGGGCGCGGTGCGCAGTCTCAGCAGGAACGTCATGCACAGCGCGACCAGGACGATCGAGACGACGAAGTGCAGGCCGACCACGTACGGGTTCAGCTTCGTGAGCACGCTGAGGCCGCCGATCACGGCCTGCGCCGGGATGCCGAGACCGGCCAGCAGCGTCAGCCAGAACAGGTCCTTCCGCTCCCTGCGCAGTCGCAGGACGGCGATGAAAGCCACGATGGCGATCAGTCCGAGCGCGATGCCCAGCACCCGGTTGCCGAACTCGATGATCCCGTGGATGCCCATCTCGGGCGTGTTCACGAGCGAGTCCGCCGTACACTTCGGCCAGGTCGGGCAGCCGAGGCCGCTCGAGGTGAGCCGGACGAGTCCGCCGGTGCCGACCAGCACGATCTGGCCGATCAGGTAGATCCACGCGATGACCGTGAGCCGGGCATCCACGCGGTCCGGCAGCCAAGCGATGATTCGGTTCATATGAGTGATCCCTCGGTGTCTCTTTCGCTCGATACTCGGGTAACGCGCAGGCGCGTCACTCCTCTTGCCGGCCCGCACCTGTAGAATCGGTGGGTTCGAGAACCGCGCTGTGCTTGCGCGTGTCAGCGGGCGCCGCTCGCGCCCGCGGTCAGGGCGCTGTCGCCCGTGTCCTCGATCAGTTTAGGTACGCACACCAGCCACCCGCACAATCAGGACGCTCCCAGCCGGTTCGCCGCGCCGGGGGGAATGAGCCGGACTGATAGCCGGTTACGGATGGAAGGAAAACGAGGTAGATATGTCAGACATCCTGATCGACCGGCCGGAACTCAACTCCCTGGGGCAGTACGAGTTCGGCTGGGCGGACTCCGACGCGGCGGGTGTCTCCGCCCGTCGAGGGCTCAGCCCCGAGGTGGTGAAAGACATCTCGTCCCTCAAGAACGAGCCCGAGTGGATGCTGCAGCGCCGCCTCAAGGCCCTCCAGCTCTTCGAGCGCAAGCCGATGCCCACCTGGGGCGCGGACCTGTCGGAGATCGACTTCGACAACATCAAGTACTTCGTCCGCTCCACCGAGAAGCAGGCCCAGAGCTGGGAGGACCTGCCGGAGGACATCCGCAACACCTACGAGAAGCTCGGCATCCCGGAGGCGGAGCGCCAGCGTCTCGTCGCCGGCGTCGCCGCTCAGTATGAGTCGGAGGTCGTCTACCACCAGATCCGCGAGGACCTGGAGCAGCAGGGCGTCATCTTCCTCGACACCGACACCGCGCTCAAGGAGCACCCCGAGTTCTTCGAGGAGTACTTCGGCACCGTGATCCCCGCCGGCGACAACAAGTTCGCCGCGCTGAACACCGCTGTCTGGTCCGGAGGCTCGTTCGTGTACGTGCCCAAGGGCGTCCACGTCGAGATCCCGCTCCAGGCCTACTTCCGCATCAACACGGAGAACATGGGCCAGTTCGAGCGCACGCTGATCATCGCCGACGAGGGCAGCTACGTCCACTACATCGAGGGCTGCACGGCGCCGATCTACAAGTCCGACTCGCTGCACTCCGCGGTGGTCGAGATCATCGTCAAGAAGAACGCCCGGGTGCGATACACGACCATCCAGAACTGGTCCACCAACGTCTACAATCTCGTCACCAAGCGGGCGCAGGCGGGCGAGGGCGCGACGATGGAGTGGATCGACGGCAACATCGGCTCCAAGGTGACGATGAAGTACCCGTCCATCTACCTGATGGGCGAGCACGCCAAGGGAGAGACCCTCTCCGTGGCGTTCGCCGGCCCCGGTCAGCACCAGGACGCCGGCGCGAAGATGATCCACATGGCGCCGTACACGCAGTCCTCGATCGTCTCGAAGTCGATCGCCCGCGGCGGCGGCCGTGCGGGCTACCGCGGCGAGATCCGCGTGGACGCCAACGCGCACCACGCCGCGAACACCGTGCGCTGCGATGCGCTGCTGGTGGACACGATCTCGCGCTCCGACACCTACCCCGCGATCGACATCCGCGTGGACGATGTGCAGCTCGGACACGAGGCCACGGTCTCGCGCGTGAGCGAGGAGCAGCTCTTCTATCTGATGTCCCGTGGACTCCCGGAGGACGAGGCGATGGCCATGATCGTCCGCGGCTTCATCGAGCCGATCGCCCGTGAGCTCCCGATGGAATACGCACTCGAACTCAACAAGCTCATCGAGATGGGCATGGAAGGCTCTGTCGGATGATCCTCTCTCCTCGTACCTCCCCGAAAGGAAATGTGGGCTGACCATGACGTCCGCAAGCACACCGACGCAGACCACCGCGCCGGCCCCACCGGCGCATCTGCGCGCGCCCGTCCCGGTTCAGACCCGTTCGGAGCGTTTCACCTCCACGGAGGTGGCCGACTTCCCCGAGGTCACCGGCCGCGAAGTCATGTGGAAGCACACCCCTGTCGCGCGCCTGACCGAACTGCTCGCCGGCGAGCTCGATGGCGCTCCGTACCTCTACGACGTGACGACGGCCCCGCGGGTGACCACCGCCTGGATCGGCCGCGACGATGCCCGCATCGGCGCCGCCGGCGCTCCGGAGGACCGCGCCTCGGCCACCGCCTGGACCGGCTTCGAGCGGGCGCTGCTCGTCTCGATCGCCGGGGACGACGCCAAGGAGGTCACCCTCACCCGGTCGGCCCTCGGCGGCGCGGCGCGCGCCGCGCACACCGTCGTGGAGGTCGCCGACGGCGCCCGTGCCACGCTCATCCTGCAGAACAGCGGTCCCGCGCACCTCAGTGAGAACGTCGAGTTCCTCGTCGGGAAGGACGCCGACCTCACCGTCGTGTCCGTCCAGGAGTGGGACGCCGATGCGCTTCACCTGGCCGCGCACTTCGCTGAGCTCGCGGAGGGCGGGCGTCTCAAACACGTCGCCGTCACGCTCGGCGGCAGCGTCGTCCGGCTGAACCCATCGGCGCACCTCGCCGGCGCTCGTTCGGAGGCTGAGCTCCTCGGCGCGTACTTCGCCGACGCGAGCCAGCACCTCGAGCAGCAGGTGTACGTCCACCACGACGGCGCGGAGACCCGCAGCCGGGTCACCTACAAGGGCGCGCTGCAGGGGGAGGGCGCACGCACGGTCTGGATCGGCGACGTGCTGATCGGCCCGAAAGCGGTCGGCACTGACACGTACGAGCAGAACCGGAACCTCGTCCTGACGGACGGCGCCCGCGCCGACTCCATCCCGAACCTGGAGATCGAGACCGGCGACATCGTCGGCGCCGGGCACGCCAGCGCCACCGGGCGCTTCGACGACGAGCAGCTGTTCTATCTGCAGTCCCGCGGCATTCCGGAGGAGGAGGCGCGCCGCCTGGTCGTGCGCGGGTTCCTCTTCGAGATCGTGCAGCAGATCGGCTCGCCCGCGCTGCAGGAGCGTCTGCAGACCGCGATCGAAGCCGAGCTCGCCCTCTCCGTCACGGCGGCGAGCTGATGGCCGGCACCCGCGTGCTCCCGGCGGCGGAGCTGGTCGAGAACCAGCCGACGCGGGTGGTGGTGGACGGCGTCCCCATCGCACTCGTCAAGGACTCCGCCGGCGACATCCACGCCATCGGCGACACCTGCACGCACGGCGAGATCTCGCTGTCCGAAGGCTTCGTCGAAGGCGAGACGCTCGAGTGCTGGGCCCACGGGTCCCCGTTCTCGCTGATCACCGGCAAACCCCTCAACCTCCCGGCGTACGAGCCGGTCCCTGTCTTCCCGGTCGAGGTCATCGACGGAGACGTCTACATCGACCCGACCATCACGAAAGAGATCCAGTAAGCATGTCAGTCCTCGAGATCCGCGACCTGCACGTCACCGTCGAGACGGACCAGGGCGTGAAGCCCATCCTGAACGGTGTCGACCTGACCATCCGCGAGGGGGAGATCCACGCCATCATGGGCCCGAACGGCTCTGGGAAATCCACCCTGGCGTACACCATCGCCGGTCACCCGAAGTACACCGTCACCCAGGGCAGCATCACCCTCGACGGCGAGGATGTGCTCGCCATGAGCGTGGACGAGCGCGCCCGCGCCGGCCTCTTCCTCGCGATGCAGTACCCGGTGGAGATCCCCGGGGTGACCAACACGAATTTCCTCCGCACCGCCAAGACCGCCGTCGATGGCCAGGCCCCCGCCATCCGCACCTGGGTGAAGGACATCCGCGAGAGCATGGCGAACCTCCGGATGGACTCGTCGTTCGCGGAGCGCAACGTCAACGAGGGCTTCTCGGGCGGCGAGAAGAAGCGCAACGAAATCCTGCAGCTTGAACTGCTGAAGCCGACGTTCGCCGTGCTGGACGAGACCGACTCCGGGCTCGACGTGGACGCGCTGAAGGTCGTGTCGGAGGGCGTCAACCGGGCCAAGGCCAACACCGGTCTCGGCATTCTGCTGATCACGCACTACACGCGCATCCTGCGCTACATCCAACCGGACTTCGTGCATGTCTTCGTCGCGGGCAAGGTGGCGGAGGAGGGCGGCCCGGAACTCGCGGAGCGCCTGGAGGAGGAAGGCTACGACCGTTTCGTCGACGCCCCCGAGTCCGCGTCCGGCGTCTCCAGCGAACGGGCCGGGGCGTAGGCTGATCGTATGCCCAGCACGCTGAGCCCGGCGCTCTTCGACCAGGTCGAGGAGACGCTCAAGAATGTCATGGACCCCGAGCTCGGGATCAACGTGGTCGACCTCGGCCTGATCTACGATCTGGGCTGGGACGACGAGAACAACGCGCTCATCATCTCCATGACGCTGACCAGTGCCGGCTGCCCGCTCACCGATGTGCTCGAGGAGCAGACCGCCGAGAGCCTCGACGGTATCGTCGAAGCCTTCCGTATCAACTGGGTGTGGATGCCCCCCTGGGGTCCCGAGCGCATCACCGACGACGGCCGCGACATGATGCGCGCCCTCGGCTTCGCGATCTGACCACCACCTTTCCAGCCATCCGTTCCTCGCTTCTTCCGGCTCGCTCCCGGCGTTTCGCCTGAAAAAGCGAGGAACGGATGGCTGCTTCACGAACGAATGGATGAACTGTGCTGAGTGTGCAGGGGCTTGAGCTGCGTGTGGGGGCGCGATTGCTGATGGAGGACGTCAGCTTCCGCGTCGCCGCGGGCGACAAGATCGGGCTCGTCGGGCGCAACGGCGCCGGGAAGACGACCCTGACCAAAGTGCTCGCCGGCGATCTGCTGCCGACCGCCGGCTCCGTCGACCGCAGCGGCGAGCTGGGCTACCTGCCGCAGGACCCGCGTTCGGGGAACCTGGACGATCTCGCCCGCACGCGCATCCTGGACGCCCGCGGGCTCGGCTCCATCGTGCTCGGGATGCAGCAGGCGACGCTCGACATGGCCAGCGAGGAGACCGCCGTGTCGACCGCCGCGATGAAGACGTACGGCCGACTGGAGGAGCGCTTCCACATGCTCGGCGGCTATGCGGCAGAGGCGGAGGCAGCCTCCATCGCCAGCAACCTCAACCTGCCCGACCGCATCCTGGATCAGCCGCTGAAGACGCTGTCGGGCGGACAGCGGCGGCGCATCGAGCTGGCGCGCATCCTGTTCTCCGATGCCCGCACAATGATCCTCGACGAGCCGACCAACCACCTCGATGCCGACTCCATCGTCTGGCTGCGGGAGTTTCTGAAGGGCTACTCCGGCGGGTTCATCGTCATCTCGCACGATGTGGATCTGGTGGGGGAGACCGTCAATCGCGTCTTCTACCTGGATGCGAACCGGCAGGTCATCGACATCTACAACATGGGCTGGAAGAACTATCAGCGCCAGCGCGCGGCCGACGAGGAACGCCGCAAGAAGGAGCGCGCGAACGCGGAGAAGAAGGCGAGCGCCCTCCAGTCGCAGGCCGCCAGGTTCGGCGCGAAGGCCACGAAGGCCGCCGCCGCGCACCAGATGGTCGCGCGGGCTGAGAAGCTGCTGGCCGGACTCGATGAGGTCCGCCAGACGGACCGGGTGGCGAAACTGCGTTTCCCCACCCCGGCCCCGTGCGGCAAGACACCGCTGCAAGCCAGCGACCTGTCGAAGAGCTACGGCTCGCTGGAGATCTTCACCGCGGTGGACCTCGCGATCGACCGCGGTTCGAAGGTCGTGGTGCTCGGCCTCAACGGCGCTGGGAAGACGACCCTGCTTCGGATGCTCGCCGGCGTCGACAAGCCCGACACCGGCTCGATCGAGCCCGGTCACGGGCTCCGCATCGGCTACTACGCCCAGGAGCACGAGACCATCGACGTCGAGCGCAGTGTGCTTCAGAACATGGTGTCGTCCTCACCGGCGCTCACCGAGACCGAGGTGCGGAAGGTTCTCGGATCGTTCCTCTTCACCGGGGACGACGCGCACAAACGGGCCGGGGTGCTCTCGGGCGGGGAGAAGACCCGTCTCGCGCTGGCGATGATCGTGGTCTCGGGGGCGAACGTCCTGCTGCTGGACGAACCGACCAACAACCTCGACCCGGCCAGCCGTGACGAGATCCTGGATGCGCTCGCGCACTACGAGGGCGCGGTGATCCTGGTCAGCCACGATGAAGGGGCGGTGGAGGCGCTAAACCCGGAGCGGGTGCTGATCCTGCCGGACGGCGTCGAGGATCATTGGAACAAGGACTACTTAGAGCTCATTTCTCTGGCGTAGCCGCCGGGTGGCCCCTACGGCGCCGCGTCGAGCAGCTCGTCCTCGACATCCGCGTCGCTGCGCCTCGCGCGCCGCTTCCGCTCGCGTTCGGCCGCCCGGGCACGTTCCGCCGGGTCGTGCTCGTTGCGTTTGCGGTATTCGGCGCGCAGTGCGTACCCCAGACCGAAGAACCCGATCAGGGCGAAGATGATCCACTGGATCATGTACGACCAGTGCAGACCTTCGTCGCGGGTCGGCGGGGCGGTGACCGTCGGAGCCGGTGAGTCGGTGGGCTGCGGGCGCTGTGAGTCGAGGAGCCCGTAAGCCCCGGTGTAGACATCCGCGTCGCCGAGCTTCTGCCGCACGACCGAGAGCTGGATGGTGCCCACCTGCATTCCGGTGGCGGTGCGTCCGGGGATGGCGGGCTCGCTGGCTTTCAGACGTGTGACCACGGTCACCGTGCCCGACGGCGCGGCGGGCACCCGGTCGGGGTCGTCGGTGCTGGCGCCGGTCGGGACCCAGCCACGGTCGACGATGAACAGCGCCCCGTCGGCGGTGCGCAGCGGCGTGAGCACCTCGAAACCGGGGCTGCCGTTGAACGGGCGGTTGCGGACCAGGAGTTCCTTGTCCTTCTCGTAGACGCCCGTCACCGTCACCCGTCTCCATTCCTGCCGGGGCGAGTAGGCGTCGAGGGAGGGCAGTGCGTCCGTGAGAGCAGTGGGCTCGGAGTCGAAGTTCGCCGCGATGAGCGCATTCGCCGTCGCGGCCTCCTTGCTGCGTGCGAGCTGCCAGGTGGAGAGGAAACCGCAAGCGATCGCGAAGAGGACGGCGAACGCGATGTAGCCCAGCCAGCGCCGCGAGAATGCGAACCGCCAGCCGGACTGCTCCGCGGGCTCCCGGGTCACGCCCCGCTCCTCTCCGGTTCTCCGCCAGCGGTGAGCGCGACGACGGCGAGCGGGAAGCCGCGCGCCGCTAGGAACTCGCGCAGGAAGCCGATGTGCTCGGCGCACGCCAGCCACACCTTCACCCGCTCAGCGGTGTGGATCGCCGGGTTCCTCCACTCGATCCGCCACGACGCCCGTTCGCCGCAGCCGGCGCGCGAACAGCTCATCGGCTCCGGTTCGCCCTGTCCGATCACTGCTCCTCCCGCCGTTCGCTGCGCGGCCCGGTGGGCGGGGGCGCCACCGGCAGGATAGCGCCAGGACGCTGCACGTCCCCCTTGCGCGGGTCCGCCGACACGGTCGCGAGCACGACCGCGAAGTACGGCAGGAAGATCGCGCCGAGGATCGGCACGGCGGCCCACCAGCCCGGTGCGAGGACGGCGGCGAACACGCAGACGATGCGGACCCCCATAGCCACCGTATACTTGATCATCCGGTGCTTTCGTTCCTCGTCTGGCGCGACGGGGAGGTTCGTGAGGGCGGGGCGTGTCGGCTTCATGGGCGTTCACTCCAGCGTACGTCCATTCGCCGGGAGAGGCCCGACCGGGGCCGATATTCATCGAAAGGACCCGCATCTATGATCATCCCACGCACTGTCCTCGTCACCGGCGGCAACCGCGGCATAGGCTACGCCATCGCGGAGGAGTTCGTCGCGCAGGGGCACCGCGTCGCGGTCACCGCTCGCTCGGGCGAAGGCCCCGCCGGTTCGCTGACGGTGCGCGCCGATGTGACGGACAGCGTGGCCGTGGACGCCGCGTTCGCCGAGGTCGAGGAGAAGCTCGGCCCGGTGGAGGTCATCATCGCGAACGCGGGGATCACCCGCGACACCCTCCTCATGCGGATGTCGGACGAGGACTTCGACAGCGTGGTCGACACGAACCTCGGCGGCGCGTTCCGGGTGGTGAAGCGCGCCTCCAAGGGGATGCTGAAGGCCCGCTGGGGCCGCGTCGTGCTCATCTCCAGCGTGGTCGGTCTGTACGGCTCCGCCGGTCAGGTGAACTACGCCGCCAGCAAGGCAGGCCTCGTCGGCATGGCCCGTTCGCTCACGCGCGAGCTCGGAGCCCGCGGGATCACCGCAAACGTCGTCGCCCCCGGTTTCATCGAGACCGATATGACCGCCGAGCTGCCCGAAGCGCAGCAGGCTGAGTACAAGCGGAGCATCCCGGCCGGCCGGTTCGCGTCGCCGAAGGAGGTCGCTCGCGTGGTGGCCTGGATCGCCGGAGACGACGCGGCTTATGTCTCCGGCACGGTCATCCCCGTGGATGGCGGCCTGGGCATGGGCCACTAGCTGTACTCGGCCATGACGTTGGTGACACTTCGGGGCTTGTGACGTAGCGAGACCTCCTGGCTTGATGGAGCTGTCTAGTTCTTCATCAATTCGGAGCTCTCGTGCTCCACGCTAATGCCCGTTTGACGACCCATGGAAGGGCTCTGCTGGTCCGCCGAGTGATCTTCGAGGGTCGTCCCGTCGCCCACGTCGCCAAAGAACTCGGCGTCTCACGGCAATGCGCTCATCGGTGGGTGCGCCGGTTTCGGGTGGAGGGCGTGGCCGGTCTTGCTGACCGGTCGAGTAGCCCAAAACACTCGCCGACGAAGACGACGCCGGCTCGGGAGGCGCTCGTGCTTGAGGCACGGACGCGGCTGCAATTCGGTCCCGCGAGGCTCGCGCTTGAGACCGGTGTCCCCGCCCGGACCATCTCCCGGGTCCTGGTGCGACACCAGATCCCCCCGTTGGCTTGGCTGGATCCAGTGACCGGCGCATCGATTAGAGCGTCTCGGTCGACAACGAATCGCTATGAACGCGAGAAACCGGGCGAGCTGATCCATGTCGATGTGAAGAAACTCGGCCGTATCCCCGATGGCGGCGGATGGCGCCTGATCGGCCGTGATGCCGCCTCGACCGCATCGGCTCGAAACAATCGGCTCGGTTTCGACTACGTCCACGCCGCCGTCGATGACCACACCCGTCTCGCCTATGTTGAGATCCACCCCGACGAGAAGGGGGCCACCGCGGCCGGATTCTTGACCCGTGCTGCCGCCTACTTCAAACGGCACGGCATCGAGACGATCGAGCGAGTCATCTCCGACAACGCATACGCCTATCGGAAATCAGCCGCGTTCCCGGCCGCCGTTGCGGCGCTCGGAGCGAAGCAGAAGTTCATCAAGCCGCACTGCACCTGGCAGAACGGCAAAGTCGAACGCTTCAACCGGACCCTTGCAACGGAATGGGCTTACCGGCAACCCTTCAACTCGAACCAGGCCCGCCACGAAGCTCTTGCGCCCTGGATCGAGCACTACAACACTGGTCGCATCCACTCGAGCCACGGGCTCACACCCGCAGCCCGAGTGTCACCAACGTGACGGCTCAATACAACTAGCCGCTCCCCCTGCCCACTTCCCTTCTCCGCACAATCCCCTCTCCGGAAAGGGAGGAGATGTGGGGATGGTGGGGTGGGATCTCCTCCGTTTCCGGTGGGGGAGGGGCGGGGCGGGAGACAGGGGTCAGCCGCGGAGGCCGAGGAGGGGGAGGACCTGGGCGAGGTCCTGGTGCTGGATGACGAGGTCGGCCTCGGCCCGGACGCGGGGTTTGGCGTTGAAAGCGATGGCGAGCCCGGCTTCGCCCATCATGCGGAGGTCGTTGGCGCCGTCGCCGATCGCGATGGTCTGGCGGAGGGGGATGCCGGCGTCCGCGGCCCAGTGCCGCAGGGCTCGGGCCTTGGCCTCGGCGTCCACCACCGGTCCCTCGACCTCGCCGGTGAGGACGCCGTCGGCGACGCGGAGGCGGTTGGCCCGCCAGTGGTCGAGGCCGAGGCGTTCACCGAGGGGGTCGAGCACCTCGTTGAACCCGCCGGAGACGACGGCGACCCGGCCCCCGGCGGCCCGGACGCCCGCGATGAGCTCGGGGACGCCGTCCGTCACCTGGATACGATCGCCCACCCGCTCGAAGACCTCGACGGGAAGGCCCGCCAGGGTGTACACGCGCTCGCGCAGGCTCTCCTCGAAGTCGAGTTCGCCCCGCATGGCGCGCTCGGTGATCTCGGCCACGTCGCTCCGCGCCCCGGCCTCTTCGGCCAGAAGCTCGATCACCTCGTCGTGGAGGAGGGTCGAGTCCGCGTCGAGGACGACGAGGAAGCGGGCGTGCCGGTGGTGGATGGTGCTGTTCTCGCTCGCCAAATGCTCTTTCCTGTTAGGGAACGACATGCACTCCCTTGCCGACGACGGTGATTCCGGACTCGGTGACGGTGAAGCCGCGCGCGCGGTCCCTGTCGGGGTCCACGCCGATGCTCGCTCCCGCCGTCACGACGACGTCCTTGTCCAGGATGGCACGTCCGACGAACGCGTTCGGCTCGATGAGGGCGCGCTCGAACACGACCGAGTCGATGACTTTGGCCCCGGAGTCCACGGTGGCCCACGGGCCGAGCACGCTGCGCTCGAGGTGCGCGCCGGAGATGACCGACCCGAGCGAGACGATGGAGTCGATGGTCGTGCCGAGCGCGCCGCGTCCGTCGCGCACGATCTTGGCGGGCGGGGAGTTGAGCACCTGGCTGAAGGTCGGCCACTGGCGGTTGTACAGGTTGAACACCGGGAGCGTGGAGATGAGGTCCTGGTGCGCTTCGAAGAACGAGTCGATCGTCCCGACATCCCGCCAGTAGTAGCGGTCGCGGTCGGTGGAGCCGGGCACGTCGTTGTTGGTGAAGTCGTAGACGCCGGCCTCGCCACGGGCCACGAAGTCCGGGATGATGTCGCCGCCCATATCGTGATTCGAGTCGGGACGGTCGGCGTCGCGCCGGACGGCCGCGATGAGCGCGTCGGCGGTGAAAACGTAATTGCCCATGGAGGCGAGCACCTCGCCGGGGGAGTCCGGGAGGGCGACCGGGTCGGACGGCTTCTCGCGGAAGGCGGCGATGCGCTCCGGGCTGGCCGGGTCCACCTCGATGACCCCGAACTGGTCGGCGAGGGAGACCGGCTGGCGGATGGCGGCGACGGTGACGGCGGAGCCGGAGTCGAGGTGAGACCGGATCATCTGGCCGAAGTCCATCCGGTAGACGTGGTCGGCGCCGACCACGACGACGATGTCCGGCTTCTCGTCGCGAAGCAGGTTGAGGCTCTGCAGGATGGCGTCGGCCGATCCGGAGAACCAGCGCTTTCCGAGGCGCTGCTGGGCGGGGACGGAGGCGATGTAGGAGTTCAGCATCCCGTCGGGCCGCCAGGTCTGCGAGATGTGGCGGTCGAGGCTGTGCGATTTGTACTGGGTGAGGACGACGATCTGGCGCAGCTGCGAGTTGATGAGGTTCGAGAGCGCGAAGTCGATCAGGCGGTATTGCCCGCCGAACGGAACCGCCGGTTTCGCCCGGTCTGTGGTGAGCGGCATCAGCCGCTTGCCTTCGCCACCCGCGAGGACGATTCCGAAGATCTTGTTGCCTGCTCCCATTCCACCACAGTAGAGGCATCCCCAGGGCTGTACTAGCGTTCTCGCATGCGCGTCGATCTTCTCACCCGTGAGTACCCGCCTGCTGTCTACGGTGGCGCGGGGGTGCATGTGACCGAACTCGTTCGGGCTCTCCGGAACGGGACCGAGGTGTTCGTGCGGTGCTTCGGAGAGCCCCGCGAGGAGCCCGGCACCGTCGCCTACCGGGCGCCGGGGGAACTCGCCGGCGCGAATGGGGCGATCGCCACTCTGGGGGTGGATCTGCAGATGGCGCAGGACTGCGGCGGCGCCGACATCGTCCACTCGCACACCTGGTACGCCAACGCGGGCGGCCACCTGGCCAAGCTGCTGCACGACGTTCCGCACGTCGTCACCGCGCACAGCCTGGAGCCGCTCCGCCCGTGGAAGGCTGAGCAGCTCGGCGGCGGCTACGCCGTCTCCGGCTGGATCGAGAAGACCGCGTTCGAGGCGGCCGACACGGTCATCGCCGTGAGCGACGGGATGCGGCGCGACATCCTCGCTTCCTACCCAGCGCTCGATCCGTCGAAGGTGACTGTCGTCTACAACGGCATCGACCTCGAACGCTGGCGTCCGCTGGACGACGGCGAGAGGGTACGGGCGCTCGGGATCGACCCCGGGCGCCCCGCAGTGATCTTCGTCGGCCGCATCACGCGCCAGAAGGGCCTGCCGTATCTGCTCCGCGCTGCGAGGATGCTCCCGGAGGAGGTGCAGCTCATCCTGTGCGCCGGCGCCCCGGACACGCCGGAGATCCTCGCGGAGGTGAGCGGGCTCGTCGGGCGGCTGCAGGAGGAGCGGGACGGCGTGGTCTGGATCGATCGGCTGCTCCCGAACGATCAGCTGCGAGCGGCGCTCACAGCGTCCACCGTCTTCGTCTGCCCGTCGGTCTACGAGCCGCTCGGGATCGTGAACCTGGAGGCGATGGCGTGCGGCCTCCCGGTCGTCGGGACCGCCACGGGCGGTATCCCCGAGGTGATCGTGGACGGTGTCACCGGCAGGCTGGTGCCGATCGACCAAATGCAGGACGGCAGCGGAACGCCGCTCGACCCCGAGGCGTTCGTCCGCAATCTCGCCGCGGCGCTGACGGAAGTCGTCGGCGACCGGGAGCGTGCGGCGCGGATGGGGGCGGCCGGGCGGGTGCGGGCGGAGGCGGAGTTCAGCTGGACCGCCATCGCAGAGCAGACCCGGCTCGTCTACCGCTCGCTGGTCTGAGCGCGACCTGGACGGCGACTAGGCTAGAAGTCATGGCCGACAGCGTTCTCCGACTCCATGATGTGTCCGTGACCAGGGAGGGCGCTGTCGTCCTCGACGGAGTCGAGTGGACGGTCGAGCCGGACGAGCGCTGGGTGGTCCTCGGCCGCAACGGCGCCGGCAAGACCACGCTCCTTCAGATCGCCGGCGCCGTCCTGCAGCCCTCCGCGGGCACCGCCGAGGTGCTGGGCGAGCGACTCGGGGGCAGCGATCTCGCTGAGTTGCGCCCGCTGCTCGGGTTCGCCTCCAGTGCCCTGGCCCGTCGCATCCCACGGGACGAGAAGGTGGTGGATGTGGTGATGACCGCCGCCTATGCGGTCACCGGCCGCTGGAACGAGCAGTATGAGGACATCGATGAACGCCGCGCCCGCCGCGTGCTCGGCGAGTGGAATCTGGAGCAGCTGGCGGACCGTGCTTTCGGCAGCCTGAGCGACGGCGAGCAGAAGCGCGTGCAGATCGCGCGCGCAGTGATGACCGATCCCGAGATGCTCCTGCTCGACGAGCCCGCCGCGAGCCTCGACCTCGGTGGCCGCGAAGAGCTGCTTCAGCTGCTCGGCGGCTACGCCAGCGATCCCGCATCGCCCGCGATCGTGATGGTCACCCACCACGTCGAGGAGATCCCGCTCGGCTTCAACCGTGCGCTGCTGCTCACAGACGGCAGGATCGCCGCGCAGGGCCCGCTGGAGGAGGTCATCACGAGCGAGTCGCTGAGCGCGGCGTTCGATGTCGACATCGAGCTGACCGAGGCCGATGGCCGTTACGCGGCTCGGGCGCGTCCGGTCTCCGCGGACTGACCGATCTGCTAAACTCATCAGCTGGCCCCCTCGCCTCGCGGGCTGTCGTGGGCCCTCCGTTTTCCGTCCTCGCGCATCGAGCGTGCATACGACCGACTACTACGCAACAAGGAAGTCCTCATGAAGACTGGCATCCACCCCGACTACGCCCCCGTGGTTTTCCGCGACCTGGCCTCGGGCGCGACCTTCCTCACCCGTTCGACCGTCTCCAGCCAGAAGACGATCGAGTGGGAGGACGGCAACACCTACCCGGTCATCGACGTCGAGATCTCCTCCGAGTCGCACCTGTTCTACACCGGTAAGCAGCGCATCCTCGACTCCGCCGGCCGGGTCGAGAAATTCAACACCCGCTACAAGAACTTCGGCAAATAAGCAGCCGCGAAAAGGCCCCCGTCCACGGACGGGGGCCTTTTCGCGGAGCGGGCTCAGCGGATGTGATAGCTCGCCGCAGCGATCCCGGCCGCGACGATGGCGATGAACAGCACGACGAGCGCGAACTCGGCCAGGCCGATGACGATCGCGGCGATCGCCAGTCCGCGGCCCTGCTCACCGGTGCGCTTGATCTGCGAGAGCGCCACGAACCCGAGAATGACGCCGATGGCGCTCGTGAAGAAGGCGAGCACGAAGGCGATGATCGCGAGGGGGCTGTAGCCAGGAGCCGGGGGCGCGTAGCCGTACAGCGGCGGCTGAGCCTGGTTCTGCACTGCCTGGTTCTGCGGCGGCTGGGCCTGAGGGTTCAGCGGATCGCTCATGGGATTCATGACTATCTGTCGTGCGGATTCGGGGTAAGTGCCCCGGCGAGATGCTCCCGTTCAGCGCAGCGGCCAGTCTCCCGACGCGGTGAAGTCCGGATCGCGCACCCGGCGCATGTACTCCTGAAAATCCGCCGCCTGCTCCCGGCACCAGCCGATCTGCTTCCGGTGCAGCTCGGCCGCGTCGATCGCCAGATGCTCGGTGTGCCGCCGTACGAGCGCCTGTGCCAGGCGGCCGGCCGCGATGGCGTCCGCTCCCGCGTCGTGGGCGTCGGTGAGGACGATGCCGTAGTGGTCCGCGGTGACGGTGAGAGTGCGCTTGCCGGGCCGGAACTTGTCGACGGCGCGGTCGATGACCAGCGGGTCGATGATGGGGCCGGGGGAGTCGAGCGGCTCGATTCCGTGACGCCGGGCCTCGCGGTCGAGGAGACTGAAATCGTAGGGTGCGTTGTAGGCGACGACGGGGACGCCGCGGGCGAAGAGCCGGCGCAGCTGATCCACGATCGCCGCGATGCCGCCAGCGGCGTCCATTCCCTTCTCACGCGCCAGCTCGGTGCTGATGCCGTGGACGGCGGATGCCTCGGCGGGGATCTCCACCCCGGGGTCGAGCAGCCAGTAGCGGCCGTGGACGATCTCGCCGTGCTCATCGAGCAGACCGATGTGCGCCGTGACGACGCGCGCGGTCTCCACGTCCACGCCCGTGGTCTCCAGATCGAACACACCGAGTTCGTGGTCCCAGCTCATGCGCCGATGGTACGGCGAAGAGCGGATGCCGTCCGCGCGCCACACCGGGCTCCGGCCACGTTCACTCGCGGCGCGGCTCGATGTGCAGCCAGTAGAAGCTCTGGGTTCCGAGGGTGAGGGTGAAGCGGCCGTCTTCGGCGACGGTCGGGAACTCCGCGCCGCCGAACAGGTCGTACAATGTCCGCCCGGCGAACTCCGGCGCCTCGAGGGTCACGGAGACCGGATTGTGCGCGAACGAGAACACGCACAGCACATCCTCCGGCTGGTCGCCGAAGTGGCTGCCGCTGCCCTCGTACGTCCGCACGAAGGCCAGCACCGACTCGTGGTTGGTCGGCAGCACACGCATCTCGCCCAGGCCGAAGACGGGGTGCGCTTTCCGCACATGGATGACATTGCGTATCCAGTGCAGCAGCGAGCGCGACTGCGCGAGCTGCGCCTCCACATTCACCTGGTTGTAGTGATAGACGAGCGACTGGACGACCGGGAGGAAGAGCTTGCCCGGGTCGGCGCTGGAGAAACCGGCGTTGCGGTCGGGGGTCCACTGCATCGGCGTGCGCGAGCTGTCGCGATCGGGCAGCCAGATGTTGTCGCCCATCCCGATCTCGTCGCCGTAGTAAAGGAACGGGCTGCCGGCGAGGGAGAAGAGGAGGGCGTGGGCGAGTTCGAGCTCGGCGCGCGAGTTGTCCAGGAGCGGCGCGAGCCTCCGGCGGATGCCGATGTTGGCGCGCATGCGCGGGTCGTAGGCGTACCAGCCGTACATGGCCTGGCGGTACTCCTCGCTCACCATTTCCAGCGTCAGCTCGTCGTGGTTGCGCAGGAACACGCCCCAGGCGGACCCGTCGGGCACATCCGTGGTCTCGGAGAGGACGTGGATGAGCTCGGAGGCCTGCTGCGAGCGGAGCGCGTAGAAGATGCGCGGCATGACCGGGAAGTCGAAGGCCATGTGACACTCCGGCTCCTCCTCCGTGCCGAAGAAGGCGGCGACCTCCCGCGGCCACTGGTTGGCCTCGGCGACCATCATCCGGCCCGGGTACTCTCGATCGACCATCTCGCGGAGCCTCTTGATGAACTCGTGAGTGGGCGGCTCGCCCTCGCCGTTGCCCTCGTCCGACTCGTAGAGGTAGGGGATGGCGTCGAGCCGGAAGCCGTCGACGCCGAGGTCGAGCCAGAACCGGACGATGTCGAACATCGCGTCGTGTACGGCGGGGTTCTCGAAGTTGAGGTCCGGCTGGTGCGAGAAGAACCGGTGGAAGTAGTACTGGCGACGGGCCTCGTCGAAGGCCCAGTTGGAGTCCTCGGTGTCCACGAAGATGATGCGGATGTCCGGGTACTTGTCGTCGGTCTCGTTCCAGACATAGAAATCGCCGAAGGGCCCCTCCGGGTCGGAGCGCGACTGCTGGAACCACTCGTGCTGGTCGGAGGTGTGGTTCATCGGCAGGTCGATGATGATCCGCATGTTGCGCTCGTGCGCCTTGGTGACCAGATCGCGGAACTCGTCGATGGTGCCGAACTCGGGCAGGATCGCGCGGAAGTCGCTCACGTCGTAGCCGCCGTCGCGCAGGGGGGACTGGAAGAACGGCGGCAGCCAGAGCGCGTCGATGCCGAGCCATTTCAGGTAGTCGAGTTTGGAGGTCAGGCCCGCGAGATCCCCGGAGCCGTCGCCGTTGCTGTCGACGAAGGAGCGGACCATCACCTCGTAGAAGACGGATCGGCGATACCACTGCGGGTCGAGGGTGAGCCCGGGGAGCGTGATGGGTGCGGTGAAACTCACGGTTCTCCTTCCGGTGTCGAGGCGCCCGGTGCCAGCGACGACACCCAGAGAAGTCTAGGTGTACCCGGCGGTCACCTGCTCGCTCCTGCCTAGGATGGACCCGATGACCTCTTCGACCACAGACGCAGCTTCACCCTACGCCGCAGCGCTCGCTGCGCTGCCCGTCCGCCGCGAAGAGGTTCCGCTGCTCGGCGGGCTCACGCGGTACTGGGACTACGGGGACCCGGACGCCCGCACCACCCTGGTGCTCTTCCACGGCTTCCGCGGCGATCATCACGGCCTGGAGCCCATCGTCGCCCAGTTGCACGGAGTGCGCCTCCTCTCGCCGGACCTGCCCGGCTTCGGGGAATCGACTCCGCTCACGGAGGCGGCCCACGACATCGCGGGATACGGCCGCTGGCTGCGCGCGTTCCTCGCAGAGCTCGACCTGGACGGGCGCGTCGTGCTGCTCGGGCACTCGTTCGGCTCGATCATCGTCTCCGGGACGTTGGCGGAGCCCGGAGGCTGGCGACCGGACGCGGTGGTGCTGGTCAACCCGATCGGCCAGCCGGCCCTGCGCGGTCCGCGCGGCATCCTGACGCGGCTCGCGATCGTCTACTACGGGCTCGCGGCGGCGCTGCCCGAGCGGCTCGGTTTCGCGCTGCTGCGGAACCGGATCATCGTGCGGGCGATGAGCGTCGCCATGACGAAGACCAAGGACAAAGCGCTGCGGCGCTGGGTCCACAGGCAGCACGACCGCTACTTCTCGGCCTTCGGCGACCGGCGTGTGATGCTGGAAGCGTTCACCGCATCGGTCTCGCACGATGTGAGCGAGTACGCGGCGCGCATTTCGGAGCGGACGCTGCTCGTGGCGGCGGTCGACGACGACATCACGCCCATCGAAGCCGAGCGGCGGCTGCGGACGCTGTTCCCGGATGCCCGGCTGGTGGAGATCGCGGACGTGGGTCACCTCATCCACTACGAGAAGCCGGTCGAGGCGGCGAGGGCGATCGGGGCCTTCCTCGCCGAATGGAGCGGCCCGGCCGAGGGGAAGAGCCTCCCGTGAGAATCCTCTTCGATTGCCGCTACACGCGCATCGGCCGGCACGATGGCATCAGCCGGTTCACGGCGGGGCTCGTGACCGCTCTCGCGAAGCGGCACCCCGTCACGATGCTCATCAGCGATCACCGCCAGCTGGAGATGCTGCCCGCACTGCCGTGGGAGCTCATCGGCTCGCCGACCGGTCTGGGCGAGCCGTGGGTGGCACGCCGGGTCAACAAGCTGAAGCCCGATGTGGTGTTCTCACCGATGCAGACGATGGGCGGATTCGGGCGGCGATACCGGCTGGTGCTGACCGTTCACGATCTGATCTACTATCGGCACCCCGCACCACCGCGCGATCTGCCCGGATTCGTCCGGGTGCTGTGGCGTCTCTACCATCTGTCGTGGTGGCCGCAGCGCCTGCTGCTGAACCGGGCGGACGCGGTGGTCACGGTGTCGGAGACCACCAGGGAGCTGGTGGCTGAGCACCGGCTGACGAAGCGACCGGTCTCCGTCGTCACCAATGCGGCCGAGATGCCCACGATCCCCGGAAGGCGAGCCCTCCGCACGGCGCCGGAGACGAAGCGGCTCGTCTACATGGGGTCCTTCATGCCCTACAAGAACGTCGACACGCTCGTCCGTGCGGCCGCGCTGCTGCCCGACCACGAACTCCACCTCATGAGCAAGGTCACCGACGCGGAGGTCTCGCGGCTGAGCGCCCTCGCGCCGGGCGCGCGGCTGGTCTTCCACGACGGGGCGAGCGATGAGGAGTACGCGGAGACGCTGGCGAGCGCGACCGCGCTGGTGACGGCTTCTCGCGACGAGGGCTTCGGCATCCCGCTGGTGGAGTCGATGACGCTCGGGACGCCGGTCGTCGTCAGCGACATCCCGATCTTCCGCGAGATCGGCGGGACGGCGGCCCTGTACTTCTCTCCGGACTCGCCCGAGGAGCTGGCCGAACGCGTGCGGCGCTTCGAGGAGCCCGGCGTGTGGGCATCGCGCTCGGCGGCGGCGCGGCAGGACGCGGCGCGGTTCACTTGGGAGGCGTCGGCCGAGCGTCTGCTGACCGTGCTGACCGCGACGGCCGCCCGCGCGAGACGGTAGGACGAGGCGCAGGCGGCGAGCCCGGCCAGCACCAGCTTCACATCGCCGACGCTGTGAACAGATCGCGGTCTTCCAGGCCGAGGTTGAAGCGATCCAGGGTCAGCGTCCCGTCCTCGTACACGAAACGATGCACCGAACCGTTCGCGATGAACTCGCCCGGGCCGGGGACGGCATGGTCGGTGAGGTGGTGGGCCAGCGAGCCGATGACGCCGCCGTGGCTGACCACCAGGATGCTCTCGCCCGGGTGCCGTTCGCCGAGCTGGAGCAGCGCCGGCAGCGTTCGCGCCACGACCTCCTCGCGGGTTTCCCGGCCCGGCACCGGCGCGTCCTCCGGCCAGCGCTCAAGAATCTGCTCGCCGGTGAGACCCTCGGCCTCGCCGTAGTCGCGTTCGACGACCGCCGGGAGCGGCAGCGGGTCGCCGAGGCCGAGATGCCCGGCGATGATCCGCCCGGTCTCGTAGGCGCGGCTGAGCGGGCTCGCGTACAGGGCGTGGAAGCGGCCGCCGGCGAGGGCGCGGCCCGTTGCATCGGCCTGGCCGCGGCCGGTCTCGTTGAGCGGGATGTCGCTCGCGCCCGCTGTGCTTGGCGAGGTTCCAATCGGTCTGACCGTGCCGGACAAGGGAGATGAGCGTCACGCGCGTCCTTTCGTTCGAGGACGCGCCGCGCGTCCGCCGAGCGAAGGCTACACCAGCCGGCGGAAGAGCTGGGTCAGCGTCTCCGTGGTCCCCGCGTTCAGCTTGACGGTCGCGCGCGCGTCTCCCTTCGTCTGGCCGCGGTTGACGATGACGATCGGGAGCCGTCTGCGCCGCGCCTCCTCCAGGAGCCGGATGCCGGAGTTCACCGCCAGCGACGAGCCCGCGATGACGAGAGCGTCGGCCGAGCGGACGAGGGCGCTCGCCTCCCGGTACTTCTCGGCGGGGATGAACTCGCCGAAGAAGACCACATCGGGTTTCAGTCGCCCGCCGCAGACCGTGCAGTCCGGGACGACGAACGCGTCGATGTCCGTCACGATCGCGTTGCCATCGGGTGCGAACTCGACCGCGCCTTCGGCGTCCAGCCACGGGTTCGCCGCGTCGATGCCCGCGGTGACCGCCTCGCGCGCGAACAGCTGGCCGCAGACGAGGCAGAGGACCCGGTCCACCGAGCCGTGCAGATCGACCACGCGCCGGCTGCCCGCCTGCTTGTGCAGTCCGTCCACATTCTGCGTCACGACGCCGGTGGCCGCGCCGCCGTCCTCGAGCGCCGCCAGGGCGCGGTGTCCGTCGTTGGGGCGAGCGGCGGAGAAACGGCGGTAGCGGAGGTGGCTTCCGACCCAGTAGCGCTTGCGATGGCGATCGTCGGCGAGGAACTGCTGGAACGTTATCGGCGCGCGCTTCGGCGCTCCCTCGCCGCGATAGTCCGGGATGCCGGAGTCGGTCGAGACACCGGCGCCGGTCAGCACGGCGAACCGGCGGTCGCTCAGCACCTCGACCGTCTGGTCGAGGCCGCGCGCGAACTCGGGTGAGAGTTCGGCCGACAGCGTGCTGCCCGATGGCTCCGTGCTCACAGAAACCTCCTGGATCCCTGCCGAGTTTAACCGGCGCAGTTTTCGGATTTGTTTCCGCGTCCTGGCAATCTGGACGGGTGCAGATCCACCGTGTCACCGACCTCCATGCCGACGGCTTGGCCGACTACTATCGCCTGACCGATGTGGCCCTCCGTCGGGTCAGCGAACCCGAGGGCGGTCTCTACATCGCCGAATCGACGAAAGTCATCGCCCGCGCCCTGGCCGCCGGCCACCGCCCGCGCTCGGTTCTGCTCCAGGAGCGGTGGCTGCCCGATGTGGAGCCGCTGCTCGCGCCGTTTCCGGAGGTGCCGGTCTTCGTGGGCGAGGCGGCGGCGCTGCAGACACTCACCGGCTACCACCTCCACCGCGGGGCGCTGGCGGCCATGCACCGTCCGGCCTTGCCGGACCCGGTGGGGCTGCTGAGGGACGCGCGGCGGATCGTGGTGCTGGAGGACATCGTCGACCACACGAACGTCGGGGCGATCTTCCGCAGTGTCGCAGGGCTCGGAGCCGATGCTGTGCTCGTCAGCCCGCGCTGCGCCGATCCGCTCTATCGGCGGAGTGTGCGGGTCAGCATGGGCACGGTGCTGCAAGTTCCGTGGACGCGCATCCCCGAGTGGGACGAAGCGGCGCCGCTCCTGCGCGACGCCGGTTTCGAGATCGCGGCGCTGGCGCTGGCGGACGAGGCCGTCGCACTGGACGAGTACGCCGCGGTCCCTCCCGAACGGGTGGCGATGGTGCTGGGCTCGGAGGGCGACGGGTTGAGCCGGAGAGCGCTGGCCGCGGCGGATCGCCTCGTCGCCATCCCGATGCTGCACGGGGTGGATTCGCTCAATGTGGCCTCGGCCAGCGCGGTGGCGCTGTGGGCGCTGCGGGCGCGTTCTCAGGATCGCGGAGCCGACGGCGCCTAGAATCGCCACAATGTCTCCGCAAGTCCCCGTCGATCCATCGCGCCGCTCGACCCGCCGGCAGATCTACCGTCGCCGGCGGATCGCTGTGTTCGGCGGCGGGGGCGCTCTGCTGTCTGTGCTCCTGTACCTGTTCGGCTCCCTGATCGCCCCGGTGCCGGCGACGGCCGCGGTGGTCGAGCCCCAGCAGGCGCTCACGGAGCCCGCGGCGCAGCTGGTGTGGCCGGGGTACGGGTCGGCGGCGATCGCCGCGCCGGGCTATCCCGGGGCGACCGCATCCGACGGCAGCGACGCGAGCCTGCCGATCGCGAGCATCACCAAGACGATCACGGCGCTGGTCGTGCTCGAGAAGAGGCCGCTCGGCGGCAGCGAGCAGGGGCCGGAGATCTCCTTCACGCAGAAGGACGTCGACATCTGGAACCAGGTCGTCGGTGAGGGCGGCTCCTGGGCGCCGGTCAAGGCGGGGACCTCGATGACGGAGAAAGAGGCCCTCACCGCGATGCTTCTGCCGTCGGCCAACAACTATGCGATCTCGCTCGCGAACTGGGCTTTCGGTTCGACCGGGGCGTATGTCTCGGCGGCCAACGACTGGCTCGGAAAGGAGGGCTTCTCCGGCACGAAGATCACCAGCCCAGACGGGCTGGACCCGGGCAACGTCAGCACCACGAAAGATCTCATCGGCATCGGGAAGCTCGTCCTCGACTCGCCCGCGCTGTCCTCGATCGTCTCGCAGAAGACGGCGACGCTGCCGGGCGCCGGCGACCAGGACAACACGAATTCGCTGCTTGGCATCGAGGGCGTCGACGGTATCAAGACCGGCAGTACGGACGAGGCGGGGTTCTGCCTGCTGTTCTCGGCGGAGGTGCCGGTCGGCATGGTCACGGTACGTGTGCTCGGCGCGGTGCTCGGCGCGGACAGCCGCGACACCCTGTGGGCGGGCGTCGAGGGACTGCTGCGGAGCATGCGGGACGGTTTTCACGAGGTGGAGGCGGTGAGGGCCGGACAGGTGTTCGGTTCGTACGACACGCCGTGGGGGGCGGGCTCCGATTTGGTCGCGACATCCGGGAAGACATTCGTCGTCTGGTCGGACACGCTAGTCCGGGTCCACCTGGAGACGCGGCCGCTGCGGTCCGGCTCCCGGGGCGACCTCCTCGGCCGGGTGACTTTCACGTTCAGCGGCAAGAGCGAGACCGTCGAGCTCGCGCTGGCGAGGGATGTGCCCGGTCCCGGCTTCGGCTGGCGGATCGCCCATCCCGGCGGGTTCGGCGCATGAGGGACAGTGCCCCGGCGACAGTGAGGACAGGATGACCGCCATACCGGACAGCCACGATCGGATCCGCGTCCACGGCGCGCGAGCGAACAACCTGAAAGACGTGAGCGTCGAGCTCCCGAAGCGCCGGCTCACGGTCTTCACCGGGGTTTCCGGCTCCGGCAAGAGCTCGCTCGTGTTCGGCACGATCGCCGCCGAGTCGCAGCGGCTCATCAACGAGACGTACAGCTCTTTCGTCCAGGGCTTCATGCCCTCCCTCGCGCGCCCCGATGTGGACGTGCTGGAAGGGCTCACCACGGCCATCCTCGTCGACCAGGAGCGGATGGGCGCGAACTCGCGCTCGACCGTCGGGACCGTGACGGACGCGAACGCGATGCTCCGCATCCTGTTCAGCCGGCTCGGATCGCCGCAGATCGGGTCGCCCCAGGCGTTCTCGTTCAACATCCCGACGGTGACGGGCAAGGGCGCCATCACGATCGAGCGCGCCGGCACGGTCGGAAAGCCCGGCAAGACGGTCGAGCGGCGCACGTTCAGCCAGACGGGCGGCATGTGCCCGCGCTGCGAGGGGATGGGCTCGGTCACCGACATCGATCTGACTCAGATCTACGACGAGACCAAGTCCCTCGCCCAGGGCGCGATCACGGTGCCCGGGTACACCGCGGAGGGCTGGTCGGTGCGGATGTTCAGCGAGTCCGGGTTCCTCGACCCCGAGAAGCGGATCGCCGATTACAGCGAGGAGGAGCGAGCGGACTTCCTGTACAAGGAGCCGGTCAAAGTCAAGATCAGCGGTATCAACATGACCTATGAGGGTCTGGTGCCGCGCGTGCAGAAGTCGATGCTGTCGAAGGACCCCGAGGCGATGCAGCCGCATATCCGCGCATTCGTGGAGCGGGCCGTCACCTACACCGCCTGCCCGGACTGCGGCGGGACGCGGCTCAACGAGGGCGCGCGGTCGTCCACGATCGCCGGGATCAGCATCGCCGACGCCTGCGCCATGCAGATCAGCGACCTCGCGCAGTGGATGCGGGACCTCGACGAGGAGAGTGTGGCTCCACTGCTGGCGAACCTGCGCGGAACGCTGGACTCCTTCGTGGAGATCGGGCTCGGCTATCTCTCCCTCGATCGGCCCTCGGGCACGCTCTCCGGCGGGGAGGCACAGCGCGCGAAGATGATCCGTCACCTGGGGTCGTCGCTCACGGATGTCACCTATGTCTTCGACGAGCCGACGATCGGGCTGCACCCGCACGACATCCAGCGCATGAACGCTCTGTTGCAGCAGCTGCGCGACAAGGGCAATACCGTGCTCGTCGTGGAGCACAAACCGGAGGCGATCGCGATCGCCGACCACATCGTGGACATCGCGGACCGGGCGCGGGCGCCGCCGGGGGCACCGTCGTCTTCGAGGGGACGGTCGACGGGCTGCGCGCGAGCGGCACGCTCACCGGCCGGCACTTGGACGATCGTACCCGGGTGAAGGAGACGGTGCGGAAGCCGACAGGGACGCTGCAGGTGCGCGGCGCCGCATCGCACAACCTGAAGGACGTGGATGTCGACATTCCGCTCGGCGCTCTCGTGGTGGTCACCGGTGTCGCGGGCTCCGGCAAGAGCTCGCTCATCCACGGCTCGGTCGCTCCGCGCGAGGGCGTGGTCTCCATCGACCAGGCCGGCATCAAGGGATCGCGGCGGAGCAATCCGGCGACCTACACCGGACTGCTGGAACCGATCCGGAAGGCGTTCGCGAAAGAGAACGGCGTGAAGCCCGCGCTGTTCTCGGCGAATTCGGAGGGCGCCTGCCCGAATTGCAACGGCGCCGGTGTCGTCTACACGGACCTCGGCGTCATGGCGGGCGTCTCCACCGTCTGCGAGGTCTGCGAGGGCAAGCGCTTCGAGCAGTCGGTGCTCGACTACAGGCTCGGGGGCAAGGACATCAGCGAAGTTCTCGGGATGTCCGTGCGTGACGCCGAAGCGGTTCTTCGGAGACGGGGAGGCCCGGCTTCCGGCCGCGCACGCCATCCTGGACCGGCTGGTGGATGTCGGCCTCGGCTACCTCACCATCGGTCAGCCCCTCACGACCCTGTCGGGAGGGGAGCGGCAGCGGCTGAAGCTGGCGACGCACCTGGCGGAGAAGGGCGGCGTGTACGTCCTGGACGAGCCGACGACCGGGCTGCACCTGGCGGATGTCGAACAGCTGCTCGGCCTGCTCGACCGGTTGGTCGAGTCCGGCAAGTCGGTGATCGTGATCGAGCACCACCAGGCTGTGATGGCGCACGCCGACTGGATCATCGATCTGGGTCCGGGGGCGGGGCATGACGGCGGCCGCGTCGTGTTCGAGGGGACGCCCGCGGAGCTGGCCGCGGCGCGCTCGACGCTGACCGGCGAGCATCTGGCCGCGTACATCCGGCCATAGACCTCCCCTTCCTCCTCTCCCTTCCCCCTCCCGCCCCCCGTAGGGCCTGACGGCCGCGGGGAATGGAGGAGTTCTCGCCGGTATCCGCGCGAATCTCCTCCCTTTCCGGACATTCGGTGCTTCCCATCCCCGGTTCTCCTCCGTTTCCGTCACTCCTCCGTTTGCGACGGGACGGAGGGCATCGAGCATCCGTGCCGGCACGGACGCAACGGACGCAGCTGCCGGGGCGGCCAGCGTCCGTGGCGCGGGAACAGCCCCCTCGCAGGATTTCTCCCCAGACGAATGGTGAGCCCACCGCGGCTGCTGCGGTGCTCGCGCGCAGCGATCTGGTCCTCACTTGTCGGGAAGGCACACCCTAGCGATCGAGCTGGTAAGGTCCGGCGTCGGGCCGCTTCGGGAGCGTATGGTCGCCGGAGGACTGGTGCCGGATGCGGCGGATGACCCACGGCACGAGGTACTCGCGCGCCCACGAGAGGTCCTCGGAGCGCGCCTGCCGCCAGGTACGCGGGGGAAGGGGCTCGGGCTCGAGCGGTTGCAGCCCGTTCGGCACGTTGAGGGCCGCCAGCACCATTCGGGCGACGGTGTGGTGACCGAGCGGGGCGAGGTGGATGCGGTCGGCGGCCCACATCCGCTGATCCTGGATCTCGGTCAGCGACCACTGATCCGCGACGATGCAGTCGTGCTTCGCGGCGATGGCGCGGATGTTCTCGTTGTAGATGGCGACTTTGCCCCGGATGCCGCGGAACACCGGCGAGAATCCGACGTCCACGCCGGTGAACACGACGATCGTGGCGCCGTCTGCGCTGAGCCGGGAGACGGCCTCCTCGAACAGCGCGGCGATCTGGTCGGGATCGGTGCCGGGGCGGATCACATCGTTGCCGCCTGCGGAGAGGGTGACGAGATCCGGGCAGAGGGCCAGCGCGGGTTCGACCTGGTCGGCCAGGATCTGCTTGATGAGCTTGCCGCGGACGGCCAGGTTCGCGTAGGCGAAGTCGTCGGTCTGGCTGCTCAGCACCTCGGCGACCCGATCGGCCCAGCCGCGGTGGCCGCCCGGGCTGCCCGGCTCCGGATCGCCGATGCCCTCCGTGAAGGAATCGCCGAGCGCGACGTAGCGGGACCAGGGGTGCTGAGCTTCGACCATGCCTCCATTTTCGCATCGAGAGAGGATGTCGGACCGACCCGGTAGATTGGATTCACGTGGAGACGACAGCACTGCCAGACGATGAGCCGCGCACAGCAGACAGCGTACCCTCCGCCGTCCGCGTCGGCAGTTTCGCCGCCGAGCATCTCTCGCCCTCGTTTCCGGAACGCGCCGCCTGGGGGACCGCGGGCAAGCTGCGCGCCTGGCAGGCCGAGGCGCTCGACGCCTACTTCGCGACGGAACCGCGGGATTTCCTCGCGGCGGCGACACCGGGCGCGGGCAAGACCACGTTCGCGCTTCGGCTGGCGACCGAACTGCTCTCGCGGCGGACGGTCGAGCGGGTCACGGTCGTCGCGCCGACCGAGCACCTGAAACGGCAGTGGGCGGAGGCAGCTTCGCGGGTGGGGCTGCATCTCGATCCCGAGTTCAGGAACGCCGATGGGCGGCCCGCGCGTCACTACAAAGGCATCGCGGTCACCTATGCGCAGATTGCGATGCGGCCGAGCCTGCACAAGGACATCACCGAGGGCGACCGCACGCTGGTCATCTTGGACGAGGTGCATCACGGCGGCGACGCCCTGAGCTGGGGCGACGGCATCCGGGACGCCTTCGAGCGGGCCACGCGGCGGCTGTCGCTGACCGGCACCCCTTTCCGGTCAGACACGGCGCCCATCCCGTTCGTGACCTACCTGCCCGATCGGCAGGGCATCCGCACTTCGCTCACCGACTACAGCTACGGCTACGGCCGCGCGCTGGAGGACGGCGTGGTGCGGCCGGTCATGTTCATGGTCTACGCCGGCCAGATGCGCTGGCGGACCAAGGCTGGCGATGAGATGGAGGCGCGCCTCGGCGAGGGGAACACGAAGGACATCACCGCGCAGGCGTGGCGGACGGCGCTCGACCCGCGCGGAGAGTGGATACCGGCCGTGCTGGCGGCGGCGAATCGGCGGCTGACCGAGGTGCGCGCCTCCATCCCGGACGCCGGTGGACTCGTCATCGCGACCGACCACTATGCGGCGCGGGCGTACGCGGAGCTGCTCGAGCAGATCAGCGGAGAGCGGGCCACCGTCGTGCTCTCCGACGAGAAGGAGGCGAGCGACCGGATCGACGAGTTCGCTCGGTCCGATGCCCGCTGGATGGTCGCGGTGCGGATGGTCTCGGAGGGGGTGGACGTGCCGCGGCTCGCGGTTGGGGTGTACGCGACCAGCGCCTCCACCCCGCTGTTCTTCGCGCAGGCCATCGGGCGTTTCGTTCGCGCGCGCCGCCGCGGCGAGACGGCATCGGTGTTCCTCCCGGACGTTCCGGCCCTGATGGCGCTCGCGAGAGCGCTGGAGCTGGAGCGCGACCATGCGCTCGATCGTCCGAGCGAGGAGGGCGGCGAGGGCGACTTCTGGAACCCCGAGGACGCGATGATCGCCGAGGCCAACCGCCAGGAGCGGGCGTCTGAGGCGCTGACGGAGCTGTTCGAGTTCGAAGCGCTCGGCTCGGAGGCGAACTTCGACCGTGTGGTCTACGACGGCCGCGAGTTCGGCGGGTATGCGGTGCCGGGGACGGATGAGGAGCTCGATTTCATCGGCTTGCCCGGCCTTCTGGAGCCTGACCAGGTGCATGAGCTCCTCCTGCAACGGCAGCAGCGCCAGGCGCGGCGGCACGCGGCGCGGCCCGAGGCGGCGGACGGACACCCGCCCGCGCCCCTCCACCGCACGCTGAAGGAGCAGCGGCAGCTGCTGAACAGCCTGGTGGGTCTCTACTCGAAGAACTCGGGGGAGGCCCACGGCCTCATCCACGCCGAGCTGCGGCGAGTGTGCGGTGGGCCCGCGGTGGCGCAGGCGAGTGTGACGCAGTTGCAGGCACGGATCGACTACCTGCGCAAGCGGCTCGGCCGCCCCTAACCGGAGGCGGTCCCGGCGGAGCGGACCTTTCTCCTGTCGCTGCGCGGCTAGATGACCCCCAGGGCGAGCATGGCGTCGGCGACGCGGACGAAGCCGGCGATGTTCGCACCGAGCACGTAGTCGCCGGGGGCGCCGTACTCCTCGGCGGTCTCCGCGCAGCTGTCGTGGATGTTCGCCATGATGTCCGCCAGACGTCCCTCGGCGTAGTCGAAGCTCCAGGTGTCGCGCGAGGCGTTCTGCTGCATCTCCAGCGCGGAGGTGGCGACACCGCCCGCGTTGGCCGCTTTGCCGGGCGCGAAGAGCACACCGGCGGTGCGCAGCAGGTGGACGGCCTCTGGAGTACAGGGCATATTCGCGCCCTCGACGACCGCGAGGACGCCGTTCTGGGCAAGGGTGGCCGCCGCGGTCGCATCGAGTTCGTTCTGGGTCGCGGCGGGGAGGGCGATGTCGATCGGCGTCTGGGCGGCGATGGCCCAGATGTCGCCGTTGGCTCGGTACTCGGCCGAGGCGCCGCGGCGGGCGGCGTAGTCCGAGAGCCGGCCGCGCTCGTTCTCTTTGATCTGGCGGAGCAGGTCGAGGCCGTCGCGGTCGTAGACGACGCCGGAGGAGTCCGAGCAGGCGACGACGGTCCCGCCGAGCTGGTTGACCTTCTCGATCGCGTAGAGCGCGACGTTGCCGGAGCCCGAGACGAGGACGCGCGCGCCGGCGAAGTCCCGGCCGCGTGTGGCCAGCATCCGCTCGGCGAAGAAGACACTGCCATAATCGGTGGCCTCGGTGCGGACGAGGAAGCCTCCCCAGCCGATGCCCTTGCCGGTCAGCACGCTGGACTCGTAGCGGTTGGTGATGCGTTTGTACTGGCCGAAGAGATACCCGATTTCGCGGCCGCCCACACCGATGTCGCCGGCGGGCACGTCCGTGTACTCGCCCAGGTGGCGGTACAGCTCGGTCATGAACGACTGGCAGAAGCGCATGACCTCGCCGTCGGAGCGTCCCTTCGGATCGAAATCGCTGCCGCCTTTGCCACCGCCGATCGGCAGGCCGGTGAGCGCGTTCTTGAAAATCTGCTCGAACCCGAGGAACTTGACGGTGCCGAGCGTGACGCTCGGGTGGAAGCGCAGGCCGCCCTTGAACGGGCCGAGCGCCGAGTTGAACTCGACGCGGAATCCGCGGTTGACGCGGACGTTGCCCTCGTCGTCGGTCCACGGCACCCGGAAGATGAGCTGGCGCTCCGGCACGGTCAGCCGTTTCAGGACGGCGGCCTGGGCGTAGCGCGGCTGAGCGGCGATGACGGGGCCCAGGGAGCCGAAGACTTCCCGCGTGGCCTGGTGGAACTCGGGTTCGCCCGCATTCCGGCGAAGGACGTCGTCCAGGAGGGTGGAGAGCACAGGAGTCACGCTCGGCCTTTCTTCAACACAAGATGTGTGAGTCTACTCTCCTGTTTCTGATGTATTACGCCGGGGTACCGGGGGAGCTTCGGCGTGTACGCCGGCTTTCGTCGCGGAGGGCCACGGCGCGGAAGAACCGGTCGCAGCCAGGGCGACGTGGATGAGGGTCTGCGCTGCGGCGCGGGCGTGGGCGGCTGCGTCCGGGGCGCCCGCGATAGCCGCGGTGGTCTGCGCGCCTTCGGCGAGGATCGCTAGCTGCGGGCCGAGCGGCGGCGGACCGCCTGCCTCGGCCACCAGCTGGTCCACGAAGCGCTGGAAGCCTCTCTTGTGCTCCCGCACCACCTCGGCCACCCGCGGGTTCGCCGCTCCGAGCTCCCCGAACGCGTTGATGAACCCGCAGCCACGGAAGTCGGCCTCCTCGAACCAGTCGGCGAGGTAGTCGTAGACCGCCAGAAGCCGCGTTCGGGGGTCTGGGACCGCGCGGGTGCGCCCGGTCACCCCGGCGGTCCACGTTTCATGTCGTCTGGTCAGAACCGCGATCACCAGGTCCGCTTTCGAGGGGAACTGCGTGTACAGCGAACGCAGTGACACACCGGCCGCGTCTCGCACCGCGTCCATGCCGACCTGAGTGAAACCGCGGCCATAGAACAGGTCGTCCGCGGCCGCAATGATTCGCTCTCGGATCTCTTCTCTCATGCGAGCATTTTAACTTGCGCTGAGAACGATCGTTCTTGTCTGTGGGAGACACGCGCACGAGAACGATCGTTCTCATCTGTGGTTTCTTTATGGAATAAGGAGTCGGATCATGGCTGGCAATCCCCTGAAAATCGTCCTGGAGCCCGCGGCGCAGGCGTTCGTCGACGCGACGAGCGAGCCGCCGTTCCTGTATCAGCTGTCACCGCATGACGGCCGGAAGACCGTCGACGGTCTGCAGAATGAGCCGATCGTCAAGCCCGAGATCGACGAGGAGTGGATCGAGGTGCCCGGGGGACCGTCGGGGACGGTGCGGGTGCGCATCGTCAAACCGAAGGGCGACAGCGGAAGCCTGCCGGCGATCCTGTACGTGCATGGTGCGGGCTGGGTGTTCGGCAACGCGCACACCCACGATCGCCTCGTCCGCGACCTCGCCGTGGAGACGGGCGCCGCGGTGGTGTTCCCCGAGTACGACCGTTCTCCGGAGGTTCGCTATCCGCATGCGATCGAGCAGGTGTACGCGGTCGCAGAGTGGATCGGCCGCGAGGCGGCGTCGGCGGGGCTGGACGGCTCCCGGATCGCGGTGGCCGGCGACTCGGTCGGTGGCAATATGTCTGCCGCGGTGACCCTCCTGGCCAAGGAACGCGGTGACGTCTCCTTCGCCGCTCAGGTGCTGTTCTATCCGGTGACCGACGCATCCTTCGACACCGGCTCCTACCGCGAGTTCGCCGAAGGCTACTTCCTCATCCGCGAGGGCATGATGTGGTTCTGGGACCAGTACACCCAAGACGAGGCCCAGCGTGCCGAGATCACCGCATCGCCTTTGCGCGCCAGCGTCGAGCAACTCGCCGGGCTGCCGCGGGCGCTGGTGATCACGGGAGAAGCGGATGTGCTCCGCGATGAGGGCGAGGCGTACGCGGCCAAGCTGCGCCAAGCCGGTGTGCCGGTCACCGCGGTGCGCTATCAGGGCATCGTGCATGACTTCGTGATGCTCAACGCGCTGCACGACACCGAGGCCGCCGAAGCGGCGATCGCCCAGGCCGCCGCCTTCCTGTCCAGCGCGCTCACCTGATCCGATGCCCCTGCTTTGCTGGCGTTGACCGCATCCGCTTCCTAGGCTGGGCTCATGACGTCGGAGACGGTGGGCGGGGGGCACCCGGGGGGAGCCGCACCGGGAGGGGCTCGCACAGCGGCTCAACGGGTTGCGGGCGGGAGTGCTCGGGGCGAACGATGGGATCGTGTCGGTGGCGGCGGGCGTGGTCGGTGTCGCTGGTGCGACGACGGCGCTGGCCGCCATCGCCAAGGCCGGTCTGGCAGCGCTCGTCGGCGGTGCGGTCTCGATGGCCCTCGGCGAGTATGTGTCCGTGAGCAGCCAGCGGGACAGCCAGCACGCGCTCATCGCCGCGGAACGACGGGAGCTGGCGGAGTCGCCGGAAGAGGAGCTCGCGGAGCTGACGGGGCTGTACGAGGAGAGAGGGCTACGGCCGGAGACGGCCCGGCAGGTCGCACAGGAGCTGACCGAGCACGACGCGCTGGCGGCCCACTTGTCGGCAGAGCTCGGGATCGATCAGGACGATGTGGCCAGCCCGTGGCGCGCCGCGCTGGCCTCGGCGGTAGCCTTCACGATCGGCGGCGTCCTGCCGCTGGCCACCATTCTTCTCCCGGCGGGCGTCCGCATCCCGGTGACGTTCGCGATCGTGCTGGCCGCTCTGGGCGTCACCGGGTACGTCGCCGCGTGGATCGGCGGCAGCGCGCGCGGACGGGCGGTGCTGCGGGTCATCGTCGGAGGCGCGATCGTGCTGGTCGCGACGTTCGCGATCGGTGCGTTGCTCGGAACGCAGAACGGCTAGGAGGGCTATGAAGGAGAAGTCGGAGATCGTCCGCGACTGGTTGCCACGGTACACGGGGACGCCGCTGGAGGGGTTCGGGGACCACATCCTCCTGACGAACTTCGGCGACTACGTGCATCGCTTCGCCGAGGTGTACGGCGCCGAGGTCCGGGGTGAGGAGCGCTCGATGCCGAATGCGACCGCCGACGACATCACCATCATCAACTTCGGCATGGGCAGCCCCAACGCCGCGACGATCATGGACCTGCTGAGTGCGGTGTCGCCGAAGGCGGTGCTCTTCCTCGGCAAGTGCGGCGGTGTGAAGAAGAAGAACCAGCTGGGGGATCTGGTGCTGCCGATCGCCGCCATCCGCGGTGAGGGCACCTCCAACGACTATCTGCCGCCGGAGGTGCCCGCACTGCCGGCCTTCCAGCTCCAGCGCGGTGTCTCCACGACGATCCGCGACTTCGGACAGGACTACTGGACCGGCACCGTGTACACGACGAACCGGCGGGTGTGGGAGCACGACGAGGCGTTCAAGACCTACTTGCGACAGACGCGCTGCATGGCTGTGGACATGGAGACCGCCACGGTGTTCGCGGCCGGTTTCGCCAATCGCATCCCGAGTGGCGCGTTGCTCTTGGTCTCCGACCAGCCGATGATCCCGGAGGGGGTGAAGACCGCCGAGAGCGACCGCGGGGTGACCAGGCAGTTCGTGGAGCGGCACGTCCGGATCGGAGTGGAAGCGCTGCGCCTCGTGCGGCGGAACGGGCGGAGTGTTCGTCATCTGCGCTTCGAGGACTCCTGATCTCCCGGAGACGGCCGCTCTTCCGGGCATGAGTGCATTGATTTTATTCTTTGTGTGTACGTGATGCCATAGGCTTATGTCAGATGTCTTATGTGACATCATTAATCATTGGCTTACTGGAGTATCATGAAACACCTCTCACGGCCGGGGAAGAGGGCCATGAGCGCTGCCCTCGCGGCCGCGACCATCGCGGGTCTCGCCCTCCTCGCCCCGCCGGCGCAAGCCGCGCCCGCGCCGGACCCGAGTTCGCTCGGCACCGACTTCTGACTCGGGTTCAACTCGACGATCTTGTCCGAGCCGACTCTGACGGTGACGGTGACGGGCGATCCGGGCACCGCCGGCACGGTCGAGATCCCCGGAATGGGCTTCGAGCAGGAGTACACCATCGGTGCCGACAGCGTGGCCCTCGTCACTCTCCCCACCGACTCGCAGATGACGACGCCGGCGGGAGCGGGCGGCGCTCAGAGCAAGGCCGTCCACGTCACCGCGGACCGTCTGGTGACGGTCTACGGGATGAACCGCAAGAGCACGTCGACGGACGGCTACCTCGGGTTGCCGGTGACCGCTGTCGGGACTCGCTACCGCATCGCCGACTACGGTTCCCTGGGCGGCGGTTTCCTCTTGATCGTCCCGGTGGAAAGCGGGACGACGACCGCCCACATCGAGCCGCCCGCCGCCCTCAACATCGCTCCATTCGACGTCACGATCGCCCAGGGCGACGTCTACCAGTACGAGGCGGGAGCGGGCATCTCCCTGACCGGCGCCGTCGTGACGACCGACAAGCCGGCCTCTGTGTACGGCGGCAACCGCTGCGCGAACGTGCCGAGCTATGTGTACGCGTGCGACCATCTGGTCGAGCAGCTCCAGCCGACCGCGTCGTGGGGGAACACCTTCGTGACCTACCCGCTGGCCACCCGGACGAAGGGCGACACCTTCCGTGTGGTCGCGGACGTCGACGGCACCACGGTGAGCATCGCTGCGAACGGCGCCATGGAAACGGTCTCGTTGGCGGCGGGCGAATACCACGAGTGGATCGGCGCTGCTCCGCAGACCGTGACGGGCGACAAACCGATCCAGGTCATGCAGTACAGCAACGGATCGCAGTTCGACGGAGTCGTGTCCGACCCGTTCATGGCCATCGTGCCCTCGGTCGAGCAGGGGTTCACCTCCTCGACCATCGCACCGCCGAGCAGCGGGTTCGAGAACTATGTGAACCTCACCGCGAGGACGCTCGACACCGCCGGTGTGCTCTTCGATGGAGCCCCGGTGGAAGCGAGCCTCTGGCAGGTCATTCCCGGCTCCAACTACTCTGCCGCGGTCATCGCCCTCGGCAGTGCTGACGCCGTCCACACCCTGACCTCGAGCGGGCCGGTGATGACACTCGTCTACGGCTGGGCCGACTACGACTCCTACGGATACCCCGGCGGATTCCGGGTGGCGAAGATCGCCACGGCGACAGCGCTGAAGCTCGATCCCTCCCCGGTGGTCGGCCCGGTCGGTTCCGAGCTCTGCACGGTGGCGACGCTGACGGATGGCAGTGGGACCGGCATCGCCGGGGCACGGATCGATGTGGTCAGCGACGGGGTGGCGCAGGGCTCCAGCAGCGTGGTCACGGATGCGAGCGGCACCGCTCAGATCTGCCTGACCGACGACGAGGGTGACTCGAGCGTCGCCGGGCTCACCGTGAACGGGACCTTCCAGTGGCAGCCGCCCGGTGCGATCATCGTCCCGCCGACTCCGGGTGGGAACCAGCCCGGCGTGACATCGCCGGACCAGACAGCACCCTCCGGCGACGGCATGGCGATCGCCGTGGAGAACGACACGGATCGGCTCGCCTCGACCGGAAGCGACGCGCAGCCTGCGCTCATTTTCGGTGGCGTTGCGGTGCTCGCGCTGCTCGCTGGCTCCGTCGCCCTCGTGCTGGGCCGGACCCGGCGCGCCCAGTCCTGAGCCCGCCCGGTGTCGCGCCCGTTTCGACGGGCGCGACACCCCGGTTCAACGCGACACCCCGGTTCTAGGAAGGGTCGAGAAAAAGAGGCGGTGAGGGACGAGACGCCCCTCATCGCTGGGAAAAGAAGGAGATGCGCCAGATTCTCCTCCGTTTCCACCGCTCCTCTTGAGGGAACGGACCTGCTCTATCGGGGGCTCACAGGCGGTTGCCTGCCTCGGTCAGCACCGACTCCAGGATCTGCCGGATCTCCACGAACTCGTCCGGCCCGGTGGTGAGCGGCGGGGCGAGCTGCACGACGGGGTCGCCCCGGTCGTCGGCGCGGCAGTACAGGCCGGCGTCGAAAAGGGCCTTCGAGAGGAATCCGCGGAGCAGACGCTCCGATTCGTCGTCGTCGAAGGTCTCTTTGGTGGCTTTGTCCTTCACCAGCTCGATGCCGAAAAAGTAGCCGTCGCCGCGCACATCGCCGACGAGGGGGAGGGCGAGCAGCTTCTCGAGTTCGGCGCGGAACAGCGGCGAGTTCTCGCGGACGCGCTCGTTGAGACGCTCCTCCTCGAAGATGGCGAGGTTCTCCAGCGCCACGGCTGAGGACACCGGGTGCCCGCCGAATGTGTAGCCGTGGTAGAACGACGTGCTCCCGTGCTTGAACGGTTCGTAGATCTTGTCGCTGACGATCGTCGCGCCAATGGGGGAGTAGCCCGAGGTCATGCCCTTCGCGCAGGTGATCATGTCCGGTACATAGCCGTACTCGTCGCAGGCGAACATGTGGCCGATGCGGCCGAAGGCGCAGATGACCTCGTCGCTGACGAGCAGGACGTCGTACTTGTCGCAAATCTCGCGTACGCGCTGGAAGTATCCGGGAGGCGGCGGGAAGCATCCTCCTGAATTCTGCACCGGCTCGAGGAAGATCGCGGCGACGGTCTCGGGCCCCTCGAACTGGATCATCTCCTCGATGCGGTTGGCCGCCCAAACGCCGAAGGTTTCGATGTCGTCGGCCGGCGCGCCCATCTCGCCCGCGCGGTAGAAGTTCGTGTTCGGCACCCGGAAGCCGCCCGGTGTCAGCGGTTCGAACATCTCCTTCATGGTCGGGATCCCGGTGATCGCCAGCGCTCCCTGCGGTGTGCCGTGGTAGGCGACCGCGCGTGAGAGCACCTTGTGTTTGGTGGGACGGCCCTGGAGCTTCCAGTAGTACTTGGCGAGCTTGAAGGCGGTCTCGACCGCCTCGCCGCCGCCGGTGGAGAAGAAGACGCGGCCCAGGTCTCCGGGCGCGTAGCTCGCGAGCCGGTCGGCGAGCTCGATCGCGTTGGGGTGCGCATAGGACCAGATCGGGAAGAAAGCGAGCTGTTCGGCCTGTTTCGCGGCGACCTCCGCGAGGCGTTTGCGGCCGTGGCCTGCGTTGACGACGAACAGGCCGGAGAGGGCATCGAGGTAGCGCTTCCCCCGGCTGTCCCAGATGTGGTGGCCCCCGCCCCGGGTGATGATGGGGACGCCGTGGCCGTCCTCCATCACCGACTGGCGGGCGAAGTGCATCCAGAGGTGGTCCTTGGCCTTGGCCTGGAGTGCCGCCTCGTCGAAGAGGGGCGGCTCGCCGGATGTTTCTGCGGTTGTCATGGTTATCGTATTCCCCAGTTGTAGAACTGCTTGTGGAGTTTGAGATAGACGAACGTCTCGGTGGACAGCACGCCCTCGAGCGCCCGGATCTCGGAGTTGAGCGTGTCGATCAGGTCGAGGTCGTTTTCGCACACGACTTCGGCCAGGATGTCGAAGGTCCCCGCTGTGAGCACGACGTAGTCGACCGCGGGCATCGCCGCCAGCTTGTCGGCCACGAGCCGGGTGTCCCCGGTGACGCGGAGGCCGATCATCGCCTGGCGATAGAAGCCCAGCTGCATCGGGTCCGTCACGGCCACGATCTGCATCACGCCCGACTCGGTCAGCTTCTGAACGCGCTGACGGACCGCCGCCTCGCTGAGGCCGACCGCCTTGCCGATCTCCGCATACGATCTGCGGCCGTCCACCTGGAGCTGCTCGATGATCGCCTTGGAGACGTCATCGATACCGGCGACTTTCGCACCGTTCGTTGCCCGAGGGGTGTTCATAGAGCGATTCTGTCAGCCGCTGGGCGCACTGGCAAGCGAATCCGTACAATATTGCTCTATTGGCTGACGGAATCAGTAGACTCTCGGCTATGATCCAACTGCAGAACTTCGTGAACGGCAGGCGCAGCGGCGCTCGTGGCGATGAGAGCATCGCCCTGATCGATCCGGCGACCGAGGAGGAGTACGCGACCGCCGCGGTCTCCACTGCGCAGGATGTCGCCGATGCCTACGAGACGGCCGCGGCCGCCTTCGAGAAGTGGGGTCAGACCACGCCGTCCGAGCGCTCGCTCGCCCTCTTCCGCATCGCGGACGCGATGGAGGCGCGCGCGGAGGAGTTCGCCGACGCCGAGTCGCAGGACACCGGCAAGCCCCGGGGAACGCTCGTGGACGACGAGATCCTGCTCTCCGTCGATCAGATCCGCTTCTTCGCGGGCGCCGCCCGGAACCTCGAAGGCCGCTCGGCCGGCGAGTACCTGAAGGGCCACACCTCCTTCGTCCGGCGCGAGCCGATCGGCGTCGTCGGCCAGGTGACGCCGTGGAACTACCCGCTCAACATGGCGGTCTGGAAGGTCGCGCCGGCACTGGCGGCGGGCAACACGACCGTGCTGAAGCCTTCGGACACGACGCCGCTCTCGACGCTTCTGCTGGCGGAGGTCGCGAGCGAGTTCCTGCCGGCGGGCGTGCTGAACGTCATCCTGGGCGATCGGACGACGGGCACGGCGATGACCGGGCACCCGATCCCTCAGCTCATCTCGATCACGGGATCGGTGCGCGCGGGCAGTGAGGTGGCTCGGGCGGCGTCGTACGACCTGAAGCGCGTCCACCTCGAGCTCGGCGGCAAGGCGCCGGTGATCGTGTTCGACGATGCCGACATCCCGAAGGCCGTCGCGGGGATCGTGGCGGCTGGGTACTTCAACGCCGGCCAGGACTGCACCGCCGCGACCCGCCTCCTGGTGCAGGACGGCATCCACGACGAGTTCGTCGCCGCGCTGGCCGAGTACGCGCGCGCTAACGCCGTGACCGGGGGCCCGCACGAGGACGGCGTGCTCTACGGCCCGCTGAACAACGCGAGCCAGCTGGCACAGGTCAGCGGCTTCGTCGACCGGCTGCCCGACCACGCGAACATCGAGCTGGGCGGTCGCCGGCAGGGCGATCGCGGCTACTTCTGGGAGGCGACGATCGTCTCCGGACTGCGGCAGGACGACGAGGCGGTGCAGAACGAGATCTTCGGACCGGTGCAGACTGTGCAGAAGTTCGCCGGAGAAGCCGAAGCGATGGCTTCGGCGAACGGTGTGCAGTACGGTCTCGCCGCTTCGGTATGGACGAAGGACCACGGTCGGGCCATGCGCTTCGCTAAGGGCCTGGACGCCGGGTGCGTGTGGATCAACACCCACATCCCGATCGTCGCTGAGATGCCGCACGGCGGTTTCAAGCACTCCGGTTACGGCAAGGACCTCTCGGCGTACGGTTTCGAGGACTACACCCGGATCAAGCACGTCATGTCGTACATCGGCGAGTGAGGCGAGCGGCTGGGCGCGGGGCGGAGCTAAGGTCATCGGAGACCAGGCCGTCAGAGGGCAGAGGAGAGGATCGCCATGAGCGCTCGTGAACTGAGGAACTTCGTCGGCGGCGACTACGTCGACTCCACCGCGACGGAGCGGCTCGACATCGTCGACCCGGCCACCGAGGAGGTGTTCGCCACGGCTCCGATCTCCACGGAACGGGATGTCGCGCTCGCCTACCGGACCGCCGCCGACGCCTTCGAGACCTGGGGCGAGACCACTCCCGGTGAGCGCCAGCTGGCGCTGCTGCGTTTCGCCGACGCGCTCGAAGCCCGCGCCGAGGAGCTCGCCGATGTCGAGGTCAGGGACACGGGGAAGCCCCGCGCCGGCATCGTCGCCGACGAGGTGGAGGTCATGATCGACCAGGTGCGGTTCTTCGCCGCTGCCGCCCGGAACCTCGAAGGCCGCTCGGCCGGCGAGTACCTGAAAGACCACACCTCCTTCATCCGCCGCGAGCCGATCGGCGTCATCGGCCAGGTAACCCCGTGGAACTACCCGATGATGATGGCGATCTGGAAGCTCGCACCGGCGCTGGCCGCGGGCAACGCCGTCGTCCTGAAACCGAGCGACTCGACCCCGTCGTCCTCGCTGCTGCTCGCCGAGATCGCGAGTGAGTTCCTCCCCGCGGCCACGGTCAACGTCGTGACCGGCAACCGGGAGACCGGGCGGGCGCTCGTCGCCGACCCGACTCCGCAGATGGTGTCGATCACCGGCTCGGTCCGCGCGGGTGTGGAGGTCGCCGGCTCCGCCGCGCTCGACCTCAAGCGCGTCCATCTGGAACTCGGCGGCAAAGCGCCGGTCGTGGTCTTCGACGACGCCGACATCGAGCAGGCTGTCGAAGGAATCAGCGCCGCCGGGTTCTACAATGCCGGCCAGGATTGCACGGCAGCGACCCGTCTGCTGGTGCAGGAGGGAATTCACGATGAGTTCGTTGCCGCCCTCGTGGAGTATTCGCGCGACAACGCCAAGACGGGCGCGCCGCTGGAGGAGGGCATCCTGTTGGGGCGCTCTCCGGTGCCGACCAGCTGGCCCGCGTCCAGGGCTTCATCGAGCGCCTGCCCGACCACGCGCAGCTCGCGCTCGGCGGGCATCGGCAGGGCGACCGCGGCTACTTCCACCAGGCGACGATCGTCTCCGGGCTGCGCCAGGAGGATGAGGCCGTGCAGAATGAGATCTTCGGACCGGTCATCACAGCGCAGACATTCTCCGACGAATCGGACGCGCTGCGTCGCGCGAACGGTGTGCCGTACGGCCTCGCCTCCTCGGTGTGGACGCAGAACCACGGGACGGCCATGCGGATGGCCAAGCGCCTCGATTTCGGATCCGTGTGGATCAACACCCATCTCCCGCTCGTCGCCGAGATGCCGCACGGCGGTTTCAAGCACTCGGGCTATGGCAAGGACCTCTCGGCGTACGGTTTCGAGGACTACACTCGGGTCAAGCACGTCATGTCGTACATCGGGGAGTAGTCCCGATCCGATCGCCTGGAGGACCGCCCCGGTGACGCCCGGTTTCACACGGTACGCCCCGGCCGCCGGCCCCTCGCGCTGGCTCTTCGTCGCCGGTCGCCGGTTCGTCGCGTGCGTCGAGAGCGCGATCGCCGACAGCATCCTGGACGCGGTCTGGTGGCTGGCCGACTCCGAGCTCGCGACGATCGAATCGGTCGTCGGGGCCTTCCCGCTGGCCGGGCCGGGCAGCGTCCGCTCGTTCGCGGTCGCTGACCTGGGCGAGCCGAACGCGGCGGGTGAGATCACGGTGACCGCCGTCGTGCGCGGTTCGGCGGCGATCGACGTGTTCTCGGTCGGAGGGGCGCGGCGTTTCGGGGCGGGTGGCGTCCAACCCTGGGTGCTGGCGGAGTTCCGTTCGGTGTCTGGGCTCGTGCTCGGCGGGAACGATCTGCCGACCGGCCCGGTCGCGCGACTCGGCATCGGCTCGCTCCCCCTCGGGCTCGGTGTGGTGGACGGGGAGCTGCTGACCTGGTCGCTGTCTCCGATCGAGCGGGTCGAACGCAGCGCACCGCGGCCGGAGCCCGTCAGCGAGGACGCCACGGCGGGCGGCGGGGAGACGATCATCCCGGCTCCGTCGCAGGGTTCGAGCCTGTTCGCTCACACGACACCCCCGGCCGAAGCGGGTGCGCGGATGAGCGCAGACGGGTCCCTGGCGGCCAAAGCGCATCCCGTCGCCCACGAGCTGCCCGGCACGGTGGACATCGAGGCGCCCGCCCGAACGCTCGGCGATGCCGCGTACCCGCCGCTGCCGGACGAGTTCGCACCGACCGCGCCTGTGCGGCTGCCTCCCGCTCCGGCCTCCTACGCCATCAGGATCGGATCGGGGGACGACATTCCCCTGGACGTTCCGGTCCTGCTGGGCCGGCGTCCCGCTGTCCGGCGTTTCGACTCCGGCGTCGCACCACGGCTCCTGTCGGTCCCCTCGCCCACCCAGGAGGTCTCCGCGACCCACCTGAGGATCGAGCAGTCGGGGGACGCCGCGGTCGTGACCGACCTGCGATCCACCAACGGGACCGTCGTTCTCCGGCCCGGCGCGCAGGCGGTCCGGCTGCGGCCGGGAGAGTCGGCGGTCGTCTTGGCGGGCACGGTCGTGGAGATCGGCGACGGTAATATCATCGAGATCATCGCCACCCCGATCGGCGACCGCCGAGAAGAAGGACGCGAGTGACCCAGATCGGTCGCAGCAACAGGCGACACAGTGTGGCTGTCCCCGGCGATTCGTGTGCGCGCATTACGCTCGCGTGGGCGGCGTTGAGCGACCGCGGCTATCGTCGCAGTGTCAACGAGGACAGCCTGCTGGCCCGTTCGCCGATCTTCGCCGTCGCCGACGGGATGGGCGGCCATACAGCGGGAGACTTCGCGAGCGCCGCCGTGGTCACCCGCCTCGCCGAACAGGTGCGCGCCGATTTCGTCACCCAGTCCTCTCTCACGGGCGCGCTTCGCAGCGCTGTGGAGGACATCGGACGCGGCGTGGGAAAGACCGATCTGGGAACCGGGACGACCGTCACCGGCATTGCGCTCACCATGCAGAACGGCTCGCCATACTGGCTGGTCTTCAACATCGGCGACTCTCGCGTCTACAACTTCTCGGACAGCGCTCTCGAACAGCTCACGGTCGACCACTCGGTCGTCCAGGAGCTGCTGGACGCCGGAGCCATCACGCCCAAGGAGGCGGAGGTCCACCCGCACAGCAATGTCATCACACGGGCGGTCGGCTTCAACGAGGACCCCGTCCCCGATTTCTTCCTGTTCCCGATCGTGGCGGGTTCCCGCCTGCTGGTCTGCTCCGACGGGCTCACCAAAGAGCTGACCGAGCAGGGCATCCGCTGGTTACTCTCCGCGGGCAGCTCACCGCTCGACGCCGCCCAGCAGCTGATGGATGCCGCCCTCGGCAACGGCGGCCGCGACAATGTCACCGTCGTGGTGGTCGATGTGCTCGCGACACCCGAGGACAGCGCGGACCATCCAGCCCCCCGTCACTGAAGGCCCGGGGCCTTCTCCGTCCGTATCGCCACTCGATTCGATGTCCCCCGACTTGGGGGTAGGCGATATGCTCATCTCGTCTGAATCCGACTGGTCGAAGCGCGGGAGAGCCCGCCTACAATTGGAAAACCGCTTTGCACCTTTGACGTGTTATTCCCCGACGACCGGAGAGGAGCCATGTGGCCCGGCGCTTGCCTTCCCAGCCGCCGAATCTTCCTGGCTTCTCGTTCGTGAGAGTACTCGGTTCCGGTGGCTTCGCCGATGTGTTCCTGTACGAGCAGAACCTGCCTCGGCGTCAGGTCGCGGTGAAAGTCATGCTGGCCGAGGTGGTGACGAGTCAGGTCAAGCAGATGTTCCAGGCCGAGGCGAATCTCATGGCCAAGCTGAGCACGCATCCCTCGATCCTCACGGTCTATCAGGCGAGCGTCTCGGCGGACGGGCGCCCGTATCTCGTCGTCGAGCTGTGCTCCGCGGAGATCGGGCAGCGCTACCGCACGGACCCGCTTCCGGTGACCGAGGCACTGGCTGTCGGCGTGCGGATCGCGAGCGCTGTGGAGACCACCCACCGTGCGGGTGTGCTGCACCGGGACATCAAGCCGTCGAATATCCTGAGCACCGCCTACGGGCATCCGGTGCTGAGCGACTTCGGGATCGCGGCGACGCTGACGGAATCAGCTGTCTCCGGGGCGCTCGGCCTGTCTATTCCGTGGTCGGCTCCCGAGGTTCTGCTCGACGAGACGAGCGGGACGATCGCGAGCGAGGTGTGGTCGCTCGGCGCGACGATATACTCGCTGATCGCCGGCCGGTCGCCGTTCGAGCTGACGGATAAGGACAACACCTCTGCCGAGCTGATCCAGCGCATCACGAAGGGACAGCCACAGCCGATCGACCGGCCGGACATGCCTCCACAGCTGGAGCAGGTGCTGCTGCGCGCGATGGCGAAGAGACCGGCTCAGCGGCAGCGGAGCGCGCTCGAGTTCGCGCGTGAGCTGCAGATGGTCGAGGCGGAGCTCGGGCTGCTGCCGACGCCGATCGAGGTCGCGATGGACGATTGGGCGCTCGCCACCGCCGACGACCCCGAGGACCGCACCCGTGTCAAAGGTATGATGGCGACCGAAACCGGGACGGCCCGGCGACGCCGGAGCGTTCCGGGCGTGGCCGCCGTCCGGATGCCGGTTCTGGTTCCCCGGCAGCGGGGAACCGCGTCGAGCGGGTTGCGGGCGGCGCCGGCGTGGCCCTCCCGAGCACTGGTCGCGGCCCTTGTCGTCTGCTCGGCGCTGGCCGTCGGGCTGGCCATCGTCGCCGGCGTCGTGATCATTCGAGCGGGAGCGTCCGAAAGCGTCCCGACGGTCCACGACCTGAGCGGACGGGTCTCCGGCGGGATGATCGTGTTCGCGTGGAGCGACCCGGGCCTCCAGGACGGCGATGTCTACGAGGTGGCTGTGGACGGCCATCCGCCGAGCAGCCAGCACATCATGGAGTTCCGCGTGGATGCCCCAGCGGGTGAGACCGTGTGCGTCACCGTGAGGGTGAACCGCGATGGCCGCACGGGCCAGCCGAGCGGGGAGAAGTGCGTGCAGCGGACGGACTCGCCGTGATCCGCGCCTGGCTCACGGCGCACAAGTCCCTCGCGGCGACAGTCGTGAGCGGGGCCGCGATCACAGCCCTCGTGACGACCCTCGCGGTGGTCTCGGGCGGGTACAGCGCCCAGCGTCTCCAGATCGGCGACGCTTCGGTGTGGGTCGCGAGCGATGCGAAGAAGTCGCTGGGGCGGGCCAACACCGAGATCGGCCGGCTCAACTCGATCGTCTCGGGCGCCGGTGAGGCGCTGGATGTGGTGCAGAACGGGGAGAATGTGCTTCTGCTCGACCGTGAGGCGAACACCGTTGCGGTCGTCGATCCGGCGACGGCGGAGGCCGGCGAGCCCGTCGCTCTCCCACCGCGCTCGCCGCAGGTGCTCGTCGCCGGGGGCAGAGTCGCTCTGCTCTCGCAGGCGACGGGGCAGCTGTGGCTGACCAGCGTCGGTCAGCTGTCGACATTCGCTCCGGGCTCCGCGGCGACGATGGATCTCGGTGGGCGTGCGATCGCCGTGATGGACCCCGCGGGTGTACTCTACACCTACCAGCCCGGCGCCCGGACTGTCACCCGTGTCGATCTCGGCGGCGATCAGCCCGCGACGACGATCGGAGTGCCCGCCTCCGGGGACGGCGCGAATGCCCAGCTCACCACGGCCGGCGGGCAGTGGGCGGTGTTCGACCCGGACGCCCGGGCTTTGTGGCTGCCGGGGCGCAAAGTGGAACTCGCCTCGCTGCTCGGCGACAGCAGCGGCGCCGTGGTGCAGCAGCCGTCGGGCGAGAGCACAGCGGTGTGGATCGCGAGCTCCGGCGGTCTGCTCCGGGTTCCGCTCGACGGTTCGGCGCCCCGGCGGGTGCTCACGGCGGTGTCCGGAACGCCGGTTGCGCCGGCCGTGTCGCACGGCTGCGCGTACGCGGCTTGGGGGAGCGGCACGGTGTTCCGTTCCTGCTCGGACGACGGCCCGGGGCAGCGCTCGACGATCGAGCGGCCTCCGGGTGGGGGCGCGCTCGTCTTCCGCGCGAACTGGGGCCGGCTGCTCCTGAACGACACCCGCTCCGGCGTCGCCTGGGCGGTCCAGAACGGGAACGCGCGCATCGACAACTGGGACGAACTGGTCTCGCAGAAGAATACGAAGGAGCTCGTCGACCAGACCCGGCAGGACACGACGCCGCACTATGAGAAGCGGGAGCAGCCCCCGGTCGCGGTGGCCGATCGTTTCGGGGCCCGCCCGGGCCGCGTCACACCGCTCCCGGTGCTCCTCAACGACTACGACCCCAACGGCGATGTTCTGACGATCGACTCCGTCACGGCCGTTCCCGAGTCGCAGGGAACGCTGGAGCTGACCAACGCGGACCAGCAGGTGCAGATCGCGCTGTCGGCCACCGCATCCGGCTCGATCGCCTTCGACTACACGATCTCCGACGGACGGGGCGGCACCGCGACCGCCCACGTCATCGTCACCGTCCGGGGCCCTGCCGACAACTCGCCTCCGCTGTGCGTGCGGACCGCGAAGGCTGTGGTGCAGGCCGGCGGTCGGGTCGCCACCCCGGTGCTCGGCGACTGCTACGACCCCGACGGCGACTCCTTCTTCCTCGCCGGGGCGACGGTGCCGGAGCCGGACACGGTGACGTTCACTCCGCAGGGGCAGGTCGCTTTCTCCGACCACGGTCTCGGCGGCGGAGTCAAGGACGTCTCCCTCGTGCTCTCGGACGGCCGTGCGGAGGGCAGCGGCCAGCTCGCTGTGACCGTGCAGCCGCCGGGCCAGGTGCCGATCATCGCCGACCCGTTCGCCGTGGTGACCTCCCAGAGTCAGGAGGTCATGGTCCGGCCCCTCGACCACGTCCGCGGCGGCAACGGGACGGTCCGCCTGAGCACTGTGCCCAGCAAAGCGGACGCGACGATCACGCCCGACTACCAGGGCGGCACGTTCCGCTTCGCGTCTGACCAGCCGGGGGCCCACACCATCGAGTACTCGGTGACGGACGGCACCGAGACCGCGACCGGTGTGATCCGCATCGAGGTCCGGCCGTCCCTCGGAGCGAAGACCGCGCCGATCGCTGTGCCGCACACGGCGTTCATTCGCGAGCAGTCTGCCCAGGACGTCGATGTTCTCTCCACCGACATCGACCCCTCCAGCGGGGTGCTGCTCGTCACGAGTGTGTCCGGCCCTCTTCCGTCGACCGGCATCCGCGTCCAGGTGCTCCAGCAGCGCACCCTGCGGGTGACGCTCACCCGCGCCCTCGCGCAGCCGGTGGACTTCCACTACCGGCTCTCCAACGGCCTCGCCGACGCCGAAGGCACGGTCACCGTCGTCCAGCTGCCGGCGCTGACTGTGCGTCAGCCGCCTCTCGCTGCGCCCGACTCTGTCGCGGTGCGCGTGGACGATGTGGTCGACATCCCCGTGCTCGCGAACGACGTCCAGCCCGATGGCGGCAAGCTGACCCTCGACCCGGCGCTCGCGACGCCGCTGCCCTCCGGCGCGGGACTGCTCTTCGCCAGCGGCGATCATCTGCGCTACTTGGCCCCGTCGAAACCGGGCAACTACACCGCTGTCTACCGCGTCACCGGCGAGGACGGACAGTGGGCGACGGCAGAGGTCGGCATCGCGGTGCGGGAACGCGATGAGTCGGCGAACAATCCCCCGGTTCCGAAGACGGTCACGGCGCGCGTGCTCGCCGGTGACACCGTGCGGATCGCCATCCCCCTGTCGGGAATCGACCCGGACGGCGACTCCGTCCAGTTCGTCGGGCAGGAGACGAACCCGCAGAAGGGCGCGGTGATCGCTTCCGGGCCGGATTGGCTCGATTTCCGGGCCGGCGATTACGCTGCGGGGACGGACTCGTTCACGTATGCGGTGGTGGACGCGCTGGGCGCCCGGGCGACCGGCGCTGTCCGTGTCGGCATCGCGCCGCGGGCCGGGGGCGCGCACAACCCCGTCGCCGTCGAGGACGACGTGACGACGCGGCCGGGAAAGACCCTGAGCGTCCAGGTGCTCGGGAACGACAGCGACCCGGACGGGAGCCCGCTGTCCGTCACGGCGGTGACCTCGCTCGACAAGAGGGCCAGGGCGCAGACCCGGGGCGACATCGTCGTGGTGGCCGTGCCCCGGGAGGCGGGCGCGTACGGGTTCCTGTACACGATCCAGAACGACCGCGGTGGGACGAGCCAGGCCTTTCTGCGCGTGATGGCGGACAAGAACGCCCCTCCCGCGCGGCCGATCGTCACCGATACGACGCTCGAACTCTCGGACATCCTGGGGAAGGACCGGGTATCGGTCAACGTCCTGTCGAACGTGTTCTTCGCGGACGGCCCGGTCAGCTCGCTGAAGCTTTCGATCGTTCCGGGGTACGGCACGAGCGCCGAGACCACGGGGGCCGGCCGCATCCGGGTGACGATCCGCGCCAAGAGCCAGGTCATCCCGTTCAGCGTGGCGAACCCCGAGGACGGATCGTACTCGGCTTATGGCTTCGTGCATGTCCCCGGCTACGACGACGCGCTGCCGCAGCTGAGGCGCGGTGCCCCCGACCTCTCGGTGGTGAGCGAGAAGACGCTCACCATCCACCTGAACGACGAGATCGTCGCGGTCGGCGGAAGGACGGTGAGACTGACCGACGCGGCGACGGTCAGGGTGACGCATTCCAAAGGCGCCGACCCCGTGGTGAACAGCGACACGTTGCAGTTCACCTCGGCGAACCGCTACTTCGGCCCAGCGTCGATCTCCTTCCAGGTCACGGACGGATCGAGTGCCACCGATCCGAAGGGGAACGTCACGACGATCGTGCTGCCGATCGATGTGACCCCGCGCGAGAACCAGCCCCCTATGTTCACGGGCGCGCTCATCGACTTCGAGCCGGGGCAGTCCAAGACGATCGACCTCACGAAGCTCACGAGCTATCCCTACGCCAAGGACCTGACAGAGCTCACTTACAGCGTCCAGGAGCCGCGTCCGGCGGGAGTGTCGCTGTCGCTCTCCGGTCAGAAGCTGACGATTGGAGTGGCTGCGGGGGTGGAGAAAGGCACCAAACCCGACATTCTGATCGGGGTGAAGGACGCGGTGAAGACCGGCCAGCCCGGCCGCATCGAGCTCACCGTGGTGCCCTCGACGCGCCCGCTCGCGAGTCCCCAGCCCGATCGGGTGATCGCCCCGCGCGGTCAGACCACGACCGTCGACGTCCTGGCGAACGACGCCGCGACGAACCCGTTCCCGAACCAGGCGCTGCGCACGATCGCCGTGCGAGGCCTGGGCGGGAGCCTTCCGGCCGGGGTGACCGTGACACCGAGCGCAGACAGCTCCGTGCTCGCGGTCGCGGTCGCGAGCACGGCTGCCCCGGTGGACACCACGCTCCAGTACGAGGTCATGGACGCCACGGGAGACCCTGAGCGTTACACCTGGGGCTCCGTCGTCATCTCGGTGCAGGATCGGCCCTCACCGGTCTCGAACGTCCGGGTCGCCGCCATCGGGGATCGCAGCCTCACCCTGAGCTGGATTCCGGGTTCTTTCAACAACGCGCCTATCACGGGGTTCGAGGTGACCCAGACGCGGGCCGCCACGGGAGCCATCGTGTCGACCACCAGCTGTCCCACCACCGTGTGCGTCATCCCCACGCCGGGCAATGGACCAGACGACGCCGTCACGCTCAGCGTCCGGGCCAGGAACGCCCTCGGTCTCTCCGATCCCACAGCCTACGTCGAGCCGGTCTGGTCGGATGTGGTCCCGAACGCGCCGACCGGCCTCTCCGCCTCGCCGCTCGACCACGGTCTGCGGATCAGCTGGACGAAGCCGGCCGATGCCCCCGGGGCTAGCCCGATCACCTCGTACGCCGTGACCGTCGGCGGCCTCATGAGTACGGTCCAGGTCTCCGGCGCGGATGCCGTCGGCTCCCCGTACTCCCTCAATGTCACCGATCCGGGAATCGCGAACGGCGCCGCGCTCCCGTTCAGCGTGGCGTCGCGGAACGGGTTCTACCGGGGCCGCACGATCTCCAACCAGAGCACGGGCAGCGCTGTGCCCGCGGGGGCGCCGGCGCTGACCGGAGTCGCACCCGTCGCGACACCGGACACAACCGATGGCACGAGCGCGACGCTGACCTGGTCGTCGGTCTTCGGCCAGAACGGCAGAGCCATCGGCGCCTACTACGCCGGGGTGTTCCAGGACGGTGCGCCGCCGAACTGCTCGGTGACCGGTGTGCAGACGGGCAATCCGGTGCTCCACACCGATCCCGTGTCGGGATCGTTCCAGCGTGTCACCGGTGCGTACGCCACCTTCACCGGACTGCTCCCCAACCACTCGTACAGCTTCGTCGTCTACGCCGACAACGGTCAGGGGTGTACGGCCTCGGCCGTGGTCAGAGCCACGCAGCGTCAGCAGCCGGGAAGCGTGAGCAGCCTCCAGATCCTCGGTCCAGCGCAGAACGGCGCCACGAACACCTGGGACTACTCCGCTTCGGTCGGCTACGCGCCGGGCAGCGGCTCGAACCCGACTGTCTCCTACCAGCTGCTCAGTGGCGGTGCGGTGGTCGACAGCGGGACGCTGAACGGAACGAAAGGGGTTCTCTCGGGGACGAACGGCCAGCACTACGGGATGGACCTCACGGTGCGGATCACGAGCGTCTGCGAGACCTCACCGGACGGTTCGCAGCTGTGTACTCCCCAGAGCGCGTCCCACAGCATGGGGACAGCGGTCAGCGCGGCGATCGACAATCCGCGCTACGCCCCGGAGAGCCGGACATTCACCTGGACGGGCTGGCCGACCGGAAGCGGCTACGACCGCGTCGAGTACAGCTGCGACGGGAGCACCCAGCGGGAGATGCCGGCTCCCGGACAGGTCGCTGCCTGTACGGTCCCTCCGGGCGTCGAACTCCCGGCGCTCACGATCATCGTCTCCGCCAACGGCGGCACCTATCGGTACACCACTCCCGCATCGAGCATGCAATGATCGCGACAGGGCATAATAATAATAATAGTGAAGCTTATAACGGCGGCTCTGTTAACCCCGACGACCCGCTCCTCACCTCCGAGAGAGGCCACCCCATGACCATGACCTCCGAGCAAGCCAGCTGGTTCGCAGGCGTGTTCGAGCAGCTTGTGCAGAACATCGATCGCGTGCTGCTCGGCAAGACCCACGTCATCCGCCTGGCGGTCACCGCGCTGCTCAGCGAGGGCCATCTGCTGTTGGAGGACTTTCCGGGAACGGGCAAGACATCGCTCGCCCGGGCGATGGCCGAGAGCCTGCGGGGCACGACCAATCGCGTGCAGTTCACCCCCGACCTGCTGCCCGGCGACATCACAGGCGTCAACGTCTTCGACCAGCGGACCGGGACTTTCGAGTTCCACCGTGGGCCGATCTTCGCGAACGTCGTGCTGGCGGACGAGATCAACCGGGCCTCGCCGAAGACGCAGTCGGCGCTGCTGGAGGTCATGGAGGAACAGCAGGTCACAGTGGACGGCGTGCGCCATCCCGTCGAAGCGCCGTTCATCGTCATCGCCACGCAGAACCCGATCGAACAGGCGGGAACCTACCGGCTGCCCGAAGCTCAGCTGGACCGGTTTCTGCTGAAGGCCTCGATCGGCTACCCGGACCACGAAGCCATGCTGCGCATCCTCGAGGGCGCGGGTCGGCGGGTGCACGAGATCGTCGTGCCGGAAGTGATCTCGGCGGCCACCGTCGCGAAGATGGCCGGGATGGCGCGGAGAGTGCATGTGGACGCGACCATCAATGACTACGTCTCCCGGCTCGTGGACGCCAGCCGGAACGCCGACGAGATCCGGCTCGGTGTCAGTGTGCGCGGAGCCCTCGCGCTCATCCGAGCGGCGAAGACCTTCGCTGCCGCGTCCGGCCGCTACTATGTGACGCCGGACGATGTGAAGGCCCTGGCCGAACCCGTGCTCGCACACCGCCTGGTGCTCGACCCGGAGGCCGAGTTCGACGGTGTCACCGCCTCCAGCGTCGTCGGCCAGTTCCTGATCGAGGTGCCGCCGCCGAGCGGTCGGGCCGCCGTGTGAGCGCCACGGCCGGCCGCACCCAGGCGACACTCACGAACGCACGGGCCCGCATCGTCGGCGAGCGCGAAGGTGTGCTCGCCGACGTCATCGTCGGGGTGGTGCGGACCGGTTCGGCGGCCGGCCACGGAATCGCCGCCGCCGGGCGGATCGGCGGTGTGGTGACGCCGCTCGGCTGGTCGCTGGTCGCCCTGGCGGCGCTGGCGCTCCTCTCCGGCTACCTGTTTGGCTGGGTGGAGGCGGTGGCCGCGGGCTGGACAGCGGTCGCTCTCGTGACCACCGCTTGTCTCTCCCTCGCCGGCCGGATCGCGTCTGACGTCTCCCTGCGGTTGCCCGCCGACCGCGTCGTCGTGGGGGACCGGCCACCGGTGGAGGTCACCGTGCGGAACCCGGTGCGCCGCCGGCTGCACGGTCTGCGCCTCGAGGTGTCGGTCGGCCCGGGGCTGACGGAGTTCGCCGCGCCAGCGCTGGCGGCGGGGGAGGTGTACTCGGAGGTCTTCGTCGTCCCCACGACCCGCCGCGGGATCGTCCCGATCGGCCCAGTGCGGACCGTGCGCGCCGACCCGGCCGGGCTGCTCCGGCGCGAACTGGTGTGGGCGGACTCGCTCGATCTCTTCGTGCATCCGCGCATCGTCGCCATCCCGAGCATGAGCACCGGGTTCGTGCGCGACCTGGAAGGAGCGCCGACCCGCGACCTGACGGCCAGCCATATCGCCTTCCACGCTCTGCGGGAGTACCTGCCGGGGGATGAGCGCCGCACCATCCACTGGAAGAGCACGGCCAAGACCGGCAACTATATGGTCCGTCAGTTCGAGGAGACCCGGCGCAGCCACCTGCTGGTGGCGCTGAGCCTGTCGGCGGCCGACTACGCGAGCGAGGAGGAGTTCGAGCTCGCCGTGAGCGCCACCGGCTCGCTCGGCGTGCGGGCCATGCTCGATTCGCGGACGGTCTCGGTCGTCGCGAGCGCAGAGACGCCCGACTTCGCGAAGCGGATGCTGGTCGGCGCCCGCCGCATCAGCACGGTCGGGCGCGGCCCCCTGCTGGACGATCTCGCGGGCGTGGAGCCGACCGAGTTCGCGCTGCGCCTGCCCGGGCTTGCTCAGGTCGCCGCCGAGGACACCGCCGGGGCCTCCCTCGTCTTCCTCCTCTGCGGTTCCACGCTCGGCGCTGCGCAGTTGCGTGCTGCCGCGGCCCACTTTCCGCCCGGGATGGAGGTGGTGGCGATCGTCTGCGGTGCGGGCACGGTCCCCTCGCTGCGGCGCGTGGCCGATCTCAGCATCCTCAGGATCGGCTACCTGGAGGATCTCCAGCGCAGTCTCGCGAAACGGCTCGCGACGTGAGCGCCCCGCGCGCGATCGGGCGTGCGGCCGCTGTCGACACCGTCTTCGCGCTGGCGGCGGTGAGTCTCGCCGCGTGGTCGTTCTGGCCGGTGTACCAGTCGGCTGCGTTCGTGGCCATGCTGGTCGTCACCGTGGCCCTGGGGGGTGCGGTCGCGGGCGCGGGTGCGGCGTTCCGGATTCCGAGCATCGCGCTGGCAGGGCTCATCGTGGGGGTCTTCCTCGCCGTGGGCGTCCCGCTCGCCGTCCCCGCGGAAGCGACCGCCGAGGGGACGCTGCCGACCCTCCCCGGATTCCTGGACCTGGTGCGGGGAACCTGGCTGAGCTGGAAGCAGCTCGTCACCATTTCGCTCCCGGTCGGCTCTTACCAGGCTCTGCTCGTGCCCGCGTTCATCCTCGTGCTGCTGGGGAGCGCGGTGACGCTGACGATCGCGCTGCGATCGAAGACGCCGGAGCTGGCGGCGCTCCCGCCGGTCGTGGTCCTGATCGGCGGCATTGCGCTCGGCTCTGCGGCCGAGCCGGTCCCGCTCTGGCTCGTCCTCGCGCTGTTCGGGGTGCTGCTCGCCTGGCACATCGCCATCCGGCTCCGCCGCCGCGCCGCGGTGGTCGGCACGCTGCGCGAGCAGAGCGGGCTCACGGTGGAGCCACCGCGCGAGCGGCGCTCGACGGCGGCCCTCACCGTGACAGGGGCCGCCGTCATGCTCGGCGGCGCGGCCGTCATCGGCGTGGCCGCGACAGCGCTTCTCCCCCCGCAGGCCGAGCGGCAGGTCGTCCGCAGCTTCACGGAGCAGCCCTTCGACCCGCGGGCGTACCCGAGTCCGCTGAGCGGTTTCCGCTCTTATCTGGAGCCGGCGAAGGTCCGTGCGCCGATGCTGAGCGTGACCGGGCTCCCCGCCGACCGGCGGCTGCGCATCGCAACGCTCGACACCTACGACGGCGTCGTGTACTCGGTGGACAGCGGCGGGGCGACGAGCGCCTCCGGGTCCTTCGCGCGCGTCCCGTACCGGCTGGACCAGTCCGGTGTGAACGGAACCGCCGCGACGATCACGGTGACGGTGCGCGGTTACCGCGGCCCGTGGGTCCCGGGAACCGGGCAGCTGGAGCAGATCACCTTCCTCGGCCAGGACGCGAACCGGCTCTCTGGCGCGTTCTCTTACAACGCTGTGACCGGGACCGGCGCATCCACCGTGGTGCTCCGCAGCGGCGACACATACCGGGCTGACTCCGTCGAAAAGCCCCTGCTGACGGCGACCCAGCTGGAGAGGGCGCAGCCAGGGCCGGACAGCGTGCCACGCCCGGCCGTGGTGCCCGACCAACTGCACGCACTCCTTCAGAAGTACACCGCCGGCGTGTCCGGCGCCGGGCCGGGACTCGCCGCCGCTCTGCGCGGTATCGCACGGGACGGCTATTTCTCGCACGGCATCGGCGCCAGCGAGCCCGCGAGCCGCTCCGGTCACGGCGTGGACCGGATCGCGGAGCTGCTGACCGACATCCCGATGCTGGGCGACCAGGAGCAGTACTCGGTGACGGCGGCGCTCCTGGCCCGGCAGCTGGGCTTCCCCGCCCGCGTCGTCGTCGGTTTCGTGGCCCCCGAGGGCTCGGGCGACGCGGTCACCCTCACCGGGTCCGACATCTCCGCGTGGATCGAAGTGCAGACAGCGGAGGGCTGGGTGAGCGTGGATCCCACCCCGCCCGTCCGCCCCGTCCCGCAGAAGGAGCCCGATCGGCCCACCGAGATCTCCCGCCCGCAGACGAATGTGCAGCCGCCGGTGGACGAGAACCCGCAGCAGAACGACGACCCGCCTCAGGCGCAGGTCGACCCGAGCCCCCCGCCGCCGAACCCGTCGCTGGAGGCGCTGCTCGGCAGCCTGACGATCGCCGGCTGGTCGCTGCTCGCGGTGGCCGTCTTCGTCGCACCGTTCCTCGCCGTGATCGCGGCCAAGTGGCGGCGGCGGGCGCTCCGCCGGCGGGCTCCGACAGCGGCCGGGCGGATCGTCGGCGGATGGCGCGAATTCGCGGACGCTGCTGTGGACCACGGCTATGACCGGCTGCCGTCGGCCACCCGTGTCGAATTCGCGACGGCGGTCGGCGGCTTCCGGGCTGCCGCTCTCGCGAACGTCGCCGACCGCGCGGTGTTCAGTCCGCTCCCGCCGACTCCGCAGGAGGTGGACAGCGTCTGGAAGGCCGTCGACGACCTCCGGCGACAGCTGAAGAAGCGCGACACGCGCTGGAAGCGGCTGCTAGCGGCGATCTCGCTGCGCTCCCTCGGCTACCGTGGAAGGAGCGCAGAGAGGAAGAGCGGGCGATGACGTGCCGGGTGTGTGAAGTGGGGCTCACCGAGGGGACGCTGTTCTGCGGCAATTGCGGGAGCTCGGTCACCGCGTCGCGCCTGCGTGCCCCGCAGGTCGCGGACCCGCGCCCCTCGGACACCTCGATCGTGCAGCCTCTTCCGAAGCCAGCCGTCGCCGGTCCGTTTCCCCGTCCTGAGCCCGGCGACGATGGCCTCCCTCCGACCGAGGCCATGCCCGTTGTCCTGGTGGAGGAAGCCCCACCGGCCGTGGCCCTCCCGTACACGCTCAGCTTCTCGACCGGAGAGAGCGTCGTCGTGCGGGGCAGCGGGCTCCTGGGCCGCCGCCCCATCGCGCAGCCCGGTGAGCAGGTCGATCAGCTCGTCATCCTCTCGGACCCGACGCGCAGCGTCTCCAAAACCCATCTCCAGTTCGGTCTCGAGGGCGCCGACCTCTGGATCTGCGATCGCTACTCCGGCAATGGCACCGTCGCCCGTCCCCTCGGCTCCGTCGCACGTCAGTGCGAAGCCGGCCGTCGCTACCGCGTCACCCGCGGCACCCGCGTCGACATCGGCGACCAGTGGTTCGACGTGAGCTGATCCCTCACCTCAGCTTGTCTCCGTCCAAAAGGGAGGAGATTTGCTGCCCCCCTCGCCGAATCTCCTCCGTTTCCTGCCTTCCAGCTCGATTTCGGCCGATTCTCCTCCGTTTCCGACCCCGGGAGACGGTGAGCGGTTTAGTTCCCTTTATTGGCAAGGAATTGATGGGTGTAGTCCCCACATTACTACCCACATAGCCCGGTGAAGCTTTCCCCGAGGTGGCAGCCTTGTCGGGTGTGGGCAGGGGGTGTTTGTGGGCAGAGTGTGGGCAGGGGTGGTGGGGTTTGTTGGTCGGTGGGGTTCCTCTTCTGTTAGTCGGTGGGGTTCCTCTTCTGTTAGGGGTGATGATTCTCACCTCTTTGTGCGATGAGTGGAGCGCAAAGACCCGTTCCCCGAGCAGTCTCCGTATGGTGTGCGCGCCCTGAAGGGCTAGGGGGCGGGTCGCTTTCATGCCTGGGGAAACTCCCAGAGGCTACCCTTCGGGTATCGTGTGCGACCTTATGACGCGCGCGAAGTGGACCGGAGCACTTGTCCGGCCCAAAGCCAAAAGCGGGCAGTCTCGGGCTGATCTGACAGGCCTCTCATGATCGGGGACGCGGCGAAGGATAGTCTGGAACGGGTCATCGACAAGGCCACTGGGGCGAGCATCGATCAAAACTAGGTCACGCACGGCGCGTCGTTTGGTCGAACATCGATCGAAAAGATGCGGTTGGAGGCATGCCCATCGACGCATCGCGTCCCCTTGCAGTAGACCTCTTCGCTGGAGCCGGAGGGCTGTCGCTCGGCCTCGAGCAGGCCGGCTACGAAGTCGCCGCCGCTGTCGAGTACGATCCCGTTCATGCGGCCGTCCATGAGTTTAACTTTCCCCAGGGCAAGACATTCTGCGCAGACGTGTCGAAGATCTCGGGTGCAGAGATCCGCAAGCGCAGCGAGATCGGTGATCGCGAGATTCACCTCGTCGCCGGTGGGCCGCCATGTCAGGGTATCTCGATGATCGGCCGTCTCGACAGGTGTCGCCGCGGGCTCCGGCGCCGGCTGAGGATCGGTTCATTACGGATATGTTGTGGGAGCGGCTGGAGCCGTTGATTCCGCCTCGGCCGCCTGTGGTCAATGGGCGGGCTGGGCAGCCTCGGGTTCCTGACCGGAAGGTGTTCGCTGGGATCGTGTTCGTGCTGCTGACGGGGATCCCGTGGAGAAGCTCCCGCCCGAGTTGGGGTATGGGTCCGGGGTCACTTGTTGGCGGCGTCTGCGTGAATGGTCCGAAGCGGGCGCGTGGGATGCACTGCGGAAGATCATGCTCGACGAACTCGGCCAGGCTGGCATGATCGACTGGTCAAGAACCTGCCTGGACTCCGTAAGTGTCCGGGCGAAAAGGGGGGCGATCTCACTGGACCTAACCCCACGGATCGTGGGAAACGGGGCACCAAGTACCATGTCCTGACCGACCGCAACGGACTCCCGCTGCATGTGGAGATCTCCGGCGCCAACCGACACGACTCCATGCTCGTGGAACCTGTGTTAGACAACATCACCGCGATCAAGGGCGTCGGCCGCGGTCGGCCCAGACGCCGCCCGGTTATCTTCCACGCCGATAAGGCTTACGACAACCGCCGCGTCCGCTGTTACCTGCGTTGTCGTGGGATCAAGGCACGCATCGCACGAATCGGAGTCGACTCCAAACAGTGACTGGGTAAACACTGTTGGGTAGTCGAACGCACCATGGCCTGGATCCTCGCCTTCCGGAAACTCGCCACTCGCTACGACCGCACCGCCTCAACGATCACGGCGCTCGTCGCTCTAGCAATCGCGATCACCAGCGCCCGCAAACTCACCAAAAACGACTACTGAAACCATCTCTAAGTGGCCCCACCTGAGTGTGGTTCCCGTCTGTTACTTCAGGATGGGAGGGCCCGGGTTGGGGTCGAGGTTGGATCAGTTCGCTGCGATCAGGAGAGATGCCCGGGTGGAGGGTCTCTCTATTCGTGAGCTTGCTGTTCGTCATGGTGTTCACCGGCGGACGGTTCGTCAGGCTTTGGAGTCAGCGACGCCACCGTCGCGGAAGCCGAGAGTTCAGTCGTCGCCGAAGCTGGATCTGGTTCGCGAGCTGATCGACGCGATTCTGCGTCAGGATCTCGGGGCGCCGAAGAAGCAGAAGCAGACGGCGACACGGATCTGGAAACGTCTCCTCGATGAGCACCAGGTCGATGTCTCCTACGGCACGGTCCGTGACTATGTGCGCTCCCGGCGCCCGCAGATCGACGCGGAGGCTGGTCGTCTGCCGGAGGTGTTCGTCCCGCAGGAGCATGCTCCGGGGGCGGAGGCGGAGGTCGATTTCGGTGAGGTCTGGGTGATCCTGGCCGGGGTGAAGACCAAGTGCCACATGTTCACTTTTCGGCTCTCGTACTCGGGGAAGGCGATTCACCGGGTCTACTCGACGCAGTCGCAAGAGGCGTTCCTGGAAGGCCACATCGACGCGTTCGAGGAGATTGGCGGGATGCCGACCCTTCACATCAAATACGACAACTTGGCCGCCGCGGTGAAGTCCGTGGTCAACGGCAAGGACCGCAAACGGGTCGAGAATGACCGTTGGGTCCTGTTCCGTTCCCACTACGGATTCGACGCGTTCTACTGCCAGCCCGGCATTGACGGTGCGCACGAGAAGGGCGGCGTTGAGGGCGAGGTCGGCCGGTTCCGCCGCACGTGGCTCTCACCCATGCCCGAAGTCGACTCCCTCGCGCAACTGAACGCGATGATCCGCCGCTGGGATGCCCGTGACGAGCAGCGCCGGATCGCGCAGCGCCGAACCAAGGTCGAGGACGACTTCGCTACAGAACGCCCGCTCCTTCGGCCGCTGCCGGCGGAGCGATTTGATCCGGGACTGGTGCTGCATCCTCGGGTCGACCGGTCCGGGCTGATCACGGTCCGGATGGCGAAATACTCTGTCCCTGCCCGGCTCATCGGCCGTGAAGTCCGCGTCTCTCCGCGCTTCCGAGGTCGTCGTCTTCGACGGGCGCGTTGAAGTCGCCCGGCACGAACGCGTGGTCGCCCGCGGAGGCGAGTCGATCCAGCTGGATCACTACCTCGAGGTCCTCCGGCACAAGCCCGGCGCGTTCCCCGGCTCGACAGCACTTGCACGCGCCCGGGAGGCGGGAACCTTCACCGCCGCCCATGAAGCGTTCTGGCAGGAGGCAAGGAAAGTCAATGGCGACACGGCCGGCACCAGAGAGCTCGTCGACGTGCTCCTGCTCCATCGCAGCATGCGCGCAGCCGACGTGATCGCCGGGATCCGCGCGGCACTCTCGGTCGGGGCCATCTCCGCTGACGTCGTCGCGGTTGAAGCACGACTGTACGCAGGTGGGGCCATCCAACACCGACAGCCCGTTGAACAACGCCCCGATCGCGAGCGACGAGTTGTCAGTCTCACCCAGCGCCGGCTCCGGGATCCGCAGGCTGTCATCGCCGGCCTGCCACAGGACAAACGCCCGCTCCCGACCGTCACCCAATACGACGAACTCCTCCAGCGCCGCCCCGTCTTCACCGACCCCACCACCGATGAGAGAGAAGGAACCACCGACACATGAGCCCAACCACCACGAACATCACCACCACCCTCCGCCGGCAACGCGGGATGACCCAGGAAGCCGCCGCGGCCGCCGTCGACCAAGCCTGCAGACGCCTGCGACTACCGACCATTCGCGCCGTGATGGACGAAGCGATCCGGGTCGCCGAGCACGAGCAGCTGTCCTACCAAGGCTTCCTCGCCGAAGTGCTGTTGGCCGAGTGCGACGACCGCGACCGCCGCTCCACCGTCCGCCGCGTCGCCTCCGCCGGCTTCCCACGTCAGAAATGGCTCGGCGACTTCGACTTCGACACCAACCCGAACATCAACGCGGCGACCATCCACACGCTCGCCACCGGCGACTGGGTCAGACGCGGCGACCCGCTCTGCCTCATCGGGGACTCCGGCACCGGCAAGAGCCACCTCCTCATCGGCCTCGGCACCGCCGCAGCCGAGAAGGGCTACCGAGTCAAATACACCCTCGCGACCAAGCTCGTGAACGAACTCGTCGAAGCAGCAGATGAGAAGCAGTTGGCCCGCACGATCGCTCGCTACGGCCGCGTCGATCTGCTCTGCATCGACGAGCTCGGCTACATGGAACTCGACCGACGCGGCGCCGAGCTCCTCTTCCAAGTCCTCACCGAACGCGAAGAGAAGAACTCCGTCGCGATCGCATCCAACCAGTCATTCTCGGGATGGACGGACACCTTCACCGACCCCAGGCTCTGCGCTGCCATCATCGAGACCGGCACCACCTCCTACCGCCTCCAACACACCCGCAACACCGCACTCGCTGGGGCCAACTAACTTCGACAACCCGGTCCCCGCCAGCCTTGACATAGTCAATCGCCCGGCTCCGCGCCATCGAGTCCGGCCGGTCGCTCGTGAACATCTCGACCGTCGGCAGCAGCCAGATCATCGGCCCCGATGGCCACACGATCAGCGAGATTCCGCCGTTCGAGGCCGGGCATATGGTGGCGGATGTGCCGCTCGGCACCACGACGACCCCCGCGACGCTGCTGAGCAGGGGGATCGAGCTCCTCGTGGCGGGGCTCGGGCTGTTCGGGCTTCTGGTGGCGTTCGGCGGCCGGAGGAACACGCCGCCGGATGCGAGGAGGCCGCTCCCGCCGATGCGGTGAGAGCGGCCTTTCGGGAATCCTCGGCGTCAGGCGCTGTGCTTGTGCTCCCCGGTGCCACGGCGGGAGCGCAGGTAGTGCAGGCGCTCCTCCAGCAGTTCCTCCAGCTCCGCGCGCGTGCGGCGCTCCAAGAGCATGTCCCAGTGGCTGCGGGGAACCTTGGTGTCCGAGTGGTCGATCTCGACGGGCTTGTCGTCGACCAGGCGCAGCGCCTCGTGGCCGCAGTGGCGGCACTCCCAGGCGTCGGGGGCCTCGGCCTCGGCCGCGAACACGACCTCGGTCTCTTTGCCGCAGGACGGGCACAGGTAGGTGTAACGGGACCGCGGAGAGTAAACGACGCCTGCTTCGCTCTGTAGGCTCTGGGCGCCAAGTCTCATTCCGCGCAGACTGCGATCAGCCATTGTGTGGTCTCCTCTTCGCGCGAATCTTCACATTTATAAACCACCAAGCTGGGTGTTCTCTTTCCGTGGCGGAACTCCCCTTCAATGGGGTCACAGCCATCCCGGTGGTTCAGCGGCGGATTCGCGCTTCGAACAGAGAGCTGAGGACACCGCAGCGCTCGGTGACGATTCTGTCGGCTCCCCGTCCACCAAGCGGGTCATGGCTTCGGGCTTGTTTGCCGTCCAGGCAAAAACTCAGCGCCAATAGCGTTTTATGGCGCTGATTTATTGTTGAGAGGCTGGCAATCGCCGCGACACCGTCCGCGGAGGTGTGGACGACGGTCTCCCGCTGGGTCGCTTCTCTGCTCGACGCGTGGAGGAAGGCGAGCGTCGTGTTCTCGGGCGCTTCGAGTGCGAGGTCGCGGTGCGCGATGACACGCGGGTCGCGGCCCCGCGAGGAACGTCACGGGACGGTCGTGCCCGGGGGTGTCGCCGCTCCCGCGGAGGCCTCGCCTCCCGGCTTCGGCGCGAACGCCGTCCCGATGCCTTTGAGGGCCTCGGTGAGTTCGCTGGGGATGATCCACAGCTTGTTCGCCTGCCCCTCGGCGAGCTTCGGAAGCGTCTGCAGGTACTGATAAGCCAGCAGCAGGTTGTCCGGGTTGCCTTCGTGGATGGCCCCGAACACGGTCTCGATGGCCTTGGCCTCGCCCTCGGCGCGCAGCACGGCGGCTTTGGCATCGCCTTCCGCCTTCAGGATCGCCGCCTGCCGCAGACCCTCCGCGTTGAGGATCTCGGACTGCTTCGTGCCTTCAGCGGTCAGGATGAGCGCGCGGCGGTCGCGCTCGGCGCGCATCTGCTTCTCCATCGAGTCCTGGATGGACAGTGGCGGCTCGATCGCTTTGAGCTCCACGCGTGCGACGCGGATGCCCCATTTTCCGGTGGCCTCGTCGAGCACGACGCGCAGCTGGCCGTTGATGTTGTCCCGGCTGGTCAGAGCCTCCTCCAGGTTGAGGCCACCCACCACGTTGCGCAGGGTGGTGGTCGTGAGCTGCTCGACCGCGCCGAGATAGTTGGCGATCTCATAGGTCGCCGCTCGTGCGTCATTGACCTGGAAGTAGACGACGGTGTCGATCGAGACGACGAGGTTGTCCTCGGTGATGACCGGCTGCGGCGGGAACGAGACGACCTGCTCGCGCATGTCGATCAGCGAACGCACTTTGTCGATGAACGGAACGACCACGTTGAGGCCCGGGGTAAGCGTCCTGTGGTACCGGCCCAGCCGCTCCACCACACCCGCCCGCGCCTGCGGGATGATGCGGATCGCGCGGAAAAGCGTGACCAGCACGAAGATCGCGATCACCACCACGATGACCGAGACCACGACGGTCACAGTGAGTCTGGTGGCGTTTGTCACGGCGCGCTCCTTTCGGTGGGGTCGTCGGCTCCCGCCGACGCCGGTGCGGGCGCGACCACGGCGGTGGCGCCCTCGATTCTGACGACCAGGACCTGCTCGCCGGGCAGGAGGCCGGGGGCATCGGGGCGCACGGCCTCGGCGGCGAGCCGTGCCGTCCACGTCTCGCCGACCGCGAGTTTGACCTGGCCGGCGGTGGGCGAGACCGTCGAGACGACCGTGGCCGCCATGCCGATGAGCGCCTCCACGTTGCTCCTGGCCGGGTCGCCGCCGCGCTTCAGGCGGTGCAGCAGCGGCGGGCGCAGGAAGAAGATCAGCAGCACCGAGAGGCCGGCCGCGATGATCAGTTGCAGCCACCAGGGTGCGCCGGACAGGCCGGAGACGAGCCCGCCGAGACTGCCGACGGCGATCATCAGGAAGACGAAGTCCAGTGTCAGCATCTCGATGATGATGAAGACGAGAATCAGGACGAGCCAGGCGATCCAAGCGAAGGATGCGATGTCCACAGCGACCCTTTCTCTTTCGCATGACGCTATCAGTTTTCGGCCCGGGCAGCCGAACCCGCTTGGTAGTCTCGGGGAGCAGTCGTTTCCTGTAGATGGAGTTCTCGTGCCCAATCCCCTCGCCGCCGGCAGCCTCGCCGGCAAGCGCGCCCTCGTCACCGGTTCCTCGCGCGGAATCGGCGCCGACACCGTTCAGTACCTTGCCGAGGCCGGCGCCTCCGTGGTCGTCAACTACCGCAACAAGAGGGCTCGCGCGGTCAAGCTGGCCGAGGCGCTGCGCGAGCGGGGGACGTCGGCGCTGACGGTCGGGGCCGACCTCACCGACCCGGCCTCGGTCGCCGCGATGTTCGCCGCCGTGGCGGGGGAGTGGGGCGGCCTGGACATCCTGGTCCTCAACGCCTCGGGTGGCATGGAGTCCGGGATGGCAGAGGATTACGCGATGCGCCTGAACCGCGACGCCCAGGTCGGCGTCCTGAACGCAGCGCTCCCGCTGCTCGGCCCGGGCTCGCGCGTCGTCTTCGTGACGAGCCACCAGGCGCACTTCATCCGGACCACCCCGACGATGCCCGAGTACGAGGCGGTCGCGCTGAGCAAGCGGGCGGGCGAGGACGCGCTCCGTGCGCTGCTGCCGGAGCTGACCGCGAAGGGGGTCGAGTTCGTCGTCGTCTCCGGGGACATGATCGAGGGCACGATCACCGCGACGCTCCTCAACCGCCTGAACCCTGGCGCGATCGACGCCCGGAAGGAGGCCGCCGGCAAGCTCTACAATGTCAGCGAGTTCGCCGCCGAGGTGGCCGCGGCCGTCGTCGAACCGGTGCCGGCCGACCACACCCGCCTGGTCGGCGACGTTTCGAGCTTCGAGCCGATCGCCGGATGAGACCGGCGGACCTCGGCCTCCTGACCAGCGTCTCCGCGCCGACCGTTCACCCGGGAGGGGAGCGCGCGGTGGTGTCGGTGACGCATCCTTCGCTCGAAGCGGCCGCCGAGGTCGGCCAGCTCTGGACCATCCCGCTCGCCGGTCACGCGGCTCCGCGCCGTCTGACGCGCGGATTCCGCGACAGCGCCCCGCGGTTCTCGCCGGACGGTCGGCTGCTCGCGTTCCTGCGAGCGGGCCCGAACGCCGCGTCGCAGCTGCACGTCGTGGATGCCGCCGGAGGAGAGCCCGTGGCGGTCACCAACCGCAGACTGGGCGTCTCCGAGTTCGCCTGGGCGCCGGACGACTGTACCCTCACGTTCGTGAGCCGCCAGCCCGAGCAGGGCCGCTATGGCCCCGTGGAGGGGATCGGCCCGGACGCGGAACCGGCCCGGCGCATCGTCACGCAGAACTACCAGGCCAACGGTCTCGGCTACACGAACGACCGCCGTGCGCACGTCTTCGTGGTCGAGGTCCCGGATGTGTGGGCCGAGCCGGGCGTGCCGCCCGCGCCGGAGCCGGACGGTTCCGCCGCTCCGCCGCTCGCTGTTCCGGAGGCACGGCAGCTGACCGACGGGGAGTGGGACGATACGACGATCGCCTTCTCGCCGGACGGGTCAAGGCTGGCTTTCGTCTCGGCACGGCACGACACGCGTGATCGCGATCTGCGCTCGAACGTCTTCCTCGTCCCGGCGGACGGCTCGGGCGAGTCTGTCGACGCGACCGGCGCGCACGGGGGACTTCTCGGTCGTGGCGGTCGCGTTCGGGCTGAACGGCACCCTCTTCTTCTCAGCGCAGGAGGTGGGGGAGAGCGGCCGCGACTTCGTCGCCCGCAACACCGCCCTGTACGCCGTGAATGCCCCCGGGACGCCGCCGCGCCTCCTCACCGATCCCGAGACGGTGGACCTCGCCGAGTCGGACATCGTGCCCTTCCGGGACGACCATGTCCTCGTGCGCGACCGTCGCCGCGGCGCTCTCGTGCTGACCGCAGTCTCGGCCGCGGGGAGAGCCGAGCGTCTCACCGATGGGGTCACGGTGGTCGGCGGTGCGGGGACGGCGGGTGAGACGATCGTCGTGAGCGTCTCCGATGCGCGCACAGCGGGGGAGGTGGCCGTGCTCGGCGCGGACGGATCGCGCCGGCTGACGGACTTCTCCCGCGAGCTGCGGGCCGCCGGTGTGATCGTGCCGCGTGAGCTGACGGTCGCCGGGCGGGACGGGTATCCCATCCACGGCTGGGTGGTCGTTCCCGAGGGGGCCGGGCCGCATCCGGTGCTCCTGAACATCCACGGCGGCCCGTTCGCCTCCTATGGACCAGCGCTGTTCGACGAGGCGCAGGTGTACGCCTCCGCGGGCTATGCCGTCGCGATGTGCAACCCCCGCGGCTCGGCCGGTTACGGGCAGGCCCACGGGCGCGTCATCCGCCAGCGCATGGGTACCGTCGATCGCATCGACGTGCTCGATTTCCTCGACGGCGCTGTGGCCGCTGTCCCCGGTCTCGACGCCGACCGTGCCGGAGTGATGGGCGGGTCTTACGGCGGTTACCTCACAGCCTGGACGATCGCACACGACCACCGTTTCGCCGCGGCGATCGTGGAGCGCGGCTACCTCGACCCTGAGGGGTTCGTCGGCACCAGCGACATCGGCAGCTTCTTCAGCGACGAGTACATCGGCACCGATCCCGACCGCATCCGCTCCCAGAGCCCGCAGGCCGTGGTCGCCCGAGTGAAGACGCCCACGCTCGTGATGCACTCCTCGGCGGACCTGCGCTGCCCGCTGGGGCAGGCCGAACGCTACTACGCCGCCCTCAAGCGCAACGGTGTGGACGCGGAGCTGGTGATCTTCCCGGGAGAGGACCACGAACTCAGCCGCAGCGGCTGGCCACGGCCGCGGCGCGAACGCTTCGAGATCATCCTGGAGTGGTGGGGGCGACACCTGCCCGTGGGGGAGCGCGGCTGAGGGCGCTATGCCCGCTGAGGCTGGGCGGTGAGGCGTCGCGCCATGCGAGCGGCCGCTGTCGCGCTGCCGCCGACGAGCGCTTCCAGCGGCCCTCCAGGGCGGCGTTGAGGAGGATGTGCAGGCAATAGACGGTCAACGGCGCCGCACCCGCGGCGAGCACCGGCCGCAGCGCCCACGGCGTCCGGGGGAGAGCCCAGCAGGCGAGGAGGCAGAGGCCGAGGACCGTCCCGGCGATGCCGACACCTCGCGCGATATCGAGCACAGTGCCGCTGTGCGGTGCGTCCAGGAGCAGACTGCTCCACGGACCTGAGGGGCCGCCGGACTGGGAGCCGAGAACGATGTCGTCGATAGTGAGGCCGGGGACGCAGACGCTCTCGAAACCGAGCGCCTGAAGCTGCTGCGTGCGGGCGAAACCGTGATAGACGCACCACGAAACGGCGGTCGAAAGGGTCGCGAGAACGGCCCCGCCGCTGGCCAGGATGGTGGCGAAACGCTTTCCCTGTCCCGCTGCCACGGCCGAGAGGAGCGCGCGTCCGATGAGCATGCCCACAAGGAGATAGACCAGCCAGGTGCCCACCGGGTAGGCGCCGGTGAGAAGGATGTCCCGAACGGCTTCGACCGGATGGGCGGCGACGTCGAAGAGGCTCATCGTGCCGCGCTCCGGATCCGCCGCCCCTTGCCCCATCGACGGCGAGCTGGCCTGTTGGGGCTGTTGTCTCACCAGCCAGTTCAGCGGCGGGACGATCATTGTGAGCAGCCCCGCGACCAGAGCGACGACCCAGCCCCGAACGCGCAGGAACGGCACGGTCAGCCACATCGCGACCCCGAGATACACCAGGACGATCCCCGCCATCTGCGGATGGTATCGCCAACACGAGCCCGATCAGGATGAGGATTCCCCCGCGAGCGAGCAGGGCGATCCGCGCAGCGAGGATCTCTCCCGCTTCCCGATGCTTCCGAGAGGCGAGGACAACACTCACCCCGCACAGGACAGCGAACAGCGTCGAGGGGTTGCCGTTGACGACCGCCTGGAAAGGCGGCACATTCGCGACATGCGCGAACACCATTCCGACGACCGCGAGGAACCGAGCCAGATCCACTCCGACGAGCCGCGCTGGTCTCTGCGTGCCTGCCTCGCGCTGCCGGACATCCTTCCCGTCCACTGTCGCCGGGGCGTTCTCTGCTGAGCTCACTGTCGCCTCCTCTGAGCGCTCGCGTGTCTGTTCCTGGGCGCCCTGCGTCCAGGAGAGCATCGCCGGTGTTACCAGAGCGTTAAGGCGGGGCCGACAGCGGTGGGCCGGAGCTGAGGCGATCACTGCTGAAAGCGGCGGTCACATCGGCATCCTGCCCCAGACGGCACTCAGATCGCTTTCCGTCCCCACTCTGCCGGCGAATCCGTTGGCAGCGTCGGGTCTCATTACCCGATCGGAGGAGAGCATGATGCGGTGGTCTGGGCGGCAGCGGCAGGGAATGGGCGGCACGCGGGTGGCCGTGGTCACCGTGATGCTCGGGGCGCTGCTCGGCGGCCTCGTCACGTCTTCCGGCGGGAGCGGGGCCTCGGCTGCGCCGACCGTTCCCCAATGGGTCTACCGGGTCGACGATCGCAGTCCCGAGGAGATCTTCGAGGAAGGGTTCTCGGTGGGGCACAGCCCGACAGGCGAGTTCAACACCAATCTGCTGGATCATGCTCATTTCAGCACAGACTTCGGGACGGTGCCGCCGTCGGCGTTCGTCTCGGCGACGAGCGATCCCTTCTATGCGTATTACAGCAAAGGCGTCGGCATCAAACAGTGGCTGTACAAGATCAAGACGGGGCCGAACACACACTCGCTGGACCTCTCTCTCTGGATCATGCGATCGCCAACAGCCCGCATCCCGACATCCGGGAGAGGGCGACCTCGGCCAAAGAAGTCGTCGGCGACCAGTCCGAATGGTTCTCGGTCGGCGGCATCGACAGCGACCGGATTCTGTGGGGCATGTCGATGGAGAAGTACTACGACGAGTTTCCCCTGCTGGAAGAGGATTTCCCCACGGAAGACGAATGGCTGGAGCATCTGGGAAGCGACGACGACAAAGAGTTCAACGACAACTTCGACGATCCCGATGGCATCGCTTCGAGCGAACCGTACTCGGTCACGGAGGTGTCTTTCGGTCAGGGGGTCAGCTGCGCTCCTGTCCTCGCCCGCTCGGCGCCCCTTGCCGCCCGCTCGGCGCTGGCGACGGGAGCGTGCGGGCGTGCCCCCGCCAGCGAGGCCGAACTCTCTGAGATGCATCGGCAGAATCTGAGCGAAGGCTCCGCGGACGTCCGTTTCGTCGTGCGCGACGAGCAGGTGGTGGATGCGGCCGGGCAGCTTCTGACGCCCCTGCCCTCCGCCAATAAGCTGCTGGCGGAGTTCCGGGCCGAACAGGGCGCCGCCGGACTGCGTGAGCTGGCGCCCGCGCTCGACAAAGCGCTCGGAGTGGATCTCGCCCTCGTCGAGAAGATGTCGTCGCACCAGCAGACGGTGCTCAAATCGCTGAAGGCCGTGGGTAAACAAGCTTCGCGCGCCTCGGAGCTCCTGCCGTATGTGGCGATCGCCGCGAACGGCTATGTGCTGTCGGAGGACATCGCCTCGGGAAACTGGGTGGACGCCGGATTCGACGGGGCAGCGCTCGGGCTGATCGCCGCCGGCTCGGCGCAGCCGGAGCTGCTGGTGGTCACCGAGCCGGTTCTTCTCGTCCTCATCGCGGCGCAATGGGTGGTCGACAAATACCGGGCGGACCACGCCCCGCCCCCGTCCTGAACGCGTGGCAGCGAGCGAACGCGCAGCGTGACTTCCCAGCTCTGGCAGAAGCTGCCCTCCACACTCGCACAGCTCCGCCTGGATGCGACCAAGGAGCAGATCGTCAGCGCGACGGAGACCGTGATGCGCGAGCGGATCGTTCCGTCGATGAGGGCGCGGATCGCTGCGGACAAGCTGGCTCTGAAGAAGATGCACTCCGCGTACATGCGCGAAGCCCACCGCCTCGCGGTCAAGGCGGCAGGCGGGGTGTTCAGCGGCCCGGCCTGGGAGAAGGTCCGTCCCCATCACGACAGGATGCTCCGGATCGTCACCCAGGCGTTTCGTGCCCAGTGGGATACGCGGCAGGCCGCCTACACGAAGGCTCTGGGCGAGCAGATCCAGGCTGTCGCCGATCGGTTCGCCGCGGACTTCGTCCCGGGAAGCGCGGCGTTCGAGCACATCCGGTCGATGTTCGATGCGTCCGTGGCCTCGCCCGCGGTGCAGTCTGCCGAATCGCTGATGAATCAGTACTCCCGCTACCAGAACGCACCGATCGTCTATCCCGATCGAAACGACCTGGCATTCCGGAACCAGCTCCAGCAGGAGAAGCTCGCCGCCTACCGAGGGGAGTTCACCCGGATCGGGGCATCGGTCGATGTCGTCGTCCCCCGTGACGATGCGGAGAAAAGATCCGCGGCGAAGCATCTCCGGGGCGATGACGATCACGGCTCCCGGCGGGGCCACGATCGAGAGCGTCCGAACCACTCTGCAGAAACAACCGGCGATCGCCGTCTCGTCCGACAGGAAGACAGCGACAGTGGGGGCGAGCGCCGAGCCGACGGCTTTCGGGGGATCGGGCGCGGGTGTGCTGGTCCGTTTCAAGAGCCCTCGTGCCGCTGTTCGCGGGTCCACGATCGGCGGCGGGAGCTTCATTATCCAGAGCGCTGGCGCGGTCGCGGCCCGCGGCGGCATCGACATCGTCGTGCGGGACACGATCCCGGCTGCACACGGCGTCACCGAGCCCGGAAGCGTCACCGAGGAGGTGTCTCTCTACGGTCCTCGTGCGACCGCTTCCGGAACGATGACAGTCACCGCCCCGACCGGCACCCGCATCGACTCCGTCCGCGTGAGCGACCGCACGGCCGCACGCCTCAGCGCCGACCGGCGCTCGGCGACGATCGACGGTGCGTTCGGTGGCGGCAAAGCAAGCGTCATGGCCCGGTTCCGCGTGGACGACTCCTCGAAACGGGATGCGCTCCTCGCGGATGGGCGCGTCGTCATCGCCGCCGGGGGAGTTCCTCTCGCGTCCGGCCAGATCATCGTCAGCACTTACCCGGTGACCGTCTCGCAGCAGTCCATCCCCTCGCTCCGCATCGGCCAGACTGGATCGGCGACGATCCGGATCGAGAACCATGCGCAGTCCTGGGCCTTCGGTATCGATTTCGAGATCACGGCCCCGTCGAACACGGTCTTCGCGAGCCCGGACCTCGCCTGGCGGCACAGAGACAACCCCGGCGGCACGAACACCGGAAAGCTGTCGGCAGACAAGCGGACGCTGACATACTCCAGCTCCGGGTTCGCGGTCGGCGCCCGCAACTGGGTCGACCTCACAACGACGCTCACAGCGCAGAGCAGCGGTGACGGTCTGGTCGCGGACGGGGCCTTCCGCATCGCGCCCGGCAGGATCGTGCCGGACGGAGGGACCACGGCTCTGGCGTACAAAGCTGTCATCGCGGAGCTGCCGCACGCCCGGGGACAAGTGGGACCCGGCGGGACCTTCTCGTCCGTCGTCTACGATGCCGCGACCGCAGTGACCGGGACGATGACCCTCGATGCGCCCCGCGGCATGACCTTCAGGAGCGTGCAGGCGGGCTATGCGACCGTCGCCTACAGCGACGACCGTCGGCAGGCGACCCTCTCGCGCAACACTTTCGGCGGACGCGGATACCGTTTGTCGATCACCGTGGCCCTCGACGCCAACGCACGTCCGACCCGCACTTACAGCGGTCAGCTGACCATCACCGACCGCGGCGCGACGGTCGCGGTCGGCACGTTCGATGTCCTCACGACCATCGAGGGATGCCTCGACCAGGGCACCTACTGGGTGCCTCTCGGTCTGTTCACGACATTCCGCGTGGCCCATGTCCGAAACTCCTGCCGTGCCGACATTGCTGTCAGGGTGCCGTTCAGCGGCGGACCGGACAGCGGCTGGAAGATCATCGGGCACAGACAGGAGACCGAGTTCTGGTCGACGCCCTGGGCGGCGCCACAGGACCTCATCGTCGGAACGATCAGGCCGAACCCGTGAGGTGTCCCGGACCCTGCCATCGGAGTCTGCGCGACGAGGACGCGGCGCTGCCTGGGGCGATCGCAACGACGGCTTTGATGAGGGCGCCGCTCCGGGGCGCAGCGACGGTTTTCCGGACCCGGCGTTGTAGGGCGGGGATCGGTCGCGATGGCGGGCTCACAGGCAGTGGCATTCCTCGCATCCGGCCTCTTGCGTTGGCTGTGACCAGGGGAGTATTTTGCGGCGCATGTTATCAAAACAATCTACCAAGTGTCTCATCGGCGCCGTTTTCGGTGTCTCTCTTGTCGTCGGAGGAGCAGTTCCGGGCGCAAGCGCCGCCCGTCTGGGGCCTGGATGCCGGGTACTTCGTCACCGATGTCAGATGTCAGCTGCAGGGGCGCGACCGCCAACGATATGATCGTCGGCCAAGTGGTCGAGGCGAGTGATGGGACGAAGACCCGCCTCGCTCCCCAGATCGACGCGTTGAACAGTTCAACGGATGTGGTTCTCGTCTCCGCGGGAGGAAACGACCTGGGCTTCGCCGCGATCCTGTTCAAATGTCTCGCTCTCGCCGCCCAGGGCCCGGTCCCCTCCGGCTCCGCGACATGTTCTCAAGACTTCGTCAAGGATGGCAGCGACCAGCTGGCCTCTCAGCTCACTGAGACGGTGAAGCCCGCTTTGGACGCCCTGTACGAGCAGATCAGCGAGCGTGCGCCGCACGCGAAGAAGTTCGCCTTCACCTACCCGCATCTGCTGCCGGACCCGGCTACCACCCCCAAGGAAGGCTGCTTCCGGTTCACGACGAAGGATGGCTCCGTCGTTGTTCCTTTCACAGATGTGGATGTCGCATATCTCCATCAGATCCAGGAACAACTCAATGCTCTGATTCGCGATGAATCGGTGAAATATGGTTTCACAGTGGCGGATGCCAGCGCTCGGAGCGAGGCACGCACGGCGTGCAGCATTGCTGCGACACTGGGTGAACGGATTCGACGCTCTGGGCGCGATCGACCGTGACGGCGAGGCCTTCCACCCGACGAGTCTGGGGATTTCGCACTACGTCAATGTCTTCAAATACGTGACGGCAAGAAAATAGCTTCCTGAGGAGGGAGGGGGTGGCGATTCTCGGGTTCTAGCGGTCGTTGCAACACCTGGGTTTTTGGGAGTTGCAACGGCCGTGTCCCACCTGGTCGTGAACGCGATCGATAACGCTGCCGCTCTGCGCGGGAACGTCGCCGGTTGCATCATGCGCTCAGACCGCGGATCGCAATTTCGCTCCCGCAAAGCAATTCGCGCTCTCGCTCGCCATCACATGGTCGGATCGATGGGCAGAGTCGGCGCTACGGGCGACAACGCCGCTATGGAGTCGTTCTTCTCACTCCTGCAGAAGAACGTCCTCAACCGGTGCTCCTGGACCACACGCGACGAACTTCGTATCGCGATCGTGACCTGGATAGAGCGGACCTACCACCGCCGACGCCGGCAAGACCGTCTCGGCCGATTGACCCCGATCGAGTTCAAGACCATGATGACCAAGACCCTGGCCCTCACGGCCTGACTAACCCCTGCTACCTAACCGTGCAGCAAACCCCATCCCCCGGTGGGTGGAAACACTGGATGCTGTGGCAGCACTGGGACAACACGAGCCCCTACGTGGGGCCGGGCACCCTCCTGCCCGGGGACCAAGACTTCTTTCACGGCACCAGGCTGGCGCTCAAGCGATTCTCCAATAACGTTCATCGCTGACCTTGCTGTGGCGGAGGAGTTCGGGGAACGGGCACATAGGGATGGCCTGCACACCTTCGGGTGTGCAGGCCATCCCTAGCGCTTCATGCCGCTTGTGCGGGTGGGCCTCCGTGGCGATTGAAAGGCCACCCGGACAAGGACGGATGAGTGGGTTCCCTGGGCCCGAATCGGAGCGGGATTCGCGGCAGTCGGATCCTCAAGTGATCCGGCACCCGGCTGGTCTTGCGGTGAGGGTCCGGGCTGATGATCGTGGTCATGCGCCGACCTCCTTCCGCCCTCGCGCCGAGCCGATCTGGATCTTCCGCGGCTTGGCACGCTCAGCCATCGGCACGATGACCGAGAGAACACCGTGCTCATAATTCGCCGTGATCTTCTCCACATCAACCCCATCACCGAGAGTGAACTGGCGCATGTACGAGCCGTACGGTCGCTCGTGCGCAAGCCACTTGACGTTCTCACTCGACGGCGCGAGACGCTCCGCCCGAATCGTGAGCAACTGACCATCAACATCAAGGTCAACGGAATCAGGATCGATACCGGGAAGATCAGCACTGAGAACGTACTGGTCACCTTCGCGGAAGAGGTCGACCGGCATCACCCGGGGCGACCGAGCCGTGTCGAACACGCTGGACGCGAAGCGGTCGAGCTGGCTCAGAACATCGAACGAATTTGACATGATCTATCTCCTTTCGCGATGCGAACGAAGGGTCACGCGGGGGCCGCCTGACCCGAACACCATATTAGCACTCACCCAAGGAGAATGCTAATAGGGAACAACTTCTTATCCGGTCACCACGAACTGGAAGCAGGTCCTCGTCGACTGACCCCGAGCAGGACAATTCAGAGGCTGACGCCCATTCAGATCAAGAGCACCTGGGGTGGTGTCCCGGTGCGGGATTACAGGTAGTACCAGGTGACCCTCGCCGTGATTCCCCGAACCCGTACTACGATTCGGCCGTGATGGTGATGACCGGGTTTCCCTGCTGTTTGCCGGCGACGTAGAAACACTTGATGTACGCGAAGCCGTCTCGTCTGCGACGGCCTGAAAGGGCTACCGGCGTCGGTGGGGAACGTGTGGCCGGAAACGATCGTGCAGACCTGCATCATCCACCTGCGCTGCGGCCGCTTCAACTACGTTGCCCGGCAAGACTGGGACGCCCTCAAACGTGATTTGCGGCCGATCTATCAGGCAGTGAACGCTGTCGCGGCCGCCGAGGCCCTGGACCAGCTCGAGGAGACGTGGTGATTTGCCTTGGGTTTCATTCTGTTCTTTTCTTTTGGTTCAGGCCAGACCCTCACCCACCGTTATCACGGAAGTCCCAATGAGCGCGACGAGCTCCCGCTGACCCCGGTGCCCGCTATGAGCTACCATGGCCCTATCGGCGACCAGACGCCTGCTGAGGATTAGCGAGCAGTCACCGGCCGCGGCGGGTCTGCACCGTGCATTGCACAAAGTCGCGCGGCCGCATGATCGCGATCCTGTTGTGCCACGGGCTCAATGACGTCAGATCGGTGTCGTTGCTCACGACGATCGTCGCGTCGACGTCGACCGCGAGATCCAGGATGAGGTTGTCTTCGTGGTCGGATACGTCGAAGACCTTGCGCGGTGGATCCACGATCGCTCCGCCCGAGGTCTCGACGACGTCGACGAGCGTCGCGAGGTACCGCTTGATCAGATCGGGGGAGAGGCCCAGCTCGGCGAGCACCCTGGTTGTGTTCTCGAGGATGTGGGGCGAGAGGTATAGCTGGAAGTCGTCCGTGTCGAACGCGATCGACAAGCAGTCAGCATCTGGATTGCTGGATGCCGACGGAACCTGCGCGATGTAGGGGAACTCGGAATCGTCAGTGACGAGGACGTTCACCAGCACGTTGACGTCATAGACGACCGGAGCCTGTTCAGGCACTGTGAGCCGGACGAGAGTCGGCCAGAACGCGCTTCACCAGCGCATCCACCTCGTCACGAGAAACCACGCGGCCACCAAGCTCCTCGCGCGCCTCAGCCTGCAGCCTACTCATCCGCTCCGCGAACAGCTCGTGCCGCATCCGCTGCATTGCCACACGCAGAAACTCTGAGCGATTGCCGTGACCGAAGTGATCGACGAGCTCCTTGAGCCCCGCCTCGTCTTCCTCCGCCACTGCGAATCCGACCGTTTTAGCCGTCATCACGCTTCCCTCCACCGTATGTAATGCGCATGCAATTCTAGCAGATCGCGCCCGCGGGTACTGTCCGTTTAACGGTGTGTGGGGGCTGGCGGTTTCATCAGTGAGTGGTTCTCTCGAACCGGCCCGCGAAAGTGATCGCGAACGCGTTGAGGGCGGGCTTCCACCTGATCACCCAGCGTGCCTTGCCGCCGCCGGTGGGGCCGATTGACCCCGATCGAGTTCGAGACCATCATGACCAAGACCGTCGCCCTCACGGCCTGACTACCCACTGTCACCTATCCGTGCAGCAGACCCGGTAACCAGACACACCCTTCAACGCATACTTGTATTGTTTGGGGTGTTCTCGTCCTTTTTTTGGGGGGTGGGAAGCGAATGAAATAAGGAGTTGTTATGAAATCATTTGTTGCTGCTGGGCTTGTGGTGCTGCTCGGTACGGGGGTGGTTCTTGGAGCCGCGGCGCCGAGTATGGCGGCCACGACTAGTCCCGTTGATCCTGTCGTGACTGCTCTTTCGAAGGCGGTCGGGGATGTGATGGGTGGTGAGCAGATCACGATCAGCGGTGAGAACCTGCAGAACGCCACTCAGGTTTGCTTTGGTCTGGGCTGTGTTCCGGTCACCTCGGCCACGTCCACCACCGTAGAGGTGACAACACCTGCGCATTATGGGTATCAAGGCGGTCAAGCACAGGCGGTTGTCCCCGACTATCAGGAAGACACCGTCACTGTCACCGTGAAACTGAGTGATGAGGAAAAAGCCAGCGCGCCACAGCCGTACCGATATGAAGCGCTCACTCGCACTGGACGGGAAATGTCCTACGTGCTGGCGCACTGGGACAAGTATGACAATGCCCGCTACGCTGATTTCAACCCGGTCGGTGGGGACTGCGCAAATTTCGCCTCCGCGGGACTGGCTGAGTGGTTCGGACGGGACCGAACCCGCATGGACTGGTACAACCAGTACGGCAGCTGGCAAGCGTCACGCCCGAATATCAACCTCTGGACAGACCCCTACGGCTACACAAACCCTGACGACAAGTGGGTCACCCCGTCCTGGGCATACGTGCCGTCCTTCTCCAACTGGCTGAACGACCAGAAGGAGCAGTTCGGAATCACCCGCACCGACCTGAGCAATCACCCCGCCACCTGGTCGAACGTCAGAGTCGGCGACATCGTCACCATGACCTGGAACGACAGCAGTCTGAAAGCCAACGCCGAGGGCGGCCAGGGGCTCAAGCCCAGGACCATACCCCTCACCGCCACGGGGGTAGGCACCGATCTGGGTGGGGATCACTCCATGATTGTCAGCCACATCACCACGGTCAACGGTCAGCTTGATGTCCAGCTCGCCGGGCACAACAACGACCGCAACTACCTTTCCCTCACCGCTATTTACAATAACGACCCGAAGATGACGGGTAGCATCTGGCATCTTCCTAAGAACACACTCACGAATCAGCCCCGAATCGTTTCGGTGGCCCGAGGGTCTGACGGGACGATCACGATCACGGGCTGGTCGTCACCCGGCGCTCGCATGAAGACGACGAATGATCCGGACTACGGATGGTTCGACCCGGAAGGCGGGATCACATACGCCGCCGCGGATGGCTCCTTCACCGTTGTCACAAAGCGGACCGTCAACGGTGCGGCTGTGGTCAAGTCTTTTGACCCGAATACAGGGCAAGCGATCAGCGAATCCGACCTTCCCATCATCCCTCAGACGCATGTGGACTCCGCTGTGCGGGGAACCGACGGAACGATCACGATCACAGGCTGGGCTCTGCCCGGCGCTCGCATGAAGACGACGAACGATCCGCACCAGGGATGGTTCGACCCGGAAGGCGGGAAGACGTACGCCAACGCGGACGGCTCCTTCACCGTTGTCACAAAACGGACCATCAACCGGCAGACTGCGGTCAAGTCCTACGACCCGAACACGGGCCAAGCGATCAGCGATTCCAACTACATTCCCGTAACCTCCTAAATGGCTGAAGAAGTGAAAGGGGCGCGAAGAAGGAACTGGTGACCTCCGCTTTAACGACGAATGCTCCCCTCACCCGACTCAAAAGCCGAGATGAGGGGAGCATCCACGCGGAGCTGTGGTCAGCCACTCCTCGATGTCGACACGTCCACACCGATGGGGGAGGCCATCGTCGGCATCATGGCCGTTCTCGCCACCGGAAGCCGACGCCTTGCTCGCGCATCTGCCGCGCCAGGTTCCGCAAATCGTGTTCCAGGTCCTCGAGCTCTCGCCGACGCCGCGCGGATCCGGCATAGCGCAACACTCGCTCCAACCCCGTCGGCGGAGGCACGGTCAACTGCATGTGTGCCTTCAGAGCGGACAGGTATGCGTTCGCAAGCTCAATCCGATCAGACTGCGCGCTGCTCGATGTCGACATGTCGTTGAGCCTACGGGCGTGAGCGCGCGCTGCAGGGCCGGTCAGAAGGGTCGGTATGCATCCGCTCGATGCGCGATGCGCATCACCTGCACCACACGCTTGTCCTCATCGATGCGAACCAGCACACGGTAGGCGATCCCGACGTAACCAGACCGCATGCTATCCAGCTCAGCACCCAGAGGCTTGGTCACCCGCATCGGATTCTCGGTCAGCGGACCATCCAAGAACCGCAAAACAGCATCCGCCATCTTCTCCGGCAGTCGGCTCAGCGCGCGCATCGCCGAGCCCGAGACCTCAATGCGATAACTCTGGTCGCTCACCGATTCGCCAGCTGCGCGCGAACCTCATCCAACGACAACATCCGACCCGCAGCGACATCCTCCTCCGCCTCGGCCATCTCCGCAGCATGAGCTGGATCCGACAACCAAGCCAACATCTCCTGCAGCGAGTCGAGATCCTCAGGTGAAATCAGCACCGCGGCCGGCTTCCCGTGCCGCGTAATCACCACCGCATCATGCGTGGCCTCAACACCCTCGACCAGATTCGAGAGCTTGTCCTTCGCTTCACTCACCGACATTGTCTGCATGCTACGATCATGCCATACTTTCGGGTCATTTATTAGCCAGAAAAGTAGCCGATAATCTACCTTATGTCAGTTTGATAACCGGCTAAAAGGAAACCCGGATCACGCGTATTTCTGTTCCGGTGTCGGTACGACGCTGTCGACATCAGGAAGCATCGCCGTCGCGGACCGCGCGTAGGTGACGCTGTTGCCGCGGGTCGGATGGGAGCGACGCCCAGAGCGTCTGGGCGGTCGGAACTGGCCTCTCGTCGATACTCAGACGCTCTGTGAAAAGTGCCAGAGTCGCTCCGGCGCCTTCGGCCGCGGGAGCGAGGATTCCGTGTCGGTTTAATTGGTGGGCAGCTGCCGCGACCGCTTGGCACGCGTCGTATTCGCCGACTGTTGAGTGGAGGTCGGCTGTTGTCAGCCCCACGGTCGCCGCTGTCTTGTCATCAGTGAGGTCGAGCACCCGAGTGACCTTCACCGGCACCGTGTAGAGGATCCTCGGTCGGATGTTCGCCGCCGGGATGCCTTGGTCTTCGACAAGGTGCCGGTAGGCCTCGATCACGGTGCCGCTCTCCGGCCGCGCGAGGTAGATCACCCGGAAGTTCGCTCCCCAGCGGTCGTCCGTGCCGCCGGTGAACGCGTCACGGTTGGGCGCGGCGTGTCGGTAGAACGCGTCGCGGATCTCGACAGTCTTCGCCGAGGCCACGCGTTCCAGTACCGATCGCAGCGAGTCCATTGCTACCTCTTCGGACCACCGGCGAGATTTTCGACCAGCGAGAGGACGTCATGGAAGTGACCGGACTGGAGGGCGTCGAGTGGCCGCTGATGCTGCAGGGCCCGCTGAGGTCGGTGGAGCCAGATCTCGATGCCTTCCCGGTCGAAGACATCTGCCAGTTCGGTCACCACATATTGCAGCTCGAGCAGTCGGTCGCGTTGGCGGCCGTCCGGGTTCGCCGTGCCGGCGGCCCAGTTTTGTACCGCACGGAGCTTCACCCCCGTCACGTCGGCGATCTCCGCCAGCGTCAATGCCTGCCGGGTGTCTTCGACCATCTGTCGATACACCGGTGAGGTTGGAGCCGCGAGGTTGCTCATCAGGGGTCCCTTCTCACTCCAGCGCCATCGGCGCCGGTTGAACCCATCATACTCACCAGCGTTCGCTGATGCATATCGAAATGCATGCTAGAGTGCGTACCTATAGACCTGCCGCGTAGCCTGGAGGGTGACTGATGGCTCTGCTTATCCGCGCTAGTCGCAACGACCACACCGTTGTGGAGCATTTCCTCACGCCCTCAACAGCAGGGGCGTTCGCGACGAGACGCACGATGATCGACGCGGTCGTTGCCGATGCGGTCGTTGCCGTGCAGCGACCTCAGCTTCGGCGGATCACAACCGACGCCGGCACACCCTATCTGATCGATCCGCTCACGCCCCTCCTACAGTCTCTTCAGGGCGACACCGACAGCTGGGCGAGGCTGCCCTTTGCCCGGCCGGAGCCGGTGACCGTCGATCAACTGATGCCTCCGGACTTGTTCTTCGGCACCACCATCGCGACCTGCATCATCGTGCTGAAGAAGTCGAAGAAGACGAACGACGTGCTCTTCATCGACGCGTCCGCCGAGTTCACCCGCGTCGGGAACAAGAACAAGCTGACGCCCGAGAACCAGCAGAAGATCCTCGACGCGTTCGAGAACCGCACGGATGCCGACCACTTCGCCCATGCCGTGTCGAGCACCGAGATCGCGGAGAACGGTTACAACATCTCCGTGTCCTCCTATGTCGAGCAGGAAGACACCCGCGAGACGGTGGACATCACCGCGCTGAACGCCGAGATCACCCGCATCGTTGCCCAACAGGCCGAACTGCGCACTGCCATCGATGAGATTGTCGAAGATCTGGAGCGCACGTCATGAGCGACGACGGCAGCTCTCCGTTTCACGTTGTCTGGGACCCGACGCCCGACGCCTTTGGCGTCCCGCAGACGATCTTCGGCCGGCGCGATGAAGAGTTCTACGGCGCGATCGGGCGCATCGCGGGCTTGTCGGCCTTGATCGAGTATCAGGCCCTCACGATCTACCAGACCATGAAAAACGCGGCTCAGACAACGGATACGCAACTGTCGGCGAGCCAGCTGCTAGAGAAGGCATTCAAAGAGTTCAAAGAGTTGGCGCCCGTAGGCGACGATGCAGACAGACACGTCCTGTTCCAGTACTACAGCGACGTCAAAACCATTCTCCGCGCGCGCAACGACTACATCCATAACCTCTGGCCAGCTCAGCCCGGAGAGGCGTTGTTCGGATGGCGACCGAACCCCGACAAGACGAACCGCGCGGACCAGCCGACCACCACCACCCAGACCAGCATGGATGAGCTCAGAGCGTTCATCCTGCAACTTGTAGAGCTCGTCAGGCGGCGCGACACCACTTACGTCGCGGCGTGCGCCCTGCAAGACGTCAGGATCAGAGGCGGAGTCACTTCATGAGCCGGATCGATCAGCTGATCGCGGAACTCGCTCCTAACGGAGTCCAGTTCGCGACGCTTGGCGACGTCGGACAATTCATCCGCGGTAATGGGTTGCAGAAATCCGATCTTACGGAGCAAGGCACTCCAGCCTATTCACTATGGTCAGGTGCACACCTATTACGGCATCTGGACGACCACCACAAAGTCGTTTACAAACCCTTCACTGGCAGCAAAGATACGGCGAGCGGCACCTGGGGATCTGATCGTCGCCACGACGAGTGAGGATGACGCGGCCCTCGCAAAAGCCACGGCGTGGCTTGGTGACTGCGACGTTGCCGTGAGCGGCGACGCGTACATCTATCGCCACACGCTCGATCCTCGGTACGTTGCCTACTTCTTCCAGTCTGAGCAGTTCCAGGATCAGAAGGTTCGACACATTACTGGTACGAAGGTCCGCCGCATCTCAGGTGAATCGCTCGGGAAGATCCGAATCCCCGTCCCGCCTCTCGCTGTTCAGCGTGAGATCGCGAGAATCTTGGATCAGTTCACTCAGCTGGAGGCTCGTCGGCAGCAGTATGCCTTCTATCGGAACTAGCTTCTGACCTTCTCCGAAGCCGGGGTACGGAGGGTTTCGATGGGTGAAGCTGGTGCATTCTTCGGCGGGCTCACTGGCAAGGCTTAGAGATGGTTTCAGTAGTCGTTTTTGGTGAGTTTGCGGGCGCTGGTGATCGCGATTGCTAGAGCGACGAGCGCCGTGATCGTTGAGGCGGTGCGGTCGTAGCGAGTGGCGAGTTTCCGGAAGGCGAGGATCCAGGCCATGGTGCGTTCGACTACCCAACAGTGTTTACCCAGTCACTGTTTGGAGTCGACTCCGATTCGTGCGATGCGTGCCTTGATCCCACGACAACGCAGGTAACAGCGGACGCGGCGGTTGTCGTAAGCCTTATCGGCGTGGAAGATAACCGGGCGGCGTCTGGGCCGACCGCGGCCGACGCCCTTGATCGCGGTGATGTTGTCTAACACAGGTTCCACGAGCATGGAGTCGTGTCGGTTGGCGCCGGAGATCTCCACATGCAGCGGGAGTCCGTTGCGGTCGGTCAGGACATGGTACTTGGTGCCCCGTTTCCCACGATCCGTGGGGTTAGGTCCAGTGAGATCGCCCCCCCTTTTCGCCCGGACACTTACGGAGTCCAGGCAGGTTCTTGACCAGTCGATCATGCCAGCCTGGCCGAGTTCGTCGAGCATGATCTTCCGCAGTGCATCCCACGCGCCCGCTTCGGACCATTCACGCAGACGCCGCCAACAAGTGACCCCGGACCCATACCCCAACTCGGGCGGGAGCTTCTCCACGGGATCCCCGTCAGCAGCACGAACACGATCCCAGCGAACACCTTCCGGTCAGGAACCCGAGGCTGCCCAGCCCGCCCATTGACCACAGGCGGCCGAGGCGGAATCAACGGCTCCAGCCGCTCCCACAACATATCCGTAATGAACCGATCCTCAGCAAGCGTCGACACTCGACCAGCATCCCCGCTAACCAGCCACAACAACCACCGCCACGCCGACTACTGAAACCACCTCTAAGCCGACGGTCGCGCCGGCGCCGGAGATGGTGCCGTTAGTATGGACGGTCGCGGTCATCGACCAGGACGTGGTGATCCACGCGGGCTGGTTGACGTTCCAGCCACAATAGAGGTTGCGGGAGGTGGTCGAACCGGTGTCGTTCTTGCTGACGTTGCTGATGGTCCAGCCGGTCACGACGTAGTTCGTGAAGCAGGTCTGCGAGCCGTTATAGCCTGAGTATCTCTGGGTGACCCAGACCCGGGATCCGTTGTAATAGAACGTGCCTTTCTGCGTCTGCGTGTATGCGACGCCGGTCACGAACTGCGACCAGTGGTTCGACGAGACCGCGCGTGCGGCGGTCGGCGAAGCTGTGGCCAGGATCTCCGACTTCTGGGCCGCCGACAGACCGGGATCGGCGAGGACCTGCGCGCGCGTCGAGGTCTGCGGCGTCCCAAGGCTTACCCCCGTCTTGAACGTGCAGTCGGCGAGAGCCTTTCCGGCGGCCACACAGTTCGGGTCGACGATGGAGTTCGTGCTCGACTGGCCGGCACTGATCGTGGCGAGCCCGGCCGTGTCCGTGGCCGCCGCCTGTGCGGGCATCGCCGCCCCGACAACGAAGAGTACAGCGCTTGCAGCGGCCGCGATCGCCCCCAGGAGCGAGCGGGTCCTGAGTGGCGAGTGGGTCCTGAGTGATTTCATCCCCTGTTTCCTTCCCCGAACATGATTGGAATCGAGACTCCAGAAGGGAGGTCTCTATAAGAAGATGTCCGGCACAACCTGTCCGGTTCCCACCAATTATTCGGCGCGCCAAAGCTCTAGGTGAAGTCGTTTTTCCCGTGCTATCGTCGCCGGGCATAGGCCATCGCGAACGGCGGATAGCCGCTCGTACGAGACATGAAGGAGGGATCCCATGAAAACCCCTGACATCCTCGGTTCGGTCCTGATCATCGTCGGGTTCGCTGCGCTGGCGGCCTGGCTGGTCTTCATCGTGATCGCTGCCGTCCAGATCATCCGTTCCTCGGAGATGGGTTACTGGACCAAGCTCATCTGGGTCGCAGCGCTCGTGATCTTCCCCCTGCTCGGCGTTATCGCCTGGTACGCGTTCGGCGACCGGACTCGGCGGATCCAGAATACGGTCACTGCCCACCTTCGCTGAGTCGCTCAGCCCTTCGTGTTACCCTCTGTCCGTTCAGACAGGGGTCTCGCGGGTGGACGACGAACGAGCTGATGCCGCCCTCTGGTTGGAAGCGACCACTGGCACCGAGCGTTCATTCGACGTCTTGTTCGACCGCTACCGGACCAGGCCGATTCAACTACAACCTGCCACCTACCCGTACAGCAGACCCAGGCGTGGATCCCCCCGAGGTCGCTCATCCTTGAGTTCCTTCCCATGTAGTAGGTTCGGGACCGGAGTCTAGCCGCGCTTAGCCAAGACGGGCGCCAGGGCAGTTGCGTCACGATGCGGATCGAAACGAACGTGGAACTTTGGATATGAAGAGTAGATCAAGCGCACTGTATGAACTGGCGGGGCTGTTATTCATAGTATTGGTGTCGATCACTGTGACTGCTCACGTTGCGCAGTCCGGTGGCCGAGGGGAAATGATGTTCCTCGATGGCGATTCGATGATTGTCCCCATGTTCACGCAGTCGCTTCTCCATGGGACTGCCACAGATTGGGCAATGTCGACGACCTTCTTCATTCCTGAGATAGGACTGTACCTGCTCTTGTCCTTACTGGGGATGGATTTGATTCAACTTCAATTCCTCGCTGGCGTTCTGAATCTTGTGATGCTTTACGTGTCGTTGCGCCTTGTCGCACGATGGACTGTTACGGGAAATAGGCGGAGTCTCGTAGGGGCAATTGCTCCATTCTTGGCCTATTGTGTCCTGATTTTGTGGGAGGGAGCTGGGGATCGGAACAGTCTTGAACTTGCTTCCCTTCTCGCTCTTACGAGTTACTATTCCGGTACAGTGTTTGCCGCTATTCTTACCGTTGGGCTCGCGCAGAAGCTATTCGACTCGCCCTTGATGCGAAAGCGGGACCTTGGACTGCTTGTCGCTATTGCGCTGGTCTCAACCTTGTCAAATCCGATCTACGTCGCGTGGGTCACATTGCCACTTGCGATAGTTGTTGGCATTGTTACGCTCGGCCGGTCACGCATCAGGCGTGGGGGGGTCGTTCTCGGTGGGCTGATCGTGGTGACAGCTGTAGGCTATCTCGCTCGCCTTCCTCTAGGGCATTGGATCGCCGCGGCCGGCGATAGCTACCTCAAACCAACCATGGCCAACGAGTCCCTGAGCTATTATTCGCAACTCTTGGGGCATCGTGCAGCAACCGTGGGGGGTATCAATTCCATCGTATTTGTCGCCGCAATAATGATTCTCGGAATACTGCTTTCTGTCACCGAGTTCCGGCGGGCGACTAGTCGAGCGGATGTGCTAGCGATCTACTCCTGGTTAACTCCACTCATAACCACGTTCGGATTCATTCTACTCGGTAGCGATGCCGCCCGATATTTGCAGCCGTGGGTTTTCGCGCCCGTGCTATCACTAATTGTCTTGGCTGGTCGAATCGAGGCTCCCCGCATAACCCAGAAGCGGTGGACTGTTCTCATTGGTGCGACCGTCGCACTTGTGTCCTCTTTGGTCTTTGCGATCGCATCCTTTCCAATGGCCTCTCGGTCGATCAGGGCTGCCGAAGATTCTCTGGCTTGCACTGTAAATTGGATCAACAAATCGGGAAAGGTTGGAGCTGGTCAATTCTGGAGCATTCGAGCGGTGAAGGCTAATCTAAACGACCCGAGCCAGCTCGTTCAGGTTGACTACAGAATGAACGGATATGCCTGGCTAGTGGATCGAAAGGACTATGAACACTCTGCTGCGTCCTTTTTGCTTACCGATTCGCAAACCTACCCATTCGAGTTGCCCGCGCAGGTTCGCGACCGGGAACCCACTACCGTCGATTGCGGTCGGTTCCAGATCGCAGACTACGGCACGTCGAGGATTCCAATTGGACCAACCTGGCCCTAGAGGCTAGCGACGACGAAGGGACCCAGAGCACGGCTGTCTACTTGCTTCTCGTGAGGTGGCCCCTCCTGTAGCTGGATGCATCGACCCGCTTGCCTCGCGTGGGCCGGGCTTGCAACTAAAGGTCAGATAAGCAAAGAGTCTCTTGTCTCGGGCCTTCACACCCACCACCATCCCGGGCGGCGGGGCGACGCTGCAGGAGGTTCAGATCGCGTCGGGGATGCTCGCCATCGCGTCTTCGAGTTTGTAGCAGGCGGTCAGGGTGTCTTTGAGCTCCGCCACGGTTCTGCCGGGCTGTTCGCGTCGTCCGCTGCGTACAGGAGATCTGCTGCAGTGCGCGCAACGCGGCCGGCGGGTCGAGGGTAACGGTGTCAGCGGTGAACCGTTCCGGACTGATGATCTCGATCCCGGCAGGGATTTGCTTTGCCGGGAAGTCTTTGAAGTTAAAAGTGACGATCGCGCCAGCGCCGCCGAGGACGGCCGCGGCGAGGACATGCTCGTCGTCGGGATCCGGCAACCCGAAGCTACCTTCTAGAGGCTCAAATCCGGTCACGATCGCGTCCGGGAATGCCCGCACCATCTCCACCCTCAGGAAGGACGCTCTCGCAGCGGCATCGACCTCGAGTGCGCCGCGGCGGACGAGTTTTGCCGCCTCGTTGTCTTCCACCTCATCCAAGAGAACATCGCTCCAGAGCGGCCGGTAAAGGCCCTCGATGGCTAGCGAGAGGAGGAAGTCGCGCTGCAGGCTCGGCCACAACACACAAGCATCCAGAACAGCAGCGAACACGCGTCAGCTCGCAGCACTCGCCGAGCGCCGGCGTTCAGCGACACGGTGCCGTGATTCACGCAACTGAGCGAGGACCTCATCCAGGTCTTCGTCATCTTCAACGCTTGTCACGGCGATTGCCTCATACTGCGCCTGACGGCGACGCTCAGCATACTCAAGTACATCGCCCAGAGCAACCCGCCGGTGGGCGGTGCCATTGCGTTCGAACGGGATCTCACCCTTATCGAGTAGCTTGACCAACGTGGGCCGGCTGATACCCAGAAGATCGGCTGCCTGCTGCGTCGTCAGCACCCTCGACTGCGGTTGAATCGTGACCGCCTGCCCCAGACGCATCGCCTCCACCACCCGCTGGAGCACCCGATAGACCGCTGCAGGCACCTCCGTGCGATCATCCAGGTCAGCACCAACCAGGTAGTACCGCGGCCGATCACTCATCTCCCGATCAAACAGCTCATGCAGCCGCTGCAGCTCACCCTCATCACCGGGTAGATATGTCTGACCCATCGTCATCGCGCCCATGATCGCCTCCTTCGAAAGAAGCGAAGCAGCTTTCGTTTCATTCGAATAAAGGTGGAGGCGGACTTGCATCAAACGCTCAATTCCACGCTCAAAACTCCCGCGAAAACAACGCTGATAAAATCTCCCTTATGTCAGTTTGAGGATGGCATGTTCTCATTGGACGCGAATCCGACACCACCATTGCCGCCGACCACCGGGGTCAGCCCAACCTTCCAGCCGAGAAATGCACAACCTTGCACAACGCGGAAGTCCGGCTGGCCGGACTGATCGCCCTGACGCCCGGCGACACGGCTCACCCGTACAATTTCTACGCAAGCGCCACCGCATCGACAAGCACCGAGAATCTGCAATCAGCAGCCGCTGAGCTCAACTCCGCGACCGCTGACATTCGTGCCGCCCAGAAGCGAACTTCGTCTCGGTCGCCACTCGCATCCCAACGTCGTCCGGGAACTGACGGATCAGGGCTCGAGTGATCTGCTCGGGAGACCACCGCAACGCCAGCTTCGACTCAACGAAAGCACGCAACCGCAGCTCTGTCACCAGTCTTCGCGGCTTTGGCCGTGGGCGACGCTTCGCCGAGTAGCGATGTGCTGCGAAGGGGTGATAGATCCCGGTCGAGGACCGGTTCCGGGAGATTTCCCGACTGATCGTGGATGGCGACCGCCGCAGCTGGGCGGCGATGCTCCGCAGTGACAACCCATCGCGGAGGAGATCCCGGATCTGCTCACGTTCCTCCAGCGAAAGGAACCGCGGATCGAGCTTCCTCTCCAGCTGAAAGATCGCCGCCGGCGAGATTGTCTCGGTGCCGTCAAGAAACGTCGTCATACCTGTTTTGTAATCGACGACCCGACCATCTGGGTAATAGCGGCGATGAGCGGTCTTCCGGACACCGTTATCCCAATCCCGTGCCGTGCGGATGTTCACCCCGACGGCAGCCGCTGCTTCGCGACGCGAGATGCCATCGCGTCGCAACTGGAAGTAGCGTTCCTTTCCTGGATGCGGACCAGTCCCGGTTTTCCCCTGGCTGCGCAGGCCGGCCTTCCATACCCACGTCCCGCAGGTCGCCGGGTTGAACCCCAACTCACGCGCCGCGATCGTGATGCTCCCACACGCCTCGAACAACGCGAAGAACGCGTCCTTATCAGCCTGCGTGAAACAGCGTCGATCCCTCGAATAGCTCCTTAAACGGGCCACGGTCGTTACAACTCCCAGAAAGTCCAGGTGTTGCAACGACCGTTAGAACCCAAGTGGTGGTCTTGAGGCCCTCGTCGTTCCAGGTCATTGTGATGACGTCGCCGACCTTGACGTCTGACCAGGTGGCGGGGTCATTCTTCAGATCGGTGCGGGTGATGCCCGTGTCCTTCTGCGTGTTCAGCCAAGTCGAGAAAGCCGGAACGTATGCCCAAGACGGGGTGACCCACTGGTTGGCGGGGTCGAGTTTGCCGTAGGGGTCGTTGTAGGGGTTCGCGCCCGGGTGTTTCGCCACCCAGGCCGCAAAGGAGTTGTACCAGTCCGGGCGGATGCTTTTCGAGCCGAACCATTCGGCCAGTCCTGCGGAGACGAAGTTCATGCAGTCCCCGCCCACCGGGCTGAAGTCGCCGTAGCGGGCGCTGTCGTACTTCTCCCAGTGCGCGAGCACAGAGGACATTTCCCGTCCGGTGGGGTGAGCGCTTCATACCGGTATCGCTGGAGGGCGATGACCGTCTCCCTCTGGCCCCGTTTGAAGGTGACGGTGACGGTGCCTTTCTGGTAGTCCGGGACAACCGCTTGCGCCTGACCGCCTTGATACCCGTAGTGCGGTGGCGTTGTCACTGTCACTTTCTTGGGCGTGGCCGAGGTGACAGGAACGCATCCCTGCCCGAAGCAGACCTCGGTGGCGTTCTGCAGGTGCCTACCCGTGATCGCGATGTGCTCTCCGCCCATTACATCTCCGACCGTTTTGGACAGGCCGGACACGGTGGGATTCGCGCCGGATTCCGTCGGCGCCGCCACGCTTGGCGCGGCGGCGCCGAGGATCGCTCCCGCACTGAGGAGAACCGCGACGCTGGCAGCAACAACCGATCTCATAACCGCTCCTTGTTCGTTTGCTTTCGTCCCAGACCGACGGGGACGATCCAATTAATATTGGTATACGTTGTGAGTGGGCTGGCGGCGGGCTGAAGCTCTTCGCATGCCGTCACCGGGCGTCGCTGGTCGCGACGACACGCTCCGCTCGCACCTGTTCGCTGCTGCTCCCGAGGCGGAAAAACGCAGCAGGACCAGGTTTTCGCCTGCCCCGCATCGACGGGAAAGCCGTACGTCGCCAGCCTGTGCCGCCGAGTGGCGACACGCGGAACTCCGCACCGGGTTCGGCGGTCCTCCCCCGCCGAGCGCGCCCCACCCCATGAGAACGATGGAACGATGCCGAGGGTCCCGTCCGCCTCCGACAGTGCGAGGCGGACCTACGCCGCCTGAGGCGCGAGCGCGAACGTGGCTCAGACCTGCGGCGAACTCGCGATGTTCACCAGCCACTGGATTCCGAACCGGTCGGCGAGCATCCCGAAGCTGTCGCCCCACGGCGCCGTCGAGAGCGGTTCGAACACCGTTCCGCCCTCGGCGAGCTTGGTGTAGTAGCCGGCGAGCTGGTCGTGGTCGTCGCCGCTGAGCGACACCGAGATCTGCGATCCCTCCCTCAGCTCCATGTGCGAGGGGACATCGGCGGCCATGATTGTGAAACCGGCGTCCGTGGTGAGCTGCCCGTGCATGACGAGGTCCGCATCGGCCGGGTCCTGACTCATCCCGACCTCACCGAATGTGCTGGTCTGCAGAGCCCCACCGAAGACGGACTGGTAGAAGTCGAGCGCATCCCGGGCCTGGGCGCGAAAGTTGAGGTAGGGGTTCAGGATGGACGGCATGAGAAGGTCTCCTTCGTCGTTTTCTCGGCCCGCGTGTCCGGTCTCGCCCAGCGTAGCCCCGGAACGGCGACCGCGGGAGAGGCCGGCCGCCGCGCTGGGGCCGGCGGTCGGAGTGCCATCGTCGCTCGCACAGCATCGAGTTCGGTAGGCTGAGCGAGATGACGGGCCTTTAGCTCAGCTGGTAGAGCGCCACGTTTACACCGTGGATGTCGTCGGTTCGAACCCGGCAGGGCCCACTGTGCGCCGCTCGCTGTCAGCCGACGTGCGCGGGCAGGGGGTCCAGGGCCGCGCGGTAGGCCTCGATCGAACGCGCTTGGCCGGGGGCGGTGATGAAGGGAGGAGCGGATGATGCCGCTCTCGTCGATGACGAAGGTCGCGCGGTTCGCGAAGCCTTTCTCCGCCAAGAAGACGCCGTACTCCTTGGCGATGCCGCCGTGTGGCCAGAAGTCGGCGAGGAGGGTGAAGCCGTAGCCTTCGTGCTCCGCCCACGCGCGCAGAGTGAACTTGGAGTCGACCGAGACGGCGAGGAGCTCGACGCGGTGGTCCTCGAAGAGGGCGAGGTTGTCGCGCAGCTCGCACAGCTCTCCGGTGCAGGTTCCTGAGAACGCGAGGGGGAAGAAGACGATCGCGACCGCCTTTCTGCCCCGGAAGTCGCTGAGGCGGACGGCCTGGCCGTGCTGGTTCGGCAGTTCGAAGTCGGGAGCCTGGGTGTCGTTCTCCAGAGCCATATCGTGCAGCTGTCCTTTCAGTCCCGCGGCGTACGGTCTCCTGCGGGAACACGAGCACATAGCATAAACCCCATTCCATGCCCGCCAACACAGCGACGGTCACCGTCCGCTTCGAGATGCGGCTAGGCTGAGCGATGGTGCCCGATTTGTCGCAATCCGACAGAGGATGCGCGCCTTCCACGATCCATCCGACACAAGAAAGAGGTCGAGGGTGACTGTAAACGACCAGGACCCGTACTCGATGAATAACATCGATTCGGACCCGGAGGAGACCGCCGAATGGCGCGAATCCCTCGATGCACTGGTTGCGGCACACGGCCATGAGCGGGCTCGCGAGATCATGCTCAGCCTGCTGAAACGCTCGAAGGAACTGCACCTCGGCGTGCCGATGGTGCCGACCACCGACTACATCAACACCATCTCCCCGGAGAACGAGCCGGACTTCCCCGGCGACGAGGAGATCGAGCGCCGGTATCGGGCCTGGATGCGCTGGAACGCGGCGGTCCTCGTTCACCGTGCGCAGCGCCCCGGCATCGCCGTCGGCGGCCACATCTCCACTTACGCGTCGAGCGCGGCGCTGTACGAAGTGGGCTTCAACCATTTCTTCCGCGGCCAGGACCACCTGGGCGGCGGCGACCAGATCTTCATCCAGGGCCACGCCTCCCCCGGCGCCTACGCCCGGGCGTTCCTCGAGGGCCGGCTCAGCGCCGACCAGCTCGACGGCTTCCGGCAGGAGAAGTCCCACGCCGGCGGCGGCCTCTCCTCGTACCCGCACCCGCGGCTCATGCCGGAGTTCTGGCAGTTCCCGACCGTGTCGATGGGCCTCGGGCCGATCAACGCGATCTACCAGGCGCAGCTCAACAAGTACCTCACCAACCGCGGCATCAAGGACGCCTCCGACCAGCATGTCTGGGCGTTCCTCGGCGACGGCGAGATGGACGAGGTGGAGTCGCGCGGACAGCTGCAGGTGGCGGCGAACGAGAAGCTCGACAATCTGACTTTCGTCATCAACGCCAACCTCCAGCGCCTCGACGGCCCGGTGCGCGGCAACGGCAAGATCATCCAGGAGCTGGAGAGCTACTTCCGCGGCGCGGGCTGGAACGTCATCAAGGTCATCTGGGGCCGCGAGTGGGACGACCTGCTCGCCCGCGACGCCGATGGCGCGCTGGTGAACCTCATGAACCAGACGCCGGACGGCGACTACCAGACCTACAAGACCGAGAACGGCGCGTACGTGCGCGAGAACTTCTTCGGTCGTGATCCGCGCACCCTCAAGCTCGTCGAGGACTACACCGACGACCAGGTGTGGGGCCTCAAGCGCGGCGGCCACGACTACCGCAAGGTCTACGCGGCCTTCAAAGCGGCCGTCGAGCACAAGGGCCAGCCCACCGTCATCATCGCGAAGACCATCAAGGGCTACGGCCTCGGTCCGAGCTTCGAGGGCCGCAACGCGACCCACCAGATGAAGAAGATGACGCTGGACAACCTGAAGACGTTCCGCGACGCCATGCGCATCCCGATCTCGGACGCGCAGCTCGAGGAGAACCCGTACCTGCCGCCGTACTACAACCCGGGACCGCAGGACGAGGCCATCCAGTACCTGCACGACCGCCGTCGCGCGCTGGGCGGCTACCTGCCCGAGCGCCGCACGAAGTACACGCAGCTGAACCTACCGGAAGACTCCGCCTACGCGATCGCCAAGAAGGGCTCCGGCACACAGGAGATCGCCACGACAATGGCGTTCGTCCGCCTGCTCAAGGACCTGCTGCGCTCGAAGGACTTCGGCCACCGCATCGTCCCGATCATCCCGGACGAGGCCCGCACCTTCGGCATGGACGCGTTCTTCCCGAATGCGAAGATCTACAACCCGAACGGCCAGCACTACACCTCGGTCGACCGCGAGCTGCTGCTGGCGTACAAGGAGAGCCCGCAGGGCCAGATCCTCCACGTCGGCATCAACGAGGCCGGTGCGCTGGCCGCGTTCACCAACGTGGGAACGTCGTACTCGACGCAGGGCGAGCCGCTCATCCCGGTCTACGTCTTCTACTCGATGTTCGGGTTCCAGCGCACGGGCGACGCGATCTGGGCGGCGGGCGACCAGATGGCGCGCGGCTTCATGATCGGCGCGACCGCCGGCCGCACCACGCTGACCGGCGAGGGTCTGCAGCACGCCGACGGCCACTCCCTCGTGCTCTCGAACACGAACCCCGCCGTCGTCTCCTACGATCCCGCTTACGGCTATGAGATCGGCCACATCGTCCGCTCGGGCCTCGAACGGATGTACGGCGAGTCCCACCCCGAACCGAACATCATGTACTACCTGACGGTCTACAACGAGCCGATCGTCCAGCCCGCCGAGCCGGAGAACGTCGATGTGGACGGCATCGTCCGCGGCATCCACAAGCTCAGCGACGGCGAGGGCGGCGGCCCCAAGGCCCAGCTGCTCGCATCGGGCGTCTCGGTGCCGTGGGCTCTGGAGGCCCAGCACCTGCTTCAGCAGGACTGGGGTGTGTCCGCCGATGTGTGGAGCGTTACGTCGTGGGGCGAACTGCGCCGCGACGGTCTCAAAGCGGAGGAGCACAACTTCCTCCACCCGCAGCAGGAGAAGCAGGTGCCTTACCTCACCCGCAAGCTTGAGGGCGCCGAGGGCCCGTTCGTCGCGGTCACCGACTATATGCACGCTGTCCCCGACCAGATCCGCCCGTTCATCCCCGGCGAGTACGCGACGCTGGGAGCCGACGGCTTCGGCTTCTCGGACACCCGCGCCGCCGCCCGCCGGTTCTTCAAGATCGACGGCCCCTCGCTCGTCGTCCGCACTCTGGAGCTGCTCGCGGCCCAGGGGAAGGTGGACCCGAACGCGCCGGCCTGGGCGATCGAGAAATACCTCCTGCACGATGTGAACGCGGGCACCACCGGCACCGCGGGCGGCGACGCCTGACTCCGGGCCCGTGCCGACGACACCGGAGAGGACCACGTCCGAGACCCTTGCGTGGCTGCGCAAGATCTCAGGCGAACTCGCCACGACGACACTGAAGCGCCTGGAGGACACGCTCCCCTGGTACCGGGACATGCCCCCCGGCCGCCGCAGCGCGGTCGGCCTGGTGGCTCAGGCCGGCATCTCCTCGTTCATCTCGTGGTTCGACGACCCGCGTTCGACGCCGTGGATCGCGGCCGACGTCTTCGGGGCGGCTCCTCGCGAGCTGCTCCGGAGCGTCAGCCTGCAGCAGACGCTCCAGCTGATCAAGATCACCGTCGAGGTGGTCGAGGAGCGCGTCAAGAGTTCCAACGATGGACCGTTGAAGGACTCGATCCTGCTCTACTCGCGCGAGATCGCCTTCGCCGCCGCGGACGTCTACGCTCGCGCCGCCGAGGCCAGAGGGCTGTGGGACGCACGTCTGGAGGCGCTCGTCGTCGACAGTATCCTCACCGGTGAGTACGACGATGAGCTGCCCAGCCGCATCGCCGCGCTCGGCTGGCACGGTCACGGCGAGGTGAGCGTCCTCGTCGGCACCGCACCGAAGCTGCTGGATGTCGACCAGCTGCGGCGAACGGCCCGGCACATGTCCGCCGACGTGCTGATCGGGGTGCAGGGCAGCCGGCTCGTGCTCGTCATCGGCCGCGCCTGGCCGAGCGACAGCACTCCGGAGGACGCCATCGGCACCGCGCCCACGGTCTCCTTCATGGACATCGCGCAGCAGCTGGAGCCGGGCTTCGGCTCTGGGCACCTCGTCCTCGGCCACGAAGTCCCGAGCTTGGTGGACGCCTCCAAGAGCGCGAAGGCCGCCCTCGCCGGCTTCGCTGTGGCCAAGGCCTGGCGCAACTGCCCCCGCCCGGTGCATGCCGACGATCTGCTCCCCGAGCGCGCGTTCGCCGGCGACGGCCTTGCCCGCGCGACGCTCATCAACCGTGTCTACCGGCCGCTGCAGAGCTATTCGACCGAACTGCTCACCACACTGTGGTGTTACCTTGACAACGGCCGGTCGCTGGAGGCGACGGCGCGGGAGCTGTTCGTGCATCCGAACACCGTGCGCTACCGGTTGAAGCGCGTCTCCGACGTGATCGGCTGGGACGCCACCGGGGCGCGCGAGGCGCTCATCCTGCAGGCCGCGCTCATCGTGGGCTCGATCAACGAGCCGGACGGGCCGCGGCGCGCCTGATTTTGCAGACTCCCACAAAGCCTTCGATAATACTTTGAATTTGTCCCACACATCCGCGCGGCGGAAGATTGGCAGACTGGAACTCGTGATTGTCATCGTGTGCCCGGGGCAGGGCTCTCAGACCCCCGGCTTCCTCGATCCCTGGCTCGCCGAAGCGCCGTTCCGCGATCAGCTCACCGGCATCTCCGACGCGGTGGGGATCGACCTCGTCGCACACGGGACGGTGAGCGACGAGGAGACCATCCGGGACACCGCGGTGGCGCAGCCGCTCATCGTGTCGGCCGGTCTGCTGACGCTCTCGGCGCTGCTGGCCGATGGCCGCCGGGAGAAGATCGGCGGAATCGCGGGCCACTCGGTCGGCGAGCTGACCGCCGCCGCCGGGGCCGGGGTGCTGTCGGAGACCGACGCTGTGGCGTTCGTCCGTGAGCGCGGAGCCGCGATGGCGCGCGCCGCCGCCGAGTCGCCCACCGGCATGAGTGCCATCATCGGAGCCGATGAGGCCGAGCTGTCCGCGAAGCTCGACGAGCTGGGCCTCTCCCCCGCCAACAACAACGGTGCGGGGCAGATCGTGGTCGCCGGAGCGCTGGACGCTCTGGCCGCTCTCGGCGCGGAGCCGCCGGCGCGCGCCCGGGTCATCCCGTTGCGGGTCGCGGGCGCTTTCCACACTCGGTACATGGCCTCCGCTGTTCCCGCGCTGGAGCGGTTCGCGGCGACGCTGACCACGAGTGAACCGACGCTGCGCCTCTGGACCAACAAGGACGGCTCGGAGGTCGCCGACGGCGCCGAGTTCCTCCGGCTGCTGGTCGGACAGGTCTCCTCGCCGGTGCGGTGGGACCTCACCATGCAGGCGTTCCAGGAGGCCGGGGTGACCGGTCTGATCGAGCTGGCCCCGGCCGGTGCGCTCACGGGGCTCGCCAAGCGCGGCCTGAAGGGCGTGCCCACCGTCGCCGTCAAGACGCCGGAGGACCTGCCTGCCGCGTACGACCTCATCGACCAGGCTGCCTAGGAGAGACCCGGATGACCCAGAACCACCCCACCCTGCAGCAGCCGCACGGCCCGCAGTACACCCGCATCCTGTCGATCGGCGCCGCGCGCGGCGACCTCGTGGTTCCGAACGATGACCTCGTTGGCCCCATCGACTCCTCGGACGAGTGGATCCGGCAGCGCACCGGCATCGTCACGCGCACCCGCGCGAGCCGCGGGCTGACCGCCGTCGATCTCGCCACCGAGGCCGCGACCGAGGCCATCGAGAAGTCGGGTGTCGACCCGAAGCTGATCGACGTCGTCATCGTCGCGACGATCTCGAACCCCCAGCAGACGCCGTCGCTGGCCGCTGTGCTCGCCGACCGGGTCGGTGCGAACCCCGCGGCCGCGTACGACATGAACGCGGCCTGCGCCGGATACGCCTACGGCATCGCCCAGGCCGATGCGCTCATCCGCACCGGCGTAGCGCACTATGCGCTGGTGGTCGGCGCTGAGAAGCTCTCGGACATCGTGGACCCCACCGACCGCACCATCTCCTTCCTACTCGGCGATGGTGCGGGCGCCGTCGTCATCGGCCCGAGCGAGTATCCGGGCATCTCCCAGACGATCTGGGGCTCCGATGGGTCGAAGGCCGGAGCGGTCGGGATGGGCAGCACGCTCACCGAGTTCCGCGACGGCGAGAAGCCGTGGCCGACTCTGCGCCAGGACGGGCAGGCTGTGTTCCGGTGGGCCGTCTGGGAGATGGCGAAGGTGGCCAAGCAGGCCCTGGATGCGGCCGGTGTCGCCCCGGAGCAGCTCGCCGCCTTCATCCCGCACCAGGCGAACATGCGCATCGTCGACGAGTTCGCAAAGCAGGTGAAGCTGCCGGAGACGGTCGCCATCGCCCGCGATATCGAGACAACCGGGAACACCTCGGCCGCCTCGATCCCCCTTGCGACCCACCGCCTGCTCCAGGAGAACCCGGAGCTCAGCGGCGGCCTCGCGCTGCAGATCGGATTCGGCGCCGGTCTGGTCTTCGGCGCTCAGGTGGTTGTGCTGCCTTAGACTGTTCCACGGTCAAACGACACCCTCAAGGAGATAAACATCATGGCATTGTCTACCGAAGAAGTTCTTGCCGGCCTGGCCGAACTCATCAAAGACGAGACCGGCATCGCAACGGACACGGTTGAGCTGGACAAATCGTTCACCGATGACCTCGACATCGACTCCATCTCGATGATGACCATCGTGGTCAACGCCGAGGACAAGTTCGACGTCAAGATCCCGGACGAGGAGGTTAAGAACCTCAAGACCGTCGGTGACGCTGTCGAGTTCATCGTCAAGGCGCAGGACGCCTAAGCGCCGCAAGAAGAAACTTCTCTCGTGCGGGCGGCGTGACACCGCTCCGCCCGCGCGGGCGGCGGCGCTTGCGATGCGCCGATGTTCCTACTACACGGAGTTGCCGTTATGACCAAGAAGATCGTGATCACCGGGCTCGGAGCCTCCTCGCCGCTCGGTGGCACCGCTTCGGAGAGCTGGGCCGCGCTGCTGGCCGGCGAGTCCGGAGCCCGCTCGCTCACCCATGACTGGGTCGCCGAGCTGGAGCTGCCGATCACCTTCGCCGCCGAGGCCAAGGTGCGGCCGTCCGCTGTTCTCGAGCGCACGGTCGCGAAGCGGCTGGACCCCTCCAGCCAGTTCGCGCTGGTCTCCGCGATGGAGGCCTGGGCCGATGCGGGCTCCCCCCGGGTGGCCCCGGAGCGCCTCGGCGTCGACTACGCCACGGGCATCGGCGGTGTGTGGACCCTGCTGGACGCCTGGGACACGCTGCGCGAGCGCGGGCCGCGCCGCGTTCTGCCGATGACCGTCCCGATGCTCATGCCGAATGCGGCCGCGGCCGCCGTCTCCATGCACTTCGAGGCGCGCGCGTTCGCCCGCACCGTCGCCTCCGCCTGCGCGTCGAGCACCGAGTCGCTCGTCAACGCGTATGAGCACTTGCAGGCCGGGCTAGCCGATGTCGTGATCGCCGGCGGCAGCGAGTCGGCCATCCACCCGATCACGCTCGCATCGTTCGCGTCCATGCAGGCTCTCTCGCGCCGCAACGACGACCCCGCCACCGCTTCCCGGCCCTACAGCGTCGACCGCGACGGCTTCGTGATGGGCGAGGGCGCGGCGAGCCTCGTGCTCGAGACCGAGGAGCACGCGCTCGCCCGAGGCGCCCGTGTCTACGCGGAAGTCGTCGGCGGCGGTGTGACGGCGGATTCGTACCACATCACCGCGAACGACCCCGAGGGCCGCGGCGCCAGCCGGGCTGTGCGGATGGCGCTGGAGCAGGCGGGCGCCTCGCCCGACGAGGTGACGCACATCAATGCGCACGCGACGAGCACGCCGGTCGGCGACCCGTCGGAGTATGTGGCACTGCGCGAGGTTTTCGGTGACCGTGTCCACCGTATCCCGGTCTCCGCCACCAAAGCGTCGACGGGCCACTTGCTCGGCGGAACCGGTGCGCTGGAAGCTGTTTTCACCGTCCTTGCGCTGCGCGACCGCATCGCTCCGCCGACGATCAACATCACGGAGATGGACCCGGCGATTCCGCTGCAGGTCTCGGGCGAGTGCCATTCCCTCGGCGACGGTCCGCAGCTCGCCATCAGCAACTCGTTCGGCTTCGGCGGCCACAACGCCGTCGTCGCTCTCCGCTCGGTCTGAGCGCACCGGACCCCGCGTCCCGAAGAATCTCCACAAAAGGGAGGAGATGCGCCGCCGGGAGGCCGGGAACGCGAGAGAAGGAGGAGTTCCCGGCGAGCGGGCGGCGTCTGCCGGGCCCGCCACGGGAGTTCGCGTCAGCCCACTTTGTGCAGCCAGATGACGGAGGTAGCGTCGTGCGCGTGCCGGAAGGGTTCTAGCTCGTCGTCCCACGCCTGCCCGAGCGCCAGCCGCAGCTCGCGGTGCAGCTCGAGCGGGTTGCTGCCAGCGATCTCCATCGCAGAGCGCACGCGGTCTTCGGGGATGACGGTGTTGCCCGCCGTGTCGGTCTGAGCGAAGAAGACGCCGAGGTCGGGCGTGTGCATCCAGCGCCCACCGTCGGTGCCGAGACCGGCATCCTCGGTCACCTCGTAGCGGAGGTGTTCCCAGCCGCGTAGTGCCGTCGCGAGACGTGCGCCTGTGCCGGAGGGGCCATCCCAGAAGAACTCGGTCCGCTGGCTGCCTTTCAGCACCGGTTGCTGCTCCCAGGTGAAATTGACGCCACGACCGAGAGCGCGACCCGCCGCCCATTCGATATGGGGGCAGAGCGCGCTTGGTGAGGAATGCACGTAGAGCATTCCTCGGGCTGCGTGAGCCGTCATAATTTCCTCCGTTCGTCGGTGCGTCTTCCCCTACGACCAGGAACGGATGTCATGACAAGTATGAAGTTGGCTAGGGCCATTGTTCCGGAAAACGCCGGCGAGTTACAAGATTGTGTTTCGGCGATTCCACCGACGCTGTGGAAAGTGAATAACATACCGAGTATGTCGGTGCAGTTCGGCTTTCTCGCGATCCTGACCCAGGGACCCGCCTACGGCTCGCAACTCCAGAGCGAGTTCCTCCTCCGCGCGGCTCATCGCCGCCAGCTGAACGCCGGGCAAGTGTACTCGACGCTTGAACGGATGGTCCGCCAGGGTCTCGTCCGGTCGGATGGGGAGACGGAAGACGGTCTTCCGCTCTACGCCCTGACGGACGCGGGCGCCGCCCAAGCCCATATCTGGCTGACCGGAGGTTCCCTCGATGCGCGGCCGGACTGGGAGGAGATGCAGGACCAAGTGCTCATCGCCGCCTCCCTCGCCGGTGCGGAACCAGCGGTCGTGGTGGAGGGCTATCGGGCGGTGTTCGCCGAACGTATCCGCGGACTGAGCCATGACGCCGACTCGCGCGCGCGCCTCGCGGCGAATCGCGCGGCGGAGCTGGGTGCGAAGGCCGCCCTCGCCTGGCTGGACGAGGTAGCTGCCGCGCTGGCCGCGCACCCGGACGCGCTTGTCCAGCCGCGCAGCCCGGAGCGGCCGCGGCGGGGACGTCGGCCCTCCGCCGCCACCACGGAGCGATCGTTCCCGGGAGCTCGGCGGTGAGCGCCCGGATCATCGGTGCAGCAGTTCGCCGGCCTTGTCCAGGACGTTCTTCTCCCCCGCCTCGATCGGCACCGCGAACCGGTTCTGCGCCGGCGGCAGCGGGCAGTTGAAGTTGTAGCTGAACGCGCAGGGCGGCAGCACCGCCAGGTTGAAGTCGAGCGTGACGGTTCCGTCGGAGTTCGGCGCGACGAAGAGGAAACGGCCGACGGCGTACGTGCTGTCGCCATTGGTGCTGTCGGCGAAGACGAGCTGGAGGGCCCGTCCGGCCTGGAAGGCGGCGAGGCTGTAATCGACGCCGTCTTTGGTGAAGGCGATCTCGCCGGGGATCACTATGTCGCGCGTCGCGCCATCGTCTTTGAGGTGCTCGAAGCCGACGATCTTGCCGCCCTCGATCGGGCGGAACGCAGCCTGGACGATCCACTCGGGGTTGAAGGGGAAGGCGTCAATGGAGCCGAAATCCCGGATCGCCTCGGAGTTCGCGTCCCACACCCGCAGCGCATACTCCCCCGTTTCGCTGGCGATCACGAAACCGGTGACCGTGTCGCTGAAGACGACCTCCGAGGGTTTCGGGTCGTCTTTGCCGCGTACGATCGCCGAGCCGTCGACGTGTGTGCCGTCCACTGTGATGCCGTCGGCGGCCGCAGCGGTGACCCTGAGACCTGATTGCCCGGCCGGCAGCGGGGCCCACCGTCCCGGGACTCCCCAGATCGTCTGGTCGCTGCCGGGCTCGCCGGTGATCCACTGCGTGTTCACGAGTGCCAGGCTGCCCTTCGGCGCGACGACGGCCTGCTCGCGGCGCTGGCGGTAGCGGGCCAGGATATCGCGGGGATCGGAAGGGGGGGCCGTGTCTGTCATGGGTCTCCATCCTCGAGCAGATCTCGGAGTGCCACCGCCACCGACACTCGCAGATTGCGGTCGCGGCCTCATCTGGCCTCCGCGTAGTTGTCGACCACGGCCGCGGCGACGGGGAATTCGACGGGGAAACCGCCGAAGAGCAGTGTACCGGCCCGGGCGGCGGCGCTCGACACGGCTTCGCCCACCGCCTCCGTGAGAGCGTCCGGCGTATGAACGATGACTTCGTCGTGCAGGAAGTAGACGAGGTGGGGCGCTTCGGTCAGCGGACGACCCGCCGCGAGCGCGGTCAGGCGGTTCCGCAGCTCGGCCATCCAGCACAGCGCCCACTCGGCCGCGCTCGCCTGCACCACGAAGTTGCGCGTGAAGCGGCCCCAGTCGCGGGCCTGCGCGCGTGCGCGGCGTTCGTCGGCGGGGGTCGACTCGGCCGTGCTGGCAGCCGACTGCGTCTCCTGCCAGGAGCCGCCCGGTCGCGGCGAGCTGCGGCCCAGGCGGGAGGTGACGACCTCCCCTCTCTCCCCCGCCCGCGCGGCTTCTTAGACGAGCCGCACGGCTCGTGGGAAGGCCCGGGCGAGGCGCGGCATCAACCGCCCGCTCTCCCCCGTCGTCGCGCCGTACATCGCGCCGAGCATGGCGACTTTGGCCTGTGTACGCTCCGTCACCGCACCCGCGGAGACGATGCCCGTGTACAGGTCCTGCCCGCGGCCGGCGGCGGCCATCGCCTGATCGTGCGCGAGGCCGGTCAGGATGCGCGGTTCGAGTTGTGCGGCGTCGGCGACGACCAGTTTCCAGCCGGGATCGGCGATCACGGCACCGCGTACGTGCTTCGGCAGTTGGAGGGCGCCGCCACCGCGCGTCGCCCAGCGTCCCGTCACCACCCCGCCCGGAACGTAGTCGGGCCGGAACTGGCCGTTCTGCACCCAGGATTCGAGCCAGGACCAGCCGTTGGCTGTCAGCAGCCTGGAGAGTTTCTTGTAGTGCAGCAGCGGCTCGATGACCGGGTGGTCGAGCTCGCGGAGCTCCCAGGAGCTGGTGGAGCTCACGCGGAGGCCCGCGCGTTGCAGGGCCCGCAGCAGCGCGGGCGGGCTGTCGGGGTTGAGGGTGGGCGAGTCGAGCGCGGCGCGGATCTGCGCGGCCAGGTCCTCGAGCACCACGGGCCCGCCATAGGCGGGGCGGGGTCCGAGCAGCTCGGTCAGAAGGGCGTCGTGCCGCTCAGCGCTGTACGGCAGGCCGGCGAAGCGCATCTCCGCCGCGATCAGTGCGCCGGCGGACTCGGCGGCCAGCAGCAGACGGAGGCGTCCGGGATCGGCGGAGGCGGCCACGGCATCCTGCTGAGCGGCGAACTCGGCAGCGGCGGATGGTGGCTCCCGACGGGTGGGCTGGTCCAGCTCGAAGAGCGCGGTGTGCGCGGCGGACGGCGCCTCTTCGGCCTCGATCGTGGCCTCCCACGGCCCGGGCGGGGCGGTCGCGATCGCCGAGGCCGCGCTCAGTGTACTGTGACGGATGATGACGTGGCTCAGCCGCAGGTCGGCGCACAGCGTTCGACACGAAGGCCGGCGGCGAGCAGCGCGGGGTACCAGGCGCGCGTGTCGCTCCAGACCCAGCGCGGGTGCTCATCTCCCGTTCGTGGAGCCGGACAAACTCTATCAGGCCGCCGGTGTCGAGCCGCTCCGGCGGCCCGTCCTCCGGCATCGCTACGACGGAGCCGTCGGGCGACCGGTCGAGGACGATGTGCATTCCCTCATTCTCACGTGTACCGCCGACATCGGCTGGACCGCCGCCGTTCACCGGAGAAGAGCTCGGCTCACGGCGATGCCGGTCCCGCCGTCCGGGCGAGTCCGCTCTCCTGAGGGCTCAGCCGGTCAGCGCCGTCAGCCGTGCGTGGAGCTCTGGCCACGCTGCGCCGAACCCGGGATGCAAGGGCAGCCCGGCCACCTCGGCGAGCGGCACCCAGCGCAGTTCGATGCTCTCGACGTCCGCCATCCGCGCCTCGAACGGGCGCACGACCTCAGCCGCGACCGTGGTGTACGACCAGAAACCGAGATCCAGCACACGGGTGAACAGCAGCTCAAGGGCATCCGCTGGGACAGCCGCCTCCTCCGCGGCTTCGCGCAGGGCTCCTTCCACGGCGGACTCCCCCTCGTGCCGTGCTCCTCCCGGCAGGCCCCACGTTCCGCCGAAGTGACTCCACTCGGCCCGGTGTTGCAGGAGCACCCCTCGGCGGACGTCGTGGACCAGCAGCCCGGCGGCGCCGAACCGGCCCCAGAACCGCTCGCCGTTCGGGCCTTCCACCCACGCATCGCCGGAGTTCACTTTCCCCACGTTAGTCGGCATAGGGTGTCGGCATGACGATCGAACACCGTCGCCGTCTCCTCGGATGGTCGCGCTGATGGCGGCCCGCAGTGCCGGAATCCTGTTGTACCGTCGCGGCGAGACCGGTGTCGAGGTGTGGATCGCCCACATGGGCGGGCCGTTCTGGGCACACAAGGACGAGGGCGGCTGGAGCATCCCGAAAGGCCTCGTGGACGAGGGTGAGGACGATATGGCGGCGGCCCAGCGGGAGTTCGCCGAGGAGATGGGCTCGCCCGCGCCGGAGGCCGACTACGAACGGCTCGGCGAGTTCACGGCCTCTGGCAAGACGATCGTCGTGTTCGCGGCCGAGGCCGCGTTCGACCCGGCCGAGATCCACAGCGACACATTCGAACTCGAGTGGCCGCCGCACTCGGGCCGTGTCCGGCGGTTCGCCGAGGTGGACGCCGCAGGATGGCACCCTGTCGCAGACGCCCGCCTCAAGCTCACGAAGGGGTCAGCGGCCTCTGCTCGACGCGTTGCTGAGGGCACAGGGAGGCGCGGACCGGCTCTGACGCCGGGGCTCCGGGGAATAGCTATCGCCGATGGCTCGCTGGTGCCGTGGCGGCGAAGAAGCCGGACGCGGTACGCGAGCGCTAGCAACGGCCCTCGATCGCCGCTGATCGGGTGAGCGCCGTCACCTGTTTTCTCCGATGTACTCGCGGATTCTTTCGTTCACCGCCTCAGGATGGGTGACATTCACCGCATGCGTTCCACCAGGGACGACGAATGGTGCGCGCGAACCCGGGAGCTTGTCGGAAAGTTCATACTGGATATCCGGTGCGATGTCGTGGTCCTCTTCGCCGACCACGACCAGCGCCGGACAGGAGATGTCGCCCAGCCGTGGTGTGAGGTCGTCGCGTTCGAGGACGCACTGTGCCGCATTGTCTAACCGCTGCCAAGGCAGCGAACGCCAAAGATCTTGCCACTCTCCCCAGTATTCCCGGTACCCATCGAACAGATTGGCGGCAATCTGATCCAGAAGGTTCGAGGACGGTCCGGACGAACTCCACGCCTTGGAGGTCCTGTAATAGTTCTGAAAGCTCTCGGGGGATGCTGCTCTAGTCTCGGTGGAGATGAGGATCAAGCCTTGCACGCTTTCGGGGTATGCGAGGGCACCACGCAACCCGATGAATCCGCCCTGCGACATCCCCGCCCAGAACGCCTTCTCCACGTCGAGAACCCTCAGGATCTCGTTGGCGTAGCGCGCCAGGTACCAGAAGGTGAATCCCTCACATCCATCATCGGCGGCACCATGACCGAAGGAATCCACCGTGATCCACCGGAACTCTGACAGCCTCTGAACCTGATGGTCGAACATCTTCTGACCCAGGAGAAAGCCGTGGAGCGCGAGGACAGGCGTTCCGGCGCCTCCGTGGTCTGTGTAGGCAAGCCGTCCATAAGGCGTCTGCAGAAAAGACATACTCCCCGCTCCTTCTCAGCTCCGTGAAGTGAGCAGGATAGACCCTTGGAGGGAGAACTGTTAAGGGGGCGTTTTCAGAGCTGCCGGCGCCGGGGCGGGCTTTCACCTTGTTTTGCTGTTCGGACCCCGCTCTTCTGGGGGCCGGTTTTCGTTGGCGCGGCGCCGGTGGGTGTCATTGCGCGCCGATGACGGTCCGAACTCTGGCCTCCCCGTGCATTACGGGACGGTAGGTGCATCACTGGACGGTAGGGCGGACGGGACTTGAACCCGTGACCGGCGGATTATGAGTCCGATGCTCTGACCAGCTGAGCTACCGCCCCGTGCCCGCCGCTTCCGGATCACTCCGTAGCGGGCTCGACGGCCGCCTCCGTCACCGGATCGGCCACCTGCTCTCTACGATACAGGCTTTCGAAGGTGGCGATCGTCGTCTGGATGTCGTGGGAGGCCACGATGCGCAGGGAAGCGTTCTTCAGCGCGTCGAGTTCGTCCTGCGGGAGGGTGAGGACGCTCTTCAGCTTGTCCGCGAGGTCCTGGGCGTCGCCGGGGCGGAAGAGGAAGCCGTTCTCGCCGTCGTGGACGAGGTGGGGCAGCGCCATCGCGTCGGCGGCGACGACGGGAAGCCCGGAGGCCATCGCCTCCATCGTGGCGATGGACTGGAGCTCGGCGATCGAGGGCATCGCGAAGACGGTGGCGCGCGTGTAGGCCGCCCGCAGCTCCTCGTCGGTGACATAACCGAGGAAAGCGACCCGGTCGGCGATGCCGAGGGTCTCCGCGAGGGCCTGCAGGTTCTTGAACTGGTCGCCGCCGCCGACGATCTCGACCTTCGCGTCGAGGGCATCGGGCAGGAGCTTCACCGCTTTGAGCAGCACGTCGATCTGCTTCTCGCCGGTCACCCGGCCGACGAAGAGGATGCGGTTGGCCGTGCGCGATCCGAAATCGGGAGTGTAGTTGTGGGCGTCGATGCCGCAGGAGATCGCGTGGATGCCGCGCAGTCCCGTCGCCTTTTCGAGGAACTCGGCGGCGCGGCGGGTCGGGGTCGTGATCGCCTCCGCGCGGTCGAAGCTCTTGCGGGCGTCTTTCCACGCCAGCGAGACGAAGGTGTGGTGCAGGAACCTCGGCAGACGAGTGAACTCGATGATGTTCTCGGGCATGACGTGGTTGGTGGCGACGATGCGGATACCGCGCTTCTGCGCCTCATAGGCCAGCCCGCGGCCGATGACGATGTGCGATTGCAGATGCACGACATCGGGTTTCACTTCGTCCAGCACGCGCCGCGCATTGGCTTTGCTGGTCCAGGGCAGTGCGAAGCGCAGCCAGTCGTGCGGATACCAGCGCCAGCTGCGCAGCCGATGGGCGGTCAGTTTGCGGCCGAGGTGCTCCTCCACCCAGGTGCCGTGGCGGCGGGAGGCCGCGGGGGCGACGATGTGGACGTCGTGACCGCGCTCGACCAGCCCGGCGGCCAGGCGCTCGGCGAAGCGGGCGGCGCCGTTGACATCCGGGGCAAAGGTGTCGCAGCCCATGACGATGGTCAGCGGTCGGGGGGGCGGTCCGCTCGGTTCAGTCACGGTTTGTGGTCCCTTGGTTCGTGGGCCGGGAAGAGGTCTTCGGCGAGGGCCGGAGCGTTCCGTCCGTCGTGATCCCGGCCGGTTCAACGGTCTATTCTAGGTGGCTTTCCCAGCCCCGGCCGCAGCGGCGTCGGCGATCGGCGCTTCGCCGCCCGATTGCGGGTGGTGCCGCGCGAGCTGGAAGACGCCGAAGATGGCGGCCGCGCCGGTGATCGCGAATCCGAGCATCGCCCACCACGGCGCGCCCGCCGCCTCGTTCAGGACGAGGATGCCGATGGTGACGGCGATCATCGGGTCGATGACGGTGAGGCCGGCGATCACGAGGTCCGGCGGTCCGGAGGAGTAGGCGTTCTGCACGAAGTAGGCCCCGAGCCCCGCAGCCGCGAGCAGCGCGACGATGCAGGCGACGAGCAGCCAGTCCCACTCCCTGTTCGAGATGCGGTCGATGACTACCTTCGCGAGCGTGGCGACGAACCCGTAGAGCACACCGGCGCCCACGATGTACATGATCGCCTTGAACCGGTGCCGCAACAACCAGGACGCGAGCCCGAACAGCAGGAGCACGACGGCCAGGACGATGAGGATGACGGTCAGCGCTTGGCCCGTCACCGGCAGATCCTTCGCGAAGACCGCCGCGATGAGAACGAACGAGCCGACGCCCCCGACGCACAGACCGACGGCGATGATCGACTGCTTGTTGAGTTTCACCCCGCTCACGCGAGCGTTCAGAACGCTGGTGATCACGAGCCCGACCACGCCGAGCGGTTGCACGAGGATGAGCGGTGAGAGCTTGAGGCTGACCAGCTGGAAAACGATGGCGAGTCCCAGCAGCAGCGTCCCGATCACCCAGGAGGGGCGGGCCAGCAGCAGCCCGATCTGTTTGAGAGAGAGACCGTCGCCGGCGTTCTCGGTCTGCGCCTCCACTTTGGCCACACCGTGATGCTGCAATTGCGCGCCGACGGAGAGGAAGCACGCGCCGATGAGCGCGACCGGGATGCCCAGGAGCTGACTGGGCTGATAGGTCAGCTCGAGCGCGTCCATCAGTTCCATACCCACCCCCCCGACACTACCGAACAGCGGGCCGATAGTCTTGCTGACATGGCTGTCCTTCCGATCCGGATCACCGGAGACACTGTTCTCCACACCCGCGCGGACGAGGTGACCGCGTTCGACGACGGACTGCGAACGCTTGTCGCGGAGATGTTCGAGACGATGGACGAGGCCCCCGGCGTCGGCCTGGCCGGTCCCCAGATCGGTGTGCCGCTGCGCCTGTTCGTCTACGGGTGGACGGATAACGACGAGGCACCCCACCGCGGTGTCGCGATCAACCCGGTGCTCTGGCAGAGCCCGCTCGACACCGGCCCGCTGGACGAGGACGCGGAGAGCGAAGGCTGTCTCTCCTTTCCCGGCGAGCGCTTCCCGCTCCGGCGCGCCGAGCGCGTGATTCTGCAGGCGGTGGATCTGGAGGGCGTGCCGTTCGAGGTGCGCGCCGAAGGCTGGCTGGCCCGGATCTTCCAGCACGAGTACGACCACCTCGACGGCGTGCTCTACGTGGATCGCCTCGGCCATCCCTTCGGCAAGCAGGCGCTGAAGACGCAGCGGAAGAACTCGTGGGGCGTCCCCGGACTCAGCTGGCTGCCCGGGCGCGACCACCTGGAGGACTGAGCCGACGGGCCCAGGAGGTCAGCGCAGCCGGACGCCGTGAATTCCGTTGTGGTGCCGCAGCGCCGGGAAGACGACGCACAGTGAGAAGCCGACCCCCGGAACCGTCTTCGCCGTGAGCACACCGCCGAACAGCGACGCCCGCTCTCGCAGCTCGGTCAGGCCGGCGCCCTCGGGCGGCTCGGTGATCGCGTGGAGGTCGTCCTCCATCGTGTAGGCGGTCGCGCGGTCGACGCCGTCACGATCGAGTCCGCTGCGGCGGGCTGCGGCCCGGATGCCGTCGTCGTCCACGCTCACCTGCAGACCATCGCCGGTCCACGCGAACGAGACGGTGGCTTTCGTTCCCGGGCCACCGTGTTTCAGCGCGTTCCCGAGACTGGTCTGCAGTATGCGGAAGATGGCGAGCTCCGCGCCTGGACGCAGCTCGAACGGCTTGCCGCTCTCGGTGAAGCCGACCGCGAGACCGGCGTCGCGCAGGACGCGGAAGAGGCCGCCCGCCGAGTGGAGGTCGGGGCTCGGGAGGGCGGCATTGCGGCCCTCCGCGACGACGTCCTGCAGTCGGCGCAGATCGGCCAGCGCGTCCCGCGCGGCCGTCTCGAGCGCTCCGGCGGAGAGAGAGGTCGCTTCGGGATCGGAGCCGGCGGCGTACCGTAGTCCTTCCGCCTGGCTGGCGAGCCGGCTGACGGCCGCCACAGCGACATCCGCGAGCTCTCCGGCGATGCGGAACCGGCCGTCCTGCTCGGCCAGGTCGAGTTCGCGGTCGATACGGTCCCACTCGGACTCCTCCCGCGTCGCGGCAAGCCGGCGGCGGACGCGCTCGGCGAGCCAGAGGGCGAGGAAGACGATCGTCGCAGCCCCGAGGGCTGCGACGAGGGCGGTCATGGGCGGGGTCATACGGGTCCTTCCGGAGGCCGGCTGCGATTCGCCCGGGCAGGATGCGCAGATCGTCCTACCGCAGGCGCGGCCGCTCCCACGGGGTTCGGCGGGTGAGGTTCAGGGTATGCCCATGCTAGCGCCGGGGACCGTGCTCATCCTGAGCCCGGAGGCACCGCGCGGCTCTTCTTCCGAGGAATGCCGGCTCTTCTCCGAGGAGCATGCGGGGATGTGCGTGCCGACGCAGTGCGGAAAGCGGCTGCACGCCTCTCCCGGCATGGCAAAGGTCCCGGGCCGCTTCGCCGCCCGGGACCTTGCTCTGACGCTCCCCGACTTGGACTCGAACCAAGAACCTGCCGGTTAACAGCCGGCTGCTCTGCCAATTGAGCTATCGAGGAATGCTTGATCAGCGAAGCCACTCTAGCAAGGATTCCGCTACCGGGAGAAATCGGCGGCGCATTCCGCGCGCGTCGCCATCAGTACCCCGCGCCGGGGTCCACCAGGCCGACGAAACGGCCGTCGCCGAGGAACGCCTGGACGTTCACCCGGACCCGCTCGGCGAGCAGCGGAGCGACCATCTGCGGCGTGTCGGCCTGGTGCGGGGTTGACGATGCAGTTCTTCTCCGCCCAGAGCGGGTGGCCGTCCGGCAGCGGCTCTGGGTCGGTGACATCGACCCCGGCTCCGGCGATGGCCCCGGTGCGAAGAGCCGTCACGAGCGCATTGCTGTCGACGAGGCCGCCGCGGGCGATGTTCACGAAGACGGCGGTGCTCTTCATCGCGGCGAACTCCCGGGCGCCGATGAGACGTCGCGTGCTGTCCGTGAGCGCGGCCGCGATGACCACCACATCCGCGGCGGGGAGGACCTCGCCCAGCCGATCGGCGGTGATCGTCGCCGCCGAACCGGGGACGGGCTCGGCGGAGCGCCAGACGATCGTCGCGCGGACTCCGAACGGTTCGAGCAGCCGCAGGAGTTCGCGCGCGATGCCGCCCGCGCCGACGATCACGACATCCAGGCCGTAGAGGGAGGTGCCCTCCTGCACCGTGCCCCAGCTCATCGCTCGAACCCGCCGGGGAAGGACGCGCAGCAGCGCGAGTGCGAGAGCGTGCTCGGCGACGGGCTGGGCGTAGGCCCCTTTCGCGCTCGTCCAGATGGCGGATTCTAGTGGTCGTTGCAACACGACGATTAGCTGGTAGGTAGTTTAGCGAGGCGCTGGGCTGGGGTTTCCCAGCCGAGCGTTTTGCGTGGGCGGGTGTTGAGTTCGTGTGCGACTCGGGCAAGGTCCGCGGGCGAGTGCTGTGAGAGGTCGGTGCCCTTCGGGAAGTACTGCCTCAGCAACCCGTTCGTGTTCTCGTTAGAACCGCGCTGCCAGGGCGAGGCTGGGTCGCAGAAGTAGACGTCCATGTCGGTGGCGATCGTGAACGTCTTGTGGGCGGCCATCTCCGCACCCTGGTCCCAGGTCAGCGACTTCTTCAGTTCGGCCGGCAGGCCGCTCATCGTCCGAATGAGGCCATCGCGGACGGTCTCGGCAGCGTGGTCGGTCGGGAGGTGGACGAGCATCACGAACCTGGTGGTTCGCTCGACGAGGGTGCCGATCGCGCTGGCGTGGTCAGCGCCGATGATGAGATCGCCTTCCCAATGCCCTGGAACAGCACGATCAGCGACCTCAGCGGGGCGCTCGGAGATCATGAGCATCGGGTCGACGAACCGCGAACGACGTGCGTTGGTTCCCCGGTTCGGTCGGCGACGTGCGCGCCCGGTACGCAGCGCTGTCGCGAGATCACGGCGCAGCTGGCCGCGTCCTTGGAGATAGAGCGTCTGGTAGATCGTCTCGGTCGCCACTCGCATCCCAACGTCGTCCGGGAACTGACGGATCAGGGCTCGAGTGATCTGCTCGGGAGACCACCGCAACGCCAGCTTCGACTCAACGAAAGCACGCAACCGCAGCTCTGTCACCAGTCTTCGCGGCTTTGGCCGTGGGCGACGCTTCGCCGAGTAGCGATGTGCTGCGAAGGGGTGATAGATCCCGGTCGAGGACCGGTTCCGGGAGATTTCCCGACTGATCGTGGATGGCGACCGCCGCAGCTGGGCGGCGATGCTCCGCAGTGACAACCCATCGCGGAGGAGATCCCGGATCTGCTCACGTTCCTCCAGCGAAAGGAACCGCGGATCGAGCTTCCTCTCCAGCTGAAAGATCGCCGCCGGCGAGATTGTCTCGGTGCCGTCAAGAAACGTCGTCATACCTGTTTTGTAATCGACGACCCGACCATCTGGGTAATAGCGGCGATGAGCGGTCTTCCGGACACCGTTATCCCAATCCCGTGCCGTGCGGATGTTCACCCCGACGGCAGCCGCTGCTTCGCGACGCGAGATGCCATCGCGTCGCAACTGGAAGTAGCGTTCCTTTCCTGGATGCGGACCAGTCCCGGTTTTCCCCTGGCTGCGCAGGCCGGCCTTCCATACCCACGTCCCGCAGGTCGCCGGGTTGAACCCCAACTCACGCGCCGCGATCGTGATGCTCCCACACGCCTCGAACAACGCGAAGAACGCGTCCTTATCAGCCTGCGTGAAACAGCGTCGATCCCTCGAATAGCTCCTTAAACGGGCCACGGTCGTTACAACTCCCAGAAAGTCCAGGTGTTGCAACGACCGTTAGAACCCAAGGATCAGCCCGGGCCGCTTCTCCTCCACCAGGATGCCGGCGAAGGCATCGACGCCCGCGAACGGCAGCTGCACCCAGCCGATGCCGGGGTGCGCCTCGAGCACCGGCGGGAAGTCCTTCGCATCCCGGTTCGACAGCCACACCACTCCGCGTGTCCGATCGGACAGCGGCTCGACCGTGCCGCCTCCGGCCTCCACCGCGGCGACGAAGGCCGGTTCGGCGACCGGCAGCACCGCGATCGGGCCCGGCTCAGGACGGCGGCCGATTGGAAGGGGGATCGCCTCCACCGCCAGGACGGCGCGGTGCGGGGCGGGGTGCTCGGTGGTCATCGACATTGTCCTTCCGGCGACGGGGCGGGATCAGCTCGCGCGCTGCGGTCGCCGCTCGGTGCGCCGCTGCGTCGGGCCGAGCGCCCTGGCCAGCTTCCGAACGAAGGGATGCGCGGGGTCGGCGAGCACGTGCTCGATCGGGCCGTAGCCGACCGGGCGACCGCCCTGAAGCACGAGGGAGACATCCGTCGCCCGGCGCAGGACGGCGAGGTCGTGGCTGACGATCACGGCGGTGAAGCCGGCGTGCTCGCGCAGCTGGCCGAGCAGGTCGATCACGGCGTCCCGGACGGTCGCGTCGATGCCCGCTGTCGGCTCGTCGGCGACCAGGATGCGCGGCCCCAGCACTAGCGAGCGAGCGAGCGCCACGCGCTGCCGCTGGCCGGAGCTGAGCTCGTAGGGGTACTTCGAGAGCACACTGAGCGGCAAGTGAATCGTGTCGAGCATGGTCGCCGCTCGCTCCCCCGCCGCGCGGCGCGAGAAATGCCTGTCACGCTCGAGGATCGGCAGCGATACGTTGTCCTGCACACTGAGCGACGGCTCCAGGGTGTTCCCGGCGTCCTGCGGCAGGTAGCCGACATGGAAGGTGACTTCCGCGATGTCCCGCTTCTTCGCCTTCCGGAGAGGGTGGCCGAGGACGCTCGCCTGCCCCCCGGTGATCCGGGGTCCGGGATCGGACGGCTTCAGCGGCAGTCCATGGCCGGAGAGCACAGCGGCGAGCGTGCTCTTGCCGGAGCCCGTCTCTCCCAGGACGCCGAGGGACTGACCCGGCTCCAGCCGGAAGTCGACCCCGCGCAGGGCGACGCAGGAGGCGCTGGCGCCCCGCGCCGGGTATTCGACGGACAGGTCGCTGACGACGATGGCGTGTTCGGAGCTCACAGACCGACTTTAGGCGCTCTCGCCGCGCAACGCTTGCAAGGCATCCCGCCGGTCTGCCTGTTCGGCCGGGTCCGGGACGGGGAGGGATGCGAGCAGGCGCTGCGTGTACTCCTCGCGCGGGCTGCCCAGCACCTGGTCGCCGGTCCCCTCCTCGATGAGCCTCCCGCGGTGCAGCACCGCGATCCGGTCGGCGAGCAGGTCGACGACCGCCAGATCGTGACTGATGAACAGGGAGGCGAACCCGAACTCGCGCTGCAGATCGGCGAACAGCTCGAGGACGCGCGCCTGCACCGACACGTCCAGCGCGGAGGTCGGCTCGTCCGCGATCAGGAGCGCCGGCTCCAGCGCGAGCGCACGGGCGAGACTCGCGCGCTGCCGCTGGCCGCCGGAGAGTTCGTGCGGGAACCGGTCGCCGTAGCCGCGTGGCAGCTGCACCGCCTCCAGCAGTTCGTCCACCCGCGCCCGCGCGTCCGCCGGCGACGAAGCCTTGCCGTGGACGACGAGCGGTTCGGCGACGCAGTCCGCGATGCTCAGCAGCGGGTTGAAGCTCGAAGCCGGGTCCTGGAAGACGAAGCCGATATCGCTGCGGACCCGGCGGAACTCCCGTTCCCGGACGCCGTTCAGCTCGATCCCGAGCACCTGCAGCGACCCGCCGGTGACGCGGTTCAGTCCGGCGATGGCGCGCCCGATGGTCGTTTTGCCGGAGCCCGACTCGCCCACCAGTCCGAGCACTTCGCCCGGACGGATTTCGAGGCTCACACCGTCCACCGCCACATATCCGGGTCGGCCGAGCCGCCCCGGGTATTGGACGCGCACGTCGCGCGCCTGCACCACTGGCGCCGCCTCGGGCTGTTCCGCCCGCGCGAGAGCCCGCTCCTGCGTCGCGATGCGGCCCTGCCCGATCGTCGGGACGGCTGCCAGCAGCCGGCGCGTGTAGTCGACCTGTGGAGCGGAGAACAGCGTGTACACATCCGCTTCTTCGACGAGTTCGCCCTGGTACATCACGGCCACCCGGTCGGCGAGGTCGGCCACCACACCCATGTTGTGGGTGATGAGCACGATCGCGACGCCGAATTCGTCGCGGCAGCGGCGGAGCAGGTCGAGGATGTCGGCTTGCACGGTCACATCCAGCGCGGTCGTCGGCTCGTCGGCGACGATCAGCCCCGGGTTCAGGACCAGCGCCATGGCGATGACGATGCGCTGCTTCTGCCCGCCGGAGAACTGGTGCGGGTAGTGCTTGACGCGCGTCTCCGGGTCCGGGATGCCGACGCGGCGCAGGATGTCGACCGCCTTCTGGCGCGCGGCCTTCTTCGACACCTTGCCGTGGGCGCGCAGACCTTCGGCGATCTGCCAGCCCACGGTGTACACGGGGTTCAGCGCGGTGGAGGGCTCCTGGAAGACCATCGCGACGTCCGTGCCGCGCCTCTCCCGCAGCTCCCGCTTGCTCAGCGAGAGGATGTCCGCCTCGCTCTGCCGGTCCCTGCTGCGCAGGATCACCGCGCCCGAAGCCGTCGCCGTCGCCGGAAGCAGGCCGAGGATCGTCTTGGCCGTGACCGTCTTGCCGCTGCCGGACTCGCCGACGATCGCGAGCACCTCGCCTGGAGACACGGACAGCGAGACACCGTCGACAGCCTTCACGGGGCCGGCGTCGGTGGAGAACGTCACTTGCAGATTGTCGATCTGGACGACATCGTTCATGGCTTGACCTCGATTCCGTGCTGGTCGGCGCTCTCCCCGCCGTCGAGTCCGTCGATGCCGCCGGGCGCCGAGAGCGGCCCACCCGGGACGACCGACGTCTCGGTGACTTCGCCCGAGGCCTCCGCCGCCCGCCGGCGCCCGCGCAGGCGCGGGTCGGCCAGATCATTGAGGCTTTCGCCGACCAGGGTGATGCCGAGAACGACCAGCACGATCGCAAGGCCCGGGAAGACCGCCGTCCACCAGATGCCGCTCGTGACATCGGCCACGGCCTTGTTGAGGTCGTAGCCCCATTCGGCGGCCGCGGTCGGTTCGATCCCGAAGCCGAGGAAGCCGAGCGCCGCGAGCGTCAGGATCGCCTCCGAGGAGTTGAGCGTGAAGATCAGCGGCAGGGTGCGCGTCGAGTTCCGCAGGACGTGTCGGAACATGATCCGGCCGTCGCTCGCCCCGATCACCTTGGCCGATTCGACGTACGCCTCGGCCTTGATCCGCACGGCCTCCGCACGGATGACGCGGAAATACTGCGGGATATAGACGACGGTGATCGAGATCGCCGCAGCGAGGATGCCGCCCCACAGGCTGGACTGGCCGCCCGAGATGACGATCGCCATCACGATCGCCAGGAGCAGCGAGGGGAACGCGTAGATCGCGTCCGCGATCACGACGAGCACCCGGTCCACCCAGCCGCCGAAGTATCCCGAGACCAGCCCGAGGACCACACCGGCGAAGATCGACAGGAGCACGGCGATGACGATGACCAGGATGGCCGTCTGGGCGCCCCAGACCACCCGCGAGAACACATCGTATCCGCCGACGGTCGTGCCCCAGATGTGTACGGCGCTCGGCGGCTCCTGCGATCCGAACTGCCGTCCATCGGCTCCCCGCAGCTGGGCGAAGCCGTAGGGGGCGATCACCGGTGCGAAGACGGCGACGACGAGGAAGAGCGCGGTCAGGACGAGACCGGCGACCAGCATCCCGCGCTGGAGTCCCACGGACTGGCGCAGCTGGCGGACGACGGGCAGCCGGCTCCACCGGGAGCGTTTCTGCGCGGCCATCTCAATACCTCACTCTCGGGTCGATGAGCGCCGCGATGATGTCGACGATGAAGTTCGTGACGGCGACGATCACGGCCAGCAGCACCACGAGCCCCTGGACCGCGACGAAGTCGCGCGCCTGGAGGTAGTGCGAGAGCTGGAAGCCGAGCCCTTTCCACTCGAAGGTCGTCTCGGTCAGGATCGCTCCGCCGAGCAGCAACGCGATCTGGAGGCCGATCACTGTGATGATCGGGATGAGCGCCGGACGGTAGGCGTGCTTGCGCACAAGCCGGTACTCCCACACTCCCCGCGAGCGTGCCGCGTCCACGTAGTCGGTGGACAGCGTCCCGATGACGTTCGTGCGCACCAAGCGCAGGAAGATCCCGGCGGTCAGCAGGCCCAGTGTGACGGCGGGGAGGACCGCGTGCAGCAGGACATTGCCCACGACCGCCGGATCGCCGGTCTGGAGAGCGTCGATCAGGTAGATGCCGGTCTTGCTGCCGAGCGTCTGCATCTCGATCTCGGAGCCGGTGGAGGCGCGACCGGCGACCGGGAACCAGTCGAGCCAGATCGAGAAGACGAGTTTCAGCACGAGACCGGCGAAGAAGACCGGTGTGGCGTAGCAGAGGATCGCGAACACACGGAGGGAGGCGTCTCCCCAGCGGTCGCGAAAGGCGGCGGCCAGCAGACCGAGCGGGATGCCGACGATGAAGGCCACGATGAGGGCGTAGAACGCCAGTTCGAGCGTCGCGGCGCCGTAGGTCAGCAGCACCTGCGTGACCGGCAGGCGATCGGTGAACGTCGTGCCGAAGTCTCCGCGCAGCAGCTGCCCGAGGTACTCGACGTACTGGATGAGGAGGGGCCGGTCGTACCCGGCCTGGTGGATGCGCTCCTGCAGCTGTGCGGGTGGCAGCTTGCCACCGAGCGCGGCCGTGAGGGGGTCGCCCGTCGCGCGCATCAGGAAGAAGACGACTGTGACGAGGATGAAGATCGTCGGGACGATGAGGAGCGCGCGGATCAGAATGTAGCGGCCGAGACCGCCTCCCGACCGCTGGCGTCTCCGGGTGCGTTCGGGACCGGGCGCGGTGGGCGCCGCCGGTCCGCTGACCGTCGCTGTCATAGAAGCCAATCGTGGGTGGTTCGTGGAGGGGGTGGCCCCCAGACTGCGGGCCGCCCCCTTGGGGTCCCGGGCCGGCTGCCCGGGGTCAGGGTCTTATTTCGAGAGCGCCGCGTAGCGGAACTTGAACGAGGCGTCGAGCGTTTTGTCGGCACCCTTCACCTTATTGCCCACCACAGCGACCTGGGCGCCCTGCAGCAGCGGCAGGGTGGGGAGGTCGGCGCCGGCTTTGGCCTGGATTTCCTCGATGAGCTTGGTGCGCTCGCCCTTGTCGGTCGTGCCCACCTGCTGAGTGATCAGCTGCTGCACCTCGGGGCTGTCGTAGTGGTTCGCCAGGAAGTTGTCCTTGGTGAAGAACGGCGACAGGTAGTTGTCCGCGTCGGAGTAGTCCGGGAACCAGCCCAGCTGATAGGCCGGGTAGAGGTCCTTCACCCGGTCCTTGGAGTACTGCACCCACTCGGTCGACTGCAGGTTGACGGCGAACAGGCCGCCGTTCTCCAGCTGCTCCTTGACGAGAGCGTATTCGTCGCCGGAAGACGGGCCGTAGTGGTCGGGGTTGTACTGGAGGTTCAGCGCGATCGGCGTGGTGACTCCTGCCGCCTGCAGTGTCGCCTTCGCTTTGTCGAGACTGGGCCCACCGTTGCCGTCGCCGTAGAGATCCTTCAGCACGTTGGTCGCCCCGGTCAGGCCCTCGGGCACGTAGGAGTAGAGCGGGGTGTAGGTGTCCTTGTAGACCTGCTTGGCGATGGTCGGACGGTCGATGAGGTCGGCGGCCGCTTGGCGCACGGCCAGGGCCTTCGCGGCGTCGGCCACCGGCTGGGTCGCACCGTACGGCATCGTGTCGATGTTCCACACGATGTAGCGGGCCTCACCGCCCGGGCCTTTGACGACCTTGACGCTCTTGTTCGAGCTCAGGCTGTCGATGTCGGTCGCCGAGAGGCTCCGGAACGCCACGTCGATGGCGCCCTTCTGAATGTCCAGCTTCAGGTTCGAGGACTCGGCGTAGTACTTGACGTTCACCTTCGAGGTCGCCGGCTTCCCCAGGAGGCCCTGGTAGTCCGGATTCGCCGTGTACGCGATCAGGTTGTTGAAGTCGTAGTTCGCGATGTCGTACTGGCCGGCGAAGGCGTGACCTTTGACGATGGTGTTGTCCGGGGTGACCTTGTCGGCCGAGAAGACCTGCTCGTCCACGATCGGACCGGCCGGGCTCGAAAGCACCTGGGGGAAGGTCTGGTCGTCCGCGACCTTCAGCGTGAACACGACGGTCGTCTTGTCCGGGGCGCTGACGCTGTCCAGATTGCCCAGCAGCGAGGCTGGACCGTTCGGGTCGTTGATCTTCAGCTGACGGTCGAAGGTGAATTTCACGTCGGACGAAGTCAGGTCGTGACCGTTCGCGAATGTCAGGTTCGGCTTCAGCTTGACGGTGTACTCGGTGGGTGAGGTGAAGGAAGCGCTCTCGGCGATGTCCGGCTTCACATCCGGGCTGCCGTACGGCGTGTTCATCAGGAAGGGATAGACCTGGTTCATCACGGCGAACGAGCCGTTATCGTAGGAGCCGGCCGGGTCGATCGACGTGACTTTGTCCGTCGTGCCGACGGTCAGTGTGCCGCCGCCGCTGGCGGAGCAGCCGACGAGCACCAGCGCCGTGGCTGCGAAAGCGGCCGACACGGCCAACAGCCGCCGTCCGCCGTTGTGTGCGGATCTCATATCCGATTACCTCATTCCTGGTGAGTGGGGTCATCGACACGGCAGGACGCACACGAGTACACCATCGCCGAATCGGGTATGCACTGTCCTAGCATGAAAGGTCATCAGACCGCGCCTCTGGAGCCCGATTGAGCCGAGATCTTTACATCCACGCAACAAACGGCGCTGATTCGCGCACAGCGGCCAGGCCCCGCGTCACCGGCTAATCGCTGCGAAGACGCATCCGCTCGCTGTCGATCGACGCCAGGGCGATCTGCAGAGAGCGCCGGTGCTCCGCGTCCTGTGGGTCGGTCCGCGCCAGCCGTGCGGTGAGCACGGCCTTCTCGCGCAACAGATCGCGGTCGATCAGGCCGTCCAGGACAGACCGGGCGTACCGTCCCGGGTCGGACCCCGCGTGCAGGGCTCCGACCGCCAGTGCGTTGACCGTCGGCGCATACGCCGTCGGCACTTCGGCCTGAACGCGGTCCACCCAGCCCGGTTGTCCGAGCGTCGCGAGCTGGCTGGCCATCGCATCGCGGATGACCGCGTGCGTCGGGTTCGCGAAGGGCACCTGCAACGCCCGGGCCGCGCGCTCGCCGCCGACCTCCCCGGGCAGCTGGAGGAGCACCATGAGGCTCTCCCGCTCGGTGCGCTGCGTCGGGTCGGCCGGGGCGGTGTCGGCCACCACGATGGGCTCTGCCGGCGCGGACTCCCGCACGGCCGCCATCCCTGCGCGCTGGTCGCTCTGCTGCTCGCCGCGGCCGGAGCGCTGCGCGGAGCGGACCGCTCGGAGCGCGTCCTGCAGCTCAGCGCCGGACAGCCGGGCGAGTTCCCGCGCGTAGCCGTTCTGCGAAGCGGGGTCGCGGATGGTCGCCACGATCGGCGCGCCCGCTCGGAGGGCGGCCGTCCTCCCCTCGACCGAGTCGAGGTCGTACCGTTCGACAACCTGCCGGATCATGAACTCGAACATGGGTTTCTTGCCGTCGATCATCCGCCGCACAGCGTCGTCGCCTTTCGCGAGCCGCAGATCGCACGGGTCGAGTCCGTCCGGCCCGACTGCGACGTAGGTCTGCGCCGAGAAACGCCGCTCCTCGCCGAATGCCCGCGCGGCGGCCTTCTGCCCGGCAGCGTCCGGGTCGAACGTGAAGATCACCGACCCGCTACTGGAGTCGTCCCCCATCACACGACGGATCGTCTGGATGTGGTCCACACCGAACGCGGTGCCGCAGGTCGCCACCGCCGTCGTGATCCCGGCCAGATGGCAGGCCATCACATCCGTGTACCCCTCGACCACCACGACCTGATCGTCCCGGGCGATGTCCCGTTTGGCGAGATCCAGCCCATACAGCACCTGTGTCTTCTTGTAGACCGGTGTCTCGGGCGTGTTCAGGTACTTCGGGCCATTGTCGTCCTCCAGCAGCCGGCGCGCGCCGAAGCCGATGGTCTGGCCCGTCACATCCCGGATCGGCCAGACCAGACGGCCGCGGAACCGGTCGTAGACACCGCGGTCGCGCTGCGAGACGAGCCCGGCCGCGAGCAGCTCCTCGGGGGTGAAGCCCTTGCCGCGCAGATGGTTCGTCAGCTCGTCCCAGCTCTTCGGCGCGTACCCCACGCCGAAGCGCTGCGCGGCGATCGCATCGAACCCGCGCTCTCCCAGGAACCGGCGGCCCGGGTCAGCCTCCGGCATGCCGAGCATCCCGGCGAAGAACTCTTCGGCGGCTGTGTTGGCGGCCAGGATGCGCGCACGGTTCCCGCTGGACTCGCGCGGTCCGCCGCCGCCCTCCTCATAGTGCAGCTCGAAGCCGATCCGGGCCGCGAGCCGTTCGACCGCTTCCGTGAAGGAGACATGGTCGAGCTTCACGAGGAACTCGTACACATCCCCGCCCTCGCCGCAGCCGAAGCAGTGGTAGCGTCCGACCCCGGGACGCACGTTGAAGCTGGGGCTCCTCTCATCGTGGAACGGGCACAGCCCCTTCAGCGAACCGACACCGCCGGGTTTCAGGCTGACGTAGTCGCCGATGATGTCGGCGATGTTGGTGCGAGCCTTGACCTCTTCGATGTCGCTCTGTCGAATCCGGCCGGCCATAAGACGATCCTAATGAGCCCCGCCGACCTCACTCGCGCGGAGGGCGGTGGTGTGGCCTCGTGTTCTGCGCGATCTCGATGATCGCGCAGAAGACCTCGATCGTCACCCGCAGCAGGAGCACGCTCAGGACGGCCGCGACGAGCGTCACGAGCACACCCAGCAAGAAGACGAAGGCTCCCACCGGCGAGGGGGTTCCGATCGCGATGCCCAGGCTGTTCGAGAACCCGACCACGATCCCGAGGCCGATGAGCACGAGGCCGACCACATAGACCGGGCCGGCGAGCTTGCGGGTGACATAGGACGTGAAGGTGAAATCGAACAGGGACGAGAAGAAGCGCGAATCCTCCAGCCGCTCGGCGAAGTCGTTCACGGTGCGGCCGTAGCCGGGCTGTCCGCCGGCCGATTGCGGCGGATCCGACCGAGCCGCGCCTGCATCGCTGGGAAAGCCGGGGGCGTCAGCGGTGAAAGTGGTGCCGTCGGCGGTCAAAGCAGTCGTCTCGCTGGCGGCGCTTCGGTCTTCCGCCTCCGCCTCCGCCACCGCGGCCCTGCCTGCGGGCGGGGGCGCTGTCGCGAGCATGGCGTCCAGGATCTCTGGGGCCTCGCCGTCGGTGTTCCTCGCCTTCTCCGGCGGCGTCGTGCGCGGCGGACGTTTGCGGGGCGCTGGCGTCCGCTTCGCGGGCATCTCCGTCGCAGGCGTCCCGGCGCCTGCCGCCGGCTTCCCCGCCGGTGCGCTGGTCTTTTCCGTCGGCTTCTTGGCCGGCGTGCGAGGCGTGCGCTTTGCGGGCGCGGGCGCTCCGGTTTCGGCGGCCTCCGTGGCATCGGTCGTGGGGCCGGGCTGGTGATCGTCGTCCAACGGCGGTTGCGGCGTGCTCATTCGTCTCCCTCGATGCGCATGCTCCCAGCATTCTGCACCGGGGGCGAGGTTTCAAGCCTGCGACTCGCGCGTCGCGTTCTCAGCGCTGCGCGAGACGGTCGAACCAGCTCAGAGCGGACTGGTCGGTGAGGCTCGCGACCTGGTCGACCACGACGCGTTTGCGCTCAGCGTCGGTGGCGGCGAGCCGCCAGTCTTCCTGGAATCCGGCGTCGAGGGCTGCCGGGCCCTGAGCGTACAGCAGATCGGCGAGCGTCGACAGGATCTCGCGCTGCTGCGCGTAGATCGGCTGCCGCGTGTTGTGCGACATCACGAACGTCGCCACGATCCCCTTGAGCACCGCGATCTCCGCCCAGATGTCCCTCGGCACCACCACATCGGCCCCGAACCGGAGGAGTTCGGCGCTACCGGCCGCCGCCCTCGTCGCGTGGACGGCGGCGTGGGCGAAGCGTCCGATGAGCTGGCTGGTCAGATTCTTGAGACGCGCCTGCGAGCGGCGGCTGCCATCCCAGCCGTCCAGCCAGATATCGAGGTTGTCGAGCCGGTCGAAGGCGGCGATGAGCTCATCGTGGCTGAACTCCCCGCCGATCCACTCGTACATCGAGCGGACGAGGTCGTCGTGGTCCACTCTGCTGCCGAGCGCGGCGACGTCGATGGAGCCGTTGACCACGGCATCCTCGAAGTCATGCACCGAATATGCGATGTCATCGGAGAGGTCCATGACCTGCGCTTCGATGCACCGTTGCCGGTCGGGAGCGCCGTCGCGCAGCCACGCGAACACCGCGCGATCATCGGTGTAGAAGCCGAACTTGGCGCGCCCGCTCGGGTCTGGCACCGACGAGGTCGCCGGCCACGGATACTTGCAGCTCGCGTCGAGGCTCGCGCGTGTCAGGTTGAGGCCGAAGGGATGGCCGTCCCGGCCGAACATCTTGGGTTCCAGCCGGGTGAGCAGACGCAGGGTTTGGGCGTTGCCTTCGAAACCGCCGATATCCGCCGCCCACGCGTTGAGCGCCCGTTCGCCGTTGTGGCCGAAGGGGGGATGCCCGATGTCGTGTGCGAGACAGGCGGTGTCAACGATATCGGGGTCGAGGCCGAGGCTGGTTGCGAGCTCGCGGCCGACTTGCGCCACTTCAAGCGAGTGCGTGAGCCGGTTCCGGGCGAAGTCGAGACCAGCGGTCGGGCTGAGCACCTGCGTTTTGGCCGCGAGCCGTCGCAGCGCGCTCGAATGCAGCAGCCGGGCGCGATCGCGGGCGAAGTCGCTGCGACGGCTGGAGTGCTGCTCCGGGAGCCAGCGCTCCCGATCGTGCTCGCGGTACCCCGCCGCTGTCTGGGGGGTGGCGCCCGCCACCGCCTCCCGGCTATCCACCACTGTTGTGTGCCTCCGCTTCGGCGATTTCGAACCGGCCTTCGACGTCGAGTTCCCGGCTGTTCAGCCAGCCCTCCGGCAGCGTCGGACGCTTGGGGGATCCGGCGCGCCCACGCTGGCCTTCCGCTGCCTCCCCCGGATACTCCTGGTCTGTGTCCAGCGTCGCGAGAAAGTCATCGAGGTGCGCCAGCGTGTCCACTGTGGCGAGACCGGCTCGCAGGTCGCCGCCGACCGGATAGCCCTTGAAGTACCAGGCGACGTGTTTCCGGATGTCGCGGCAGCCGCGCTCCTCGCTGTCGAAGAACTCGACCAGCAGCTCGGCGAGCCGCCGGAAGGTGGCCGCGACCTCTCCGAGGGTCGGACGCGCCTGTGCCGAGGCCGCTTCGTCCGCGCTCAGCTCGCCGGCCCGGGCTTTGAAAGCGGCAGCCAGGTCTCCGAAGAGCCAGGGCCGGCCGAGGCAGCCGCGGCCGACGACCACGCCGTCGCATCCAGTCTCCTCGACCATGCGGACGGCGTCTGCCGCCGACCAGATATCGCCGTTGCCGAGCACCGGCGTGCCGGCGATCGTCTCCTTGAGCGTGCGGATCGCCGACCAGTCCGCGTGCCCCGAGTAGAACTCGGCCGCTGTGCGGGCGTGCAACGCGATCGAGGCCACGCCCGCGCCCTCGGCCGCCCTCGCCGCTTCGAGATAGGTCAGGTGATCGCTGTCGATGCCCTTGCGCATCTTGACAGTGAGGGGGATGTCCTCCGCGGCTGCGACCGCGCCCTCCACGATCTCGCGGAACAGCCCGAGCTTCCACGGCAGTGCCGCTCCCCCGCCCTTGCGCGTCACCTTGGGGACCGGGCAGCCGAAGTTGAGGTCGATGTGGTCGGCGCGGTCTTCCGCGACCAGCAGCGTGACCGCCTCGCGCACCGTTTTCGGGTCCACCCCGTAGAGCTGGATGCTGCGCGGCGTCTCCGACTCGTGGTGGGCGATCAGCCGCAGCGACTCGGGCGTGCGCTCCACGAGCGCCCGCGAGGTGATCATCTCGCTGACATACAGACCGGCACCGAACTCGCGGCACAGCCGCCGGAACGCGGTGTTCGTTATCCCGGCCATGGGCGCGAGCACGACCGGCACATCGAGCTCGAGCGGGCCGATGGCCAGCTTCGCCGCAGCGCCGGCCGAGGGCGTGTCGCCGCGGAGAGTGGCGCTGGGGGTGAGAGTAGTGGTGGACATCTGTTTCGATTCTCCCAGAAAGCGTGCTGAGCTATGGCCGAGAGCCCGGAATCTGTGGACAACCCGCGGGATGCTGAATCGGTGGAGGAGGCTGCCGCGAGCGAGGGCCGCCGCCGCGTCGAGACCGACGCCGTCGCCCGCGGCGTGCCGATCCGCATCGTCGAGCGTCCCGCCGCCCGGAGCCTCGACGAAGCCGCCAGGCTGCTCGGGCTCCGCCCCGCCGACATCGTGAAGACGCTGGTGGTCAAGCGCAGCGATGGCGCTTTCGTCTTCGCGCTGGTCCCCGGCGGACGGAAGATCTCCTGGCCCAAGCTGCGCGGGCTCCTGGGCGTCAACAAGCTACGGCTGCCGGAGGCCTCCGTCGCCTTGGCCGCGACCGGGTACGAGCGCGGCACCATCACCCCGTTCGGAAGTGTCACCGCGTGGCCGGTCGTCGCGGACGCCAGTATCCGGGGCCGCACCGTGTCGATGGGCGCTGGGGCCCACGGCTATTCGCTCTTCGTGGACTCCGACGCTCTCCTGGCGGCGTTCGACGCGACTGTCACGGACATCACAGACCCGGAGTAGCCCGGAATCTCGCAGCCGTCGCCATCGCAGACGGCAGCGTCTGCGATGCCGAGCGGGATCAGTGGGGCGACCGGCTCCGGCCCGCTCACGCCGTCGCCGCCGTGCGCTCGGTCCAGGCCTGCTCCAGCGCCTGGGCGAACGCCGCGGTGCCCTGCGCTCCCGACACGCCGTACTTTCCGTCGATCACGAAGAACGGCACGCCGGTGATCCCGTACTCTCTCGCGACCGCCTGGTCGACGCGCACCGCCTCCCGGAACTCGCTTGACTCCAGCGCGGCCAGAGCCGCCGCACGGTCGAGCCCGACCTCGGCGGCGAGAGTGGCGAGGTCCTCAGCGCGGCCGACATGACGGCCTTCGACGAAATAAGCGCGGAACAGTCGCTCAACCAGTTCCCGCTGCTTGCCCTGCGCCTTCCCGAAGTGCAGCAGTTCATGCGCCCGGACGGTGTTCGTGTGCTTCAGAGCGTCGAAGTCGTAATCCAGCCCGACCGAGGCCGCGACACCGGTCACCCGCTCCAGCATCTGCTGGACCTGAGCGGCCGGGATGCCTTTGTGACCCGCGAGGAAGTCGGCCTCGCTGCCGTCGAAGTCCACCGGCGTGTCGGGCGAGAGCTCGAAGGAACGGTACTCCACCTCGACTCCGCGGCCCCCGCCCGCAGCGGAGAACAGGTCGCTGCCCGCTTCGAACATCCGCTTGCCGATGTAGCACCACGGGCAGGCGATGTCGGACCAGATCTGGATCTTGAGGGGTTCGCTCACGGACGATGCAACATCCGTGAGCGGTGCGGCTATTCCTTCGTCGGTGTGTCGATCGCACCGCCGAAACGCCGGCTGCGCCTCGCGAACAGCTCGATCGCCTCCCACAGATCGGTGCGGGAGAAGTCCGGCCAGAGTCTGTCGAGGAACACCATCTCGGCGTAGGCGCTCTGCCAGAGCAGGAAGTTGCTCGTCCGCTGCTCCCCCGAACTGCGCACGAAGAGGTCGACATCGGGCGTGTCGGGGAGGTAGAGGTGACGCTGGATGGTCTTCTCCCCCACGGCGGACGGTTTCAGCCGGCCCGCGGCGACCTCCTCGGCGATGGAGCGCACAGCGTCCGCGATCTCGGTCCGGCCCCCGTAGTTGACGCACATGGTCAGCGTCAGGACATCGTTGCTCGCCGTGAGCCGCTCGGCGTACTGCAGCTCTTTGATCACGGACGACCACAGCCGGGGCTTGCGTCCGGCCCAGCGGACGCGCACACCCCACTCGTTCAGCTGGTCGCGGCGGCGGTGCAGCACCTCGCGGTTGAAACCCATGAGAAAGCGGACCTCGTCGGGCGAGCGCTTCCAATTCTCGGTCGAGAACGCGTAGACGCTGAGGTGCTTGACGCCGACCTGGATGGCGCCGGCCACCACGTCCAGCAGCGCTGCCTCTCCGGCGCGGTGCCCCTCGATGCGGGTGAGGCCCTGACGGTTCGCCCAGCGGCCGTTGCCGTCCATCACGATCGCGATGTGCTCGGGGATCGCCGTCCGGGGGAAGGCCGGCGGGTGGATGCCGGTCCAGTCGAGCGGGCGGTACTCGACCGCGTCCTTGTGAGTGTAGGGCCGGGGAGTCATCCGCTCGCCTTCTGGTGGTCCTGATCGGTGCGCTGTTGATCCGTCTGGAGGTGCTGGAGGGAGCGCAGCCCGCGCTCGAGGTGCCACTGCGTGTACGCCGCGACGAGTCCGTTCGCCTTCGCGCGGGCAAACTCGCCGGCAGCCTCCGCCGCCTCCCAGTCGCCGGTCAGCAGCGCGCCGAGGAGCGCGATGGTGGCAGCGTCCACCCGCGGCGCCCCCTGGGGCGCGCAGTCCGGGCAGACGACACCGCCGAGCTGCACGACGACCTGCAGATGCGGGCCGGGACGCCCACAGCGCGAGCAGTCCTGAAAGCTCGGCGCCCAGCCCGCGAGCGACAGCGCGCGCAGCAGGTACGAGTCGAGGGTCAGGCCCGGGCCGTGCTCGCCCCGGGACAGAGAGCGCAACGCGCCGACGAGCAGGAGATACTGCTGTAGGGACGCCTCGGCGTCCGTCAGTCGATCGGCGGCCTCCGCCATCGCGTTCGCCGCCGTGTAGCTTGCGTAGTCCTCGGCGATCGCAGCGCCGTACGCCCCGATGCTCTCGGCCTGGGTCACGACATCCAGGGAGCGGCCCTCGTACAGCTGCACATCGGCCACCATGAACGGTTCCAGCCGCGAGCCGAAGCGGGACGCCGTGCGCCGCACACCCTTCGCCACGGCACGGATCTTGCCGTGCTGCCTGCTGAGCATGGTGACGATCCGGTCGGCTTCCCCCAGCTTGTGGGTACGGAGCACGACGGCTTCATCACGGTAGACAGGCACGCATCCAGTATCCCGCGTGATATAAGTGACAGGTGACAACCGACGCCCTTTCGATCCCGCTCTGGGGCGATTTGGTGGCCGTCGGCGTCGGCAGCCTGCAGGGCGCGATGTTCGCCTCCGGCTTCCGCGATCGCCGCATCGACCTGCTCGGCGTGGCCATCATCGGCGTTGCGACCGGTATCGGCGGCGGTCTGCTGCGCGATCTGCTGCTGAACGTGAATCCGGTGGCCCTCCAGTCGAACTGGTACCTGATCGCCACTGTCGTCTCGGCGTTGGCCGGGATGCTGCTGGTTCGGCTCTTCCGCCGCCTCGATCCGGTCATCACCTTCCTCGACGCGCTCACCATCGGCCTCTTCGGCGCAATCGGCGCGACGAAGGCGCTCTCGCTCGGGCTGCCGAAGGTGCCGGCTGCGTTCGTCGGCGTGGTCTCGGCGGTCGGCGGCAGCATCCTGCGCGATGTGCTGCTGAACCTCCCGATCGCTCTCATGCACGTCGGATCACTCTACGCGGTCGCGGCCGGCGCCGGCACGGTGGTGCTCGTCGTGCTGGTCGACCTGGCGGTGCCGCCGAGTATCGCCGCGCTCGTGTGCGTCGTCGTGACCCTCGTCATCCGGCTGCTGGCTGTGAGATTCGGCTGGAGTCTGCCCGAACAGCGCGAACTTGGCCGAATCCAGCCGCCGCGGTGGATGGCCTTCGGCCGCCGCCCGAGCGCCCAGCGCACCCTCGACCGGACCGACACCGGCGCTATCCCCCGCTACCGCATCGAGAAGCCTGACCACCTCGCAGACTGACCCCGCCTCCCCGGCCCGTGGCTCCGTGGTTCTGTGGGAAAGGGAGGACTTTCCGCCCATCTCGTCCGTGTACTCCGCCCTTCCCTGCCCGACGCTCTCATCGGGCCCGGATCTCCTCCGTTCCCGACGCGATCGGAAAGGGAGGAGATCGGCGTGGGAAATGCGGGGATGTGGGGAAAGGGAGGAGTTTGCGGCCGGTGGGGCTGGAAACTCCTCCCTTTCCCACAGAACCACGGAGCCACGCGGCGGGGATGGGGCGGCGGGCTCAGGCTCCGACGAGCTCAGCCGGGGCGCAGGACGAGGCGGCGCGGACAGAGCGGTTCACGGCCGAGATGACGGCCTTGAAGGACGCGGTGGTCGTGTCCGCGTCGATGCCGACGCCCCAGAGACGATGGCCGTCCACATTCACCTCGACATAGGCGGCGGCGGTCGCTGACTCGCTCGCGGAGAGTGCGTGCTGCGAGTAGTCGTAGAGATGCACATTGATGCCGCGGGCGTTCAGGATGTCGAAGAACGCCGCGATCGGTCCGTTGCCTTCGCCGGTGGCCTTCGACACCGTTTCGCCGTCGCGGAGCGTCACGGCGAGAGTGACGTGGTCTCCGTTCTCGTTCGTGGTGGACGTGCTGCCGAGTTCGAAACGGCCCCACTTGGCGTCGGGTTCGGTCTCGGGCGCGGGCAGGTACTCGTCCTGGAAGATCGCCCAGATCTCGTTGCTGGTCACCTCGCCGCCCTCGGCGTCGGTCTTGGCCTGGACGACACCGGAGAACTCGATCTGCAGTTTGCGGGGCAGGTCGAGCGCGTGGTCGTTCTTCAGCAGGTAGGCGACGCCGCCCTTGCCGGACTGCGAGTTCACCCGGATGACGGCTTCGTAGCTCCGGCCGAGGTCCTTGGGGTCGATCGGCAGGTAGGGGACGGCCCAGACCAGGTCGTCCACGTCCACACCCTCCCGCTCGGCCTGGGCGGCCATCGCCTCGAAGCCCTTCTTGATCGCGTCCTGGTGGGAGCCGCTGAAGGCGGTGAAGACCAGATCGCCGCCCCAGGGGCTGCGCTCCCCGACGGGCAGCTGGTTGCAGTGCTCGACGGTGCGCTTGATGTGGTCGATGTCGCTGAGGTCGATCTGCGGGTCGATGCCCTGCGTGAACAGGTTGACGCCCAGTGTGACCAAATCGACGTTGCCGGTGCGCTCGCCGTTGCCGAACAGGCAGCCCTCGATCCGGTCCGCGCCGGCCAGATAGCCGAGTTCGGCGGCGGCGACGGCGGTGCCGCGGTCGTTGTGCGGGTGCAGCGAGAGGATGACGTTCTCGCGGTGGTTCAGGTGGCGCGACATCCACTCGATCGAGTC